>JAKSTG010000129.1 GCA_024402695.1 Treponema sp. | reverse complement strand
CGCTGAAGGTTTGTAGCATAATCTTTTACAGTAACTTTATTCTGGTCTTCTTCAACCTTCTGAATGTTAACTACTGTAATTTCAGCTTTACCAGAATTTCCTTCCTGACTCTGATTGTTGCGGAACTGCTCCATAAGTTCGGTTTTGCTGTTTGCAGTATTGATGCTCAATCCACGAGCTTCAAATTCTTGCTTCGCCTGTTCCAGCAAATCCAAACGGTCTACTATGAAATAGAACTTTGTAACTTTATTCTGAGAAGCATAGAAGTCTGTAAGAATGCGAGTAAGGTAATATGAAAGAGCTGTCTTACCACTACCTTGTGTATGCCAAACAATACCAGATTTTTTACCAGCTTTAAGAGCATCACGAATTGCCATAGCAGCAAACATCTGCTGATAACGCATAATATGTTTCTGGTCTGTTACTTCAATTTTTCCATCAACTTCGCGTTCAGATTTTACATATGCAATTCCATATTTCAGAATGAACAACAAACGTTCAGGTGAACACATGGAAGTTAGAATTCTATTTGTTGGAGTATATGTATCAAGATTAGTCTGATACTCTGGTGACTGCTTGATTACCTGACAGTTAAAATCTGTAAGAATCTGTTTTTCCACCAGCTGATCAATTGGTTTATATGGGTAATTGGCATTGAACAATGGAACTGGCTGATTTGCAAAATTATCTTCTCTAAAACAGTTGAAGAAAGCTTTTTTACGAGAGCCAGTACAGTAAAATGCACCTTCAATTGGAACAATTCCATTTAAAGCAGAATATTCCATATTGTTAGAAAAAAGCATGAGCTGTGTAATGTTGATAAAACGACGGAACTTTTTATTAGGAAAACGATCAAAAGTCATGCGGTCTGCTTCTGCAACCATTCCGCCAACATTGTTTGTTTTCTTTACTTCAATGAATACAAGAGGAAGTCCGTTTATGAAAAGTGTAATATCTGGACGAAATTCATCTTCACCGTTGCGGCAGGTAAACTCAGCTGTACAGTGGTAATCATTGTTTTTAGGATTATCAAAATCAATTAATTTATATGGAGAGATTGAAGTAAGTCTTTCGTAGAACTGTTTACCTAAATCATCATCGTTAAGTTCTTTTTTTATATCATCAAAAACAGAAAGCCATTTGTCCTTCTTATCAGGATTCAGGCGTTCAAAAGCT
>JAKSTG010000128.1 GCA_024402695.1 Treponema sp. | reverse complement strand
GATTTGTGACATTTCTGCAGGGAAATATGCTGCTGTAGCGTAAATTTTATTTTGAGAAATTAAGTTTTAGTTTGGCGAAG
Source organism: Treponema sp. (assembly GCA_024402695.1). Classification (GTDB taxonomy): domain Bacteria; phylum Spirochaetota; class Spirochaetia; order Treponematales; family Treponemataceae; genus Treponema_D. The sequence continues at coordinate 1,098 of JAKSTG010000128.1, read as the reverse complement.
AAATCTTCCAGAATAAAATGGGAATCTACAGATTCATAAACTCTGATTTTTCTTCCAGGAATTTTTTCGCCGTAAGAAGTCAGTTCATCATGATTAAAAAGCTTTGCCTCTCTTTCCACGTATTTTCCGCATCTTGGATACATTGCAATTCCAACTGCAGGTGAATCTCCAAGAGCCCAGCTTTCTCCTTGAGTCCAGGCGGCACGTTCTGTCATGTTGTATTCCACCATCTGTGTAAAAAGATGATGACCAATCTTTCCGTATGGCAAAACCTTGCTTTCCAATTCAGCAAGGCTTACAAGCATGGAACCGTACACATCGCTAGGAACCTGCCAGAATTCCACACCGCTTTCAAGGATATAGTTGATAGCATCAATATCGTTGTATGCGTTGAATTCCCGCCAAGGAAGCGGATCTGAATAATTATGCCCGATAATGCTGATTACAGTCATTTTTTCTGCAATTGAAGGATCTGCTTTTAATGCATAAGCCAGATTTGTTGTTGCCCCGATACACAAAACAAAAAGTGGATGGTCGTCTTTACGGTTTGCTTCTTCAATTATGAATTTTGCAGCTGGGGACAGTTCTTCTTTTTCATATTCAGAAAATGGTTTTGTCTGACCTATGTAACTTTTGACATCAGTTATATCCATTGCATCAAGAATTGTGTTCACTTCAGCAAGGCTTTTTTGAACAGAACCTTCTTCTACAAAGTGCTCTGCCGTAATACCTTTTACAATCAGCTTACGGCACATAAGTGCATGGGAAATGGCAAAAGGATCGTCCGCTTCACAGGCTGCATCAGTATCAATAATTACACGAATTTTTTTATAATCAGGAATATCAAAAGAAAGCTTATTAGTCATATCATAATTATAGCATAAGTTTGTTATTCGTGTGGACATGGTAGACCGAAGTAACTTGCATGAAAAGACAGTTTCAGCTGCTCTCACATTGACAATCATCTATATGTTAATTATATTTAATATATAGATAGTTATCTATATGAGGTGATTATGACAGAAGAAAAAATCAGTGAACTCTGCAAGGCTTTAGGGGATCCTAATCGTCTTAAAATCATAAAACTGCTTACAGACG
>JAKSTG010000127.1 GCA_024402695.1 Treponema sp. | reverse complement strand
ACAGTTACGGCATCCGTCACGACCTAAAATTTTAATTGATTTAATTTCCATAATAAAACTCCTTTATATTTTATAAAATAATTCCCTGTAAAAAGTTGAATAAATACCCAACAGCAATAATTCCTACAACGCAAATTGCAATAAAGATTCCCAAAAGTTTTGGCTTAACTGCTTTACTCAGCATTACAATTGACGGAAAACTCAAAGTTGTAACTGCCATCATAAAGCTCAAGACAACACCAAGCAGTGCACCTTTTGCAAGTAATGCTTCACTGATTGGAATGCAGCCAAAAATATCCGCATACATTGGAACTCCACAGATAACGGCAAGTACAACCCCAAATGGATTTTTATTTCCAAGAGCAGTTTCAATCCACTGTTCCGGAATCCAGTTGTGAATGAATGCGCCGATTAAGACTCCAACTAAAATGTATGGAATCAGTCTTTTATAAGTTGAAACCACCTGGCTCCAAGCAGTATGCATTCTGTCTTTCCAGGTAATTTCCATTTCCGGAAGTTCTGCAGCTTTTGTATTACGGATAAACTCTGCAATCTGCTCTTCCATGTGCAGATGTTCAATTAAGGTTCCTCCGGCAACTGCAATCACAAGTCCAAACAACACATATAACACAGCAACCTTCCAACCGAATATACTCATCAAAAGTACCAAGCTTCCTAAATCTACCATTGGGGAAGAAATCAAAAAACTGAAGGTTACTCCAAGAGGAAGACCTGCCGCAGTAAAGCCCATAAAGATAGGAATTGAAGAGCAGGAACAAAATGGAGTTACAGTTCCAAGCAAAGCACCAATAATTCTGGCCCCCATTCCACCAAAACGGCCCATAATTCTTCGGCTTTTTTCAGGCGGAAAAAATGTCTGTATATAAGAGATTATAAAAATCAGAACACAAAGCAATATGCTGATTTTTACAAGATCCATTAAAAAGAAAAGGAGACTTCCTCCAAGACGGGATGTTGCATCAAGACCACAGGCAGTCACCAGTTTTTGAATTAAAACCGAAAGCCACTTCATTCCAAGGAGCTGATTCTGAATAAAATCCCAGACCATTATTTACCTCCGCAGCAGCATTCAGACTTGCCTTCTGAAGCAGGTTCGGAATGGCCAATTCTGTCTTTATAACAAGTGATTGAATCAAAATAAGCTTTGAATTCCTTGAACATACAGCAGCTTATGGAATAATAAGTCCACTTCCCTTCTTTGC
>JAKSTG010000126.1 GCA_024402695.1 Treponema sp. | reverse complement strand
GCTGTATATTTCTTTGCTTTTGGATTTCCGTCTTCGTCATTGATTTCTGTACGGTTGTTCCACCAGGCAATACAGTCGTCAAAGTGCTTCAGTTCCATTGGCTTTGTTTTGCTGAAGTGCTTGCGGTCTGATGGAATGTCTACGCGATAGAACCAGGTTTCGCCTGATGGTTCTTCATTATTAAAGAAGAGGATATTTGTAGTAATTGATGTATAAGGACTGAATACACTTCCTGGCAGGCGGATGATTGTGTGAAGATTAAAATCTGTAAGAAGCTTTTTCTTGAGATTGTTTTTTGCGTTGTCGTTTCCAAAAAGGAATCCATCTGGAACAATTACTGCGGCTCGGCCTTCTTTCTTTAAGCGATACATGATTACTGCCATAAAAAGATCGGCTGTTTCGCTGGAACGGAGGTCTGAAGGAAAGTTCTGCTTGATGTCTTCTTTTTCGCTTCCGCCATAAGGTGGATTCATAAGGATTACATCAAAGGCATCTTTTTGAGTGTAGTCCAGAAGTTTATTGATAAGTGAGTTTCCGTGGTAAACCTTTGGACTGTCGATTCCGTGCAGAAGCATGTTTGTTACACAAAGCATGTATGGGAACTGCTTTTTTTCTACGGCATAAATTGAGTTGTACAGTTTTTCTGATTCTTCGTTTGTGATGCTTCCTTTTGCATCTTTTACAGCTTCCAGTTCTTTTATCCAGCTGCTTAAAAATCCACCAGTTCCGCAGGCAAAGTCTGCCATTGTTTCGCCAATCTGTGGTTTTATCATTTTTGCCATGAATTGTGTTACGGCACGAGGTGTATAGAATTCACCGGCACTTCCGGCACTCTGGAGTTCTTTAAGAATTGTTTCGTAGATTTCACCAAAGGCGTGAGTTTCTTCGTAGCTTCCAAAATCCAGTTCGTCGATGATGTTTACAATCTGACGGAGAAGTACACCGTCTTTCATGTAGTTGTTGGCATCTTCAAAAGTTGTGCGGACAATTGTTTTGCGGATTGGTGTATCTGGTGATATTTCAAGGTTTTTGAGTGTTGGAAAAAGCTGATTGTTTATAAAGTTAAGCAGTTTGTCGCCGGTAAGTCCTTCATTCTGATTTTCAGGGTGAGCCCAGTTTCTCCAGCGAAGTTCTTCTGGAATAATTGATTCATATTTTTCGTCTTCAAATTCCCAGTCTTCTTCTTTTGCATCATAAACTTTTAAGAAAAGCATCCATGCAATCTG
>JAKSTG010000125.1 GCA_024402695.1 Treponema sp. | reverse complement strand
GAAAACTGGGCTTACTGGAGCCGCCAGATTTTTGTAAACCGTTATGTGAGTTCTCCAAAACCTGTTTATGAAAAATTGCTGGAACTTGTTGGGAATAAAAATTATTTTGTTCTCACTACAAATGTTGACCATGCGTTCCAGAAGGCGGGTTTTGATAAAGATCGTTTGTTTTATACTCAGGGAGATTATGGGCTCTGGCAGTGCAGTAAACCTTGTCACAAAAAGACTTACGACAATGAACTGTTTGTTGAAAAAATGCTTACTGAACAGGGATTTATTATTACAGAAAACAAAAATCTTGAACTGCCAGAAAATGGATTTGATGGAATTAAAATGACTGTTTCATCCAATCTTGTTCCAAAGTGCCCTGAATGCGGAAAGCCCATGACAATGAATCTTCGCTGTGACAATACTTTTGTAGAAGATGAAGGCTGGAATAAAGCTGCTGTCCGTTATGAGGAATTCCTGAACAAACACAAAGACGGCAACATTGTTTTTCTGGAACTGGGAGTTGGCGGAAATACTCCTGGAATTATAAAGTATCCTTTCTGGCAGATGACCTATGCAAATCCAAAAGCAAAATATATCTGCCTGAACAAAGGTGAAGCGGTAGTTCCAGACGAAATTAAAAAGCAGAGCATTTGTATAAATGATGATATTTATGAGGTTTTGAAAAGCTTATGACACAGGAAGAAAGACGGATTTATTTGATAAAAGAACTTCTCAAAGAAGATAATGGAAGTGCCGGTTTATATCTTGGACTTACACCCGGAAATGAGGGTGGATTTGTAATTCCAGAAGATGAGAAAGGGCAGCGGGATTTGCTTCGCTCTTTGATGAATATCCGAGGGCCTTATTCTGTAAGCGAAGAATTCTTGAGAGTGCAGGATGAATATCTTTTGGAAAGAAATCGGGAACGGGGATTGATTGATGTGAATGCTCTAAAACCTTTTTCTGAAAATAACAGTCACCTGTATCTGTGGCAGGGGGACATTACAACCCTTAAAGTTGATGCCATCGTAAATGCGGCAAACTCGGCTCTTCTTGGATGTTTTGCTCCCTTGCATATTTGCATTGACAACTGCATCCATACCTTTGCGGGCATTCAGCTGAGGCTTGCCTGTAATGAACTGATGGAAAAACAGGGAAAACCTGAAGGGACAGGACTTTGTAAAATTACACCGGCCTTTAATCTTCCCTCTAAATATGTGCTTCATACTGTAGGGCCAATAATCAGAACTACGGTTGGGGCGAGGG
>JAKSTG010000124.1 GCA_024402695.1 Treponema sp. | reverse complement strand
AGATTACTTTTCACTCTAATCATAAGCTGGATTATGATCAACAGGTCTTCTATCGTGGAGGATATCTGTTTCCGCAATCCTTTTACTATCGTCTCCAGCTTGATAAGACCTGCCGCAAGATCAGAGATAAATATAACTTCAAGTTCGATATCAACGCAATTCTTTCTGATCTGATTTATGCAAGGATCCTGGAACCTGCAAGTAAGCTTTCTTCTTATAAGATTGCTTCCGAATTCCTTGAAAAACCTTCTTATCAGCTGCATGACGTATATCGTGCTCTTGATGTTCTCGGAAATGAATGTGATTTTATTCAATCTGAAGTATATAAAAACAGTCATCTCATTGGAAAACGAAATGACAAGATTCTTTACTATGATTGTACAAACTACTTTTTTGAGATTGAACAGGAGGACGGCAACAAAAAATACGGAAAAAGTAAAGAACACCGGCCAAATCCAATCATACAGATGGGAATGTTTATGGATGGCGACGGAATTCCGCTTGCCTTCTCTCTTTTTCCTGGAAATGCAAATGAACAGACTTCTTTGAAACCTTTGGAAGAAAAGGTGCTTCAGGATTTTGGCTGTACAAAATTTATTTACTGCAGTGATGCCGGTCTTGGTTCTGAAAAGATCAAAAAGATAAATCATGCAGGTGAACGTGCATTTATCGTAACCCAGTCAATCAAAAAGTTGAACAAGGATGATAAGGCATGGGCTCTTGATAAATCAGGTTTCAAGCGTGTTTCTGATGACTTGCCGGTTAACCTTTCCGAAATCGGTGATGACGATACCGGTCTTTACTATAAAGATGAGCCTTATACTCCTGGCACCCTGCATCAGCGTCTGATCATTACTTACTCACCTAAATATGCAAGATATCAGAAGGCAATCCGTGATGCACAGGTAGAGAGAGCAGAAAAAATGATCAGCAGTGGTAGTGTAAAAAAAGAACGGAAAAACCCGAACGATCCAGCCAGATTCATAGGAAAGATTGCTGTTACCGCAGATGGAGAAGCTGCAAAGATACAGAATTATCTGGATACAGATAAGATTGAACAAGAAGAACTTTATGACGGAATGTATGCTGTAACTACAGATCTTCTGGATGACGATGTGAAAGATATATTGAAAGTAAGTGAAGGGCGTTGGGAGATTGAAGAATGTTTCCGCATCATGAAAACAGACTTCGAGGCAAGACCAGTCTTCCTGCACGATGATGTCCGTATAAAAGCACATTTTTTGATCTGTTTTCTTTCATTAATCATATA
>JAKSTG010000123.1 GCA_024402695.1 Treponema sp. | reverse complement strand
TCTTTTTCATTCTCCGGATCAGTTTCAGCTTCAATCGCAGCAACAGCTGTTTTTTATAAAGCCCGATATCTCAAGGCTGTCTTCCTTAACATCACACGGAAGATAAAGAATCCCGACTCCTTGTTTTACTGCATTGTCAAGAGCTTTTCCGAATTCCCTGTGTATGTCTACAGCCGGATAAACCATTGTAACATTCGGCATGGTTATCGCAAAAGCAATATAACATTCGTAGCCCAGTTTAGCAGCTCCGGCAAGTTCATTCAGATGCTTCACGCCTCTTTCTGTCGGTGCATCCGGAAAATATCCGATGCCGTCATGTTCAAGAGTACAGCCTTTTACTTCAATCAAAACCCTTCTGTCACCGCATTCAAGGTAAAAATCAACTCTTGATTTACCAAATGTATATTCAGGTTTTAATACAGTAATATCCGGAAACAAATCCGGCCTTCCTTCAAGCCATTCCTTCACAATCCTGTTTGGTGCCTGGCTGTCTATGTTTACTAATCCCAGATTCTTTTTGTAAACAGCAATCAGATCATACTTGGTTTTCCTTTCGGGATTATCTGATTTTTCAAGGATAACTTTACTTCCCGGCAGAAGAAGTTCTCTGCATCTTCCTGTATTTTTTACATGTACGGTTTCCGTTTTTCCATCAACTTCAACCTCTGCTATAAAACGATTCGGCCTTGCAATAAATACTGCCGTCTGAATATTTCTGTATTTCATCACAATCACCATTGTCTGTTATTTGTTTAAGGTTAATTTCATTTCTTCTGCGTCCATTCTGATAGAAAAGAACTGCTGAAATACCTGGGGTTCATTTTGAATGTTTTCCCTAAGTTTACTCAATGTCCTTTTCCCTACACGTCTGTCCAGTATTGCAAATATTCTGATTAAGAGATTTTCACTGTAAAGACTACGCTCTATGCTTTGATTATCAAATTCATTAAAAGCGTTGTAAAAGCATCTCTGATCAAACTGACCGTACTCTAACGCAGTATTATCCATATACGGAAACTCCCGACTAAGCCTCGCTTTTAATGTTTCATCTTTCGGCAATAACTCCGCTTTACTCCATTGCTCACAGTAACTTCCTGAAATGATTTGTTTTCCATCAAGCAAAATAGCAGCTCTGCCTTCATGATCATGACATTTGCTGTACGTTGTCGCAAAATACCTTATTCTGCCTTTCAGTGATTCTGCAATATATTCATTTTCTAATTTGTATCTTATTTTTGACCAGGTATGCATAATATCACCTTTAAAATATTTTTAATCC
>JAKSTG010000122.1 GCA_024402695.1 Treponema sp. | reverse complement strand
ACCATGAATATTCTGATCAGTAACTCATCCGGCGAGCCTATCTATTCACAGATATCCTCCCAGATAAAAGCACTTATTGTCAAAGGCGAACTTAAGGCAGGGGACGCCCTTCCTTCAATGAGAACTCTGGCAATGGAGCTTCGCATAAGCGTAATAACAACAAAACGTGCATATGAAGAACTCGAAAGAGACGGATTTATCGAATCCTACACAGGCAAGGGCAGCTTTGTAAAGGCACAGAATGCCGAGCTTATAAAGGAAGAAAATCTGCGTATTATCGAGGAACATCTTGGTATAGCGTGTGAAAAAGCAAAAATCAGCGATGTAAGTCTTGAGGAATTAAAGGACATCCTTGAGATGATTTTCAGTGAAGGCTGATACGAAAGGAAAGACCGAATATGGGCGATTATGAAAATGCAATAGAGATATCCGGAATTACAAAACAGTATGACGGATTCAGACTGGACAGCGTTGATATTACCGTACCTAAGGGTACTGTAATGGGATTTGTCGGACAGAACGGTGCAGGTAAAACAACAACATTCCGTGCACTTCTCGGAACAATGAAGCCTGATTCCGGAAGTATAAAGATTTTCGGAATGGATATTAATGAGCATGAAAAAGAAATAAAGGAAAAGATTGCAGTCGTTTTTGATGATCTTCCTTTTCATGACAATCTGAATGCAAGACAGCTTAATATTATTCTCAGAGACCTTTTTGAAAACTGGGATGAAAAAACCTTCTTTTCATATCTTCAGCGTTTTCAGCTTCCGGAAAAGAAAAAATTCTCCACGTTTTCAAGAGGAATGAAGATGAAGCTTCAGATTGCGGTGGCTCTTTCACATGAAGCGGATCTCCTTATTCTGGACGAAGCAACTGCAGGTCTTGATCCGGTTGTAAGAAGTGAGATTCTTGATGTTTTCATGGAGTTTATGCAGGATGAAAACCACAGTATTCTTATGTCTTCACATATTACAAGTGACCTTGAGAGGTTGGCTGACATGCTGACTTTTATTCACGACGGAAAGATTATTCTGAGCGGATACAAGGATGAGATTCTTGAAGACCATGCTGTTCTCAAATGCAGCAGGGAAAATCTTGCCGACATTGATCCCGGAGATATAGTAAGCATAAGGGTTTCTTCGTTTGCCTGCGATGTTATGATCAGGAACAGACTTGAGTGTCCTGACAAATACAGAAACTTTGTCACTGAACGCCCTCCTCTGGATGAGATTCTGCTTTTCCATGTGCGCGGTATTAAATCAAAGGAGTGGAGCTTATGAGAAAAATAAAGGGCCTTATTGCAAAGGA
>JAKSTG010000121.1 GCA_024402695.1 Treponema sp. | reverse complement strand
ACGTCTATGGTACCGATCTATGAACAGTTGATGGATCAGATTAAAAATGAAATCATAGACGGAGCACTGACTGCAGGAGCTCCGCTTCCATCTGTAAGAGCATTATCAGGAGAACTGAAGATCAGTGCACTGACGGTAAAAAAAGCATATGATCGACTGGAAGAGGATGGATTTATCGTAACCGTTCATGGAAAAGGAAGTTTTGTGGCAGAGACGGATAGAAGCCTTGCCTTAGAAGCCTGCAGAAAAGCAGTGGAAGATGATTTTGCCAAAGTGATTCTGAAAGCTCAGAATTTTGGCTTTTCCAAGGAAGAGATCCTTGCTATCGTGTCGATCATTCTGGAGGAAAGTATATGATCACAGCTAATAATCTTAGAAAAAACTATACAGGATTTTCTTTGAATGTAAATTTTGAGATTCCGGAAGGTCGCATTACCGGTTTTGTGGGTAAAAACGGTGCAGGAAAAAGTACAACCATTAAGCTGATTCTGGGTCTCGTGAAACCGGATGACGGTGAGATTACAGTAATGGGTACAAAGAGTGCAGAACTTGGTGTAAAGGAAAAAGAAAAAATAGGTGTTGCGCTGGCAGAGTCAGGATTCAGTCCGCAGCTTACGGTGTCTGCTATTGTGAAGATATTGAAAAAAGCATATCCTGCATTTGATGAGGACAGATTCAGAAGAGAATGCGGCAAAATGCATCTTCCGATGGATAAACCGCTGAAAGAGTTTTCCACCGGTATGAAAGCAAAACTAAGAGTGCTTGTTGCAATTACGCATCAGGCAAAGCTTCTGATCATGGACGAACCTACATCTGGTCTGGATGTGGAAGCAAGAGGGGAAGTCCTTGATATGATCCGTGATTATATGGCAGAAGACGAGAACAGAACGGTTCTCATTACTTCTCATATTTCTTCCGATCTGGAAAGTATCTGTGACGATATTTATCTGATCCATAATGGAGAAGTGATCCTTCATGAAGATACCGATGTGATACTGGGGGAATGCGGTATTCTGAAAGTAGATGAGGAAACTTATCACACTTTGGATACACGTTATCTGATGAAGACGGTTCAGACACCATATGGCTATTCCTGTTTTACAAAGGAGAAAAGATATTATCAGGATAATTATCCTGAGATCGTTATTGAGAATGGTAATATTGATGATCTGATACTGATGCTTACAGGAGGTGCAAGATAATGGCTGCTTTGTTTGAAAAAGATGTAAGATTATTGCTTCTTAGAAAATCAACATTGTTTTTGTTTCTGATCATTGGCGTACTTTTTACATGGGAGTTTTCGAGTAGTTTCAGCGGGGCATACCTGA
>JAKSTG010000120.1 GCA_024402695.1 Treponema sp. | reverse complement strand
ATTCCTTAATTGCATAATTCCCACAGGGATCTCTTTCTGAAGCAGCAAGAATAATGTCTACCACACTATTGGCAAGCCATCCGTTTTCATCAAAGGGTATGTCATCAAAAAACAGACGCTGTTCCACTCCTACAGATTTCCATTCATAAGAACTTTCACCATTTCTTTTAAGGTCACACATTGCATTGCTGATTACTGTCTTTGCAAAACCACCAAACGAATCATTTATCTCTGCGTCATATATCCTTGCTGCTTTTAACATTGCAACTCGTCCGACCTGATGAAAATCTTCCTTTTCATATCCGAATGCTCTCATCTGTTCAAAGCCTTTTACTTTGCATGTCTGATTGGCAATGGAAAATATCAGTTTCTTGTTCAGATCAAGCAGTTCCTCTTCTGCTTTTACATCTCCTGCCTGTATTCTTTCACACAGCACTTTATTCAGTTCGTTATAGTTTGTGTTGTCCTGCTCTTTGCGTTTTTCCATTTTTTATCTCTATCATCAAAATCTCATAGAAAGCTTTTTCATAAATCTCTCTCTGTTCTTTGTTAAGATTTTTTGCCAGTGCATCTGCACTTGCTTTTGCCAAAAGCTCTGCTTTCTTATTCATAGGTATTTTCCAGTTCTTGGAAATGCGTTTCCCTGCGATATACATTTTTGTTTTCATTTCCGATGAAAATATTTTTCTGTTTTCTCTGTCTGCATTAATCTGCTGATAATGTAGTTTTATGTTTTCAATCATTTTCACAAACTTGTCTTTTATATTTTCTATTTCATAAGAAAGACTGACTTTTGAGTTTTCTATGATTTCCATCGTTTCTCCTGCATCCTTCTTATCCTTAATCTCTCCAGCTGCCAGACTTGATCCAAGCAAAGAAAGTGCAAAGTTCATGTTGTCGTTTATCAGATTAAATGTGTCCTGCAGCTTATCAGGAAAATATAAAGACAACGCATTTAACAGTTCTGCAAAATCATCATTTTCAAGCAACGTGTTAAGCATATCCATATCAATTTTTCCCTCATACATTCTTTGTGCTGCCTGTGCAGATAGTCCCAGTTCCCTTATTTCAAAATATGTTCTTTCAGGAACATCTGTTACACCAAGAAGAAAGTCTGTTGTCACTCCATGAAACTCAGCTATACGAATCAGAGCTTCTGGATCAACCGAATAGACTCCTTTGTTCTTTAATCTTGAATATGTAGATTCACTTATCCCAGCTTCATAGGCTACTGTCTTCCCATCAAGTCCCTGTGCAATTCTTAAATCATCAAGTCTGTCCGCCAGACACCCTGGTAAAAATTTGTTCATTCAACCTCACCTCCTTCGATTTCACATCTGCAATTATTCAGTCC
>JAKSTG010000012.1 GCA_024402695.1 Treponema sp. | reverse complement strand
CTAGCCTTATAGGCTAAGTGCAAACCACCCCTTTGAGGGGTGGTTATGATTTTAACGGTGGCAGTTGTTTTGTTTTACCACTGTCTTTATTTCTTGTTTATTCGTTTTCTGGTTTCCAGCCTTCAAGGAGGATTTCCGGATTGGCGAAACACTTGGTTATAGTTCTGTATGCACGGGAGAAAATGAATCCGTCACAGATTCGTTCATCCATAACCATTTTTACCGGCAGAATTCTTGTACGGCTCATGTCGCCGTTACGGGCCATGTCAGTATCAACTTCTTTTTTACCGATGGCTATAAACACGGAAGTTGTTCCGAATTCGTAAAGGTGGTGGTAAATAACAGGAAGTCCGATGGAGCCTACATTTGTCACATAGAATCCCGAATGGAAGGGAGTTGCGTTAACCAGAGTTTTAGGAAGTTTTCCACGTTTATCTGCCCACTGAACGTATTTAATGAAGCCTCTAAGGATAAACTGTGGCAGATGTTTAAGGATTTTACAAAGTTTATCTACATCGCTCTGAGGGTTATCCAGTTCAGCCATAGCTTCTTCTATGGCTTTATTTGACTTTTCTACAATTTCTTTAAGGCTTTCAGTTTTTTCGAAAGTAGGGTAGATAATGCTTTCAGGACCGTCTTCTGTAAGGGATTTTTTGATGTTCATTGCGATTCTAACATGGTCTCTCTGATAGATACCGTTGTTTGCGATGAAACGGTTTACCTGAGGGGTAATGGCGCAGCATCTGATTATTACTGCAAAAAAGAAATGGAATATTGAAAGACCTGGAATATCTTCCTGTTGGGCTCTTATGAAGTCTTCTACTTTTGAAACATCAAGACGGAAATCAAAAAATACCTGGCTGTCAGTGCGGCGGGGCATAATAAAGGGCATTAAAAAGTTCACCGGATCCTTCATGTCAACCAGTGTGCCGTCATATACATGTTTTCTCATTTGATTGTATCCTTGTGAAGAATTGATAAACTAAACTCTATACTTATCATAACATGGGAATTTGTGAAAAGCAAAAAAATAGATATGCAGGAAGATAAAAAAAAGCCCGGAATAGGAACTATTCCGGGCTTTTCTTCAGTTATTGATAAACTTGAAGATTATACGCGTTCTACTGGTGAAGATTTAGCATCTTTTCCCATGTAAGCAACGATTGTTGAACCGTCTTTGAGCATGTCTACTGGGATGTAGCAGGCGTCAAGGCGTTTTCCGTCAACTTCTACGTATTCGATACCTTTGCAGATGTGCTGTGGATTTTTAACTTCAATCTTCAGGTTCATTCCGCGCCAGCGTCGTTCAACTTTGAATCCATCCCATGTGTGTGGGAGACATGGATCCAGAAGGAGTCCGTCGTACTGTGGTCTGATACCAAGGAGATACTGTGTTGTTGAGTAGTAGTTCCATGTTGCAGCACCAGAAAGCCATGATGTACGTGTGTTTCCTGGGCGTTTAGAGTATGTAGAGTATGTTGTCTGACCGATAACATAAGGTTCGCTCTGGCGGATTTCTGCTTTGTCATTGTAAGAAGCAGGGAGGGCAGCTTTCAGGTATTCGTAAGCGCGGTCACCGTTTCCGTTCATGATTTCAGCAATTACACCCCAACCCTGTGTGTGGTTGAAGATACCAGCATTTTCTTTGATACCAGGAAGGAATACTACAGAGCTCATGATGTCTGAGCGAGTTTTTGTGAATGGTGGAGCACAGAGCATAAGTCCATATGGAGTTGCCAGTTTTTCTTTAACTGCTTCCAGACAAGATTTCTGCTGTTCTGGTGTTGCAGCTCCAGACATAACAGCCCAAACCTGTGTATTGAAGTAGATCTGTCCTTCTTCGATTGTCTGTGTACCGTAAACTGTTCCATCTTCGCCAACAGCCCAGATGAACCATTTTCCGTCCCAACATTTTTTCTGGATGTTTTTGTCCAGAATATCACGCTGTTCGAGAGCCCATTTTGCTTCGTCTTCTTTTCCAAGGCGTTTTGAGATGTCTGCATAAGTTGTCAGACCAAGGCGCAGCTGGAATGTAACGAAGATTGATTCTCCGTGGTAACCAAGTTTAAGACAGTCGTTCCAGTCAGCCAAAAGACCACATGGAAGTCCGTCAGCACCCATTCTTTCCAGGTTGAAAAGAAGTGCCTGTTTAAGGTGTCCGTAAACTGTTGCTTCACCTTTGTCTGCGTAAGGAACTACGCGGTTGTAGAAGTCAAATTTACCTGTTTCAGCAACGAAACATGGAACTGAATGGAAGAACCACTGACAGTCGTCAGAACGGAATTCCATATCATCGATCATAGCCTGTTTTCCAGCTTCGAAGTCCTTGTTGATTACAGGAAGGGCACCACCGTTAGAGAACTGTCCTGAAAGGAGGCGTACAAGGCGTTCTTCTGCTTCTTCAGGGATAGCAGCTGAAACACCAAGGATATCCTGTACCGAGTCGCGGTAACCAAGACCGTCGCGTTCTCCGTTGTATACGAGAGAAGCTGCACGGCTCCAGGCAAATGTGATAAGACAGTTGTAAAGACCCCAAACGTTTACTGTGTGGTTGATGTCTTCATCTGGAGTGATTGCTTTGAAACTTCCCAGTTTTGCGTGCCAGTTCTTAACAAGTTTGTCGAATTCTTCGTCTGCACGTGAGAATGAACCGTATTCAGCAACGATTTTCTGTCCTACAGCGCGGGCATCATCGATTCCGAAAAGAACCATGATTTCTTTTGTTTCGCCAGGCTGGAGTTCTACGTCACCCTGAACTGTACCACAAGAGTTGTCACCGAAGGCTTCTGAGTTTGTACAGCTTCCTTTAACAACTGCTGCTGGGTGTTCGTAGTTTCCGTAAGTTCCGATGAAAGCTTCACGGCTTGTATCGAAACCTGTCATTGGAGTACCTACCAGGGCCATCCAAGAGTGCATGTAAGCACCACCAACATCGTATTCTGGGTGCTGGATGTAAAGGTTGTCCTGAATAGAGAAGCGGAGCAGGTTGTCAGCTACTTTTTCACCTTTGTTGATGAAGAGAGAGTACTGAAGGTTTACCTGGTCCTGAGTTGTGTTCCACTGGTTTGAAAGTTCACAGTAAGAGAAAGCGCGGATGCGGCGTACTTTGTCTGAAGTGTTGGTGAGCTTAAGTCTCCAGTATTCGAATGTTGCTCCGAGTGGAACGTAGTATTTTGTTTCTGATTTGATACCTTTGTATTCAGAAATGATTGTTGTGTAGGCTGTACCGTGGTGACATTCAGATTTGTACTGATCAAGTGGTTTTCCTACAGGCTGCCATGAAGCAGACCAGAAGTCACCGTCTTCCTGATCGCGAAGATAGAAGTAACGGCCAGGCTGATCCATTGGAACAGCGTTGAAGCGAAGACGCATAAAACGTCCCTGAGCGCCTGATTTGTAGAAACCATATCCACCGGCGTTGTTTGTGATAACAGCACCATATACAGTTGAACCAAGATAGTTCGACCATGAAGTTGGTGTGTCAGGTCTTGTGATAACGTATTCTTTAGCGTCATCGTCAAAATAACCGTATTTCATTTTTACTCCTATATATAGAAATATATTTACTGTTTGAGCCCTTGTTATAGGGTGTTTTACTTATGGTAAAGCATAAATCGGCACAATTCAATGCTTATTGTAGAAAAAATATAACAATATTCCAAAAAAAATCTAAAAAAAAACTTTAAAGATTTTACTGTTTCAAGCCGATATTTTATATGATAAACTGTATTTGTATTCAAAAAGTTTATCTAAGGAGTTAATTTTGAAAAAGTCTGAATTCAACAAATTTATAGCCAAAGTTCCTAAAGCAGAACTTCATATTCATATTGAAGCTGTTATCACTCTGGATTCAGTAAAAAAACTTTACCTCAAACGCTTCGGCAAAGAAATGACTGATGAAGAACAGAAATCTCTTTTTACATATAACGATCTGAATGGATTTATTCAGGCTTTTTTGAAAGTTCAGGATCTTTTCACTTCTGTAGAAGATTTCCGTCTGGTGTTCGATGATCTTGGAAAGTATCTTAAGAAAAACGGAATCACATATTGTGAAGCTTTCTTCGCACCAACTGCATTCCTTAAGAAAGGTTTCAAATATGATGAAATGGTTGCCGTTTTCCATGAAAAAATCGTAGAAATCAAAGAAAAGACAGGTATTGTTATTAAACTGATGGAAGACGTTTCACGTACTTTCGGATGCGAAAACGCAATCAACAACTATAACCTCCAGAAACAGTATCCATGTGAAGATATCATCGGTATTGGTCTTGGTGGGGCAGAAAGTAAAGGTCCTGCAGCAGATTACGCTCCAGTTTATGAAATGGCCCTTGCAGACGGCAAACACGCTGTAATCCATGCAGGTGAAGATGTTGGACCTGAATCAATCTGGGATGCAATTGATCTTTGCCACGCTGAACGTATCGGACACGGTCTTACAGCAATGCAGGATGAAAAACTCATGAAAACTCTTGCAAAGAAAAAGATTCCTGTTGAAATCTGTATCACTTCAAATACATTCACAAAGAAAATCGTAACAAAAGCAAAAGATCATCCTGTAAAGAAATACTTCGATGCAGGTATGATTGTTACAATCAATACTGATGACCCTGTATTCTTCAAGACAACAATGCTTCAGGAACTGTGGCTCTGTAAGAAAGACCTTGGATTCACAATGGACGAAATCAAGGAACTTCTTAAATACAGCTATACAGCATCTTTCCTTTCAAAGAAAGAAAAGAAAGCAGCCTGCGAAGCAATTGATGCTGCCTGGGTTAATGTTCCACAGGACTAAACTGAATCTTTCTTATAAATAAGCCTGAAGAAAAATCTTCAAGGTTTAATAAAGGGCCTGATCGGAGAAGTGTGTACTTCATTCTGTTCAGGCTTTTTTTTATAATAGACCTATGACAGAAATAGAAAAGTATTATAATAAGTTCAATGAAGAACACCGGCTGACAACCCGTCACGGACAGGTGGAATTCGAGACTTCTCTGAAATATATTCACGATTATCTTCCAAATGATAAAGTTTCTTCTGAAATCAAGATTCTTGATCTTGGAGCCGGAACAGGTCGTTATTCTGTTCAGCTTTGTAGTGAAGGCTATGATGTTACAGCTGTAGAACTGGTAAAAAGAAATCTTGAAGTGCTTCGCGGAAAACATACTTCCGTAAAAACCTGGGGTGGAGATGCCCGTAATATTTCTTTTCTGGATGACGATGTTTTTGATCTGACAATCATGTTCGGTCCCTGCTATCACCTTATAGGGGACGAGGAAAAGTTGAAGGCCATAAAAGAAGCAAGCCGTGTAACCAAGAAAGGCGGTATCATTATGGTGGCATACACTATGAATGAATATTCGGTTCTGACTTATTGCATGGCAGAAGGAAGACTTCCCGGTGTTCTTGCCAAGGGCGGGCTTTCGGAAGACTTTCATATTCAGGCCGATGAAAAAGAACTTTATGATTACGTAAGAATAGAAGATATTGACCGGCTGGACTCAAAGGCGGGACTTAAGCGCCTGAAGATTTTTTCACCTGACGGTCCTTCTGATTACATGCGCCGAGAACTTAATGCCATGGATGAGGAAACTTTTGCCGCTTTCAAGAAATACGTTCTTGCAGTTTCCGACAGACCCGATTTGGTCGGGGCTGGAAGTCATATAGTGGATGTTCTGGAAAATACAAAAAATTAGATTATGCTTAGTTACTCCTTTTCAGATTCTTATGAAAATCCTCTTTATTTGCAGCTTTATAATTTTATAAGGCAGGATATTGCACAGGGCGTTCTTAATGCTCATCAGAAGCTGCCTTCAAAAAGGGCCTTTGCTGAAAATCTGGGAGTAAGTGTAATAACAGTTGAGAATGCATACGAACAGCTGATTGCGGAAGGCTATATTTATTCTTATCCGAAAAAAGGCTTTTTTGTCTGTGATCTTTCAGAGTCCCTTGCAGGAAACAGGGAAAACTTGCAGGCGGTGCCAGAAGAAAACGATTTTTCCGGTTTTGCAGAAAAAACTTTGACAAAAACTTTTGATGCAGATTTTTCAAGTAACCGAATTCTTCCGTCACACTTTCCATACAGCGTATGGTCTCGTGTTCTAAGAGATTGCCTTATAAAATATCAGAATGAACTTCTGCTTCCTCAGGAACCATCCGGCTGTTTTGCTCTTAGAAAAGCCATAGCTGATTATCTTTTTTCTTTCCGCGGAATGAAGGTGAATCCGGCTCAGGTGATAATTGGGGCGGGTACTGAATATCTTTATGGTCTTCTAGTTCAGCTTCTTGGCAGAGATAAGACCTTTTGTGTGGAAGATCCAGGATATAAAAAAGTTTCCCGGGTTTATGGGGCCAATGGAGCCGCTGTAAAATACGCAGGCCTTTCAAAGAACGGAATAAAGATTGAAGACCTGGAAAATCAGAAAGTTGATGTTGTGCATATTTCCCCAAGTCATCAGTTTCCTACAGGAATCATTACACCGGTGGCCAAGCGAAGAGAACTTCTTGCCTGGGCTTCTGCAAAAGAGGACCGCTATATAATCGAAGATGATTATGACAGTGAGTTCAGAATGACCGGAGTAATGATTCCGACTCTTCAACGAAGCGATACGGAAGGAAAGGTAATCTATCTGAATACTTTTACAAAAACTCTTTCACCGACTATCCGTGTAAGCTATATGATTCTTCCTTCAAGTCTTATTGAAAGATATTATTCTCGACTTTCTTTTTATTCCTGTCCGGTAAGTTCCATTGTTCAGTATGCAATTGCAGAATTTATAGAAGGCGGTTCATTTGAAAAGCACATAAACCGGCTGAAGAATTTTTACCGTCGTCAGCGGGACTTTCTTATTCGGGAAATCAGAAAAAGCGGATTGAATCAGTTTGCCGAAATCTCTGAAGAAAACTCAGGACTTCATTTTCTTTTGTCTCTGAAAATAAATTGCAGCGATGAAGAATTCAAGAATATTCTTGAAGCAAAAAAAATCCGCCTTCTGCCTCTTTCTGAATATTTTCATCAGAAGAGGGAAGAAGACGGTCATGTATTTGTAATGAACTATTCCTCCCTGACTGAAGAAGCAGCAAGGAATGCCGTTCAGGAAATTTACCGGACGGTAAAAGAACTTATTGAATAATAGTTCCTCTGAAGGTGTTTCCGTTTAAACTTTCAATTTTTACAGTTGCGAAATTTCCGATAAGTTTTTTGTCGGCTTTGAAGGCAACTCTTTCATCCTGTTCAGTTTTTCCAAGAAGTTCATCCTGGCTGTCGCGGCTTATGCTTTCGCAGAGAACTTTTACAGTCTGACCGACTCGTTTTGACATCTGTTCTGTTGTGATCTGAAGCTGAAGATCGATGACGCGCTGAAGTCTTTCTTTTTTTACTTCAACAGGAATCTGGTTTGGCATTACTGCGGCCGGAGTTCCGTCTCTCAGATTGTAGTAATACATGAAAGCATTTTCGTAGTTTACAGTTTTCATAAGAGACAGGGTATCTTCAACATCTTCTTCTGTTTCTCCAGGGAAGCCCATCATAAGGTCTGTGGTAAGGGAAACATCAGGAATTGATTTTCTGATTCTTTCTACAAGGGCGATGTAGTCTTCGCGGGTGTATTTTCTGTTCATTTCCTTAAGCACTTTTGTTGAACCGTGCTGAACCGGAAGATGAATGTGATGGCAAAGAACTTCTTCTTCTGAAATCACCTTGATGACTTCGTCGGAAAGATCTTTCGGATGACTGGACATGAAACGAACCCATCCAATAGAAGATTTGGTTTCTTTTATTCTGTCTGCGATTTTTTTAAGGAGGGCAGCAAAATTTGTTCCGTCACAGTTGTATGAGTTTACGTTCTGACCAAGGAGGGTGATTTCACGAACTCCGTAACTTGAAAGAACGTCAATTTCTTTGAGGATTTCTTCCAGAGGACGTGAAAGCTCGCGGCCGCGAACGTAAGGAACGATACAGTAAGTACAGAAATTGTTGCAGCCATGCATGATTGGAACAAAGGCAGAAAAAGAGCCAGGTTCACAAGAAAGAGGTGCAAACTGATATTTTTCTGAATCGTCCGGCTGGTCAAGGGAAGTTCCATTTTCTACGGCTTCGATGATTTCGCCAAAGTGTTTCTTTGCATAGGTTCCGACTACATAGTCGATGCATGGATAATCTTTTTTGAGGGAATCAAGAAGGCGTTCTGCCATACATCCTGTAACAATGAGGGTAAGAGGTTTGGGACCCTCTTTTACATATTCGGCGGCCTTTTCCAGTGTACGGGCTTTTGCTCCATCCTGTTTTGCACGGAGAGCTTTAAGGCCGGAGAACCATCCCAGTCTTCCAAGAATTCTGTTTTCTGCAGTCTGTCTGACTGAACAGGTGTTGATAATAACAATGTCTGCCACCTGAGCATCTTCTGCTTTGGTCCAGCCTCTGGCAATAAAGATCTGTTCGATTGAGGCTGATTCGGCTATGTTCATTTGACAGCCGTAAGTTTCAAAAAAGTAAGTCATTGTGAGATTCCATAAATATGCGTCAGTAGTTTAATTCTTTTTATCCAGAGGTTCAATTTCTGTAAGGTAGAAAAGAAGCTGTTTAAGGTGTATACGGGCAGCCTTCAGGTCATCCTTGAACCTGATGTTGTCATGACCTTTGATTGTGTTCAGGTTTGTCAGAGGATCATGAACACCGTCATCAACTTCTTCAAAGATTCCCTTAAAGTTTGCTTCCAGTATACGGATAGCGTTACAGATGTCCTGTGCCGAATGCAGAAATTCCCCTTCGATTTTGGAAATCAGATTGTCGATTGTTGTCTGTGACTTAAAGTTTCTGGAAAGGGAAGAACTGACTTCTTCAAAGGTATTTCCGTAGGAACCTTTGAATTCCAGGTTTTCCAGTGTGTTCATTACCTGATTGCAGGCTTTGTGCAGGTTATCCAGAGCGTCGGCATATTCAGTGCGGTTTTCGCTCTTAACAAAGATTCCTTCCATGGAAACCAGGTTCAGGGCTTTCTGGTCTTCTGTATACAGATTTGTTACGTACCATCCCAGAAGACCTGCGGTCATTTCGCAGTTGAAAGGAACTCCACCCCAAAGTGAAAGCCATGGTCTGTTTGGCAGTTCTGGGAAAGAAGAAAGATTGAAGTCTTCCTGAAGTCCGAATTGAAGACGGTTTTTCTGACGTTCTTTGAGGAATTCAGTCCATCTGATTTCCAGGATTTTTCTCCACTGGGTTCTGAATTTAGGGAACCAGTCTTCGGCTCCGCCTGCAGGTTTCGGGTTCCAGTCATAATCCTTGAAAATGATTCGTCCCATTGTAGTTACAGGCACAACAGAAAGAAACAGTTTTATGCTTGAAAAATGAGATGTGGCTACGCTCATGAATTTTTTGACTGCGTTTTCTATGTCGCTGGTCATGTAGTTTCCCATCATTTCCTTTTTCTGGGAGAAAAGGAAAAGGGCTTCCAGGATTTCGTTTGGTACCGAAATAGGGGAGTCAAAAACCGATGCAAAAAGTTCATAGTCGATTTTTGCACTGGAATAGGAACAGGTAAAAACATTGTCCTTTATGTCTGTAAACTGGGAGATGAAGTGTACAAAAGGGAGTCCTGTAAAAGATCTGAGCCACTGAATGCTTTTTATAGCCTGATAAATATTGGTTTTGATTGAACCGTGCATATTTTTCAGGATGTCGTCCATTTTTTTAAGAAGGTCATTTTTGATGTCGTTTGTAGGATCGATTTCCTGTGGAATATTGTAAGGGTCACAGGTACTGTTGATGGAATCAGAAAGCTGTGGTGCAACAAATGAACTGAGGAATACATAGAAAGCACCCGGGTTTTCTTCTACCAGGTAAATATAAGGCTTGAAGAAGTCGGAAGCCTGTTTCAAGGCCTGAAGCCGGTCATAGAACAGGGAATCAAGATATTCTCCCTGGGGACTTAAAATACCAGGGTGTTCACGATTGATTTTTTTTGCCATGGAAAGCAGGATGTCATCGTTGTAAATCTGGATCTGGGGTGCTTTTGAGAAGAAGGAACGAATCCAGATATAGAATTTGTAAAAAATCGACTCGTTTTTAAGTCTAAGGGACAGAGTTCCTGTAAAAGTGTCTACTTCTGCAGAACTGTTTAAAAGCTCTATGTCCTTTTCTCCTGACTGGTTCAAACGGGCAAGCATAGCGGTACGTTCGTCGGAATTCATTCCGGCTACAAGTCTGTCGAATGTGCTCTTTTTCTGGCTTTCTTCCATAAAATATATATTAAGTTAAAAAGTTGGTTACTTCAAGAATTATTCTATATATTATGGAGATATTTAATATTAGAGTTGTATAATATCATTTTGTGTGTTAAAATTAGGGTGAACATTTCTAAATGTTTTAAAAAAAAACGTTATACATGGAGAAAAGTATGCCAAATTGGGTATTATACGTAGTTCTCCCTGTTGGTGGACTTGTTCTTGGATGGATTATTCGCTGGCTGTACGCCAGATTTCAATTAACTGCTTCAGAACAGAAGGCAAGACGCCTTACTCAGGATGCTATCAAGGAAGCTGAAGCACAGAAAAAAGAAATATTGCTTAATGCAAAAGATGAGCTCATTCGTGAACGAAACCAGCAGGAGCGTGAGAACCGTGAACGCCGCGCTGAAGTACAGCGCTTTGAAGCACGTGTAAACAAGAAGGAAGAGCTTCTTGATCAGCGTGCAGCTGAATTCGATAAAAAAGACAAAGAAATTCAGACAAAAGAAGCAGAGCTTGTAAAAAAAGAAGAACTTCTTTCAAAACAGGAAGAACAGTATCGTTCGGAACTGGAAAGAATTTCCGGAATGTCACAGGCAGAAGCAAAAGAACTCATTATCAAGAATCTTGAAAATGAAGCTCGCCATGACGCACAGGTTCTTATCAACAAAATCGAGCAGGAAGCTCAGCTTACTGCCGAAAAGAAAGCAAAAGATGTACTGATTACAACAATTCAGAGAATTGCTCCGGAAACAACCAGTGATATTACTGTTGCTACAGTTTCACTCCCAAGTGATGAAATGAAAGGTCGTATTATCGGACGTGAAGGACGCAATATTCGTACACTGGAAACTCTTACCGGTGTAGATATCATCATTGATGATACTCCTGAAGCCGTTGTTATTTCATGTTTTGACCCTGTACGCAAGGAAATCGCAAAAGAATCTCTTGAACGCCTTATTTCTGACGGACGTATTCATCCAACACGTATCGAAGAAATCGTTCAGAAGGTTACACACGAAATTCAGAACAAGATTTATGAAGAAGGTGAAAAGACACTCTTTGACCTTGGTATTCACAATATGAGTACTGAAGGGGTTAGAGCTCTTGGACGTCTTTATTTCCGTACAAGTTACGGTCAGAACGTTCTTGTTCACTCAAAAGAAGTAGCTATGGCTGCTTCAATGATCGCTGCAGAAATCGGTGTAAACAGAGAACTGGCAAAACGTGCCGCTGTTCTTCATGACATCGGTAAAGGTGCAGAAAACGATTCGGACCAGAACCACGCAGAAGTTGGTGCTGAAATGGCCCGCAAAATGGGAGAAGATGCCCGTGTTGTTAATGCCATTGCTGCTCACCATAACGACGTGGAAGCAAATACACTCGAAGCGATTATCGTTCAGATTGCCGACGCGATTTCTGCGGCCCGCCCTGGTGCGCGTCGCGAAACAATTGACAACTATGTAAAACGTCTGGAAAACCTGGAAGCTATTGCAGAAAAGTTCCCGGGAGTAGAAAAGGCGTATGCCATCCAGGCTGGACGAGAGCTTCGTATTCTTGTAAACAACGAGAAAGTGCCGGACAGTGAGGTTAAGGAACTGGCTAGAAGTATTGCAAAACAGATTGAAACTGATCTGCAGTATCCTGGTCGTATCCGTCTTACTATGATCCGCGAGACACGAATTGTAGAATACGCAAGATAAACAAAAAGCTCTCACGGAAGTGAGGGCTTTTTTACTTTAATATAAACAGGAAGATAAAAATGGACGAAATCCTTGAACTCTTAAAACAGAATGCAAGACTTTCAGTTGAAGACATTTCTTCAATGACAAAAAAAACACCGGAAGAAGTTAGAACTATAATCAAGGAACTTGAGGCTAACGGCACTATTCTTAAATATGTAACAGTAGTTAATCCTGAAAAATTCGGTTCAGACAGAAAGGTTTGTGCCGAAGTTGAACTTCAGGTTACACCTGAAAGGGAAAGAGGTTTTGAAGCAGTTGTAGACCGCATTTACCGTTTTCCACAGGTTCGCTCACTTTACCTTATGAGTGGTGCAAACTATGACCTTAAAGTTGTAATTGAAGGTGAAACTTTCCAGAGTATTTGTGACTTCGTAGCGCGTAAGCTGGCGACCCTGCAGGGGGTTCGTGGAACAGCAACTCATTTCATTATGAGAACTTACAAAGAAAACGATATTGTTTATATCGAAGAAGACAAAGACCGCCGCGAAGGAGCAATGGCATAAAATGAATACAAGAGAAGACAGACTTAGTAAATCAATGATGGATATCCCGCCAAGTGGAATCCGTAAATTTTTCGAAATGCTTATCGGACATGATGATGTTATCAGTCTTTCGGTAGGGGAACCTGATTTTCCGACACCTTGGTGCATCCGTGAAGAAGCTTTCTATCACATCGAAAAAGGACATACATCATATACTTCAAACTGGGGGTTGATTGAACTTAGAGAAGAAATCTCTAAATACATGGCATCTTACAATATGTCTTACAATCCTCAGAATGAAGTGCTTATTACTGTAGGTGCTTCTGAAGGGGTTGATGCTGTTCTTCGTGCAATCCTTAATGAAGGAGATGAAATCATTGTATCTCAGCCATGTTACGTAAACTACGTTCCTCTTGCTGAACTGTGCCACGTAAAGGTTATTCCTCTTGATACAAGTGAAAACGGATTCTATCCTACAGCAGAACAGATTGAAAAACTTTGTACACCAAAAACAAAAGCTGTAATGATCTGTTCTCCAAACAATCCAACCGGAACAATGATTCCTGCTTCTGAACTGGAAAAGATTGCGGAAGTTGTTAAAAAGCACCAGATCTGGTGTATCAGTGATGAAATTTACTGTGAACTTGCTTACGACGGCGAGAAACATGTTTCAATCGGAAGCTTCCCTGGAATGAAGGATTATACAATCATCCTTAACGGATTCTCAAAATCTTTCGCCATGACAGGTTGGCGAATCGGTTACATTGCCGCTCCAAGTGAACTTCTTTCTCAGATTGTAAAACTTCACGGTTACAATACAATTTGTGCCCCAATCTTCAGTCAGTATGCAGCCTGCGAAGGACTCAGAAATGGCTGGGAAGAAGTTGAAAAAATGCGTGTAAGCTATCAGCAGCGCCGTAACCTGATGGTAAAAGCTTTCAACGAAATGGGACTTCCAGTTCCAGAGCCAAAGGGTGCATTCTACATGTTCCCTGATATTACTTCGACAGGACTATCCAGCGAAGAATTTGCCACACAGCTGTTTCAGAAATATAATGTAGCTGTAGTACCAGGAAGTGTTTTTGGTGCAGGTGGTGAAGGACATATCCGCTGTTGTTACGCTACATCGGTAGAGAAAATCAAAATTGCGCTCGAAAGAATCGAGCAGTTTGTAAACGAACTTAAAAACTAACTTTACAGGCTTTGAAAAGGTGATTTATGGGATCAATGCTTATTCCGATTTTGGTTATGATAATTTCAGTCTCAGTCTTAATCATTGTGATCATGATGGTTAAATCTGTGACTGGTAAGAAGTACGAAGGAAAAGGTCAGGAAAAAACAACACGTAAGTCCAGAAGCAGCATCATCAAGGATGCTGAAAAAAAACTTACACACGATCCTCATAATGTTCAGGCACTTACAGCCTTGGGTGATGTTTACTTCAATGAAAAAAACTGGGAAAAGACCTGGCATATCTACAAGACACTTTTTGATATTGCCGCAGCCCATGTTGAAGTAAACAATGTTCAGGCAGCCCTCAGATCAGGAATTGCAGCTTTCTACCTCGGAAAATTTGAAGAGGCAATCGTGTCTCTGTCTTTTGCCCTGAAGAAAGTTCCTGAAAGTTTCGAAGCCGCTTATTACCTTGGTTATTCTTTCTATAAGAATAATGTCTTTGATAAATCAATTCTTTGTCTTAAGAGAGCCCATGAAATTAATCCTATGGAAATAGGTGTTCTTGAACCACTGGGATTTTCTTTCTTCAAATGCAATAAATACAGAGAATGTCTTCCTTACCTTAAAAAAGTTCTTGATGTTCAGCCGGACAATAAAGAAGTTATGTTCAACATTGCTGTCAGCATGACAGAAATCGGAATGGGCGAAAAATCTCTTAAGATTTTCATGCATCTTCGTCCGGATCCTGTTTTCGGTCCAAGATCTTGTATTGAAGCGGGTAGAATCCACGAAAAGGCTAAGAACTACGAACTGGCGATTCAGGATTATGAAATCGGTATGAAACTTCCTGAGATTCCTGAAAAGGAACTGATGCAGATCAAATACCGCTGTTCACAGTGTTATATCGCTACAAAGGCAATTCCTAAAGGACTTACACTGTTGCGCCAGATTCAGACTGCTCACCCTGGATATAAGGATGTTGATGCCCTGGTTGCAAGATACTCAGAACTGAATCAGAACTCAAACCTTCAGACATATCTTCTTTCGGGAACAAGTGATTTTATTGCACTTTGCCGTAAGTTTATAAATGCTTATTATCCAAACCAGACTACAGTTAAGGTTGAAGATGTTTCGGTTCAGTCAGAAAGCGTTGAAATTTTATGTACTGTAATTTCGGCAAAAATGGAAACAAAGGAACTTTTCCGTTTCTACAGAACGAACTCAGTTATCGGGGATCTGAATGTCCGCGAATTCCATTCAAAGGTTCGCGATATGAAAGGGGACCGCGGTTACTGTGTTTCAATGGGTAAGTTCTCGGAAAGCGCACACAAGTTTATTGATGGTCGTCCAATCGACTTCATAGAAAAAGATCAGCTTGTTATGGTGCTTAAAAAGATTAACATGTTCGGTTGATTACGGTTCATGTTCTTTCGACGAGTAATAATCTTTTTCCATCGAAAATCACATT
Source organism: Treponema sp. (assembly GCA_024402695.1). GTDB lineage: Bacteria > Spirochaetota > Spirochaetia > Treponematales > Treponemataceae > Treponema_D. The sequence continues at coordinate 65,118 of JAKSTG010000012.1, read as the reverse complement.
TGCAGGTTAAAACAAAAAAGGGTCCATTTCCGGACCCTTTCGTTTTTAACAGGTAATTCTATTTGATTACGATGTTTACGATCTTGTCTTTGATTGCAATTACTTTTACAACTTCGTGTCCGTCTGTGAATTTCTTAACGTTTGGACGGTCCAGAGCTGTAGATTTAAGAACATCTTCTGCTGTTCCAGGTTCTGTTTCAAAGTTGTCGCGAACTTTTCCGTTTACCTGAACGATGATCTTTTTCTTGTCGTCTTTTGCGAAGTCTTCAGAAATTTCAGGCCACTTTTCGTAAGCAACTGTTTTTGTGTTGCCAAGCTTTTCCCAAAGTTCTTCACCCATATGTGGAGCATAAACTGATATCATCTTTACGAAGTCAGACCACATTGCTTTTGGCAGGCTTTCCATCTTTGAAGCCTCGTTAATGAAGATCATCATCTGAGAGATAGCTGTGTTGAAGTTCAGTGTGTCTGTGTCTGAAGTTACCTTCTTAACAGTCTGAGCGAAAGTTTTGCGCAGGGCAACCAGTTTTTCGTCATCAAGTTTTCCTGTAATGTCGATGTCGTTGAGTGGTTTTTCTCCAACAGCCCAAACTTTTTCCAGGAATCGGTTGATACCGATGATACCCTGAGTGTTCCATGGTTTACTCATTGTAAGAGGTCCCATGAACATTTCGTACATACGAACAGAGTCTGCACCGTACTGGTTGATCATGTCATCTGGGTTGATAACGTTCTTAAGAGATTTAGACATCTTAGCGATGATCTGTTCTACTTCTTCACCAGTTGCTGTTTCAACGAATTTTCCGTCTTTTTCTGAAACTTCATCAGTTGGAACCAGAGTCTTGTTTTTTCTCTGGAAAGCAAATGATGTGATAAGTCCCTGGTTGATAAGACGCTGGAATGGTTCTTTTGTTGTTACAACTCCGCAATCGTAGAGAACTTTGTGCCAGAAACGAGAGTAGAGCAGGTGGAGAACGGCGTGTTCAGCACCACCAACGTAAAGGTCTACAGGCATCCAGTATTTTTCAGCTTTTTCAGAACAGAACTTTTCGTTGTTTTTAGGATCCAGGTAGCGCAGGTAGTACCAGCAGCTTCCGCCCCACTGAGGCATTGTGTTTGTTTCGCGTTTAGCTTTTCCGTCACATTCAGGACATGTGCAGTTTACCCATTCTTCAATGGCTGCCAGTGGAGATTCACCTGTTCCTGTTGGCTGGTATGATTTTACGTTTGGAAGTTCAACTGGGAGCTGGTCTTCTGGAACTGCAACTGTTCCACATTTTTCACAGTGTACGAGAGGAATTGGTTCACCCCAGTAGCGCTGACGGCTGAAGATCCAGTCGCGGAGCTTGTAGTTTACTGTTGCCTTACCGATTTTCTTTTCTTCAAGGAATTCAATCATTTTGGCAATAGCGTCTTTTTTATTCAGTCCGTCTACGAAACCTGAGTTTACATGAACACCGTCCTGAGTCCAAGCCTGTGTCTGAACATCAACTTCAGATTTGAGAACTTCGATGATTGGCAGATTGAATTTCTTTGCGAATTCCCAGTCACGGTCATCGTGGGCAGGAACGGCCATAATGGCACCTGTACCGTAAGAAATGAGAACATAGTCTGCAATCCAGATTGGGATAAGTGTTCCATTTACAGGGTTGATAGCATAGCTTCCTGAGAATACACCAGTCTTGTCTTTGTTCAGGTCTGTACGCTGAAGGTCAGATTTTTTAGCGGCTTCATCAAGATATGCGGCAACTGCGTCTTTCTGTTCTGGAGTTGTGATTTTTGAAACCAGTGGATGTTCTGGAGCCACAACCATGTAGGTTGCACCAAAGAGTGTGTCACAGCGGGTTGTGTAAACTGTCAGTTTTTCTCCGCTTCCAGTTCCGTCTGCTTTAGCAACTTCAAAATCAACTTCTGCACCGAAAGATTTACCGATCCAGTTTTTCTGCATGAGTTTTACGCTTTCTGGCCAGTCAAGGCTGTCCAAGTCTTCAAGGAGACGTTCTGCGTATTCAGTGATTTTAAGAATCCACTGACGGATTGTTTTGTGTGTTACGATGGCACCACAGCGTTCACATTTGCCTTCTTTAACTTCTTCGTTGGCAAGACCTGTGAGACATGAAGGACACCAGTTGATTGGTGTTTCTGCTTCGTAAGCAAGTCCTTTTTTGTAGAGCTGAAGGAAAATCCACTGAGTCCATTTGTAATATTCAGGTTCACATGTAGAAATGCAGCGGTCCCAGTCATAAGAGAATCCGAGAGCCTTGATCTGACGTGTGAAGTTATCGATATTCTGGTTTGTTGTGATTGAAGGATGTGTTCCTGTTTTGATTGCATAGTTTTCTGCAGGAAGACCGAAAGCATCGTATCCCATAGGATGCAGGACATTGTATCCTTTCATGCGAAGGTAGCGGCAGTAGATGTCTGTAGCTGTATATCCTTCCGGGTGACCTACGTGAAGTCCGGCTCCTGAAGGGTAAGGGAACATATCAAGAATATAGCGGCGTTTTTCTGCCGGAATAGATTCGTCCTCTGTTACGCGGAAGGTTTTGTTGTCCGCCCAGTATTTCTGCCATTTAGGTTCAATATTTTTAAAATCGTACATGAAAAGTACTCCTGTAAATAATATAGAAGAAAGTATAATGATTTTGCCAAAATTCTACAATTATATAAAGATTTATTATATTGTTGATTTTCACCTTCAAAATTATTAAATTTAATAAGATATGTTTAAAATCTCCAAAAAAACACTAATTTTGTCCATTCTTGGGGCATTAGTTTTTATTATATGTACAATTCTTCTTATGACACGGAAAAAGGCGGCTCCTTATGTAGCCCCGGTTCCCGCTGTTACCATTGCAAAACCTGAGAAAGGCTCTGTTTCTGAAGCCATCACAATTTCAGGTTATGTGGAAGCTAAAGCTATGATTCCTGTGGTTCCTTTTGTTTCTGGAACAATTATTTCATATCCTTATAAAGCCGGGGATTATGTTGAGAAGGATACAGTCCTTGCAAAAATCGATGATGCGCCTTACCGTCAGCAGTTTCTTCAGGCCCAGGCTGCCTATTATGGTTATGAATCCACTTTTACCCGTATAGAAAATCTTTATAAAAGCGGGGCTACAACCCAGCAGAATTATGATTCCGCAAAGGCCCAGTATGAAGCTTCAAAAGCCCAGTATGATCTGGCAAAACTTCAGATGGAATATACAGAAGTAAAAGCTCCTGTTTCGGGAACCATTCTTATGGCAGATTCTGCGGAAGGTTCTATTGGAGCTACAAGCCAGCCTCTGGCAGTTCTTGCAAATATGGAAGACCTGGTTGTGCGTCTTAAAGTCCCTGAAAAATATTTTGACCTTTTTGTGACCCGTAAAGATGAGATCAGACTTACTGTGACAAGACCTGGAATAAAAGGAATGTATGAAGATGCTGTCAGCGAGGCCGTGATTGAAAATGTGGCTCCTTATATTTCTGCTGAAAGCAAAAACTTTCAGGTTGTATGTGGCATTAAAGAACCTGGGGAAAGATTCCGTCCGGGAATGTTCATTAAGGTAACGGCTTCCTATGCAAATCATGAGGATGTTTTTGTTATGCCGGTAACCACAAGAAAACTGGATGGTTCCTGCTATCTTTATGATGAAGACATCGGTTCTGCAGTGTTCCTTGAAATGAAGGATGTAATAACCGACGGTAAAAATTTTATTGTTCCTGATGAATATAAAAACTCCTGGTTTATAACTGACGGTCAGAACTCGGTTTTTGACGGACAGAAAGTGAAGGTAATTGAATGAAGCTTTCTGAGTTTTCCGTAAAGCATCCTATAATCATCACCATGTGTCTTATTGTTCTGACGGTGTTCGGCTTTTTCTCTTTAAGCGGAATGCCTTTGGAATTCATGACTGACATTTCTATGCCTCAGGCCATTGTCTATACGATTTATCCCGGGGCATCGGCTGAAGATGTTGAACAGGAGATTTCTTCGGTTCTGGAAGATTCTTTTGTAACTCTTCCTCATTTTAAGAAAGTAGACAGTGCCTCTTATACTTCCATTTCCTGGGTAACCATAACTTATGCCGATGGGGTCGATCCCTATGAACAGCTGGAAGAACTTCGAAACCGCGTAAGGGAAATAAAAAACAGACTTCCTGATGGAATCTCAGGGGAACCTGTTGCAGTTGTAGGTGGTATCACAATGCTTCCGATTATTTCTTTTTCTGTAAGTGCAGGAAAAGATCAGGGGCGGGCAACCCGTTATATCAATGATGAACTGATTCCAAAACTTACCCGAATTGACGGTGTTTCTTCCATTGATGTGGAAGGTGAAAAAGAACTCCGCATGAATATCAAGCTCAGAACTGATGATCTCGTCTCAAAAGGGATTTCAGTTACACGGGTTTATCAGGTACTTAATTATGGTAACGTAAATCTTCCATTAGGAAATGCTGATCACGAAGACCGGGCCATTCAGGTACGGTATGCTGGTGGTTTTAATTCTATTGATGATGTTAAGAATCTTCCTGTTGGTGTGGCAGACGGTACAACTGTAATCAGACTTTCAGATGTAGCAGATGTGTATCTTGATTATCCTGAGGAAGAATACCATGTTACTGACGGATACAATCCATTAACAATCGTAAACATTACAAAACGTAATGACGGAGATACAGTCCGTATTGTTAAACAGGTAAAAAAAGTCCTGCAGACCGAAGAAATAAATCTTGGTGGGGCAGTTAAATTTCATGTGATTTCAGATGATGCCCGTCAGGTTACGGCTTCCTTAAAAACTGTTGTAAGTTCTGGAATTGCAGGTATTGTTTTTGCCATTCTTGTAATCCTGTTGTTCCTGGCAGACTGGCGTGCAACCCTTACAATCGGGCTTTCAATTCCTCTTTGTATTCTGTTCAGTTTTATCGGACTTAAGCTTTTCGGTATTTCCATAAACCTTATGAGTCTTTCGGGTCTTGTTATTTCTCTTGGTATGGTTGTTGACGGAAGTTCCGTTATGCTGGACCAGATTTATCGCTATTACAAACAGAGAAATCCAAAGACTGGTGAAGCTCTTTATACAGTAACGGGAAGTATCTATAAAGGCTGGGATGAAGTTGCTCTTTCGATTTTTGCATCTGTGGCAACAACAATGGTTGTATTCATCCCGATTGCACTTCTGGACGGCCTTATCGGAATGATTCTTCATTCCGTTGCCATTACAATCATCATGGCAATCGGAGCTTCTTTCCTTGTTGCGGTAATCATTGTTCCTTATCTTTTGAAATTACTTTTAAAAGAAGGTGGACCGAAACTTCGTGAAAAGCCCAGAAAGTTCGATCTTTTCATGGATAAACTTGAAAAAAGCTACCGTAAAATTCTTGTCTGGGTTATTGCAAATAAAAAGAGCGTTCTTGTAAGTTCTGTGGTGCTTCTTGTTTTTTCTGGCTTTATTGCTCTCCAGCTTGGTATTGCCTTTATTCCTTCTACAGATTCGGGAGATTTTTATCTTTCTGTAGATTTCCCGGTTGGAACAAGACTTGAAGACACTGAACGAAAAATGAAAAAGGCTGTAGAACTGATTTATGAAAAAGTTCCTGAAGTTGATAATATTGTTTTCTATATGGGCCGCAGTCAGAATAAAGGCATTATGACTATGACTGCAGGTGAATGTGCATACGCCCATGTTATTCTTGTTCCGGTTTCGGAACGAAAGCGTGATGTTCATTACATAAGTCAGATGATGCAGCAGGTCTGGAGCGATGCACTTCCTGATTCAAAAGTTTCCATTGAGAACGGTGGTTTTGATAAACTTGTAGGTTATGTTTCAGGCGGTGGAGGTTATGGCCTTACCCTTATTTCGGAAGACCTGGACCTGCTTTATGAAACTGCCAGTGGGATCAAAGAATTTCTAGAAACTGACCCTGATGTAATTACTGCAAAACTTGATACGGACTTTGATACCAGTACCATGGTTATTGATATGAGCCAGGAATATTTAAGTTCTCTTGGCCTTACAAGTTATGAAGCCGGTATTACTTCTGCAATTCTTTTTCAGGGACTGGATGCCGGCCGTTACCGGGAAGTTTCAAGCGGAAAACGTTATGATATGAAACTTTTTTCTGATATTGCAGATTCAAACGTTACACTTGATGATATTGCAAATGTTCACATTATTACTGACCGGGGACAGAACGTTTCATTCGCTAACCTTGCTGATATTTATGTAGAAAAATCAGTTTCCCAGATCAACCATTCTGACCGTGCAAAAACAATCACTGTTTCTGCAACGTTGAAAACCGAAAACACCAGCGGAGTTTCTCAGCGTGTAAATGATTACCTTGCAAAAAATCCTCTTCCAGATGAAGTAGACAGTGCTGCAGGCGGTATCATGAGTCTTATCGGCGGTATGGTTACTCCAATGATTACCGCCATGCTTATAGCCATATTCCTTGTTTACACTGTAATGGTAATCCAGTTTGAAAAATTCAAGCAGCCTCTTCTTATTATGATGACAATTCCGTTCTGTTTTATTGGGGTTATTACAGGACTTTTAATGTTCGGTTCTACCATGAACCTTATTGCCATGCTGGGACTTATTTCTCTTTCTGGTGTTGTTGTAAATAATGGTATTATTCTTGTGGATTATGTGAATCAGCTTCGTAAAGAACGCCTGATTCAGATTGCTATGGAAAAAGGAAGTCAGGATAAGGACGGGGAGTGGCATGTTGATCTTTCCCTTGAAGAAGAAAATCAGCTGCTTTTGGAATGTGTAACGGATGGTTCTGCTTCCCGAATCAAACCTATTCTGATTACAACCCTTACCACCCTGCTTGGTGATATTCCAATGGCTTTAGCCAGAGGGGAAGGTTCTGAAATCTATGCCCCAATGGGACAGGCAATCTGTGGGGGACTTTTGACTTCAACAGTTATTACCCTGGTTCTGATTCCGACTTTGTATTATATGGCTGAAAAAAAGAAAGAAAAAAGGAGAAAATCCAGATGATAGATAAAATGAAAAGAAATAGTTTTTGTGCAGTTCTTGTTTTTTTATGTGGTCTTGCAGTTTCCTGTTCCAGTGTGTTTTACGGTGGAGTAAGCGGTAGGGTAGTCGATGCCGAAAGTACTTCGAACCCGAAAGCAGGAATTCCCGATGTTGAAGTTTATGTTTACACGGAAAAAAGTGAAAGAAATTCTGATTTCAACAAATGGAATAAAACAGACAGATTTAGTCCGGCTTCATCATATTATGCCAGAACAACAACCGGAAGTGACGGTAGTTTTCTGATTTCAAAAGTGATGTGGAAAGAAATGAAACCTGATTTTGGAAAGGACGGGGATGTTTCGGAAGTATATCTGCTTTTTTATCATGAAAATTATGGTCTTGTAAAAGGCGGCACTTTGATTGTTTCTGATTCCACAAGCGACAGCATTTATCAGGAAATGAAAAAAGTGAAGGTTTCTACAGATATTGAGCTTTCGATAATCGATGTTGCCGATAATTCTTATGCTTCAGAACCGGTTCATGTAAAAGTAACTGTTCCTCAGATTTGGGATTCCGGTTCAGAAAGTCAGGATCTTGTAAAAGACGGAGTCATAATGAACGGGGTAGGAATTGTTTCTGTCAGCTATCCGCGAGAATCAAATCCTGAAATCACCATTGAATATTGTATGTCAGGTGACGAAGAAAATTTCAAAGCCTGTAAAAATAACACAGCAGAAAATGATTATGCTTTCCTGTCGGTACCAGCAGTAAAGAGGAATCTTAATGGAGAAGAAAACTATTCAGTTCACCTTTACGGTAAGAAGACAAGACTTTCTGTTCCTACAGTAAACGGAACCTATGGAGATAGTGCTGCCGATGATGGAAAAGTAATTCGCATGATGGCATCTCTTGACGATGGAGCTACCTATGTTTTGGATTGTGGTGAAGTGACTACAGAAGCTCGTGCTCTTGGAACAAATGGAAATCAGACCCACGGAAATTTTTCAGGCCTTGGACAAAATGTATATTTCAGGGATGAATTTTATACAGGAAAATTTGTAGAACTTAAGGTCAAGCTTTTTGAAAAAGGAAATGAATCATCAGCGGTTGAAAAAACTTTAAGAACCGATACTTCTGTTTATAACGTAAAGCTTTAATTTTATGAAACTAAAAAAGAATATATTCGTATTTCTGATTTTCTCCATTGTTTTCTCAATGCTTTCTGCCTATTCACTTGAAGATTTGAAGGAAAATCTTCAAGTGAATAATCCTGAAATCAGGGGAGCGGAAGAAGAATACAGGCGCTCAGTTCTTGATTATAAGGACGCCCTTGCAGGTTTCGGGCCTAAAGTCGATTTTCAGCTTGCCGGCGCTTACATGGTGAATCCTCCTGTGGGAAGTCTTAGCGTTAGCGTTGATGATATCATCTCTTCTGTTGAATGGCCGGCAGGCGTAAAGCCGGCAAGAAGCGGCCAGTACATAAAAGTTTTTGACGGCATGGAAAATACCCTGTATTCTTTTCAGCTTTCTCTTGAACAGCCGATTTTCACCTGGGGAAAAATCCATCAGGCAGCAGGTCTGTATAAAGCCGTTTCAGATATTCAGAATGTAAAATATCAGAATACTCAGAAAAAACTTGAAACGGAACTGGAAACCCGAGTTACTTCTTTATGGTTTCTGAAAAAAATCAGTGAAGTTTTGGAAGAAGAAAAGGTATACGCCGACGAAATGGTTTCCTATTCTGAAGATGCTGAAAAATCGGGAATGCTTCTTCATCAGGATGTTGTTGAAGCAAAAATAAAAACAAAGGAACTGGAAATTGCTCTTCAGGGAGTAAACGAACAGATCAATACTCAGATAATTGAGCTTCGTCGTATAACAGGTGTAAGCAGTCTGCAGATAGAAGAAATTGATTTTGAATATGATGAAAAGGTTTTTCAGTCAATTTTATCTGAGGACCGCAATGTGCTTATGGAAAAGGCACTTTCAGATGATTCCGATTCAGTTCGTATGGTTTCCATGGCACAGAAGGTTTCTGAAATGGCCCTGAAAATTTCAAAGAATTCTGTTTACTGGAAACCAGACGTAGGACTTCAGGTAAGTATGGGATACGGAGGATCCAGAATGCCTCTTATGGAAACCAACTGGCTCCGTAAAGATGATTACAGTCTGAATCTTTCTTTGGGTATAAAGACCACTGTTTGGGATGGAGGAAAGAAACTCCGTGATGTTTCAAGATCTTTAAGCAATGTTGAATCAGCCAGAATCAATAAAGATTCTGTGAAAAGCACTTTACGTAAAACTCTTTCGGAACAGTGGAATACCTGTGATGTTAGTGAGATAAAAATTGAATATCAGATTCTAAAAATGGAAACTGAAGAAAGCAAAATAAAACAGCAGGAAGTGATGTTCCAGAACGGCTACGGCTCGAAGACAGATCTTCTTTCTGCAAAAATGGATCTTTGCAACGCAAAAATAGAAAAACTTCAACATGAACTTTCGCGCGCCTGTGCCCTTATGACTGTGAAGTTTTTGGTATATAATTAAAGAAAGATATTTTATTTAGATATGGGTATGGTTATGAGGACTTTAAAATTAAATGAAATTTCAAATCTGCACATTTGTGGACGTACTGCGGGAATAAATAAAAACGGCAGTCTTTCTCTTTTCTGGGCTGGAAGCGGTCTTGAGCTTTACGTTAAAACCAGGGAAGTCTGGGTGGATATTGAAAGTTCCTATGATACAAGTGAAGTATGGCTTTGTACCTGGATAAACGGAAGAAAAATTTCCCGTTTCATGGCCCCTATGGGAAAATCTTCAGTTTGCCTTTGCCGTAACCTGAATCCAGATAAAGAAAACCGTATTCTTCTTATGCGTGATACCCAGCCTATGAGCGGGGATCAGAACCAGCTTTTGAAAATAAATTCTGTTTCAGTTAATGACGAAACTGAATTCCTTGAAGTTCCTGAAAAGAAACTGAAGATTGAATTTGTAGGAGACAGCATTACTTCCGGGGAAGGGCTTGCAGGAAATCCTTCTGAAATGGACTGGATCAGCCAGTGGATTTCTGTTTCGGAAAACTATGCAGTTAAGACCGCCTTTGAAGTTGATGCCGATTTCAATATCCTGAGTCAGTGTGGCTGGGGTGTTGTTTCGGGCTGGGACAACAATGCAACAAGTGTAATGCCTCCAAACTATACAAAAATCTGCGGTCTTCAGAATAATCCAGCTCAGAAGGCTGAAGGTTCTCAGAATGAATGGGACTTTTCTCTTTTTAAGCCTGACTATGTTTTTGTAAATCTTGGGACAAATGATGCGGAAGCTTTCAATCAGCCGGCCTGGAAAGATCCTGCTACGGGTATTGAATATAAAATGCGCCGTGACGAAAACAAGTCTCCATTAAAAGAAGACGGTGAAAAACTTTCATCTGCAATCTGCAGTTTTCTGAAACTTATCAGGGAAAAAAATCCTTCTGCCAGAATCTGCTGGCTCTGGGGAATGATCTCCATTGGCGCAGTTGCTGAATACATTCAGAAAGGAGTAGAGCTTTACAGAAAAGAATCAGGAGACGGAAAAATCGATACTCTTATTCTGCCTTCAATGGAAAATGAAAAAACTGATTCTGATAAAGGTAGTCGCGGTCATCCGGGACCTTTAACTCATAAACTGGCAGTTGAAAAACTTGTTTCGTATATCAAGAACTTTGAATAAAAGAAGGTTTTATGTCTGGACTTGTTGATTATGTTTTGTGGCGCGGGGATGTTTCCTTCAGTGTTTCTCCTTTCAATAAGATTGATGCTCTTATATTTAGTCAGTTGGTTTATCTGAATTTCAAAGGAATTGTTCCTGAAACTTTTGATGAAGCAGTTGAGCTTTCTCAGTTTTCTGAAGATAAAATCGATAAAAAGATCGAAAAGAAACTGGCAAAGAAACTTGGTCCTTATATAAATCCCGAAAATCTTACTCTTCTGAAAGTCTGTGCAGATTCGAAACGTTTCGCTTCTCTTAAACTCACAGCTTTCCGCGATATCTATTCTAAAAAGAATTGCGAACAGTTTGCGGCTTTTACAGTTCAGGGAAAAGATTTTTCCTGTGTATGTTACAGAGGAACAGACGAAACTATAATCGGATGGAAAGAAGATTTTGCTTTAGGTTATATGGATTGTATTCCTTCCCAGACTGATGCTTTGGAATATCTTTCTGAAGCAATGAGTAAACTTAAAGGAAAAATGATTTTGTCAGGTCATTCAAAAGGAGGCAACAATGCAATGTATGCTGCTTTCAAAATAGCAGATGCTGACAAAAAAAGAATTACTTCCATCTATAATTTTGACGGGCCTGGTTTTATCCGTGAAATCCTGGACAGCAGTGCCTTCAAAAAAATCGCCGGTAAAATCCATTCGGTTTATCCTGAATGCTCGATTGTAGGAATGTTTTTTGAACACCCTGACAATTACGAAATTGCGGAAAGCAGCCGTCACATTGTGATGCAGCATGATCCTTTCTCATGGGAAATACTTGGAGCTTCGTTTGTAAATAAAGAAGATTTCGAAGATGAAAGCGTGTTCTTTTACAAGACTTTCAATAAGTGGTATTCGGGACTTTCCAAAGAACAGATGAAATCGGTAACAGACAAAATGTTCGGCGTTATTCTTAATACTGGGGTAGAAACTCTTTCTGATATGGAAAAGGATCCTCTTCATCATTCAGGAAAGATTCTTAATGAACTTTTGAAGATGGAATCTAAAGACCGCCGGGATATTCTTAATCTTGCAAAGATGTTCATAAAATCAGGGAAAGGAAATTTCCCTCTGTTTGAAAACTTTAAACTTTCACTTAAATCTTAAGGAGATAAATATGGATGAGACAATTACTACCAACAGCCCTGTAGGAAGCATGCTTGATAAAATAGGAAACTCAAAAACTGCTTCCTATCTTATGTTCAATAACAAGAAAATCAGTCTTGTTGCAAAGATTACAATCGGCCGTGATACATCCAATGACATTGTAGTGGATAACAAACTTGCGAGCCGTCATCACGCTGTTATCCAGAAAATTAAAGATGCATATTTCCTTAAGGATGAAAACAGTACAAACGGAACTTTTGTTAATTCTGTTCGTATTCCTAAAGACAAATATGTAAAACTTAATGTAGGAGACCAGATCCAGGTTGGGACCATGGTTTTTGTAATTTCATAAGGTTTACTACCAGATGGATTTCTCTTTTTGCGAAAATTTCAGACTTCCTTCTCATGATGAAATTTTCTCTGCTGCCGAGAAGATGTGCAATCTTCTGGAAGAGGAGCAGGGAGAAAAAGCGCCGTATCGTCCTTCAAATTCTAAAGGAAATCCTGGCGGACTTATAGATTTTTCATCATCAGAAAAACCTGTTCTCATAATTCCAGATCTTCACGCCAGACCTGATTTCCTGAAACAGGTTCTGGATTTTAAGATTAAAGAAAAATCTGTTCTTGAACTTCTTGAATCAAAAGAAATCTTTCTGGTTTTCCTTGGTGATGCACTTCACAGCGAAAAAATCACAAAAGAAAGCTGGCTTCTTTGTCAGAAAGAATTTGATGGCGGGGTTTATGACGGAAAGTACATGCAACAAGAAATGTCTATGGGCCTTTCTCTTTTAATGATGCTTTTTGAGCTGAAGACAAACTTCTCTGAGAATTTTCATTTCCTTAAAGGTAATCATGAGAATATCATGAACAACTACAAGGACGGCGACTTTCCTTTCAGAAAGTATGCAGATGAAGGCCGTATGGTTAAGAAGTTTATTTCCACTTACTATGGAGATGATGTTCTTTACATGCTTTCGCTTTACGAAAACAGTCTGCCTCTTGTTTTTCTTTCTTCTAAATGTGTTATAAGCCATGCAGAACCAAAAAGGTACTTTTCTAAAAATGAAATCATTGATGCAAGACTTGATGGTGACGTAGTGAGTGGGCTTATCTGGACTGCTAATAACGAAGCAGAAGAGAACAGTGTTCAATCTACCTTAGAATCCCTTCTTGGAGAAAAAAAAGAAAAAGTTTTCTGGTTTGGAGGCCACAGACCTGTAAGCGGAAAATATGCTTTAAGACAGAAGGGACGATTCGTTCAGTTCCATAATCCGCTTTTGCGTAATATAGTTTATCTTGAATGTGGTAAAGAATTTGATCCTGAAACAGATATCGTAAATGTAACCGGAGGTTCCTATGAGTGATGAGTTTCCACCAGAAATCGGTAAGTACAAGATTACTGGTATTGTTGCCAAGGGCGGTATGGGGGTTGTTTATAAAGCAATCCATCCTTCTCTTAAACGCTTTGTTGTAATCAAGAAACTGACCGCCCGAGGAAGAGGTTCTTCTACAAATGCTGAACGTTTCAAAAGGGAAGCTCAGATTCTTCTTGATCTGCAGAGTCCTTATATCGTTCATCTTTTTGATTATTTCACTGAAGGCAGCTACCGTTACATGGTGGAAGAACTGGTAGACGGTATGGCCTGTGACAAACTAATTAAAAAGCAGGGAAGTCTTCCGGTTCCTCTTGCAATGCTTTTGATGCAGGATGCCTGTTTCGGCCTGAAGTACGCCCATTCAAAAAAAGTGATTCATCGTGATATAAAACCGGGTAATATTTTGATTTCAAAAAGAGGTGAAATTAAAATTACTGATTTTGGTATTGCAAGTGATGAAAGCGAAAGGGAAGATAATCTTACAGCAGACGGTGTAGCTCTGGGGACTCCGGCTTATATGCCTCCTGAACAGTTTGATGACAGTAAATCTGTTGACCAGCGTGCAGATATTTATGCCCTTGGTATTTCTCTTTATGAAATGCTTATCGGTTCGAAACCATACGCCGGAGAATTTACTCAGGAAAATATTTCCACAATCAAAAAAGGAAAGTATGTCCGTCCAAGAAAACTGAACAAGAGTATTCCTAAATCGGTTGAACGCCTTATTAGAGGAATGATCCGTGCAAAGAAGAACCGAAGAATCAAGGATATTGATACTGTGCTGAAAGCCGTAAAAAAATATCTTGCTCATTACGATACACACGAACTTAGGGTTCAGCTTGCCAGAGCAGTTTCTATAGATAAGCAATACAAATTTCCTGAAAAGGCTTTTGAACCTAAAGACAAGATTCAACGCATAATCAAACGCTGTGTCTGGGGTACTTTTGCCGTAGCAGTGCTTCTTGGAATTCTTTTCTACTCAGGCGTTATTCACAGAACAATTCTTTGTACCATGTATAGTCCTGTTGAAGTGGAACTGGACATGCCGGTTTCCGTTTTCAATACAGGTAAACTGGATCTTCCTGCCCGTGTTTCTTTTTATGAAAATGACGGAAAAGATATGCCGGAAGTTCAGGGAAGTGAAAGAGAATTCCATGTTAAGGGAAGTTATTTTCTTGATCTGAAAATCCCTTTCAAAAAGAGAACACAGACTAATTCAAATCACACCCTTTATGATGTAAAAACGGTTTTCCTTAAGAAAGGGGATTATCGTATGAAAGTTGTTGTTGGACCTTATGTAAGCTGGAGTAGTTTTTCTGTTGACGGCGGAAAGAAAAATCTGAAATTGGATTTTCTTAAAAACATGAAGCGTCCTCTTAAGATTCATGCATTAGCCTCAGACAGCCTTACAGGCAGTGACATTACCGAGGGAACTCTTTTTGAAATCAACTATCAGGGGCAGTGGAAAACTCTTGATGAAATCCCTGTTGAAAAATTCATGTCCGGAACTGTCTGGAAAATCAGGGTAAGCAGAGAAGGTTATAAGACAGAGATTTTCTCTCTTCTTATTGACTGGTATCAGGATGAACTTTTTGTTACTGCAGGCCTTTCAAAAGAATAGGCCCGAATAAATTTTATTAGAATTCCAGTGTGCCGATAACTGTTTCATCGTCATCGGTTGCACTGGATTTTTTGTTTTTAAAACGAGGACTGTCGGCTTCGTTGTCAAAATATACAACGGTAGTGGCAGTGTCTTTTTTGCTTTTAGACGAGGTCTTTTTCTTTGAGGTTGATTTTTTAACTGTAATGAAAGAAACAAGACTTCCACATAAACCGCCTGCAAAGAATACGAAAATTGTAATCAGATTAACTCCTGAAACCGCTTCATAAACAATAAGGAAGGCAAGAGCCGCAATAGAAGAAATTTTGATTTCTTTCTTTCTGAAAGATGCAAGGAAATCCAGGATAATCAGAAGGAAAAGGGCTGGCTCTGCGCCGTTAAGTGGTTTTTCAAGGAAGCAGGCTGCAAGAACTCCCGAGAAAATTGTTGCAAGAAAAATCATTATGGCAATCAGGACTGTGCCGTAGTTATTTTCCTGATCAGGGGTGATGAAAAATAGTATGGCAAGAACAATCCAGGAAGAAATATTCTTTGTTCCGAATATGTAAAGAACAGTTCTGATCCAGGAAGTAACTGATTTGATATCGAAAGGGTAAGAACCTTTTGAAGAGGTAGGACTTGTAAAGAAATCCATAAGTTTTAAGGAAGGAACAAAGCGGTTTAAGAGAAAAACTGCTACAGTTACAAGTGAAATTAAAAGGATAATAACCGGTTCAATTGAGATTTTTACTTTAGATTTGCTAGCCATAATACAATTATCGGTTAAAAAACATAGAAAATTATGTAAAAATCCTATACAATTAGATTTCAACCTAAACAAAAGAGGAATCTATGACCATTCGTGAATCTGCTGAAATGTATCTGGAATCTGTTCTTGTTCTTGGACAAAAAGGTCCTGTACATGCAGTCGAAATCGCAAGACATCTTAAAATCTCAAAACCTTCTGTTAGTGTTGCAATTCATAATCTTGAATCAGAAAAATATATTCTGATTGATTCTGACGGACATATCTCTCTTCTTCCTAAAGGAAAGGAAATTGCCGAAAGAATTTATGAAAGACACACGGTTCTTTCTGAGTTTTTTGAAAAAATAGGTGTATCTAAAGAAAATGCTTCAGCTGATGCCTGCAAAATCGAACACGATATTTCTGATGAGGCTTTTGAAAAGGTTCGTGAACTGACAAAAAAACTCTAATCAGTTCAAAAAATAAAAATATATAAGGAAAATAAAATGACAAATAGAATTGAAATCGGCGAACAGTTCGAAACTGAAATTGTTCAGATCCAGAAAGATTACGTATTCCTGGCTATGGATGCCAAAAGTGAAGGAGTTTGTGATACTGCAGACTTCCTGGATAAAGAAGGAAATCTTACTGTGAAAGAAGGAGATAAAGTAAAAGTTTTCTTCACAGGATACATCAATGGTGAAATGCGTTTCACTGCAAAAATTGCCGGTGACAAAGCTGATAAAGCAATGATCGAAAATGCATGGAATGCAAAGATTCCTGTAGACGGACACGTTGAAAAAGAAATCAAAGGCGGATACGAAGTAAAAATCGGAAGCAACCGTGCTTTCTGTCCATATTCACAGATGGGATTCCGCAACAAGGAAGAACCTTCTGCTTACGTAGGACGTACACTTCCTTTTGTAATCATTGAATATAAAAATGATGGGAAAGACCTTACAGTTTCAAACCGTCTTCTTGGCGAAAGAGAATATGCTGAAAAACTGGACAGCCTTTCACGTGAAATCACAGTAGGAAAAATCGTTGAAGGGGTTGTTGAATCTGTTCAGAACTTTGGTGCTTTTGTAAACGTAAATGGTTTCAGAACTCTTCTTCCTGTTTCAGAAATTCAGTATGACCGCGTAGAGGATATTTTCAGCATTATTTCTGAAGGGCAGAAAGTAAAGGCACAGGTAATCCGTGCAGACTGGAAAAATGAAAAGGTTTCAATCAGTGTTAAGGCTCTTCTTGATGATCCATGGAATGCTGCCGCTGAAGAACTTAAACTGGAAACAAAATATGAAGGAAAAATTGCAAGAGTAACAGACTTCGGTGTCTTTGTTAATCTTGTTAAAGGTGTTGATGGCCTTGTTCACATTTCTGAACTTGAAGGTGTCGGCAAAAATACAAATATCAAAAAACTTTATAAACCTGGCGACGACATGGCTGTTGTTATCAAGGAAATGGATCTTAAAAACAAACGCATTTCTTTGATTCCTGCCGCATCTGCTGAACAGGATTTGAGTGCTGCAAAATATCTGAGTTCACAGAAGGAGGACGACCAGGATTCTTACAATCCTTTTGCATCTCTTCTTTAGTTTTATCTAAAAAATAACATTCATTTCAGAAAGTAAAAAATTTGAGAGGTTTATCTTTACTTTAATTTTCACAGGAATAACAAATGAAGTTATCTTTAGGAAAAACTAATTACAGACAGGTTTGTTCTATGCTCAAACTTGTCTACCAGACTCCCGGAATTAATCGCAAACAGCTTGGTGAAGCTTTGTGTATTGATCGTGCCATGGTTACTCACATTTATAATTACCTGGTTGAACAGGGGTGGCTTATTGAACAGGAGTCTGCTCTAAAAAGACTGCCTCTTATTCTGAATACAAAGCGTATTTATGTTGCCGGAATTGAAATTCAGCCTGAGTATCAGGTGGTTATTGTTTCTGATATTTCTGGAAGAATTGTTTACGAGAAAAAGCTTAACGAGATTGTTACTGATATTGCTCAGTTTTTCAAAGAAACTGTATTTAAAGTTCTTTATGAATGTGAATATGAAATTGCAGCAGTAGGACTTGGAATTCCTGGAATTGTGCTTTCTTCGGAAAATAAAGTTCTTCGTTCTGTTCCATTTGGTCTTACTGAAGAAATCCAGTTCCCTAATGAAATTGTATTTAATAACAGATCTGTTCCGGTTTTTGTTGAAAATGATGTCAGATGCTGGGGATGGGGTAAGGTAGCTTTCCAGAAAGATTTCAGTTCTTTCATTGTTTTCCTTCAGCATTTTATTGATGATCCAAAAGATCCAAGCAAGTTCTGTCGTATTACAGGTGGAAGTACTCTTTTTATGAACGCAAAACCGGTTACTGGTTCTCATGGATGTGCAGGGGAAATGCCGGGACTTTTCCGTCTTGAAGACTATAAAGCAATGCATGTTCCTGAGATCAAAAGACTCAATATGAAGAATGATCGCCCATCTATGGAAAAATATCTGAAGAACATGGCTATGACCATTTCAGTATTCTCAAATACTCTGGATGTAGAAAAAGTATTTATTTCAGGACTTGAAAATATGGATATTGATTTCCTGAAGTCTAAGATTGAACAGTATGTTTCAGAATACAGATTCTATCCAGATCTTCAGAATATTGATGTAAATTTCTGTCTGCCGGATCTTCGTTCTACAGCACTTGGTGCCTGTGGTTATGTTCTGGAAGAACTTATTGTTGCTCCGTGTGACAGTGAGGCAGTAGACAGCAAACTTTTCCCTAGAAAAAACATCGAAAAGTAAAAAAAAATCTAAAAAAAAACATTTCTATTTTCCTCTTTTGTTCATAAAAACAAATACTAATAGTACAGGTTTCTTGCCTGTATTATTAGTTCCGGCCGGAACAATTCGTGCTTCTGCACAATTTAAAAAGAGGTATTTTATGAACCAGTTGAACTCAGTAATTGTTGAAGGAAATGTAACAAAGCAGCCTATGCTCAGAGAACCTGTCCCTGGCTTTAAGGTAGCCGAATTTACAATCGGAGTGAACCGCTTTTACCGTGATAAAAACGGTGAAAGCAAAGAAGAAGTAAGCTTTATCCCAATTCAGACCGTAAACAAAATGGCTGAATACGCTTCGGAAAAATGTGAAAAGGGACGTGGTGTTCGTGTTGTAGGACGACTTAAACAGGACCGCTGGAAGAATTCAGAAGACAAGTGGGAAAGCCGTATGATGATTGTTGCGGAACACCTGGAATACAAACAGAAGCCTGCTGGTGAATCCAAAATGGATGGGGGAACATCTGTTAAAGAAGAAGAGCAGCATAACGCTGCTCTTGAAGCCATGAAACTGGCTGAAGCCGCTGCCGCAAATTCCGAAATGGAAAATGAAACAGTGGACTTCTAGTTGTTCGGGTTTGGAAAACTACTTCTGCTGTAACTGGGGATCCCTGTCACGGTAGAAGCCGTCTTTCCAGTTGAAACGAGAAACTTCAGGTAAAGGCTGTCCTTTTGCCATAGAGGTCATAATTGCCTTTATCTGGCTTCTTGTAACTTTTGTTTTTGTGAAGTCTATAAGAATTCTGCGGAATCCTGATTTGTTCAGAGCTTCAACTTTATCAACGATAGAGAATGGAGACTCAGGCATAACAAAGGAACCGTCGCTTGTAGAGTTTACTTTGAAAAGTGAACCTTCTTTGTCTTCGAAGAAAGTGAAATCGTAATCAGAAGGCAGCTTGAAGCGCATTCTGAAAAGTGCAGGATATGCAAATACCGGAACAAGAACTCTCTGGCGTACATTCATGTCGAAAGTTGCTTCCAGATTTTTTCTTGAGTTTTCGTATGGCATAACAAAGGCACCGATATTCTGGTTTTCAAGGAAGGAAACTGCCCATCGGTTGAAGGTGTACAGGTAAGGGCCGGCAATAATGTTTATTTTGCTGCCCGATGCCTGGAATCCTTTAAGCATTTGTACCTGAGCCAGGTTGTTGGCAACGAAACACTGGAATCCGTCTGTAATCAGCTGGTTGAGAACTTCTTTAAGTTCATCTTCCTGGGTTGAAGCGCAGAATGGATCCAGAGAAATATAAAGCTGTTTCTTTGAGAAAGGAAGAACTGTTTTGTGTGCAAGAAGATCTGCTTTTGTTTCTGAGTTCAGTTCCAGCATAACTCTTACAGGATGAATGCCCTGAATCTGGAAAAGGTCAGGGATAGAAGAAACGCTTGCGTATACTCCTTCAGGGAAGTAAGAAAGTTCCTTCTGTGCTACCGGTGTAAGGTCAAGGATTGGAAGCTGTTCGTCGCCCGGCTGTTTTCTGTAACGACCTATATCGTGAGGAATAACTCTAGGGTAACGCTTTGAGCTTGATTTTGTCTGAAGAAGATAAACAGGATCGCCCTCAGAGAAACCGGATGGAATATCAATCCAGCGTTCGCCGCTTTCAGAAATTTCAACTGTGCGTACTTTATGACTTACACGTCCTGTATCGTCTTTTTTGTGAAGACGGATTGAGTCGCCCGGGTCCGGATCATAGGAGCCGCCTGTTACTACTGCAAGAGCAATGCGGTAGTCTTCAGGCTTTGCTTCTGCCGGATTTTTGATAAGAGCCTGTTTAAGTTCTTTTGGACAGGGCTTTGTTTTCTTGATTTTTCCAAGATAAATACCAGTTCCGCCGGCCTGGTCTGGGTTCAGGATTTTGCTTCCTGCATTTGTGATTCCATCTTCAGGAGTATCAAATCCGTACCAGTATGTAGTTTTGCTTCTTGCAAAGTCACTTGAAAGAAGTCTGTGACCTGTTGCAATGGCACCTTTCTTGTCTTCCTGGTAATGATCCATTACATAGCGGTAAGCCGCAACAACACTTCCTACGTATTCGGCACTTTTCATGCGGCCTTCAATTTTGAAGGAATCTACGCCTGCATCCATAAGTCCTGGAATCTGATCGATAAGCTGCAGGTCGCATGGAGAGAAGTAGTAGCCCTGGCGGATTCCGCCTGGTACTTCGGCTGTATAATAACGGCGGCATGCCTGTGTACACATACCACGGTTAGCTGATTTTCCACCAAGGAAACTTGAGAAAAGACAAAGTCCCGATTCGCTTACACAAAGGGCACCGTGAATAAATACTTCCAGGTCAGCGCCTGTTTCTGTCTTAATTTTTCTAATTTCTTCGAGCCCCAGTTCGCGTGCAAGAACAACGCGTTTAAGTCCTTCTTTCTGAAGGAGTCTTGTTGCTGCTGAGCTTTCAACGTTCATCTGAGTTGAAGCATGAAGTTCAAGATTTGGGAAAAATTCCTGGCACATACGGATTACTCCGAAGTCCTGGACAATGAGTCCGTCCGGTCCTACTTTATCAAGGTAGGAAAGGAAACGGTAGAGACGTTCTGTTTCTTTTTCTTCTGCAACAGTATTAACTGTTACGTAAATTTTCTTGTGTTGTCTGTGACATGATTCGACTGCAGCTTCAAACTGGTTCCAAGCAAAGTTGGTTGTACGAAGACGAGCGTTGAAGCTTTTAAGTCCCATGTATACAGCATCGGCGCCTTCGCCGATTGCCGCGTCAAGTGATTCAATATTACCCGCAGGTGCTAAGAGTTCTGCCATGGCTTTATTCTAACAAAGTATTTGAAAAAAGTCATAGTAGGGATGAAAAGTAAAGAACTATTTTCCAGGTGTCAGTAAGCTTTGTGAAACACGAATCCACTCATCAGCCTTGGAAGGGAACGGGTATTCAAGTTCTCCATTTTCAAAGGCCTTTATAAGATCTTCTTTATTTGTACGCTGAAGGGTTGCGGAAGTCTGGAAATGTACTGCATTTTCTATTGTGCTGTCAGGTCCCCAGGTATTAGATTGAACACAAAGTTCAGCCGCTTCTGAATATAAATCTTTAGTCCATTCATTTTTGTCTTTTTGTGTGTAAACAACTGCCTGAAGAATTGAATTATCCCCGGTGTTTTCAAGATAGACTACATCCTGTGTTGCTCCAAAAACCGCTTCTGTTCTGTCGGCATAAAAATCCCAGGCATCCGGCGAACTCCATAAAGCGGTACAGGCGGATCTGTCTCCTCCCGTTTCGGAAATGCAGAGTTCAGCCTCTGTGCTGTTGTTTCTGTAATGTACGGTAATGTAGTCTCCCTTGGTAATTTCAAAATCAGGAAAACAGAAAGCTGCTTCCTGGCCGTCAGTTACTGATACAACTCTGAGCCCTGCAAGGTTTCCGGAAGAAAGGGCATAGAATTCTATGAATTCGTAGAGTGTAGGTTTTCCTTTACGGCTCCAGGTTCCGTCTGCAATTTCTGTAAGGAGCAGGGCAGGTACCCGGTCATTGAAACCCGTGAACCCGTAAGAAAAGGTCAGGGTGGAGCCGGTTTTGTTTTCAACTTCGCCTGTAAAGATGTAATCTCTTCCGGTTTCTGTGGTTTTGTCAAAAATCACAAGGACAGTTTTCTTGTCCTGGGAAAGTTCATAAGAAACATCAATATGATCTTCTTTAATGTTCTGAAGGGGATTACTGGAAACACCTCCAGAAAGAAGGTTTACCTCTTCTGAAAAACTGATGGAAAGATGACTTGAATCCAGAACTTTGAAGGTTTCCAGAACTGGCA
Organism: Treponema sp.; assembly: GCA_024402695.1. Taxonomy (GTDB): domain Bacteria; phylum Spirochaetota; class Spirochaetia; order Treponematales; family Treponemataceae; genus Treponema_D. Next base: position 42,985 of record JAKSTG010000012.1, on the reverse strand, counting down.
TCTTTACATCAGTTCCGATTATTTCAAGACCTGAAACGGATACTCTGCAGGATAGGGGGAAAACAGAAAGAAGCATGAATCCTGTAAGCATTATTGTTTCAGAAATAATGATCAGGGGGCGTTTAAGTTTTTGAAAGATTTTCATTTTTACTCCTTATGTATTTACCATAAGTATTTGTTTGTTTTTACAAAAAAGGAAAAAGACAAAAAAAAGACCGGTGAAAATCACCGGCCTGATAAAAGGAGTATATTTTAATTTATTAGAAATTGCTGTTCAGAACACAGGCTTCAACCATGTAGCGTACGTTCAAACCTGTTTTGTCTTCCATAGTTTTTTCAACTACGAAAATCATTTTTTTACCTGTTTTGTCTGAAAGAATCTGTTCGATTTTGTAGTTAGTAATTCCTTTGCGTGAAATGTCAGGATTTCCGACTTTCTGGCTTGCAATTACTTTACCGCTTGCGTCTTTCTTTTCAATAAGAATGTAGAAAGATGATTTTGCGTTTGCTCCGGTTCCAGTTACAGTAGGATTCATTGTTACTGTGAAAGAAGTTGGGTTATCAATTGAAGAACCAAGGAAGTCTTTGAAGGTGATTACATCAAGACCTTTTTTTGATGGATCTTCACAAAGGTAAAGAATCTGGTCAGGTTCAGTTTTCTTAAGGTTCAGTGGTTTTGTGCTGAAGAAGCTTTTTGCTTCAAGAGATTCGTAAACCTCGCGACCGTTTTTACCTGCAGTTACTGCAGATGGTTTGATTGAAAAATAACCGTTTTTAGCATAGTCATTTTTTGCAATATCTACTTCGATAAGTTCAGCCCAACCCTGGAAAGATTTGTCTGTCTTACCGTACTGTCCGAATACAAAAATTTCTCCGTCTGAAGACCATCCGCCTTCTACAAAAGTTGCAACATCGCCGGCAAATAAAGCGGCTGTAAGCATACACATAGAGATTACTGTAGAAAGAATCTTTTTCATTTTTTCCCCCAAAAAAGATATATCTTACCTCTATAATCGGCATTTATGTTCCAGTCTTTACTATTATTTCCAATCACTTTATTATTTTGTTATGACGCTAAAAACAAGAAACAGACTGAATTTTACCCTTTTTATTGTATCTCTGGTGATTTTCCTTGGAAATCTGCTGTTTTTTGTTTTGACCATGATCAATGATCCCTGGCATCTGGATTTTTCATCTGGTTCTTTGGTAAAAAGCCTTCTTGTAGTTTATCAGCCAATGGCAGTAATCTTTGGGCTTCTTTTTTTGAATCTTTATGTAGTGGGAGTTTCAAGGGCAATGACAAATGCCTTTGCTAAAACCCAGTGTTCTGAAATATCTTTCTTTTTCTGTTTCCTGATTGCTCTTCTTGCAGAATCTTCCCGTTTCTATATTCCTATGCTTTCAGTTCAGAATACTTTTTCGGAACTTCTGATTTTTATTGGTAACTTTTCTATTTTTGCCCGTATTCTTGCACCTCTTTCTTTGCTTTCTGCGGCAATTCTTTCGGGTCCAAGTCAGAAACAGCATATCGAAAGAAACATGCTTCTTATTATCATTGTTTCAATGGTAATCGCAATGATTCTTCCATTAAATACAGGGGTTATCGAAAGAGATTTCCGTGTTCACGCTGGTTTTGACAGTATTATTGTTGCATTTGAAGCACTTATAGACATTCTTTCAGTGATTTCTTTGTTTATCCTGAATCTTATGGAAAGTAATTCCCAGAAAACGACACTTGGAATGGCTTTTATTATTGCCGGTTATGTTCTTGCCATAAACAGTCTTTTCTTCCCGGTATGTGTTTTGAGTGCGGTTTTCCTGATTCTGGGGACTATTTTTTATCTGAAAGATCTTCACGACAGAAATCTTTATTCTTAATCAGACCTTAGAATCCTATCATCACAAACAGGCAGAAAAAAATCGAAAACCATCCGATTAGCGGCGGGATAATTATGTTGTCCATATCTGCAAGTGGAAGAAGTTCAATGATCATTGCAGCTGTGGCGGTTGCAAAGGCAAGGGGAGCCAAAGGCATTACGTGGAAAGTAGAGATGAAAACTGCAGTCCAGCAGGCAAGACTTCCCGCAACGGTTTTTCCTTTTGTTCCCGGTATGTGAACTCTTCCGAAAAACTTTCCGCACAAACTTGCAAGTCCATCACCAAAGGCCAAAGCGTAGATTCCGATTCTTCTGGCTTCCGGATTGCTGATTGAAAAGGCTGCAAGAATGATTCCCAGAACAAGAGTTACCGGCCCCAGAACAAATTTGTCTTCATCCCGTTGTCTTGCTGCAATTTCTGTTATTTTAGAAACAAGTGGAATCTTGATTCCTTTAAGACGGAAAAACTCGCAGATTGAATAAGCTGCAAGGGCAAGAAAAAGAAGGATGATTGTTAATATGAACCACCGGTCCAGCAAGGAAGGAACCAGGGCGGCACATAAGTGAATTGATTTTCTGAAAAGTTCTTTTAAGAGAAGTTTAGTACGATATTTTCTCATTGTTCAGAATTGTTCTCGGGATTTCAGTATAGATTGCAGGTTCAAAGTCTGGAACAGGATGAGTGATGTACTTGATGTTTTCTTCTGCCAGGTTAGAACCGCCAAGTCTTACCATTGTTTCCTGGTTACGTGTAAGGGCATCCCATGCTCTTACAGACTGTGAGAACTGAACGATTGCATCTGCGTTGAAAGAACTGTTACCGGTGCGTGAAGCAAGGCGGTAAAGAGTTACACCGTAGTTGTTTGAAGCGTAAAGATATGTAGTAATAAGGTCATTGTCTTCTCTTACAGCCTGAGGTGTAAGTGTCTTGCCTTTGTCTGCAATCTGTTTGTCCAGGTTAGAAATAAGGTCTTCGTAATATCCCTGGGCGGCGTAATGATCACCGCGGAGAGTAAGGGTGTTACCCATTGCCAGCATCAGGTTGATTTCCTTGATGTTGCCGTCGCCGGCTTTCATGAAGGAACCAAGAGCTTCGCTGTAGTTCTTTTTCTTGTACTGGATGTAACCGATCTTGTATCGGATTGATGAATTGTCGTTTTCAAGTTCTACAGAAGAAATGTAGTTCTGGAGAGCATTGTTATAATCACCTGTGATGAAGTAATCCATGTCGGCCTGGTCTGCAAAAAGCTGACCGATTTTCTTGTTGCCTTCAAGTCCTGAAGCATCCCGTTCTGCTGTGTAAAGGGTAATACCGTCTGTGTAGTATTCCTGGGCACGCAGATATTCCTGTGCTTTTGCATATTCTTCACCGGCAAGGCGGTAAGTATCAATGTATTTGTAAAGGTCTCTTCTCTTAAGCTGTGAAGCGGCCTTGAATTTATCCAGGGTGTCGATAAGAGTGTTCTTTGCGGCGTCATTTTCACCGGTTTCGATGAAGTAACGGGAAAGGTTGTAAGAGGCAATCGGATTTGTATAGTCAGTTTTGCAGGCACGGGTAAGCAGGAGTCTTACGTCTTCGATGTAAGTTCTGAGGTATTCATCGCTTGGTGCCAGTGGTCCGTAAAGCTTATCAAGCATGTAGCCTGAAAGTTCAGTCCAGTCTTCAGGAGGCAGATTCTTTTCTTTTGGAAGGAAATAAGCCTTCAGAGTAAGAACTTCAGGAAGATTGTCTGTGCGGATGAAGTAACGCATCATGCGTCCTTCGTAAAGTTTGTTTGATTTATAAAGCTGAATCAGAGTTGCGTACTGTTCGCGGGCTGATTCAAGTTTTTCAGGATCTTTTTCTGTTCCCCATTCAAGGTAAATGTCTCCGAGGAGGAGGATTCCGTCTGCGTCATTGATGTGGAAGTCAAGAATCTGGCGGCGGCAGATTTCTTCTGCTTTTTCGAAGTTTGCAAGGTCATTCAGTTCCATTGTTGCGAACTCAAGACCAGCCATTTTGTCATGGCGGAAGAAGTCCAGAATGTTCTGGTACATCCATTCAGCTCTGAAATACTGTTTTCTTTCACGGTAACCGCGGGCATACTTGAAGAACCATTTCTTGTTCATGCGGTATTTAACGGCTTCGTTGAACTTGATTTCTGACTGAGGATATTCGTCTGCCTGGAGCATTGCGTATCCCTGTTTGTACAGATGATTTGCTTTTGCAGGGATGTAAATACAGTTCTGTGTGAACTTGAAAAGTCCGAATCCTACGATTACAAGAACAAATCCTGCGAACACAGCCGGAATAATCTTGTTTTTAAGCTGATATGAAAGGGACTTTTTATAAGCTTCATATTCTTCTGCTGTTCTCTGTTCATAGTTGCGTGGAACCGGAATAGAGATGTCCAGCATTTTTTCCAGAAGGGAAGCAACCTGGCGGGCAGGGGCTTTGTTCAGGATCTTTTCAACGATTTCGAATTCGGCTTCGTCTGTGAACTCATTTTTTACGATAAGGTCTTCGAAAGCAAGACGAACGTTGAGAGGATATGTCGAAAGGTTCTTAAGGAATACCTTGTACTGTGAATCAGAAAGAGTGTTAGGTGGAAGGGCTTCAGCTTCTTTTTCTGAGCTTCCGCTCTTTGTCATAAGGAGTGGTCCGCGTTTTTCTTCTTTTGCTGTTTCTACGTCAGAGAATCCAGGAATTGAGAATTCCCCGTCATCACCGTCAAGAGAGAAATCTCCTGAACCAGAATCGGCACTACCGTCCAGCTGAGCATCAGTTTCAGGAACGTCAAAGTCCATTCCTTCCATTTCAGAAATATCAAAGCTTTCGATAGGCATTTCTTCCATTTCGGAATCAGAAGAAGATTCTTCTGAAGGGAAGTCTGCAGAACCGAAGTCACCAGACATGTCAGGGATTTCCGAAGAGAAGTCCATAGGCTGGTCCATGTCTGGAAGCCCGTCGAGATCAAAGTCATCAAGACCTGTTGCGGCACCAAAATCACTTCCGAACCCTTCGTTCAGTTCAGGAGAAGAAGAGAAATCTTCAATTTCTGCAGCTTCAGAGCCGGTGTTTTCGTCAAAAAGGTCTCCAGAAAGGAGGGCCGCTTCTGCGGAAAGGTCAGAAGTTTCTGTATTATCGGAAGTTACTGTGTCTGTATCGAAAGATGTGTCTTCCAAAGAAGGAATATCATCAAAGTCTTCAAGTTCAAGTTCAATTGCGTCAGAAATACCGGAATCTGCGGCTCCTGTATCAAACGGCTCTGAAAGGTCAGCTGGTTCTGTAATGGCGGCCGGTTCCTCAAAATCAGGAATGTCGTCAAAAGATTCAAGTTCTTCTGCGGCAACCTCAACCGGTTCAAAGTCTGATATTTCTTCGATATCGCCAAGTACATTAGGGTCAAAATCGAGAGTTTCTGCTGTTTCTGTTCCCGAAGCAGGTTCATCAAAAGAAAGGTCTTCTGCAGGGCTTAAAGCGTCTCCGGAATCAAGAGTTTCAATATCATCAATTCCCATAAGGTCATCGATGCTGTCTGGTAATCCTGAAGGGGAAGCGGCAGGTTCTGAAGAAACGCCTGAATCCAGGTCCCCAAGTCCCAGTTCTTCCAGAGAAAGGGCTCCACCGGTTCCTTCATCAAAAGATTCAGGTTCTACTTCTTCTGAAGCGTCCAGATCAGGGAGTACAGGTGCAGGCTTTTTCTTTTTCTGAGGTATGTAATTGTCGTCTCCAAAGCCGCCTGAATAGAATTCAAGGTCGTCATCGGAAGCAGAGGATGTTGTTGTTTCTTCTGTTGTAGGAGCTGAAGAACCATCAAATCCGGCACCTCCAAGAAGTGCGTCCAGATCCAGGTCTGCGATTGAAGTTACTTCAGGTTCTTCTTCGATTACTTCTTCTTCCGGCTGTTCTTCGAACATAGAAAGATCAGGCATGTCTGTTGATTCGCCAAAAGCGTCAGTAGCAGGCATAGGAGCCAGAAGGGCTGACATGTCAGGTACTTCAAAGCCTGTAGAGGCTTCTTCAGCCGAAGAAGAGACGGTAGAGGTTGCTGCAGGAGCTGATGAAGTAAGGGACTGGAGATCAGAAAGGTCATCATCTACAGATGTATCCTTGGCAACTGCCTCATTTTCAGGCATTCCCATTACAAATTCTTCAGAATCGTCTACATCTGCAATGTTTTTTGGAACCGGTATGCGGACAGGCTTTTCCCCGCGCTGGGCACGGAGCTGTACTTCATCTCCAAGAGAAAGAATGTCTTTATTAAATTGAATGAGCTGACTTAAGCCTGGCATACTGTATCCATTTTACCCTAAATTTCTTCTTTTAACTAGTAACGGAAAAAAATGCTTAAGTGATTAGGATTATTTATATAGTAAATAACATACTATGCACTACTTGTTTTCTTCTATATACTTACACCCTATGACAATTGATGAAAAAACTAATGAAGACCTTTTTGATTCTGATGAAATTATCCCTATCGAAAATGATGTAACTTTAAGTGATGACTCAGAATCAGAAGCAGACGGACCCGTAACTTTTGAAGATCTGGGCCTTGATGAACGTGCTTTGGCCGCTGTCCGCCGCAAAGGTTTTGAATACCCAAGTCCAATTCAGGTTCTGGCTATTCCACGTCTTTTGAACGGAGATTCCAATGTAATCGCCCGCGCCAGAACAGGAACAGGAAAAACCGCCGCTTTCGGACTTCCTATTATTCAGCAGCTTCGTGAAAAATCTGATTATCCTCAGGCTTTGATTCTTGAACCTACCCGTGAACTTGCAATGCAGACATGTACAGAAATGCAGAGTTTTACAGAAGGTGGATACCCTAGAACCTGTGTTCTTTACGGTGGAGCAAGCTATTCAGGACAGATTAAGGACCTGAGACGTGGAGCAGAAATTGTAGTAGGGACTCCTGGCCGTATTCAGGACCATCTGGAACGAAAGACTCTGGATATTTCAAAAATCAAGTACTTTATTCTGGATGAAGGGGATGAAATGCTTGATATGGGCTTTATCGATGATATTGAACATATCTTTGAACAGGCAAATCCGGACGCAAGAATCCTTCTTTTCAGTGCTACAATGCCTGAACCTATTCTGAAAATTGCCCAGAAATTCATGGGTGAATACGAAATCATGGAAGAAGAAGGGGTAGTTGATGAACCTCTTCTTATTGACCAGAAGTTCTGGGTTCTTCGCGAAAGTGACAAGATAGAAGCCTTGGTACGCCTTATTGATATGGCACCGGACTTCTACGGTCTTGTATTCACTATGACAAAAATGGATGCCGACAATGTTACCCGTGCCCTGGACCTTCGCGGTTACGAAGCCGCAGCCCTTCATGGGGACATTATGCAGAATCAGCGTGAAAAGGTTCTTGAACGCTTCCGCTCAAAGAAGACCCGTATTCTTGTTGCAACAGACGTTGCAGCCCGCGGTATTGATATTTCGGGGCTTACCCACGTTGTTAACTATTCAATTCCATTTGACGGAGCAACTTATGTTCACCGTATCGGTCGAACAGGACGCGCCGGAAGTTCCGGAATTGCAGTTACTTTTGTACGCCCAGAAGAACGCCGTAAGCTTTCATTCCTGCAGCGTGCCGTTGCTAAGGCAAGTAAAGGCCAGATGGTGGAAGAAGAAGTTCCTACAGTTCACGATGTTCTTGAAGCAAAACGCATAAGAATTGTGGATGAACTGGTAAGAAAGGTATGGGGAGCTTTGGATGCGGTTGAAGAAAATGAAAACAGCCCTGTAGAAGTTGATTCCTTCTTTACAGAACTTGCTGAAAAACTTATCAATGGCGGAGACGCAAAGGCTGTTCTTGCTGCCGTTCTTGCAGATGAATTCGGGGAAAAACTTTCTCCAAAACATTACGGAAGAATCAGCAATCCTAAGAAAATGGGACGTTCTTTTGAAGCAGATCCTAATTCTACACGTATCTTCGTTTCTCTTGGTAAGAAAGACCATATGGGACCTCGTGATATTGCAGACTTCTTCAGTAATCTGCTGCACATTCCAAATCACAAAGTAGACAACATTGATATGGCCCGTGAGTTCTCTCTTGTAAGCCTGCCAAAAGAATCAGCTAAAAAAGCTCTTGATATGGCAAAACATAACAAGAACCTGCCTCACATGCATATTGATACAAAAGGTGAACCTGACAGAAGTCCTCGCCGCCGCGGTGCATTCCGTGACAGACCTGAAGGAGTTCGTGAAGGCGGAGAAGAAAAAAGACGGGATCGCGAAGGCCGTCGTGACGGTGAAAGAAGTGACCGCCGTGAAAGGGACGGACGCCGTGAAGACCGCAAAGACGGTCGCAAAGAAGGTGACCGCCGTGAAGGCCGCGCCAAAGGAAACCGCCCTAATACTCACACACAGAGTACCCGCAACGCCGCAAGTCTTTACAAAAAGAGCAGCGGTAAAGCCGAACGATTTTAAAATAACTTAAAGCCCACGATATCCTTTTTATACGGTATAATTCTATGTATATCGTATAAAGGGGGGCGTGTGGCTTCTATTCTTAAAACAATCCAGACTACAATTTCAGAAAATATCAGAAATGACAACGCGATTTTTGTCTTTTCAACAGATATTGCCTGTTCAACCTGGGCCGAATGGGCTGTAAGAAACAGCGGAGTTCGTGCCGTTCCTCGAAACAGATTCAAAGCCTGGGATAAATTCAAAGCAGAATCCACCGATGAAAAATCTTCCGGGCAGCCGGTTCCGAGACTTTTGCGTAAAGTCTTTGTTGAAAATCTTATGGAAGCCAATAAAAAAGAAAAGATCTTCAAGAAAATCATATCGCCGGAGTATGCAGAGAATTCCTCTTCTTTTACAGACTGGATCTGTTCAGTCCTTCCTTCTCTTAAAGCATGGAATGACCGTTATGATGAAGTTAACGGAGGAAAAGTCCTTGATGCAGAAGATGAAGACTACAAAGAACTTTACAGACGATATTCAGAATTCCTTCTGAAAGATCCTGTTACAGGAAAAGAACGGGAAGAAAAACTTTACGAACCTGCCTGGGAAACAAAAAAGCTTTTTACAGGTGATAAAGATTATTATATTTTCTTTCCTGAAATCCTGGATGACTATGCAGATTATAGGGATTTCTTCACAAAAGAAGACTCTCCGAATCTTCATGTGTTCTTTGCAGAAGATACAGATGATATAAGCAAATCTGTTCCTGCAGATTTCTTTACAAATTCAAGAACTGAATTCAGAAAGCTTTGTCTGGAACTTCGTCATATTCATGAAAGCGAAAATGTCAGCTGGCGTGATATGGCAGTTTCAATCCCGGATATAGAAACTTATCTTCCTTACGTGGAACGGGATCTTCAGCTTTATGCAATTCCTTATGTTGTCCGCTCCGGAAAAAAGGTAACAGGAATAAACGCAGGATCTGTTTTTACCTGTATTAAGAATACGATGGAACAGGATTTTGCCTATGATGCAATGCGCGAACTGCTAACAAACAGTTTTGTGCCATGGAAGCATGACGAACTGAATGAAGAACTTATTCGGGAAGGGGCAAAAAGAAAGTGCATCATCAACTATGAAAAAGACGGGAAGAAAGTTGATGTATGGAAAGAAACCCTTAATTTGGTTCAGGATATTCAGGTTTCAAAATGGTATGAAGTAATTAAGAAATGGGTTTCTTCACTTTCCGGGGCTTCTGATTTCAAGTCTGTCCGTCAGGCCTGGTTTGCTTCCAGGGATAAACTTTTCGATTTTGATACTGTTCCGGAAGACAGTGAATGTAACCTGGTTCTTGGGCATTGTCTTGATATGCTTGAAGAGCTGGTAAATCTGGAAGAAAAATACAATGTGAAAGTTTCGAATCCTTTTGCTTTTTTTGTAAATGAGCTGGACAACGCAGTTTATCAGCCGCAGCAAAAAACTGCCGGAGTAAATATTTTTAAATATAAAGTGTCTTCTTCGGCCGCATTCAAATACCAGTTTGTGGTTGATGCAAATCAGACAAATCTTTCAGTCATGAATCCACGCATGAAATTCTTGAGCAATGAAAAACGTGCTGCTCTTGGAATTCAGGATGAAGACACTGCTGCAGAAAGTTTCATTCTTCTTTATGGAAAAGAAAATGTTTTTTTCTCCTGCAGCCAGAGCACCGTAAACGGATTTGCAATTCCTCATTCTCGTCTTACTACAGAAGACGATCCTGATGATGAGATTTCTCCGGAACTTCATAAATGGGATTATCCTGAAAAAGAACTGGCTTTTCTTAAAAAAGAAAAGAACTCTTTTAAACCGGATTCTGTTTATGAAATGCAGACGGGGGATGACAAAGGGTTCGAATACTATAAAAAAATAAACAGTTCTCTTGGCGATCAGGGGAATATAAGCGAGACCTTGAAAAATCTTGTTCAGGAAAAAGCTTCAAAAGAAGGAAAGATCAGCATCAGTGCTTCAGCTATGAGCAATTATTTTCCCTGTCCAAGAAAATGGATTTTTTCAAACGTTCTGGATCTTTCTGAAGATTCTCTGACTACGGAACTTTTTAATGTTTTTGACGTGGGAAATATTTACCACAGAGTTCTCGAGAAGTTTTTTGGAGAGTACCATGACAACCTGAAACCTATTCCTCTGGTGAATGAAGCCGGTGAACTTCCTGACGAAGAAATGATTCTTCAGAAAATTAAAAAATATATGAAGGAAGTTTACGAAGAATTCCGAGACAGAAAAGCTTTGAGCTTTAATCAGGAGAAAACAAAAAGTCCGTTGCTGAAAGAAGTTATGGAATCCCAGATCGATAAAGTTTCAGAATTCTTTATTCCAATCCTTCGTTCTTTGTGTATGCCTTATGATGAAGGCCATTCAAAGGATAGCGGTTTCGGTAATTTCAGGGTTTCTGCTACGGAAGGAAGTTTCTCTGATGACGAAAATCCTGATTACAGACTTTACGGAGAAATCGATGGTGTGTTCTGTAATGAAGATAAACTTACAATCATTGATTATAAAACCAATTATACGAAAGGACCTTCGGACTGCATAATTAATCCTGGGGAATATAATCCACAATCTGAAATCCTTCCAGAGATGAAGGATTTCCAGCTTCCAATGTATGTCCATCTTTTGCAGAGAAGCGGTCTTATTAAACAGGGAGATCTGGAACAGGTTCTTTTCTTCAGTCTGAAAAAAGCAGAAAAGAAATATATTGTCCGGGAGCCTATTCTGACAGCTAAAGGTTTAAAGAACGCTAATGATAAAACAGTGACAGCAGGGGAGTTTCAGGAAACAGTTGAGGTTTTAAGAAAATATGCTGAAGTCTTTGCTTCTGAAATTAAAGCCTGCAAAAATTTTGAACCAGACTTCAATAAAGTTAAAGATTATGAACACTGCTCTAACTGTCCGTATAACACAGTCTGCAGAACTACTTACACAAAGAGGGAAAAATAATGGCTCAGAATTTTAATTTGGATTATCTCGATCTGCTTCCTAAAAAACTTGATGACCAGCAGAAAAAGGCCCTCAGTGCAGAGGGAAATGTAATTGTTGCAGCTGGCGCAGGGTCAGGAAAAACTCAGGTTCTTGCTACCAGATTTGCCTACCTTGTAATGAGCTTCGGAATTAAAGCGGAAAAAATCCTGACTCTTACCTTTACAAAGAAAGCAGCCAGTGAAATGTATCAGCGTATTTATAAAACTTTGGACTTCTTTTCACAGAATCCTGATGTTCCAGAACTTGAACGGGACCGTGCAAAAGAAGCGGTTAAGAATTTCGCTAAGGTACATATTCAGACACTGGATTCTTACAATTCTTCTATATTAAAGCAGTGTGCCAGCCGTTATGGAATTAGACCAGACTTTTCTCAGGGTGAAGGATTGGATAAAAATCAGGCTCTTCGTTATGTAATGAAACACAGAAATGAGGATGTAATCCGTAATCTTGTGACTTCGCAAAACTCCGGGGATTTCCAGTCTATCGCTAATGATATTCAGAATGAAATAATGACCCGTTCAACCCTTGCTTCGGAGCCTGATAATTTTGTAAAACTCTGTGAAACAAAAAAGCAGGGATGTTGCAATAACTGGAGAGAAGAGTGGAAAAAAGTATGGAATGGAATTGATTCTTATAATAGGGATTTTTCAGAAATTTCAGATCCGAAAGATACAACAAAAAAAAGTGCCGAGGAAATGAAAGCTCTTGAAAATCTCATGAATGAAATATCGGATGATCTTTCATCAATAAAAAATGACCAGCTTGATGAATTTATAAAAGGTATATCCAATATTTCTTTTTCTCTTCCCGGCGAAAAAGTAGCTGCAAGCCTGAAAGAAGTAGTAAGAGCAATTCGTTTTAATAAAAAAGAAAAAGAAAATGCACTTACAAAAATGTACTTGTATGCAGATTACATGAAGAATTATCAGTCACATTATGAATACGCCCGTTTTCTTGATGATTATATGAAAGAGGTTAATAATCAGAAAAGAATTTCAGGTGCACTTTCTTTTTCCGATATTTCAGAAATGGCTTTGAAGGCTTTGAAAGAGCAGGAAGATTTGCGCACACAGGAACAAAATTCCTTTGATAGAATCATGATCGACGAGTTCCAGGATAATAACCAGAAGAACCGTGATCTTCTTTTCCTTCTTTCAGCAAAGCCAGGTCTGTCTGCAGAAGAATCTCTTAAAGGAATTAACCTTTCAGAGAACAAGCTTTTCTTTGTAGGTGATGATAAACAGTCAATTTACAAATTCCGCGGAGCTGATGTATCAGTTTTCAAACAGCTTGGAGAAGATCTTGGAACTGATCCTGTTGATATGGTTTACAATTACCGTTCAACTGAATATCTTCTTGATTCTTTTAATGGTATTTTTGGCGGTTTTGATTCAGAAGGAAATAAAGTTAAAAATATTCCGGAAGCAGTTTTTCCGGAAAAGGTAGAAAACAACGAAAAGTACGCAGCGGTTTTCGCTGAAAGACAGATTGCTAAAAGAAATATGGCTGTAATGCCTGAGTCAAAAAAAGAATTCAAAAATTCTCCTGTTCATTTCTGTATTTACAATAAGGATTTTGGTGAAGATTGCGAAGTAATTGCTCCGGTTGTAAAGAAGTATCAGCAGGAACTTCAGAGATTAGGAAGAAAGGCAGATTTTAATAGTGCCAGAGATCTGGCTTTTATGTCCAATGAAGACCAGCAGTGCTATTTTATTGCCAAAGAAATTTTTGACCGTATTACTGAATCTGGCGGTAAGCTTTCTTATTCTGATTTTGCCATTCTTGATAAATCCCGAGGAATGAGAAAGATTCTTGTAAAATATCTTTCATACTTTGATATTCCATATAATCTGGACAGCCAGATTGATATTTTTGAAAGTGCGCCTGTTAATGATATTTACAATATTCTGCGTCTTTGCGTTTACCCTTCAGATAAAAAAGCCCTGGCAGTATTCCTTTGTTCTCCTTTTGCGGGACTTTCTGTTCAGGATGTCGAAGAAATCTATGCTCTTGGTTTTGAACTTATAAAAGAAAATATTGAAGCCAGAAAAAAGATTGCAGAGACTCTTTCCGAAGAAAGCCTGGAAAGATTTGAAAAAGCAATTTCTCTGTTTGAAAAAATCCGTAAGCTTGCCACAGGACGTCTTCTTGCAGAAACAATTACTGAGTTGTGGTACGACTACGGATACCGTTATGAAACTCTCTGGCATAAAAATCTTTATCTGAGCGGGGAACAGTATGATCTTCTTTTCGAACTTGCCCGTCAGTGTGATGCACAAGGTTTTTCTCTTTCTTACTTTATTGACCAGCTTGATGCTTTAAGGTCTGCTTATGGGCAGGATAGTGAAATTGATATTTCAGAAATAGAATATCCAAAAGAAATCTCTGATGCAGTCCAGGTAATGACAATCCATAAAAGTAAAGGACTCCAGTTCCCTTATGTTTTCGTTACTGGCGTTACAGGAAATGCAAGGGGAGATTATGAAGAGAAGGATGATGAAGTAAGTCCGGAAACACCATTCGGGGAATCAAACTCAGTTGAAACAGCCAAGGCGGATGCGGAATTCCGTCGTGTCATTTATGTTGCATTAACCCGTGCTGAAAAAGAAGCTTATGTCGTTGGCGTTTCCAAATTTATAAATGGAATAATGATGTCTGTCTGCAAGGCTTATTATCCTGCTATGGAAAAGAATCCTGTATATTCTTTGGGTGAATACACCTGGAATGAAGGGGCTCCTTTTGATTATATTTCCATTTGTCCTGTTGACCGTAACACTATTACTGAAGGAAAGAAAAAGGATGTTCCACTTACCTTAAAAGCAAAAGATCAGTTCCTTAAAGAGAATAATTCTTTCTATGATGATGTAAAAATCATTACTCTTGAAAGTCAGGTGGAACCAGATCCTCAGGTTACTCCAAGCGGTCTTGAGAAAGGTCAGGAAGAAACAGGGGAGGAGCTCCCTTCAGAGAATCCTGTTGCTCCGGAACTCTCATCCCTTATGCCAAAGCTTATGGAAAAGAATTTCAATGCGGCTCATTTCGGTACTTTTGCACATGCTTTTATGGAAGCCTATGTAAGGGACTCTGAAAATGTTCTCCATGAACTTCCGGCTTATTCTTTCAGGAATCTTTGGGATTACAATAAATCTGAAGAAGAAAACTTTTCTGATCCAATTTGTAGCAGTATGATCAGTGTGTGCAAAAAAATGTGTCAGGCTTTTGAAGGATCTCATTTTGCCGGTGAGCTTAAAGAATCCCAGAAGAAATACCCTGAATATTCTTTTGTTGCCTACCAGAACGGTTGCGTAGTAACCGGAATCATAGACCTTTGTTATCTTCGCCCTGATGGAAAAGTTGTCATTGTAGATTATAAGACAGATGAGCATATTCATCCGGATAAGTATTATCCTCAGCTGGCCTGCTATAAAGATGCTGCCAGTGAACTTTTCGGAGTGGATAAATCCCAGATTGAATGTCATCTTTTCTATCTGCGCTACGGACAGTCTATTGATGTTACGAAAGAAGCTGAGGACAGTCTTCTTCCTGAATTAGGTAAGGCATAATAGTTGGATTTATACACTTAATTGAATTTTTCCACTTTTTAGGGTAAATTCAGTTATACGAACAAAATGACAAATGCCTGAAAGGCATTTGGTATATATAGGAGTTATTTTATGGCACGTACACATTATATCGCCGGAAACTGGAAAATGAACACTTCTAAAGCAGAAGCTGTTGCTCTCGCTAAAGACCTGGTTGAACAGCTCAAAGGCAAAACAAACAAATTCATGATTGGTGTTCCTTTCGTATACCTTGATGCAGTTGCACAGGTTGTAAAAGGTTCAAACATCATCCTGGCAGCTCAGGACTGTGCTGCAACAGACAACGGTGCTCACACAGGTGAAGTTTCTTGCGCTATGCTTAAAGATATCGGATGTCAGTGTGTAATCCTCGGTCACTCAGAACGCCGCCACGAAATCGGTGAATCTGATGAACTGATCAACAAGAAAGTACGCAAAGCTCTGAACAGCGGTCTCGAAGTTGACCTTTGTATCGGTGAACTTCTTTCAGAACGCAAAGCAGGTGAAGCAGAACAGGTTTGTGCTTTCCAGCTTTCTGCAGGTCTCGCCGGTGTTACTGAAGAACAGATGAAAAACGTAACAATCGCTTACGAACCAGTTTGGGCTATCGGTACTGGTAAAACAGCAACTCCAGAAGATGCACAGGCAATCCACAAGTTCATCCGCTCATACATTGCAAAACTTTACAACCAGAAAGTAGCAGACGAAGTAATCATCCAGTACGGTGGATCAATGAAAGCTTCTAACGCTCCAGAACTTCTGGCTATGGAAGACATCGACGGTGGTCTCATCGGTGGTGCTTCTCTTAAAGCTGAAACATTCGTTCCAATCTGTGAATGCTAATAGCTTTCAGATATGAATAATCAGAACGCCTTCCTCTTCAGAGGAGGGCGTTTTTTTTTAGGTAAAACAAACTATTTGCACAAACTTCCATACTAGTATATTATATAAATAGTTTATATTTTGAAGGTCTAAAAATAACCTTATTTTTATGACCGAGAGGAAAACAATATGGAAATGACTTTAAGATGGTACGGTACAGGTTTCGATTCTGTAACACTTCAGCAGATTCGTCAGGTACCTGGTGTTAAAGGTGTAATCACAACATTGTATGATTCAGTTCCTGGTGATGCATGGGAACTTGGTGCTATCCAGAAAATAAAGAAAGAAGTAAATGACGCAGGTCTTAAAATTGCCGGTATTGAAAGTGTAAACATTCACGATGACATCAAGATCGGTAACGGCCGCCGTGATGAATATATTGAAAACTACATCAAAACTCTGGAAAGACTGGGGCAGGAAGACATTCACATGGTATGTTACAACTTCATGCCTGTTTTTGACTGGACTCGTACAGAACTGGCCCGTGTTCGCGAAGACGGATCAACTGTTCTTGCCTACAACTCAACCTTCATTGACGGTGTAAAACCAGAAGAAATGTTCGAAAAACTGGAGAAGAATTCAAACGGATTCATTCTTCCTGGCTGGGAACCTGAACGTATGGCCCGTGTAAAGGAACTTTTCAAGATGTATGAAGGCATCGACAACGAAAAACTCTTCCAGAATCTGAAATATTTCCTTGAAGCAATCATGCCTGTTTGTGATAAATACAATATCGATATGGCAATTCATCCGGATGATCCTGCATGGCCTGTATTCGGACTTCCACGTATTGTTATCAACAAGGAAAATGTTGTTCGTATTCTTAAAGACGTTCCAAATCCACACAACGGTCTTACTTTCTGTACAGGTTCTTATGGTACAAACCGCAAGAATGATCTTTGTGAAATGATTCAGGCAGCTTCAGGACGCATCCACTTTGCCCACATCCGTAACCTTAAGTTCAATACTGCAATTGATGACCCGGTTCAGGACTTCCAGGAAAGTGCACACCTTTCAAGCGACGGAACCTTCGATATGTACAAAATCTGCGAAACTCTCTATAACACAGGTTTCGATGGCGTTATCCGTCCAGACCACGGTCGCATGATCTGGGGTGAAAAAGCTATGCCAGGTTATGGACTTTACGACCGTGCTCTTGGTGCCTGTTACCTGCAGGGACTTTGGGAAGCTATTGAAAAGACACACGATAGAAGCGGAACAAAACTGTACAGATAAGTGACAGTTGATTGAACCAAAAAGTCTTCTGAAAAAAAATCAGAAGACTTTTTTTTGTTAACTTGTAATAACCAGTTTTTTGAAGTTTAATATAGAAATCTTTTCAGAAAAGGATTTTTTTATGACGCTCGATTTTAGTTTTGCTTTTTTGATTACAAACTTACTTCTTGGTGTAGGACTTGCTATGGATGCTTTTTCTGTTTCCATTGCAAATGCCCTGAATGAACCGGATATGAGAAAAACAAAAGTTTTTGGAGTGGCCGGAACTTATGCTTTTTTCCAGTTTGCCATGCCTATGATCGGCTGGATCTGTGTTCACACAATTGCTGAAAAATTTACAGCTTTCCAGAAATTCATCCCATGGATTGCCCTAATTCTTCTTTTGTACATCGGCGGAAAAATGATAATTGAATGTATTAAAGAGAGAAAAGAAGACAACGAAGATGCTGGTGGTGAAAACGAAAAAGCCGGGACTATCCTGACTTTTGGAACACTAATGATTCAGGGGATTGCTACTTCTATTGATGCCCTTTCAGTTGGTTTTACAATTGCAGAATATAATGCAGTAACAGCCCTGGGCGCAGGACTTATAATTGCTGTGGTCACACTTGCAATTTGTCTTGCAGGTCTTCTTATTGGAAAAAAGATCGGAGAAAAACTTGCAGGTAAAGCCGAAATCTTTGGCGGAATCATCCTCATCGGAATTGGTATTGAGATTTTTGTAAAAGGCGTTTTCTTCTAGTCTCTATTTCCAATTATGGTTTTCCAAAAGCCGGATCTTTGTATCCGGCTTTTCTTCTTCATACAGGATGATTGAGTTTTCACCTTTGTGAAGGAGTGGGGCAGGAATATAAAGACTTGTCTGTGGACCTATGTTCCAGTAGCGTCCGATATTGAATCCGTTTACAAAGGCAACTCCTTTGGTCCAGCCTGTGCAGTCAAGGAAGGTGTCACAAATTTCATTTATGGAAAAATCAAAACGATGAAAGGCAGGACCTGTTTTTGTGTTATTAGAAGTTGCCGTTTCGTTTCCTTCCGGGAACTGTACTTTTGAAATCTGATCTTCATCAAGGTTCAAGCTGAAGATTTCAAAATCCTTGATTTTCTTTCCTTTGCATTTTATGTATTCGTTTTTCTGGATGCCTTTTCTCTGTCTGTTCAGTTTTAGACCGAAATTTTCACGCCCCTGATTTTCTACAATTACAATGCCTGTGTTTCCCTCTGAAAAAATACTTACCCGATCTCTTGCATTTTTTACTTCAAGGTCTTCAGGTCTTGTCTTAGCTTCACATTTGAATCTGTAAAGAATGTATCCGTAGTCCTGATTTATAAGGGCATCTTCCATGTTGAGAGGTTTTGAGCTTTTTACAGGAACGGAAATTTTTTCAAGGGTATCCCAAAGAGAAACTGAAGAAGTGACAGGAATTTCTCCGTAGGCCTTTCGTTTGATTTCGGTTGTTAATTCTGTTTCAGGAATATTTGTGAAATCATTTTTGAATTCTTTTTCATAATCCCTGATGATTTTTTTGAAGGCTTCATATTTTGGCGTAATCTGTCCGTCTTCTGAAAGAATCGCGTCATAATCATAAGAGGTTATGTCGGCTTCTTTTGACTTAAGGTTTTTTCCTGCAGTAAAACCGAAATTGGTTCCACCTTCAAACATATAGAAATTCAAATGACCAAGTCTCAAGGCGTCGGCAAGATCTTTTTTGTTCTGTTCCAGTTTTGAGGTGTGGTGTTCTTCTCCCCAGGCATCGAACCAGCCGCACCAGAATTCCATGCAGACTAAAGGTCTTTTTCCAACATATTTTTTCATTACTCCGAACTGTTTTTCAACTTTTGAACCGAAGTTTCCTGTAGGCAGGGCTTCTTTTATGGATCCTCGTCCCATGCAGCCGCCCCAAGGACCGTCAGAGGTAACGAATGGAACAGTGATTCCGTTGGCCCGCATCAATTTTGCCAGAGTACGAAGGTATTTCTTCGAGAATCCGAAATATCCGTATTCGTTCTCGATCTGCATAAGGATTATTTTTCCGCCCCGGTCCGCCTGGTGGGGAACGATACGTGGCATAAGTTCTTTGTAATAGCTTTCTACTTCCGAAAGGAAGCCTTTATAGTTTGAGCGGACCTTCATTTGGGGATCAGCCAGAAGCCAGGAGGGGAGTCCGCCCCATTCCCATTCTGCGCAGATGTATGGTGCCGGTCTGATTATCACATAAAGTCCAAGGCTTTCTGCAAGGGAAATGAATTTTTCTACATCGTATCTGTCTTCCCAGCGATACTGGCCTTTCTTTGGTTCATGAAAATTCCAGGGTATGTAGGTCTCTACTGTGTTGCAGCCAAGATTCTTTAATTTTTCGAGTCTGTCCTGCCAGTATTCAGGTACAATGCGGAAATAGTGAATGCTTCCGGAAATAAGTTTGAATGGTTTTCCGTCCATTAAAAAGTCAGAAGTGATAGTCAGCATATCATTTATTATAAATGATATGCCTTCAAAACTCCAATAAAAAAACTTCCGGCTTTTCAGGAATCTACTTAAATTTCTAAACGGCTAATAGAACATCTGGAAAGTATCTTTGACACCGTAGAACATTCTGTTTGGCTGAAGTTTTTCGTCGAAAGGACGGTTATTGGTTTTATCGCCAGGACTCAGCATGAAATGATTCATTACTCCGAAGAAAGAAACACAGGTGATGTTTGCGTTACCGCCGCCCTGGGTATCCATTTTCTGTAGAAGTCTCAGAACAGAGGCATATCGTTCGGCCTGAAGAACCATGTTTGTGTCGCTTTCGTCCGGAGTTGATACAGACCATTCTGTAAGCTGGAGTTCAAGTCCTGTAGAGGCGTAAAGGTCGATTGTATCTTTTATTGTCTGCAGGTCAGGATTTCTGAAATCCCAGTAGCCCTGCATTCCGATTCCGTCCACCAGGTTCTTTTCTTTAAGGGAAGTGACCAGGTTGTAAATGTACTGGCGTTTGGTTCTGTCAAAAGTTCCGTAATCATTGTAGAAAAGGGCAACGTCAGGATCAGCATATTTTCTGGCATATTCAAAGGCCAGTTCCACATAATCTGTTCCCAGGGCCTCATACCACATGTTAGGGTGTCCGTCGTTTTCTTTGCGGCAGCTCCAGCTTACGCTTTTGTCGCCGTTTCCGGGATCAACAGCTTCGTTTACAACGTCCCAACAGTATACGACTCCAGGATAGTTATCCTGCACAAAAGTGATGTACTGTTTTATGTAGCTTTCCATTCGGAACTTCATTGTTTCATTGTCTACGACTGGGGCATTGTTTTTGTAACCTTCAAGAAAGAACCAGTCTGGAACCTGAGTATGCCAAACAAGGGTGTGGCCTCTCATCTGGATTCCGTGTTCTTTTGCATATTTCAAAACCGGAACTGCGGCAGAAAAATCCAGAACCGGTTCTTCATTTCCGTCTTCTGCGTTTTTCATGCTGTGTTTCTGGTTCATAAGATATGAAGGTTTCATCAGGTTGGTTGAAGTCCAGGATGAAAAGTGCTTTTCGGCAACTTTCATGAACTCAGGGCTTTTTACTGCACTGTTGGCAGGACTTGCTCCTGTGATTCCACATCCGATTCTGAAGTAGTCCTTGCACAGGTCTTTGAGTGCAGGTTCTGTAAGGGCCGGTACCAGATCGTAGTTCGGATAGTTCTTTGCTTCCTCTGTCCATTTTTTGATTTCTTCTTTTGAAAGACTATTCTTTTCGTTTTTTGAAGAACCTGTTGAAGGGAAGTCTTTTGAATATTTTACGTCCAGCGGATTAAGGGCTTCTGCAAAAACTGTGAAGGTTGCGAAAAGTTTTCCTTTTTCAAAAGTCATAGGAAGACAGATGATCTGATAGGTTCCGTCTTCAAGAAGAACCGGAGCTTTTACTTCGGTAATGTCTCCAAGTTTTTCTGTTTCCTTTTTCCAGTTCTCTACAAACCGGTATTCGCTGACCACGATTCTGTATTCTTCGCTCATGCGGTACCAGACTGCATTTGCCGCATTTCTTTCTAATTGAACGCCTATAGCTTTGACGGCTTTTATTGAGGTGTCATTATGCACTGATTCAACAGGTTTCTGATTTTTAGATTCCGATGCACAGGAAGTAAAAACCAGAATGCCTGCTGCCAGTACTGCGTAAAGTAGTTTTGTTTTCATTTGTGTTTCCTTCTAAGTAACTTGTATTCTAGTATTTTAGTTGGAGTTTATTGAAAAAGCAAACAAAAATTATTAAATTCTGATTATGCGAAAAATTAAAATTCCTTTTCTGATTGTTGTTGTTTTGGCTCTTTGTGCCGTTGGTTATTTTATTCTTTCTGACAATTCAACAAAGGTCAGCTACAGTGATTTCAACAGATATGTGGAAGAGGGCAGTGTTGTTTCTGCTTCCTTCAATGAAGAAAAAATCACTTTTTCTGTAAAAGACGGAAACAAGTATGTGACACAGAATCCGGGATCTCCTGATCTGGCAGAAAGACTTCTGCTTCAGGGAATATACGTGTCTCATGAAAAGGATTGGGATGATATAGTTTCCCTTGTTTTTGACTTGATTTTCTATGCCTTTTTCTTTGGCATTATTTTTATCGCTTTCAGAAAATTTATCAGTCCAAATACCTTTAAGGTTGTTCGCCATACAAAAGTCCATTTTTCTGATATTGCCGGAATGGATGATCTTAAAGGTCACATGATGCAGATTGCACAGTTCATGAAAAATCCAAAGGCTGCCGCTCAGAAGGGAATGCGCCTTCCAAAAGGAATTCTTCTTGAAGGGGATCCTGGAAACGGAAAAACTCTTTTTGCCAGAGCCCTTGCGGAAGAAGCTGGCGTGAATTTTATTCCTGCAAAGGCAACCGATTTTGAAAGCATGTTTATGGCCATTGGTCCGATGAAAGTTAAGCTTCTTTTCAGAAAGGCCCGCAAGGCTGCTCCATGTATTGTTTTTATCGATGAGTTTGATGGAATCGGTACAAGACGTAATTATTCAGGTTCTGCCATTGAAACAGAAAATACTCGTATTGTAACTGCCATGCTTAATGAATTGGATGGTTTTGAACCTCATTCGGGAGTTCTTGTTCTTGCAGCAACAAACAGCCGCGAAGCCCTGGACGAAGCCCTTATCCGTCCTGGCCGTTTTGACGCAAAATATACAGTTCCTTATCCTGATGAGAAAACAAGACTTGCACTCATAAACATGTATTCTGCAGGAAAAAATCTTGGTTCATCTGCAATGGCTGAAACTCTTGTAGGAAAGTTCAAGGGCTTCTCTGCCGCAAAAATCGAGACTGTGCTGAACCGCGCAGCTATGCTTGCTTCCCAGAACAATTCTTCTTCAATCGAAATGGAAGATATAAACAGAGCGATATCTGAAATGTAACGAAAGTTCCGGAAACTGACTAACCGATGAACCAGCTTTCCGGAGCCAGAGTAATGGCTTCCAGTCCGTCCCCACGTTTAATTATGAATTCTTTTTCTGTAGGGTTTATTGCGACCCAGGTCTTTCCGCGTTTGTAAACCAGAGGTTCTTCTTTTCCACCTTTTACAAGAAGCTCAAAACTTGAAGTGTTCTGAAGGTCTTTGTTGGAACTTCTTAAACGAAGAAGGTGTCTTACAAAATGCCAGAGAGAATCCTTGTCGTTCATCTGACTCATTACGTCAGGACGTTTTTCATCTTTATCAATAGGAATATAAAGTTCTGATTTTGGTGCGCTTGAGAAACCTGCATTGAGGGTTCTGTCCCACTGCATAGGAGTTCTGGCGCCTGTTCTGTTGTAGCCGCCTTCAACACTTGGCTGGTTTGCAATATAACGCATTCCAATTTCATCTCCGTAATAAATGAAAGGGGCGCCAGGCATTGTAAGAAGGAAAACGAAAGCAAGCTTTGTCTGCTTTGTGTTCAAATGATAGGAAATTCTGTCCATATCGTGGTTTCCGCTAGGAATACAGATAAGTCCCTGAGAACCGGCTTTTTCGCGGATCATGTCATAGTATTTCCAGAATTCTGTAAGGTCTCCTTTTCCTGCGAAGTATGGGTTTTCGCGGAACAGATCCAGGTAGTGAGAAGGTCCGAAGTGGAGAAGGAAATCCATATCAAAACCGGCACGAAGTGATTTGTCTGGTTCTCCCCATTCAGAAACCATGGCGGCATCAGGGAACTCTTTGTCCAGTCTTTCTTTTATTTCCTGCCAGAAGGTAATGATACCGGTTCCGACTTCATCATCATTTTTTACAAGGCTGCTTGCCATATCAACACGGAATCCGTCACAGCCCATGGAGAGCCAGAATTTCATGATGTCCCACATAGCTTCCTTTGTGGCTCTTGCACCAGGATGGGTCATTGAAATCTGCCATGGCTTTTTTGAGTCCCGGTTATAAAATCCGTAGTTCAGGGCAGGCTGTGTGGTAAAGAAGTTTATGGCACAGTTACCGCGTTCGCAGAAACCTGAAAGGGAACCGCGGATATTTGTGACTCCTTCAAGTCCCTCCCAGGCACTTTCTGTCCAGATGAAACGGTGATGAAATTCATTTGGGTTTTCAGGAGAGGATTTCATGCTTTCCTTGAACCAGGGGTGTTCGATGGATGTATGTCCCGGAACCAGGTCCAGAAGAATATGCATGTTTCTTTTGTGTACTTCTGCAAAAAGGCGGCGGGCATCTTCGTTTGTTCCGTAGCGTGGAGCTATTTTGTAATAATCGGAAACGTCGTAGCCTGCGTCGTGAAAAGGACTTTCAAAGCAAGGATTCAGCCAAAGTGCGTTGCATCCAAGGTTTTTGATATAATCCAGTTTTTCTATGATTCCCTGAAGATCTCCGATTCCGTCTCCGTTGGTGTCATTGAAACTCTGGGGATAAATCTCATAAAAAACTGCTGTTTTAAGCCATTCCTGCATAAAAAACTCCTATAATAAGTACCTTTAGAGGTATATAATACTACAATTAGTGGAATTCAGCAAAAACACTTAATTTTTCAGAAAGTACTTTAAATCTTTTTGATATAAGTGATATACTAGTATGTAAGTAACGTCAGCCGTTATGGAGGAAATAAATGAAACTGACACTTGAAGGAATCAGCAATAAATCAGAATGGGAATCAAAAGGATATACACTTCCATCCTTTGATTTTGACAAAGTAAATAAAGCTACCCGTGAAAATCCTTTCTGGATCCATTTTGGGGCAGGGAACATTTTCCGTGCTTTCCAGGCAAATGTAGTTCAGAATCTTCTTAATAACGGAACACTGGACCGTGGTCTTGTTGTTGCAGAAGGTTACGATTATGAAATCATCGAAAAAATGTATCGTCCTCACGATAATATCGGAGCTCTGGTAACCCTTAAAGCTTCAGGTTCTGTAGAAAAGACTGTTGTAGGTTCTATTATGGAATCTCTCACTGCAGATTCTAATAATGATGCAGACTGGAACCGCCTTAAGGAAATCTTCCGTGCCGATTCTCTTCAGATGGTTTCCTTCACAATCACAGAAAAAGGTTACGTTCTTCAGAATGCGAAAGGAGAGTTTTCTCCATTTGTAGAAGAAGACATGAAAGCAGGACCTGCAAAACCACAGTCATACATGGGAAAAGTTGTTGGACTTCTTTATGAACGTTTCGCAAACGGTGAAAAACCTGTAGCCATGGTCAGCATGGATAACTGTTCACATAACGGAGACAAACTTAAGGCCGCAGTTCTTGGTCTTGCAGAAGCCTGGGAAAAGAACGGGGTATGTAAAGCAGGTTTCCTTGCTTACTGTACAGATCCTTCAAAAGTAACTTTCCCTTGGAGCATGATCGACAAGATTACACCTCGTCCTGATGCAAACATTGAAAAAATCCTTAATGATGACGGCATTGAAGAACTGGCTCCTGTTATTACAAGCAAAAAGACTTATGTAGCACCTTTCGTAAATGCCGAAGAATGCCAGTATCTGGTAATTGAAGATGCTTTCCCTAACGGAAAACCGGCACTTGAAAAGGGTGGAATCATCTATACTCAGCGCGAAACTGTAGACAAGGTAGAAAAAATGAAGGTTTGTACCTGTCTGAATCCGCTTCACACAGCCCTGGCAGTTTCAGGATGTCTTCTTGGATACACTCTCATTTCTAAAGAAATGGCAGATGCAGACCTTAAGAAGATGGTTGAAATCGCAGGTTATACAGAAGGACTTCCTGTTGTAGTTGATCCAAAAATCCTTTCACCAAAACAATTCATCGATGAAGTTGTTAATATCCGTATTCCAAATCCATTTATGCCTGACACACCACAGCGCATTGCCTGTGATACATCACAGAAACTTTCAATCCGCTTCGGTGAAACAATCAAGGCTTACCAGAAAAACGGAATGGATGTGAACTCTCTTAAAGTTATTCCAATGGTATTCGCCCTGTGGATGCGCTATCTTATGGCAATTGATGATAACGGAAATGCATTCGAACTTTCACCGGATCCACTGCTTTCTCAGGTAACTCCGATTGTAGCAGGAATCAAACTTGGCGAAGCTTTTGATGTACATGCTGTTTGTTCACAGATTCTCTGCCGTGAAGACATTTTCGGTCAGGACCTTTATAAAACTCCTGTTGCAGATAAGGTTGAAAAGATTTTTGCCGAACTTTGCTCTGGAACTGGCGCTGTTCGCCGCGTAATTCACGAAACTGTAAATTAGTGGTATAATAGGGAGTTATGAAATACGTACTTTATAACCCTCTCGCCAGTAACAACACAGGTGAAAAAATCGCCAAGCAGTTTGTTATGGATGAAGGTCTGGACAAAACTCCAGGAGATCTCGTTTACCGTAATATTACAACTCTTGATCTTCGTTTCCAGATGGAAAGCTTGTATCCAGGAGATGATGTATTTATCGTTGGTGGTGGTGGAACAATTCTTCGTTTTGCACAGGAAATGCGTGGACTCGAAATCAAGAATAATCTTTATTTCAGTCCTTCCGGAGCCGGAAACGATTTTTTCAATGATATTGCAAAACCAGGGGAACGTTATACCCGTGTAAATGACTACATTAGACATGTTCACAAATGTGAAGTCGAGGGAAGAAAACGCTTCTTCCTTACTGATGTAGGTCTTGGTGTTGACGGATACAGCTGCCGTGTTGGTGAAGATTTCCGCGCACAGGAAGAAAACAGAGACAAGGAATTCAATTACAGTAAAGCTGTAGTAGAAGGGGTTCTGAGTAAGTATGAACCTTGCGGATGTTCTGTTATTGTAGACGGTGGAGAAGAAGAATATTTCGAAAACGTTTGGATGGCTTCTACAATGGCCGGAACTATGTATGGTGGTGGTGTAAAAATCGCTCCTACTTATGACCGTCTTACAGCCGATTACCTTGAACTCATTATTTTTGAAAATCCAAAAAGACTTGGTACTTTGCTGAATTTCCCTAAATTCATTAAGGGTGTTCACGAAGGGAAAGTTAAGGGATCTCATGTTTTCCGCGGAAAGAAAATTGATGTTTACTTTACAAAACCAAGAGATTGCCAGATTGATGGTGATGTTATCCGTAATGTAAAGCATTATACAGCTGAATTCTAAAATGACTGTCCCGGCTCTATGCGGCCGGGAACTTTTTTATTTTAATAAAGAACTAAAATTCTAGTATGTAACAATTACGTAAGGGTTTGAATATGAAACAGTTTCTTGATGATAACTTTATCCTTAAAACAGAAACAGCCTCAAAGCTGTTCCACAACTATGCAAAAAATATGCCTATCTTTGATTTTCACAATCATCTTTCGGCAAAAGAAATATATGAAGACAAAAGCCTCGGAAACCTTGCCAATGCATGGCTGGACGGTGACCACTATAAATGGCGTCAGATGCGTTCCTATGGAATTCCTGAAAATCTTGTTACAGGTAAGACAGATGATTTCAAACGCTTCATGGCTTATGTCTACACAATTCAGGGGGCTGTAGGAAATCCACTTTATCACTGGACTCATCTGGAACTGCAGCGCTACTTCGGGATTACAGAACCTTTGACTCCGGAAAATGCGGAAGAGGTATGGAATAAATGCAACGAGAAACTTGCCTCTCCTGAGTATTCTGTAAGAAATCTTCTTCGTATGCAGAATGTAAAAGTCCTTTGTACTACAGATGATCCTGCAGATTCACTTGAATGGCATAAAAAAATAAGAGATGACGGATTTGAAATCAAAGTACTTCCTTCGTTCCGTCCTGACGGAGCAATGGGCATAGATAAACCAGGTTTCAAAAATTACATCGCTAAACTTGCAGAGGTTTCCGGAAGAAAAATCGAAAACTTTGCAGACCTTATTATGGCTCTTGAAACCCGAGCAGATTTCTTCAAGGAAATGGGAAGCGTTGTAAGTGACATGTCCCTTGAAAGAGATTTCTATGTGCCTGCAACTTATGAAGATGCCGACGCAATTTTTGTAAAAGCTCTTAAAGGAAAAGAAGTATCGGTAGAAGAGGTAATTACTTATCAGAGTTATCTTCTGATTCAGCTTGGTGTAATTTATAAAGAAAGAAACTTTGTTATGCAGCTTCACATCGGTGCAATCCGTGACAATAATAAAGTTCTTCTTTCAAAGGCCGGAGTGAATGTAGGAAACGACAGCCTTGCAGACTTTAATTATATTGCACAGGTTGGAGGACTTCTTAATTCCATCCATGCACTTGGCGGACTTCCAAAAACTGTTCTATATAACCTTAATCCAAAAGATAACGAAGCACTTGCTACTATGTGCGGAAACTTCTGGGAAAATGATGACGCTGATGTAAGTCTTGAAGAATTTGCAAATGGAAAACCTGCCCGCGTTCAGTTCGGACCTGCCTGGTGGTTCTGTGACCATAAGGATGGAATTGCAGAACAGCTTAAAGTTTACGCAAGAACAAATCTTCTTTCCGGATTTATCGGAATGCTTACAGACAGCCGCAGTTTCCTTTCATTCCCACGTCATGAATACTTCCGCAGAATCCTCTGTAATTTTATTGGGGAACTTGTGGAAAACGGCGAGTATCCATGGAATGACAAACAGCTTGGTAAAATCGTGGAAGATATCTGCTGGAACAATGCAGAGAAATTTTTTAAATAGGAAAAAGATATGAGAGAGAATTTAAAAAGAATTTTAATCGGAGCTTTAGTGCTTCTGCTTCTGGCAGGGTGTGCTTCCGGAAAACAGACAAAGGGAACAGACCTTGTTCTCGATCCAGAAATCAGAAAAGGTACTCTTGATAACGGAATGAATTATTACGTTACTCAGAGCGCCGTAGGTGAAAACCGAATTAGTCTTCGTCTTGTTGTAAAAGCCGGTTCCCTTATGGAAGAAGAAAATGAACAGGGTGTTGCTCACTTTGTTGAACACATGGCTTTTAATGGAACAGAACATTTTGCAAAGAATGATATTGTCGATTATTTTGAAACAATCGGAATGGATTTCGGTGCAGAACTTAATGCTTACACGACTTTTGAAGAAACAGTTTATCTTCTGGAAATTCCAGCTGATGATGAAAGCATGCTTTATACTTCACTGGAAATCCTCAGGGACTGGGCTAGCGCCATCACTTTTGATCCTGAAGAAATCGAAAAGGAAAGGGGAGTTGTAATTGAAGAATGGCGTTATCGTGATCTTGGAGTTTCAGGACGTCAGAACAAAGTTCTTTATCCGCTTCTTCTTGGCGATTCAGATTTTGGTAAACGACTTCCTATCGGTAAACCGGAAATTATTCAGAATGTGAGCCGTGACGAAGTTCTTTCTTTCTATAATAAATGGTACAGACCTGAAATCATGTCTGTTATTGTTGCCGGTTCAAAAAACACAGACGCTCTTGAAAAGGCTGTCGTAAAAGTAATGTCGGAAATTCCAGCTTCTGACAAAAAACTTAAGCTTCAGTCAAAATCAATAAAAGATAAGGCAGAAAAAGAAATTGCCGTAATCCGTGATGCAGAACAGCCATATCCTGTAATCCAGATTTTCAATCAGGTTGATATTCTGAAAATCCGAACAGAAGAAGACATGAAAGAAGATTTGATTTCAAGTGCTGTGTTCGGAACTTTCAATTCCCGTGCTTCAGAGAAAACCAATTCTTCTGATGCTGCCTGGCTCAATGCGGTTTCAGGACAGATAAATCTTACAGATAATACAGGTTTCCGTTATCTTGGTTTTGTTCCAAAAAACGGAATGTTCATGGATTCTCTTTCTGATATCTTTAAAGAATACGAAAGAATTGCCCACAACGGAATTACTGAATCTGAATGGCAGAGAAAAAAGGCTGAACTTCTGGCCGCTACAAGACAGTATGCTCTGAACAGTTCTCTTCAGAATTCAAATGTTGTAGCAGACGCTCTTGTTGAATATGTTCTTTCCGGTAAAGTTTATCAGAACATCGAACAGTACTGTGCAAATGTTGAAAGACTTCTTGAAGAAATCACACTTGATGAAATCAATGAATATGTTTCGACTTTCTTTGAAGGACTTGGAAACAGAATGTTCATTGCAGTTCCCGCAGTTTATGAAGACGTTCCTTCTGAAGAAGAAATCCTTTCTTTGTGGACAAACTTTGCATTTGATGATTCTGAAGAGTATGTAGATGATTCAGTTTCTTCCCTTATGGAAGTTCCTTCAAGCAGAGGAACAATTGTATCTACCTCAATACCGGAAGATGTTGATGCCATTGAATATCAGCTTTCTAACGGAATCAGAATCATTACAAAAAAATCCTTCTCTTCAAAAGGAAATATTCTTTTTAAGGCCAACAGTAAAGGAGGTCTTGCAAAAGTTTCCGATGCTGAATATCCTTCGGCCTGCGCCGCAGCCGATTATAAATTCTATTCAGGATTCCAGAACATTTCTTATAATCAGCTTTCGAAATTCCTTGCTGAAAAGAAAATTGATGTATCTGGAGATCTTTCTGATATTTCTGAATATCTGAGCGGAAGCGTTACCGATGAAAATCTGGAATCTCTTTTCCAGTTAATCCATCTTCTTTTCACAGACAGATATTTTTCTGATGATGCTTGGACTGTTTTCATGGACAACTGGAAAACCGCTGCCGCCGGAGTTTACTCAAAACCGGAAAATCATTTCAGGAAAAAGCTTTACGAAATGCTTTTTGGAGAAGGCAATATAAGACATTCCCTGGTTGATCTTGATTTCATCGGACTTATGGATCCTTCTGTTGCTGAAAGAATCTACAATGAACGTTTTGATAATCCTGCCGATTTCTGTTTTGTTTTTGTTGGTGATTTTGATGACGCTAAATTCAAAGACCTTTGTGAAATCTATCTTGGTTCCCTTGAAACAAAAGCAGTTCGTGATGAAGTAAGTTTCAATGAACCTGATTTCCCTAAAGGTATCAACAAAGCCGTTGTAAAGAAAGGCCAGGATAAAAAAGGAATGGTTTATATTGCTTTTGGTGGAAAATGCCCTGAATACACTGACCTTGATGAACGGTATAAAGATGCCCTCATTGCAACTCAACTGGGAAAACTGCTTGATATCAGACTTCGTGAAGTAATCCGTGAAGACAAATCCGGAACTTACGGAGTAGGTGCTTACGGTTATTTTGAAGGTTACCCTGAATACGATTATCGTTTTGAAATTCAGTTCGGTTGTGAACCTTCTCGTACAGAGGAACTTGCAAATGCCGTTCTTGATACAATTCTTGAACTCCGTACAAAGGGTGTAAGTGAAGAAAACGTTGTGAAGCTTAAGGAAGGCTATTTAAGGTCTTTTGAAGCTAATACCTGGGATGACAAATGGTGGCTGGATAAACTTATGTCTGTAAATTACTGGAAGACACAGCCTTCATGGGTAATCCGCGATTCAAAAAGAATTTCAGAATGGATCACTGCTGAAAATCTTCAGGAAGCCGCTTTGAAATATCTGGATCCTGAAAATTACGTTTCACTTTTTCTTGAATCTGAAGAATAGAGAAAATAATTAAGGAGAATAATAAATGAGTGTTTTTGAGGAAATTGAAAAAATCCGTATCGTTCCTGTTGTTGTACTGAACGATGTGGAAAAAGCAGTACCTCTTGCAGAAGCTTTGAAAGAAGGCGGACTTCCATGTGCTGAAGTTACTTTCCGTACAGACGCTGCAGAAGAATCAATCAGACAGATTGCAAAATACTGTCCAGAAATGGTAGTGGGTGCGGGAACTGTTCTTTCACCTGAACAGGCTGACCGTGCAATGGATGCAGGTGCCAAGTTCATTGTAAGTCCTGGTCTGAATCCTAAAGTTGTTGAACACTGTCTTTCAAAAGGATATCCGGTATGTCCTGGGGTAATGACTCCTACAGAAATCGAATTAGCTATGAGCTTCGGTCTTGACCGCGTTAAGTTCTTCCCGGCTGAACAGGCTGGCGGACTAAAAATGATTAAAGCACTTGCCGGTCCTTATACAAAACTCAAGTTCATGCCAACTGGCGGTCTTAATGCCCAGAACATTGTAGACTACCTTGCCTATAATAAAATCTTTGCATGTGGCGGAAGCTGGATGTGTGCAGGAAAACTCATCGACAATAATGACTTCGAAGAGATTTCACGCCTTACAAAAGAAGCCGCAAAATTAGTAAGCAACAATTAAGAGGTATAGAAATGAAAGTAGTAACATTTGGTGAATTAATGCTCAGACTTGAACCTGCAGGATATTACCGTTTTGTGCAGGTTGATACAATGACTTCAACTTTTGGTGGTGGTGAAGCTAACGTTGCAGTAAGCCTTGCAAACTATGGGCTTGATGCTTATTACGTTACAAAACTTCCAAAACACGAAATTGGACAGAGTGCTGTAAACTCTCTTCGCCGTTATGGTGTAAATACAGATTACATTGTTCGTGGTGGAGACCGTGTAGGTATTTACTACAACGAACGCGGAGCTTCGCAACGCGGATCAAAATGTATTTATGACCGTGCAGGTTCATCAATTCAAACCGCAGATCCTTCTGATTTTAATTGGACTGAAATCATGAAAGATGCAAAATGGTTCCACATTACAGGAATTACTCCAGCTCTGGGACCAAATATGGTTCAGGCTTGTATCGAAGGTGCAAAAGCCGCAAAAGCAGCCGGCGCTGTTGTTTCATGCGACCTGAATTACCGCGGTAAACTGTGGACAAAAGATCAGGCTCGTGAAGCCATGACAGAAATCTGTAAATACGTTGACGTATGTATTTCAAATGAAGATGATGCAAACGACGTATTCGGAATCAAAGCTGAAAATACAGATACAACAAAAGGTGAACTTTCAACAGAAGGCTACAAATCAGTTGCAAAACAGCTTAAAGATAAGTTCGGTTTCCAGAAAGTCGCAATCACACTTCGTTCTTCTATCAATGCAAACCGCAACGACTGGCAGGCACTTCTTTACGATGGAACAGATTTCTGCTTCTCTAAAAAATATGAAATGTACATCGTTGACCGTGTAGGTGGCGGTGACAGTTTCGGTGGCGGACTGATCTACGCTCTGCTTTCAGGAAAATCAACTCAGGATGCTGTTGAATTCGCAGTAGCCGCAAGTTGTCTGAAACACTCAATTGAGGGCGATTACAACATGGTAAGTGTTGATGAAGTTGAAAAACTGGCAGCCGGAAACGGAAGCGGACGTATTCAGCGTTAGAAAAAATTACCAGACAGGATTGAAGCTTTCAAATCCTGTCATTTTAATTTCTTTAAAGGCAGCATCAATATAGCTGCCTTTTATCGTTAACAGGGCAAAAGATTTTTCTGTTCCACCACGGGGAAGGCTTACAGAACCAGGACAGATAATGTGCATTCCTCTGTCTGTATAGGTTTGACGTGCAATATGTGTATGACCGTGGACAATAATCTTACATCCCATCTTTCTTGCTTCTTCAGAGATGATGGAATCATTGTAATAGACTCCCTGAAGGTGGCCGTGAGAAATGAAGATTTTTTTTCTTGCTGCTTCAAGCACCGCTGACTCCGGTACGTCCAGTGTGTGAGGTGGAAAATCAGTGGAAATATAGGACGGGTCTCCGTTTCCTCTTACAAGAACTGCAACAGGGGGAAGGAGAAGTTTTTTCTGGAATGCCTGGTCCAGGCAGTACCCCAAATCATAGGCTCCGTCTCCGCAAAAGATGACAGCGTCGCATGAGGGACCGAATTCTTCGAGAACTTTTTTAAGGTTTTCTATGTTTTTGTGGGAGTCAGAAACAACAAGAATTGTTGCTTCCTCTTTCTGGGCCAATGCCTTCAAATCTTCAGCATTCCCCAGAATTCCTTTTTCAGTTACGCAGAAAGATTCCATAAAATCCTATTCAATTACAAAATGGTTGATGCTGTATAAACCGGTTTCTGAATCAGAATGTCTGTGGATATGTTTTCCAGGAAGCATCTGTCTTAAGTGAGCTGCAAGGGCGGCGTCTTTTGAAGGTGAGTTTTTCAGCTTCAGAATGTAAGAGACTGCTTTTTCAAGGATCAGATCTGCGTCAGGTACGGCTCTGTGTTCCGATTCAGTTATGAGGCTTTCTTCGTTTTCTGCATGCTGAATCTGGTTGATTACAATGCTTGAGGTGTCTTCGATACCTAAAATATCATCCTGAGGGAACATGGAGATAACAGGAAAAGGAATTTCCCCGTTCCACAGGTCCTGTATTCTTGAAAGAGCTCTATAAGTTTTTTCCGGTGCACCCAGGGAAATAAAACCTGCTATGTCGTCATCATCAAGAATATTGAAAAGATCAACTGAAACAGCCTTGTCCTTGTGGCGGAAACCGTCAGGGAATACGACAGGTATTATTATTCCTCCGTCTTCGTATAAGCCAAAGGAATTGGAAAGTCTTTTTGTTGCTTTTTCTACAAACTCAGGATCGTTGTAGTCATAGCCGAAAAGAATGAAAATCTTTTTATTGGAAATATGCCATAGCTGGTTTACAGGTGCTTCTGTATCCAAATTTGAGTCTTTTATTTCAATGTTAAGGGGAACTTCGGTAATCTCGTTGTTGTCCACGGCCTTATGAGGCTTGCTGCATGAAAAAAGAGATAAACAGATTGCCAGTCCCACCACTGTAATCAAGGTCTTTTTCATATTTTCTACATCATAGTACATTTCCCCGTAATTGAAAAGAAGATTAAAAATTTGGTAAAATAAATACATTATGAAAGAAATCGTGGCTATGCTTTTGTCACTTATCGGTAATTTGGGCTTCCTTATGTACGGGATGAAGCTCATGAGTGACGGCGTGCAGAAAAGTGCAGGTGAAAAACTTCAGCGCACTCTTGCAATGATGACAGGAAACCGTTTTGTAGGTCTCCTTACGGGAATGGTCATAACCATGATTATTCAGTCTTCCGGTGCTACTACAGTAATGGTCGTAACCTTTGTAAACGCCGGTCTTCTTTCCCTTACACAGTCTGTTGGGGTAATTTTCGGTGCAAACATCGGTACAACAATTACAGCTTGGATTGTTTCCATCTTCGGATTTAATTTCAAGATTTCGACTTTTGCTGTACCAATTCTTGGTTTCGGTTACTTCTTCTCAATCCTTAAGAAGGGGAAATACAAGAACGTTGCAGAAGCCGTAATGGGTTTTGCCCTTCTGTTCATTGGTTTAAGCGGACTTTCTGATCTCTTTACAGATCCTGCCAGGTTCATGTGGCTTGGTCCTGTCCAGACTCTTGGATTCTGGTCTATTATTCTTGGATTTGTTATTGGTATTTTCTTCACCGCTCTTTTACATTCTTCTTCAGCTTTCAGTGCCATCGTTATCGCTCTTGCATATAACGGAATTGTAAACTGGGATTTTGCGGCAGCTCTTACTTTGGGAAGCAATATTGGTTCTACAATCGACGCCGTTCTTGCCGCCGCAGGAACCAGTACAGATGCCAAGCGTTCAGCCCTTATTCACGTTTTCTTCAACGTGTTCGGTACTTTACTGGCTCTTATTTTCTTCAAACCATTCCTGGCTCTTGTTACTGCTTGTACACCGGGAGGAGCAAACGGAAATATCGCAATCCGTATTTCAATGCTCCATACAGTATTTAAGGCTCTTTCAGCTGCTGTATTCCTTCCTCTGGTTAATCCTCTTGTTCGCCTTTCACAGCTTTGTATCAAAGACAAACCTGGTCAGAAAAGTGACAAATATACACTGGAATTCCACGATACTTTGGGAAAAGAAAACATTACTGCTTACATTATGACTGCAGAAAAAGCAATTGCTGATATGACTGATGTAGTTACAGATATGTTTGACCGAATCCAGATTGGTGTAAAACACCGTAATAAGGATTTTGTTGAGGAACACATTGAAGTTCTGAAACAGCAGGAAGATTACTGTGACCAGATGCATGAACAGATTGTAAAATACATTGTAGATTGTGAACGTCTTCCGGTAACAGCTAAACAGGTTGCAAATCTTTCCCTCATGACACAAATTGTAGATGAACTCGAAAATATGAGTGATAACTGTTATACAACTTCTATGCTTCTTGCAAAATCTGTAGAAAAGAAAATGAAATATCAGCAGGAAGATATGGAACAGGTTATTCCTTATGTGGAACTTGCCCGTCAGTTCCTGCAGTTCATCAGAATCAATATCAATAAGCATCTTGATGAAAATAAACTTGCAATGGCTACTGAACTTGAAAACTCAATTGATCAGTGGCGTAAAGATCTGAAAAAAGTTGCAAGAAAACGTCTTGAAAGCGGAGCTGATGTTAAAGCCGAACTTGTCTTCCTGGATATTATCCGTCAGATTGAAAAAATTGGAGACAACTGTTTCAATATTTCTGAACTTCTTACACAGACCACTTAGATGGAAAAATTCAGAGTTGGAAAATTATTTAACCTTAAACGAATTATGTAAGAAACTTTCTATTTCCATTGCAACCGGTAAAAACTGGGTAAAGTTAAATAAAATTACGCCTGATAAAATACAGGACGGAAAAAATTATTTTTCATTACAGAATGTTGAAAAAATTGAAAATGAAATAAAATCCGGTAGTGAAAAAAAATTAAAAAGTAGACGAAATAAAAGTCATGTAACCGGAAATTTCCTTTACAAAGATTATATTTCATCTGAAAGTCCTAATCTTAATTCTGTTCAACAGTTATTGGATTTATTAACAAAATTTAATGTTTCGCTAACGGATGAAAATATTCAGTTATTTATTGCGGAAGCAGCACTCCAGCTTTTCTTTCAGAAAAGAAATGGTTTAAAATCTTCGAATCTGTTACTGGATTATTTGAAAAATAACAGGGATGAAAAAGAACTTGGACCTTTTCTGAAACAACTTTACAGTAACAAAAAAAAGGCAATAGGATTTCTGCAGTCTTATCCCGAATTGTTTCGAATTAATTATTTTTATGAAAATAAAGAAGACCTTCTGGGACTTATCTATATATCCTGTAAAAATCTTGGTAATAGAAAAGCTACCGGTTCCTATTACACTCCTACAACGGTTGTTGATAAACTGATATCAAATCTGACTGATAATGCACGCATTTCCAATGAGATAAAAATTTGTGATCCATGTTGCGGAACTGGAAATTTCCTTTTACAGTTACCGGATTTTATTAAAATAGAAAATATTTTTGGATTCGACATTGATGAAGTTGCCATAAAAGTTGCCAGAATAAATGTGTCTTTCAAATGTAATTGTTTTAATTATTTTGAAATTAGTTCGCGCATCAAGGTAAGGGACTTCCTTTTAGCGAAAGATATAAAAGAAAAATTTGATTGCATAATTGGTAATCCTCCCTGGGGATATAGTTTTGACGAATCTATAATTCCTGGTTTAAGAAGCCTTTATGAATCTGCAAAACTAAAGAATATTGAATCTTACGATGTGTTTATAGAAAGAGCGTTGCAGTTTTGTCAGAAAGAAGGTTGTATTTCTTTTGTTCTTCCAGAAGCGGTATTAAATGTCAAGTCTCATGAAGCAATCAGGAATATTATTTTAGAAAATACATCAATCAAATATATTGAATATCTTGGAAACTCTTTTGATAAAGTAAATTGTCCAAGTATAATAATTGAATTACAAAATACAGGAAAAAAACTGCAATGCAGGAATTTGAAAGTAAAGATAAAAGAGAAAGAATTTGTCATAAATAACGACAGAAAAATTACTCCAAAATGTTTCAGTTTTTTATCGACCGATGAAGAATATTTTGTTCTTTCTAAACTGGATTCATTACAAAATAAGACTACTTTGTTTAACCATGCGGATTTTGCATTAGGGATTGTAACTGGTGACAATGAAAAATACATTTCGAATTTGAAAACCGACGAAAATGAAATTGTCCTTAAAGGAATGGATATTCATAAATATAAATATTCTGAGCCTGATAATTACATTACTTTTATTCCAGAAAGTTTTCAGCAGGTTGCGCCAGAGAATTTTTATCGCGCCGATGAAAAATTATTATATCGCTTTATCAGTAACCAGCTTGTTTTTGCATATGATAATAAACAAACACTTTCATTAAACAGCTGTAATAGTCTTATTCCTCGTTTAGAAAATCTGAATATAAAATATATTATGGCTGTTTTGAATTCCAGTGTTGCTCAGTTTTATTTTAAGAAACAGTTTAATTCAATTAAAATTTTAAGATCTCATATAGAACAGGTTCCAATACCTGTAGTGGATGCCAGAACTCAAGGAAGAATAATTTCTCTTGTAGATAGTTTGCTTAAAGAAGATAATCAAAATAAACTTTTTGCATTATATGAAAAAGTCGATGCAGAAGTTTTCAGTTTATTTAATCTGACCCCTTTAGAAATTTCTTTGATTAAAGAAAGCTTAAGTGGGGAAAATCTATTTTTGTTCTAGCAGTTTGTAAAGTTCTTCATAAGAAAGGGTGTCTTTTAAATGCTGTTTTCTATGTTCCTTTATATTGCTGTTTGTTATATGAAACTGGCCTTCACCTTTATTTCCCCTATGCTGTTTGTCTGAATAACCATCAATTTTTTTCAACCTCATCGGAGTCATCCAGGTTATAGAGCTTTTTTACCATTATTTCGGCAACGGTTCCAAATCTTCTTGTTCTTAGGGAAAAAATACGGTCCCTAAATTTGATGATATCTTTGTTTTCTTCTGATTCTTTTTTAGCCATAAAAATTTCCTGAAAATTTATTGACATTTATTTTCTTGCATTATTATCTTTAAAATATGGATATTAAAAAGTTTGGAGAGTACTTTTTAACTAAAGTTTCTTATTTTGCGAAAATATTTAAGTCGAAACTTGAGTATGGACAACTAAGCCTGCATGAAGTAATTAAAGATGAATTATACAGGATTGATGAAATTACTGAGCAGGATCTGATGCTTAATGATTTTGACAGAATCTATAATCATACAATAACGAGTTGTGGAAGTAATCTTTTTTCCCATTGGTTATATACGATAAAAAGTGAAGAACATGTTATTCAAATTCAAAAAGATATGAAAACTTTATGTTCTGATGCTAATTTTGAATATATAAAATACTGTCTAAAAAAATACGTTGGTAAACAAAAAAATAATTACTTTGTCCGGGATTTATGGAATGGTTTCAGTATTTATAATTTTGTAATCAATCATTTTCTTGTTTTATATATATTAAATATTTCATTGAATATTTGTTTATGCATATTATTTCCTAATTTCATTGCAGCCTTTATTGTTTTATTTCTTTTATTGAATCTAGTAATGTTTATTGCAACCAATAAATATATAAGTCATGTTACATCTTCCATTGGTTATTTTTTATCGATTTGTTATGCATTAAAAAAAATCAATAAGAAGACAAAATTGAATCTTTTGTATAAAACTCCTAATTATCAAGAATTCAGCAAACTTTCTTCGTATGCCGTTTTTTTCAAAGATGGAATTGGAGGCCCTTCATCAGGAGATTTTGTTTCTGCAATGATTGATTATTTCAGGATTTTTTTTGCATTGGAACTTTTTGCATATAAAATGGTGGAAAAAACAATTTTAATTAACCTTAATAAAGTAAAAGATATATATCTATATACAGGATATATTGACTGCCTTATAAATTCTGACTGGATTATGAAAAATTATAATTGCTGTTTTACAGAATTTCATAATGGGGAAAAAATATCCATTGATTTCAAAAATCTGAAAAATCCTTTTATTGTTGATGGAATTGGACAAAGTCGAAAAATAGATAAGAGTATCATTATTACAGGTTTAAATATGTCCGGTAAAACTTCCTTTATGAAGTCTTTAGCATTAAATCAGATTCTTGCTACAAGTTTTGGATTTGCATTTGCGGAGAGTTATTCAACACAGATAATAGATGTGGTTTCCAGTATTTGCATAAATGATCAGCTTCTTGAAGGAAAAAGCCGGTATTATGCGGAAGCAGAAAGACTTCTGGAACTTAAAAAGATAATAAAAGCTCATAAGAGTCTTTGTGTTATTGATGAAATTTTGTCTGGAACTAATTCAGAAGAAAGGATTTTTGGAAGTACTAAAATACTTCTTGATTTTGCCGATTCTGATTCTCTTCTTGTTGCAGCAACTCATGATTTAAAGATCGCCGAAAATATTAAGGATGTGTATTGTCCGGTTTATTTTGACGGTGAACCGCAAGGGAATAGAATCGTTTTTGATTATGAAATTAAAGATGGAATCGTTTCAAAAAAGAATGGGTTATTGATTCTTAAATTATTGGGATTATGATTTTTTTATTTTCGTAATGCGAATAACTATTTGAAAAGATTCAAACCCATATGTTAAAATGTAAACGGATATAAGATATGAAAAAAGTTTTAGCTATTTCTTTATTGTTTGTTTCGTCGTTTTTTTTATTCAGCTGCAGTTCAAAACTGGAATCAAAAAATGAAATAATTGATTCTAAATATCAGGAACTTGCGGATAAAACAGATGATTATCTTAAGAGTGTAAATTTCACTGGTTCTGTTTTGGTAGCAAAAGGAAATAAAATCCTTTTTGCAAAAGGCTATGGATTAACCGATGAAAAAAATCCTGATTCAGAACCAATCAACATAAATTCAAAACTCGAAATAGGATCCATTACAAAACAGTTTACGGCTTCGGCAATTATGCAGCTTGAAGAAAAAAAACTTCTTTCTGTAAACGACAAGATTTCAAAATATTTTCCTGATTATATTTATGGAGATAAAATAACAATCAAAAATCTCCTGACAATGCGTTCCGGAATAAACCCTTCAATATATTTCAGTGATGAACTTATTTCGCAGGGGTTAGAATTACTTGAGAATGGAAAGCCTTTAGATACTGACTTCTGGATAAGTAGCCTTAATAAAGGTGGGATGAAACATGAACCAGGGAAAGTCCATGTGTATCATAATATCAACTATGTTTTGTTAGGAAAGATTGTTGAACAGGTGTCCGGAATGAGTTATAAGGATTATGTTCAAAAGCATTTCTATAACCCTTGCAGAATGACAAACACAAATAATGATAGCGGAAATATCGATGTGAAAGCTTATGATTCAAAAGGGAATGAACAGTATTTCCCGGATCAGTATTCTTTTGCCTGCGGTGATATGAACTCTACTGTTGTAGATTTATATAAATGGATTCAAAAACTTGTTAAAGGAAAAATTGTCAGTCGCAAATCACTTTTTGAAATGACATATAAAAGGGTAAAAGACAGCCCTGGTTATGGTTATGGATTAATGTATAACGGCAGCAATATTTTTCACACAGGTGAAACTTTAAACTACAACTCAATCATGAGTTACGATGTAAAGACAAAAGTTACGATTATAGTTCTTTCGAATAAATCACGTCATGAAAAAGATACAAAGTCTTTTGCACAATATCTGAAAGCTTTCTGGAAATAGTTCTTTGTAAAGGATAATTCTCAAAATAAAATCCGTTGAATTGCTTCAACGGATTTTTTTGTTTAACTCTTGTTTGGTTTTTAGCAGTTTCCGATGTAATACTTTTTCTTACCACGGCGGATAATCACGATTTCACCACCAATAGCAGTTTCTTTACCGATTACTTTATTTTCATCGGTTACAACTTCACCGTTTACTGTAATGGCGTTGTTTCCAAGGAATTCGCGGGCTTCGCGGCGGCTTGAAGCAATCTTGTTGTTTACAAGAACATCAATAAGTGGTGCGCTTTCTTTCAGTTCGAATGATGGAACTGATTTCATTCCAGTCTTGATGTCAGCAACTGAAAGTCCTGAGAAGTCTCCCTGGAA
This sequence comes from Treponema sp., assembly GCA_024402695.1. Lineage (GTDB taxonomy): Bacteria > Spirochaetota > Spirochaetia > Treponematales > Treponemataceae > Treponema_D. Next base: position 1,823 of record JAKSTG010000012.1, on the reverse strand, counting down.
GAGTTTTACAGAAACGTTAACTGCGTTGTCTGCTTCGTCTTTTCCGTGAAGGTCCTTAACAACTTCCCATGCCAGAGTTTTCTGTGCAATACGTGTTTCTGGATGTTCTTTCTGTTCAGCACAGATTTTTTCGATTTCTTCTTTTGAAAGGAATGTGAATACTTTAAGGTATTCTTCAACTTTTCCGTCGTCTGTGTTGATCAGGTACTGGTAGATTTCGTAAGGACTTGTCTTGTCTTTATCAAGCCACAGAGCATTGCCTTCAGATTTACCGAATTTCTTTCCTGTTGAGTCCAGGATCAGAGGCATTGTGAAAGCGTATGCTGTTTTATCAAGCTTCTTTCTAATAAGGTCTACACCAGTTGTGATGTTTCCCCACTGGTCAGATCCTGCAACCTGCATGATACAGTTCTTTTCTTCAAAAAGGTGAAGGAAGTCGTATCCCTGAAGAAGCATGTATGAGAATTCTGCGAAAGTGATTCCTGTTTCAAGGCGACGGCGGATAATGTCTTTATCAAGCATGTAGTTTACGTTGATGTATTTACCGATGTCGCGAAGGAAGTTCAGGAATTCGTAACCTTTCATCCAGTCGTAGTTGTCTACCAGTTCTGCAGTTGGAACAAGGCGTGTAATCTGTGAACGGATTCCGTTGATGTTTGCGGTAACTTTTTCTTCTGAGATGATTTCGCGTTCTGCTGTTGGACGAGGGTCACCGATACGTCCTGTAGCACCACCACAAAGAAGGATAGGGTGGTGTCCTGCGTTAGCAAGGCGTTTAGCCATACAAAGTGAAGAATAATGACCAAGGTGAAGCGAATCTGCTGTTGGGTCTGTTCCCCAGTAAAAAGCGAAAGATGGGCCATCCAATGTTTTCTGTAAATCTGCTTCTTCTCCGGCTACGTCTTTAATAAGGCCGCGCCATTTGAGGTCTTCGAAAAGTGACATTTTATTTCCTTAAAAATTGATTGTTTTGCCGAAATTACTTCTGGCGGAATGTGATACGTCCTTTGTCCAGGTCATAAGGTGAAAGTTCAACCTTTACGCTGTCACCAGGAACGATTCTGATGTAGTGTTTGCGCATTTTTCCTGACAGGTGAGCCATAATTACATGACCATTCTGCAGTTCTACTCTGAAAGTTGTGTTTGGCAGAGCTTCTTTAACGATACCTTCTACTTCAATAGCTTCTTCTTTAGCCACGATTCCTCCAAAATTGTCAAAAAAAATCAAATTTTTTCCTTGATTTTTAGACTTTTTGCTCTTAAATTAGTATATATTATAATAATAACCATAACGCTTTGCAACAACGTTAAAACTACCGAGAAGTTGTTGATCAGTTAAAAAGGTGGGGAAAATGAATCAGAAATTCTTAAACAGCATGAAAAAACATCTGCAGGAGCAGAGAAAAGAGATCATTGAATCTTTGGCTTCTCAGACTGATGATATGAAAAATCTTGTAAAAACAGTTGAATCAGGAGATGAAGCAGACGTTGCAGCAGATGCAATTGACAGAACTCTCCTTACTGCTCTTGGTGACCAGGATGCAAGACGTCTTCAGCAGATTGATTCTGCTCTGGATCGTATTTACCAGGGAAGATACGGACGCTGCGTAGGATGTGGAAAAGACATTCCTCAGGCCCGTCTTGAAGCTCTTCCATACACTCAGATGTGTATCGCCTGTGCCAGCGCCGCAGAAAGAAGAAATCGCTAGTAGTTCTTAAAATTACGGTTAAAACCAAAAGCCTTCCTTCAGTTTTTCTGAAAGAAGGCTTTTTTAGGCCCAAAATTGCTTGAGCCTGTCAAATTGCCGGTTATTTTGCGGCGT
>JAKSTG010000119.1 GCA_024402695.1 Treponema sp. | reverse complement strand
CCAGAACCATCATCAACGAAAAGCCAATCATGAACATAATTGTGCCTAAATTGGAATGACTGTTATCTTCTTCTGCAGCCATTTCTGGTACAAGCTCTTCTACTACAACATAAATCATTGCACCTGCAGCAAAACTTAAGAGGTATGGCAAAACTGGAACAATGATTTGAGCAAGAAGAATTGTAAGCAATCCTGCAATTGGTTCAACTATTCCTGTAAGAACGCCGTACCAGCAGGCTTTTCCTTTTGAAAGTCCTTTGCTGTGAAGTGGCATGGAAATAATTGCTCCTTCCGGGAAATTCTGAATTGCAATACCAATTGCTAGAGCCAGTGCCGCAGAAGCAGAAACCTGGACTGCACCTGTATACCAGCCTGCGTATAAAACACCAACTGCCATTCCTTCTGGAATATTGTGCAAAGTAACTGCCAGAACCATCATTGTTGTTTTTTTCAGCTTACTTTTTGGACCTTCCACAGTTTCGTTTATGTGCATATGAGGAGTGATGACATCAAGTAAAAGAAGGAAAAGCATACCAAGACAGAATCCAATTACTGCAGGAACAAATCCGAGTTTTCCCATGCCTTGTTCAGCGGCCTGTTCCATAGACGGAATCAGTAAACTCCATACACCAGCTGCAATCATAACTCCTGCTGCAAATCCGGAAAGTGCCTTCTGGAGTTTTGGGCTCATTTCCTTTTTCATAAAGGAAACGCAGGCAGAACCTAAAGCTGTTCCTAAAAATGGAATTAATAATCCTTTTGCAATTACGCTGATCATAAAATCCCCCTTAATTAGTCATTACAAGGCAGACCTAAAAGATGCATAAAACCAAAGTGGAAGAACTCCTGAATGTTTCCAATAAAAACAGCGGCTTCTTCTTTGTCCATATTGTGAAGAATGACTTCCGCAAAGGCATTTATTGTGGCTGTTGCAAAAACATGGATGGACATATCATCAATTGGTTTTGTTACATTGAATTTCTGTTTCATCCAGTGAACGGTTGAAAGAACGTTTTCGGTATAAATGTCTGATATTTCTTCCAGAAAATTTTCGTGTGTGCTTCCGGCAGCTTTTGTAAGCAGAAGAACAAATGCATCTTTGTTTGTGAGTATGTAATCTATAAACTGATTGGCAAAAGTTTTTTCATTTTCTGCATGGACGCCACCAATAGGATCTTCAAGGTCTTCGTGATTTTCGAGTCCACCAGCTTTTACCATTTTGAGAGTTTCATCAATGGCATCATCAACAAGAGCGCAGAAGAGGGCATCCTTATCTTTAAAATGACGGTACATTGCACCTGTGGTTAAACCTGCATTTGCCGCAATTGTACGGAGTGATGCATTTGTAAATCCCTTTT
>JAKSTG010000118.1 GCA_024402695.1 Treponema sp. | reverse complement strand
AAAATTCCAGCAATAACACCAACTTTAAACTTTACTGGATCTTCTGATATGCGTAATCCGTGGCAAGCAGCTCCAGCCACCAGACAACTAATTGAAATACAAAATATACCGATTGATTGTCTTTTCATTTACTCTACCTTAAACTCTGTCCATTCTATTTTATTATACTGCATTACATCAGTTGAAAGTTTCATTCCTAATTTTTCGTAAAATGGAATTGCCTGATCATTTGCTATCAGATATACAGCAATATCTTTTTCTCCACCGGCAATTGTGTGTGCCTGTTTCATCAGCTGACTACCAATTCCTTGTTTTTCATAAGAGCGATCCACACCTAAATCAGTAACATAAAGCCAGTAACAAAAATCTGTAAGCCCAAAAAGAACTCCCACAATCTGATGATTATTGTCTTCGTCTCTTGCAACCAGGCTGATTGAAACATTTTTCACAAGTTTTGCAATTCTTTCCTGAAATCTTTCCTTAGGATACTGAGATCCAAGATTTGTTCGCTTAAGAAAATCAATGTATGATTCTGGGGTTAGTCTTTCTTCTTTATAAACTATTTTCATGTACAAACTCCACACATTTTTCTTTCATCCAGATTTTCTTAACAGACCATCCAAACTCAAGCAATTCCTTTTTAAAAGTCAAAAAAGAATGATCAATCGGACAACCGGCAATCTGTTCTATTTCTTCGTAAGACAATTTCAGAGAATCACATTCCTGTGTTTTTATGTAATCCCAAACTTTGCTGTATTTACTCATTACAGATTTCCACTCCAGGCCGCTTCCCATTTTCCGCCTTTACGTTCAAAAATCGTAATATTATCTACCGGAAAATCTTCCACCAGATTCAGTTCATTCATTACTTCCAAAGCATCTGCCGAAACTCCATCCGGAATATCACGATTGGCAACTGTAAGATGTGGCTGAAAAGGTCGCTGATCTTTTTTAGTGCAACCAGGAGCTGCCTTCAAAACTGCTGCAAGAACTTTATCACGTAGTGCAGTCCATTTTTCATCACGAATCACTTTTGCAAAAATTGTTCTGTCTCCAAAGGCATCGAAATTATCTATGTGTGCATCAAACTTCAGCTGAGCTGCCTGTGGCAAAACATCCTTCTCGATGGCCTGAACTAAATCTGCAGTTGTGTATTCTTCAGGAAGATGAAATGGAGGAACCAAAGTAACATGAATTGGAGTTCCGTATCCTGATTTGCAGCCGTATGCCTCATTCATATAACGGCGACAATCTTCTAGTGTAAGTGTTAAATCCTCAGGAATCAAAACTCCGAGGAAGTGTGTTTGTTGTGGGAAAGTTTTATTATTATTCTGTTTCATAATTCCTTCCAATATACTTAAATCTAGAAATCA
>JAKSTG010000117.1 GCA_024402695.1 Treponema sp. | reverse complement strand
AACTTTAACCGAACGCTGGGTATCGAACATAATGCAAAGTGGCGTTACTGAACCTGGAGTGATGTTCAGATATTCCATCAGCTCATCAGGATCGCAGAAACTGAGCCTGCCATAACCAAAAGCTGCAGCAATTTTCTTTAAGTCTGCCCTTTTATGCAAATCCAGACTAACGAGGCCATAGTTGTTGTTTTTATCTTTTACGAACAGATTTTTTACGTCAGTTCCTTCGAGAGTTATTACAACATCTTTGGAGTCTTCTTCTGAGAAAATTGCTTTGTGTTCCTGAAGTTCGTATGGAATGTTCAGGTCGGTTAGTATTTGAAATATTTGTTCCATTTATCGCTGCTTTAATTTTTCGAAATCGACACACTTCTCTTTCATGTGAATCTTCTTTACCTGCCAGCCGTATTCCAGGAGTGGTAAGTAAACCTAAAAATTGCTTTCGCAATTTTCTTAACGGTTTGCTATCTAACAACGGTCGCCAGCGACCTTACACATCCCAAAGCTTTAAGTATTTGCTCATATTAGATAACGTTAATCTGGCAAAGCTTCATTGCATTTAATGCTGTCTGATGACTTTCTGGAGTTACGCAGGCACAGCATGAACTGTCTACCGTAATCTTAACTTCTGGCAATTTAGCTTTAAGTATGAAAGCATTGCTGATTACACAAATTCCAGTACAGAGTCCGATGAGTTCAATTTCTTCTATATCATTCAGACTTGCAACATAATCTGCAAGTTCCATAGAACCAAATGAAGGTTTATTAAAGATTTTAGATTCCCCTACTTCCAGTTCTTTTGAAATCTGCCAGCCATCAGTTCCTTCGATACAGTGCATAACAGGAAGATTCTTTCCTTCCTGAGTTTCCATGTAATTCTTCTGATGAGTATCACGGGTAAAAATAACCTGATTTCCAGCCTCACGATATTCTGCAATTTTCTTAGCAACGGCAGGAACAATTGCAACAGCTTCTTTTGTACCAAGAGCTGCATCAATAAAATCATTCTGCATATCAACAACAATTAAAAGTTTCATATTTTTGACCTCTATCTTTTATTATAAGTAAACCTAAAAATTGCTTTCGCAATTTTCTTAACGGTTTGCTATCTAACAACGGTCGCCAGCGACCTTACACATTCTCAAACATCTGTTCCAGCAGATATTTTCCTGTTTCAGTTTTGAAAATATTCTTTTTCATTTCTGGAATGGATTCACGTTTACAATAACCTTCCATCAGGTTTACGATATAGTACGTCTGGTCAAGGCACGCTTCGCTCGTTGGCCTTGACTCAACCGTTTGACGGGGTTATGCACACAGCCTAACCGTAACCGTCAAACCAACCCTATTATACAATAGAAGAAAAGCCTAATAAACTTCT
>JAKSTG010000116.1 GCA_024402695.1 Treponema sp. | reverse complement strand
TGCCAGAGTGCGGGACTTGGAAACGATGGAAATGAATTTAAAATCATTACACAGGTTTTCCTTTATAAGTTCTTGAACGATAAATTCGGTTACACACTTAAAAATAAAGACACTCGCTATAAAGAACAGTTCCAGAATTGTAAGGACTGGGAAAGTGAATACGCAAAATTAAGTGAAGATGAACAGAAACGAGTTTGTCGTGTAATGGGTGCAGACTGTCCAAATCTTTATTCCCGCCATTTAATTACTCAGCTTTGGAATCAGCAGACAAAGGGTGATTTTGATGTAATCTTTGACAGCACAATGAAAGACATTGCCGTAGAAAACATGGAAATCTTTTCTACACTTACTGTTGCAAATACAAAGATTCCGATTTTTGAACCATTAACACAATATGTTACAGATGACAGCCAGCGTGCAAACTTTGCTCGTGCTCTTGTAGATAAACTGGTAAAGTTCAGTTTTGAAGAAGCATTTGCAGAACACTATGACTTCTTTGCAAATATCTTTGAATATCTTATTCAGGACTACAACACTGCTGGTGGCGGAAAATATGCTGAATATTACACACCTCATGCAATTGCAACAATTATGGCTCGCCTTTTAGTTGGAGATGATGCAGACCTTCACAATATTGAATGTTACGATCCATCTGCTGGAACTGGAACACTTCTTATGGCACTTGCTCATCAGATTGGAGAAGACCGCTGTACAATTTTCAGTCAGGATATTTCACAGCGTTCAAACAAGATGCTCAAACTTAATCTTATTTTGAACAACCTTGTTTCAAGTCTTGATCATGCAATTCAGGGAGATACTCTGGTAAGTCCTTATCACAAATCAGATGATGGAAAAGAATTGCGACAGTTTGATTTTGTAGTTTCAAATCCACCGTTTAAAATGGACTTTAGCGATACCCGAGAAAAGATTGCAGCCATGCCAGCCAGATTCTGGGCAGGTGTTCCAAATATTCCGAAAGCAAAAAAAGAATCAATGGCAATTTACACCTGTTTTATTCAGCATGTAATCAATTCGATTAAAGATACAGGAAAAGGTGCAATCGTAATTCCTACAGGATTCATCACTGCAAAATCTGGAATTGAAAACAAAATCCTTCAGAAAATTGTAGATGACAAAATCGTCTGGGGCGTTGTAAGTATGCCAAGCAACGTATTTGCAAATACAGGAACAAACGTAAGCGTACTTTTCTTTGATAAATCAAAAACTGCCGAAAAAGTAATCTTGATTGATGCTTCAAAACTTGGTGAAGAATACAAAGATTCCAACGGACTTAAAAAACGCCGCCTTACAGATGAAGAAATCAACAAAATTGTAAACACCTTCCGCAACAAAGAAGCCGTAGAAGATTTTAGTGTAAGCGT
>JAKSTG010000115.1 GCA_024402695.1 Treponema sp. | reverse complement strand
TGAACTGCACCCATTTTTTTGGACAGTTTATGCTACCAGGTTTTCATTACGAACTTCTATAGGAGTTCGATAGTTTAAGACACTTGAATCTCTTTCATAATTATAATAATGAATCTGAGCTTCAAGCTGTTCCAAAAAATGCCCAATAGAATGAAATTTAGTCAGATAGAACCATTCTGCCTTGAGTGTCCCCCAGAAGTTCTCAATTACTGCATTATCAAGGCAGTTGCCTTTTCTCGACATGCTCTGTACTGCTTTCTTTTTCCTCAAAAAACATTTGTAAGAAACATGCCTGTACTGCCACCCCTGATCCGACTGTATTATCACTCCTTTGGGATTGCCTGCATTCCTGTAGGCCGCTTTTATCATCTTCATTATAAGCTTCATGTTTGGACTGAAGCTTACACTATGTGCAATCAATTCCTTGGAATGCATATCCATGATTCCTGAAAGATAAATCCTTTTCCCGCAGACTTTGAATTCTGTTACATCCGTAGTCCACTTCTGATTTATACCTGTAGTAGAGAAATCACGTTTCAGAACGTTTTCAACAGGTGTTCCTGATGCAGCTCCAGTGTAAGAGCTGTATTTTTTAGCCCTTACTATGCTTTTTATGCCAAGCTGCTGCATAAGCCGAAGAACAGTCTTATGGTTTATGATGATCCCCTGCTTCCTCAAATCCGAGTTTATCCACCTGTAACCCTTCTTTTTGCCGCTCTTATTATAGATTTCAAGAATCTTCTGCTTGATTTCCCTGTACTTGTCAGTTCTCACCCTTATATTCTCATAATAGGTGCTTCGCCTGACTCCAGTATGCTCTAGCAGTCTGGAAAACTTGTATTTCGACCTTAATTCTCTGACTGCTTCTGCTTTCTCCCTTTTCGAGCACGAACTAAGGTCGCCAATTTTTTTAGGATGTCATTTTCCATTTTTGCATATTCAAGTTTTTCCAGGAGTAGCTTTATATCGGGATCCTTTGTATTTTTGAACTTCCTTCGTAACTGCTCAAGTTCTTCGTCCGTAATGATTTTTTCTTCGCTCATACCACATTCTACCCTCCAGCGTCTTATTGTTGAAGGGGACAGGTTATATTTGCAGACTAAAGAATTTACGGAAACGTTTTCCCTTATTTCCTTTTTTACTTTTTGCTTGAAGTCTTCCGTGTATTTGGGATGTGTCCTCCGGTTCTCCAACCCTTCCTCTCCCATGGAATGGTATTTACTCACCCATCGATGTACCATGGAAGGATGGATTCCCATCTTTTGGGCTATCTTCCAGCAGCCTTCCTTTCCCTCGTCATACATTCTAACTACCTGAAGCTTAAACTCCAAGTCATGTATTATTCCCATAATTACCTCCAAAAGTGTCCAACTTTTGGGGTGCAGTTCA
>JAKSTG010000114.1 GCA_024402695.1 Treponema sp. | reverse complement strand
GGGCTCCTATGATATTTGTCAATAGCATGGAGCTCCTGATTCCATATTTTTCATGAAGCAACAGCCAGAGCGTCATCTACAAGTTGAGAAATTGTAGGTGACGTTCTTTTTTCATATGATGTTCCATTTTTCAATAATGTATACATCAATTCCGCCAATTTCCTTGCAACTGCAACAATTGCAATCTTTTTCCCTTTACTTTGAACTTGTGTCATATAAAGGTATCTATCTTTCAAAGCTCCGCTTCCTTTTGCTTTTACATGCGACCATGCAGCAAGTATCAGCAAAGAACGAAGATTTGTATTTCCACATTTAGTTATATGGCCTAAACGTAAACTCGTACTCGACATATCAAGTCTAGGAACAAGTCCCGTAGCAGCTCCAATTTTTGAGACATTCGGGTATCGTGAACCATCCCCTATAAAAGCTACAAAAGCTGAGGCAAGCTGTTTGCCTACACCTGGTATTCCTTCAAGTTTTTCGATGTTTTTGTCACCATCTATTTCTTCATCAAGAAGATTCTCAACTTCCTGAATTTGTTTTTCTATCAGTTTCAGTTTTTCAAGATTTCTTTCTGCCTGCATCAGAGCCAGCCCTTTAAGTATTTTTATACTTTCCGTTCTTTTCTCGGCCGTTGCGAGATCTTTTCTTTTTATTTCCGTGATTCCGCATTCAAGAAATACTGCATGAATCCTGTTTATTTCTTTCGTTCTGTCATGCTTTAACTGTCTAAGTTCTGTCAGTATCTGTCTTAGATTCTCCTCGTGCTCAGTCGGTAATTCAATTTTTGGCAACTCTTCATTTGTGAACTTCTGAACAAGCCTTGCAAGCTTCAGGGCATCTTCCTTATCATTTTTCTTAACGGAACGATAGATAAGCGCTATCTGGCTTGGATTCAGTAGAACTACTTCACAGCCAACTTCGTTCTGTATTTCCTTTGCCATTACCATGGCAAGAGAACAAACTTCGATAGCAACTCTGTCGGTACAGCGCAGTTTCTTATACAAAGTTTTTCTCCCCGCTGGATTTGTCAATCCGTTTGTTCCGCTAACTTTTCCATCTGATTCAATAATCTTGATTTCATAAGTCCTTTTTCCAAGATCGATTCCTATAAATCTTTTTCGTTCCATTTTTCACCCCTTTTATGATAAAATGGAATCAGGAGTTAACGCTGGTAGTGGTGTACCGTGCTCCTATCCGCAGTCATGGGGAATCGTCCCCATGCTGCATTATGGCGTACGGCGGTCGGTTTTGGTTAATCTTGACCTCGAAGTAAGAGTCTGTTTTCAGCAGAGCCTTCTTCACTGCCCGCAAGAACCTTCCGCCGACTCTCTGATTCCGTCAAATCAGAGTACCACTTTTATCCAGACATTTATATCATGCCATCTTGACCC
>JAKSTG010000113.1 GCA_024402695.1 Treponema sp. | reverse complement strand
GGTCAAGTCCAAAATTTGGTGTAAATTCCAATCCTGACAAAATATAAAGTTAGGCCGCTTCCAGAAATTGTTTCTGAGCTAAAGCAATTGTTTGTAGTTTTATCTTCACTTCCACAGTAATTTTCTCTGGTGTATTCCTGTGGAACATCATTCTTTTAGAAAGCAGGGCATCGTTATAATCAATTGCGACAGAACCCATAAGTCGCAAAAGAGATTCCTTGTTGGGAAATATTCTTATGACATGAGACCTTCGTTTCAATTCTCCATTCAACCGTTCAATGCAGTTAGATGTTCTTAAAGCCACCCTCATTTCAGAAGGAAGGGAAAATACTGTAAGAACATCCTCAAATCCATTTTCCAGAATATTAACGGCATTAGCAGCTATGTCCCTGTATTCTGCAGAAACTTCACACATCTTTTTTCTGGCTTCTTCAGCAGTTTTACTCTTGTTAAATATATCCTTCATTTCAAGTTCAAGTCCTGCTCTCTGAGAGTTTGGTGCTGCATCAAGTACGTTCTTCATAAAGTGGAACTGACACCTCTGCCATGCACTTCCAGGAAAGACTTTTGTAATGGCATGTCTGATTGCCATATGTCCATCGGAAGTAATCATGACAGGATTCTTAAGTCCTCTCTGCTTTAATTTGCCCAGAAAATCCATCCAGGTTTCATTGCATTCCTCATCATAGACATCCAGACCGATTATTTCCTTTTTTCCTATGTCTGTTATACCTATTGCAATCATCATAGCCTTGGAAACGATCCTGTGGTTTTCCCTTACCTTGAAATAAGTCGCATCAATCATCAGATATGGGAAGTCCTCATAATCTAGAGACCGTTCCTTAAAAGTCTTAACTTCACTGTCCAGAACTTTACAGGCCTCGGATACTGTTGATTTTGAGAATTCTTTTCCGCACAACACCTCAATCACGTTTGATACTTTTCTGGTTGAAACCCCATTTACAACCATTTCAACCATTGTCGTTATCAATGCAGCTTCATTTCTTTGATAAAGTTCAAAGAGCATTGTGTGGAACGGTTGTTTTCTGTGCCGTGGGACCTCAAGTGTTATCGTTCCGATTTTCGTTATCAGTTCCCGTTCGCGAGTTCCGTTTCTGTAATCTTTCCTTTCCGGACTGCGGCCATAATTTTCTACGCCCAGTTGTTCTGTAGATTCCGCTGCCAGAATCTGATTCAGTATTTTTTCAACCAGATGTTTGAATGCAACTTCCCGATTTCCTGATAAAAGTTCTAGCAATTCTTCCTGGTCTAAAGTAAGATTTAATTGAGTCATGATTCTTCTCCTTTTTAATGTTTGGTTTGGTCACTTAACATTATATCAGGATTTGAGTTCATGACTCTTTTGAATTTACACCATTATATGGACTCTATGCT
>JAKSTG010000112.1 GCA_024402695.1 Treponema sp. | reverse complement strand
AATTGGAGAATTTCCAAGAGAAAAACAAGAGTTAAAGTATAATTTGAATAAATATTGTCCTGCCCAAAGTGAACTTGGACTTTTTCGTAAAAGCTAATAAGGTGGTTTAAGCTTGTTGTGCTAACCAGTAAGCTTTTCGTTTTATATCTGCAGTATGAAGTTTTTTTCTTCTGTCTGCAAGTCTTTCTTCTTTTCTTCCTGCAAAATAATCCTCTGGAGTCAGATAAAGAAGTGCGCCGTGAAGGCGTTCATTGTTGTAAAAATCTATCCACTGTGCCATTTTTTCTTTTGCATCTTCATAGCTGAAGTATGCTGTCTGGCGGACATGTTCAGTTTTTAAAGTCGAATGAAATCTTTCAAGTTTCCCGTTTGACTGAGGATGGCAGATTCGTGCTGATGTTTCATAAAGTTCCAGCACAGAAATCAAGTCCTTGAAATCCTTCGATATGAACTGTTTTCCGTTGTCGTGGATGATTCTTGCGTGAGCTTCCGGATATTTTTCTTTTACTCTCGCAACCAGAAGCTCTATGTTTATTCCCTCCATTGTTTCGCATAATTCCCAGTCCAGAATCTTCCGGCTGTAACCGTCCATTATGCTGATAAAATAATAAAAAACACCAAGAACCTTGATGTATGATATATCCGTGTGCCACTGTTCGTTCGGAGCCAGAGGCTGATCAAATCCCTTTTTCTTTGCTTCTCCTTCATTTTTAGCCCATTTATGAACCAAATCGTGCTCTTTCATGATGTTGTAAACGCTTGCTGGTCGAACAAATGCTACATTTTCATCAATCATCTGCCAGGCAAGATAGCGGTAGCCGAACAGAAAACCTTTGTGAGTCAGAACATACTTTACTACGGCTTCTTTTTCTTCCGGCGTATACCAGTTGAGTCTTGGCGTGTCGTGATTATGTTTTGTCTCGATTCCTTTTCTTGTCTGCCATTCATGCCATGTACTTTTTGAAACACCTGCAAATGAAGTAATTACAGCAACACTGATTTCCGTCTTTCCGGCCAGTTTCCTGACCTCAGTTTCTATCAGAGTCCGTTTTTCAAGGCTGACTTTTTCTTTCCCTAGCTCCGGCCACCAAAAGTTTTTTTTAACAGCATATTTTCTTCCGCAATTTCTGCAATTACTTCATCTTTCTTCTGAAGTTTTGCTTCCAGTTCATCAATCTTTTTCTGCTGTGCCTTTTCTGTTATATCCGGCCGAGTCCGATTGAAAATCATGGCGGCGTTCTCAAGGAATTCCTTCTTCCAATTCAAAATCATGTTTGGATGAATGTTGTTTTCCTTTGCAACATCGCTGACAGCCTTTCCATCCTGGATCACTGCCATAACAACTTTCAATTTTTCTTCTGCCGTAAATGTTCTTCTTGTTCTTCCCATAAGGTGTCCTTCCTTTG
>JAKSTG010000111.1 GCA_024402695.1 Treponema sp. | reverse complement strand
GGTCTTCCTTCATCCTCATGAAAGTTGCGTCTTCGTCTGTCTTTGAGTAGCTGTTCCTGCCGTTGAAGGTTTCATTCGCCTTTTCGTATTTTTCTTTTCTTGGAAGATAGTCCTTTTCAATCTGACGTTTGGCTTTTTTCAGTTTTTTTTTACATCTTTTGAATTTTCATCATCCAGGTCATTTATTTCTGCAAGCCGTTCGTTGATTTTGGCAGCAGCTTCCTTGATTTCTTCACTTGTTACAGTAATGTCTTCTCCAAGTTCTGCAAAATCCTTGTCACCGTAAACTTCATTTTCTTTGTGAGTGATTTCTTCAACATCTTTAAGGAACACCTTGAGTTTTTCATCAAGCTTCTTTTCGTTTTTCTCAACTGCCCGTTTCCAGACGAAGGTGTACTTGTTTGCAGCACTTTCGATTTTTGTTCCATCCACGAAATATTTTTCAAGACTGACATATCCTTTCTTGTTCAGAAGCTTTACCGTTGAGATGAATATTTCTTCGATTGAGTCCTTGAGTTTTTCACTTCGGAATTTGTTGATCGTCCGGAAGTCTGGTTTCTGGAATCCTGTTAGCCACATCACGTTTACGTTTTCACGGCACTGTTTGGCTATCATTCGTGATGAATAGATTCCTGTCATGTAGCAGTAGATTAATACTTTCAAAAGCATGACCGGATTGTATCGGCTTGCTCCGCCGCCTTTTGTGTTTTTTGCAAAAACTTCTTCGATTCTGAGTTCATCTACTGTCTTGCTTACGATTCTTACAAAATGATTTTCAGGTACCAGTTCGTCAAGGCTTGGTGGAAAAAGCCACTGTTCATTCTGACTGTATGGTTTGTATGTGATCTTGTTACTTACGCCTCTGCTCATATTTAAATTTTACCACAGAGGAATTTATTTGTCTTTAAAAATAGTTAGGGCTGCCCATTCTTTTTGGACAGCCCCTTTTTCGCTCTCCGAGCGCCCTTTCTATCGGGCGTATTTTCGCACCCGAAATCTTTTTATTATTTATTCGCTTTTCAGCGGAAGAATTTTTTCTTTATAAACTTTACGGAAGAAAATCAGGCTCAATCCTACAGACATTACTTCGGCAATAGGGAAACAAAGCCAGATGTTATTAATATTTCCTGTAAGTGACAAAAGATAAGCTGCTGGAAGTAATACCAGAAGCTGACGGCAAACAGAAACTATCATAGAAAGCATTGCAGACTGAAGTGCCTGGAAAACAGAGCCAAGAACAATAGCAAGAGCTGCTCCACAGAATGAAGAGGCAATAATACGCATAGCTGGAACACCAATTGCAAGCATCTCTTCGCTGGCTTCAAAAAGTCCAAGAAGCTGGGCTGGCCACAAAAGGAAAATCAGCATTCCAACAAACATAATTACAAGGGCAATTCCAAGTCCTGTACGAATTGAGTTTGTCAGACG
>JAKSTG010000110.1 GCA_024402695.1 Treponema sp. | reverse complement strand
ATTGAACTAACACGCTAACGCGTGAGCTTTTCACGCCATGTGTTAGTTTCTTCCTTTCTATTGTATCATTGAATCATCTTTATGCGATTGAAAGGATGTGATTTATATGCTTAAAGATGATGCTTTAATTGAATTCCAATCTTTGATGGAATTCAGAAATCTTTCACCTGTTACAGTGAAAATGTATTCCTTCTATGTTGAGAAATTCATTGATTTCTCTCAAAAATCTGATATCCATGACATCTCTATTCAAGATGCTCGTGACTATATCCTTAGTCTCAAACATGACGGTCTTGAACCACAGTCTCTTAATGTCATTATGTGTGGCATTCGTTATTTTTTTGAGACTGTTCTTGATTCTGATGTTCCTAGACGAAAACTTCCTAATATCCGTTATACTCAAAAGGATCCTCTTCTTTTTTCCAAAGAGCAGATTGCCTGTCTTCTTGACAACGCTGTGGATTTAAGGGTCCGCACCATCCTTCTTCTTGGAATTGATTGCGGTTTTCGTTCTAAGGAAATTGTTAACCTAAAAGTTTCAGATATTCACTCTGATAATATGACCATTTCTATCCACAATTCTAAAAGAAATAAATCCAGAACTGTTAAGCTTTCTCAATTATGCCTGGATACATTAAGAGCTTACTGGAAAGTCTACAGACCTTCTGATTATTTCTTTGTTGGCAGAGATGGTTCTTCTCCTGCAAATGTTAATTTTGTTCACTATCATTTTAAAGCCTATCTCAAGCAGTTTTCTTTCTATTCGGATGACTTCCACTTCCATTCTCTTCGTCATACCTTTGCCACAAATATGCTTGAAAATGGGTGCGATATCTTTCTTTTGAAGAAACTTCTTGGTCACTCTTCTTTTTCATCTACTGCACGATATATCCACATGACTACCTCTGATATTCAGAATTGTTTTTCTCTTTCGGATAAATGGGGGTTAAGATAATGTATCCTACCGTTCAATCCATTTTTAAGAAAAAGTATGATGATTCCTCTTTTGATCATAGTTCCTTAAATTCCAAGCAGAAGAAGGCGTTCTTTGACATCATCAACTGCAGGACCGCAAATTCCGGCTTCAACAGAGATTCCTGTGATTCATGCGGTGATGTGCAGCTGCACTACAATTCATGTAAAAATCCAGCCTGTCCTCAATGCGGTGCAGTAGATAAAGAACTGTGGATAAAGAAACAGGAACTTTATGTACTTAATATAAAATACTTTCATGTTGTCTTCACTATTCCTGAAGAAATCAATCCTCTTGTTCTTCTTGCTCCCGATGTTGTCTATGATATCCTTTTCAAGACATCTGCACACGTACTTAAGGATACCGCACTTGATAAAAAATATCTTGGGGCAAAGATTGGATTTCTTTCTGTCCTCCATTCATGGGGTCAGAATCTTTCTCTTCATCCACATGTCCAC
>JAKSTG010000011.1 GCA_024402695.1 Treponema sp. | reverse complement strand
TGACATCTTAATTTTTTTTAACACTGTTTCAAGTTGTTATTGCAATTACTGTTTTTTTGGAAAAATCTGTTTTTTTTTGAGTATAAAAAAATGTTATGAAATATAACGTTCTGATATTGACATTTTAGAAATTTACCTCTTAAAATATTGCAAAAAGATTATAAAAAGTATTTACATTCAGTTCTAATCAACTAAACGATTTTCAGCCTTATAGTCTCTTTTTAAAAGCAAATAATATCCATTGATTAAGGTTTTCTTAGTTTTTGGTTTTTTATTGATCCCCGGCTTGTGCCGGTTAAAAAAATTCCCAGTAGGGAAGGAGTTTTGTCAGTTATGAAAAAAACTTTCTTATTCGTAACAAGTGTAATTGCACTTGCAGTAGGTCTGATGGTTACTTCATGTAAGAACCCTTCAGAAATTGACACAGTTCTTTATCTTTCCAAACCAGTTGTTAAAGCAACTTCTTATCCTGGAATGAACTATGTCTCTTGGCTTCCAGTAGCTAATGCTAATGGATATTTACTTACAGTTGTAGAAGACGGTAATACAAAATACCAGAGGTCTTTCGACTATGATGATGCTTTGAACTATGTTGATACAGATATTCTCGACAAAGCAAAGTATACATACTATGTTGAAGCAGAAAGCAAGACTTCTACAGGAAGATCTGTTGTAACAGAAAATGCAACTGGCGCTTCAAGCACAGTTACAGGTAATGTTCCTGCTTACAACACACTTTCTCTTGACCTTGTTAATTACGAAGGTAGTAA
Organism: Treponema sp.; assembly: GCA_024402695.1. Taxonomy (GTDB): domain Bacteria; phylum Spirochaetota; class Spirochaetia; order Treponematales; family Treponemataceae; genus Treponema_D. The sequence continues at coordinate 79,450 of JAKSTG010000011.1, read as the reverse complement.
GGGAGGTAACAAAGAATTCGTTGTTGCTCCTAATAACATTCATGTTTCAAGAGATGTTGTTGGTAAGTTCTCAATTTCTTTCCCTGGAAAAGCTTATCTTGAGTATACATACGGTTATTCTATTGATAACGAAGATGGTACTACAGGAAAAGAAAGATTTTCTGGTTATTCAATCTCTGATCCTACAACAAACGATAAGATTTTATACACAGCAAATACATCAATTACATCTGCTGGTAAACACACATTCTTTGTTTATGCATATGCAGTAAACAGCCACTTTGGTATTTCACCAAAAGTTGTTTCAGCAGAAACAGTAACAGTAAAAAAACTTGATGTTGAAACAGAAGCAACAATGACTTCTGCTTCATACAAAGACTTTGGAAAAACTGTAAGAATCATTTTTGCTCCAGCAAAACTTACATCAACAGCTAACGCTCCACTTGATTACTACAAAATGTACCGCTCAACAGCAGCTGCTCCATACGACTACACAGAAGTAAAAGGAGCAATCAACTACACAGACAGCACAAAAACTGCTCTCTATGTAGAAGATACAGTTGCTGACAACACAGTAAAATACATTTACACACTGGTAACAACAGACGGAACAAACTATGCTTCAACAGCACCAACAAAAGAAGTAGGAATCTACAAATATGCTGATCAGGATGCTACAACAGTTTCTGGTAGCGTAACAGCTGATGACACAGACGGTGCTAAGAATGATATTGAATGGACAATTACACTCCCATCTGCTGAAGTAACAATTGACGGTGTATACGTTCTGGCAAAAGATGTAACAGATACAGATGCTGTAGTTGCTGCAGACTTCGATACAACTGCTGAATCAATTAAGCTTTATGCTCTTGATGATGAAACAGGATTGAAATTTGTTGCTTACACACCAAACATGGCTGTTGGAAAGAATGTTTACATGCTGGTTAAGACAAGTCAGGAAAACAAGAACCCAGGTGAATGGATTTCTGATGCTGTTGAAACAAAAGCACAGGAAACAGTAACAGCTGCTACAGTAAGCGTTTCTGTATACGATAACACACTGAACGACAGTACATCTGCTTCTTATACAGCAGTTTACGATGATGTAATCGTTTCTGTAACAGATACAATCGATGTAACATCAGATTCAATTGAAAATTACTCTTACACACTGTACAAGACAAAATCCACAATCGTTGAAGACATTGCTGCCGCAACACTTACCTTCAGCGCTTCTAATGACTGGTCAGAAGGTATTGCTCTTACACTGAAAGACAATACTGCTTATGCCCCAGACGAAACATCAAGATCATACGCTGTATCTTACAAAGAAAACAACCTGGTTGACGGTGTTTACGCATATAAAGTTGTTAAGACAAATAAAGCAACAGGTGTTTCTGTAATTTCTGGAATTGAATATGTAACAATTGATACAAAACCTTCAATTGCATTTACTCCTTCAATTTCTGCAGCTTGGGAACCTAATCCAGATAGCGTTGCAAAGTGCGACATTACTGTTAGATTCGTAAAAGATACAATGGAAGAATATGTATATGATCCAGATTTCAATTCTTTTGTAATTGGTACAATCAATGAAGTACCAGAAACAGGTGTAACTTACACACTTTACAGAGCTGCTACAGTTAAGAGTAAGACAGATGTTGTTTACGAAAGAGTTGGAACAGTAGATTACATGCCAGTTAAAGATAAAGTTGATGTATATGTTGAAGATTCTGGAAGTTATGTAGTTGATACATATGACTTTGAATTTACAGCAAGTCTGAACTATACAAAACTTGATAAAGAATTAGACACAGGTTGTTCTTACAAATACATCGTTGTTGCATCAAAAACAGGTTGTGACAATGTTTACTCAAATATCGTAACAGTAGCCGGCTGGAACTAATATTTAGTAATAAAACGACAAATCATGGGTATGCTCAGCATGCCCTGATTCGTCGTTTCGGGCTTTTAAAAAGAGCCCGAAACCGGCCTGGTAAGGAATTGCCATGCGGGTTTTGGACTTTTGAAAATATCTAGTGGAGTTTATAGTGCATATGAAAACTAAGAAAGTATTATCAGTTCTTTTTGCTTCTTTATTTCTTGCAGCAGCAGGTCTTGTAAGCTGTTCGCAGGAAGCTGGCGTAAGCCCTGTTCCAAGTAATAGAGTAACTTACTGTTCTATTGAGTTTGAAGGAAATGGAGGAACATTGTCCTTTACTTCAACTCAGGTGGCAATTGGTCAGTATCTAACAGAATTTCCAACTGCTTACAAAGACGGTTATGAGCTGAAGGGCTGGTATTACAACAATAATGGGGTAGAAACCAAATTTGATGAAAATACTGTAGTAACCGACAGCTTAAAAGTTTATGCAAAGTGGATTATTCCTTATACTCCAGGTGTTTCAGTTCAGACTATTTCATTAGACAACCCTGTTGTAACAGTAGAAAGTGGAACAACTTTCGAACTCACTGCAACTTATACTCCGGCAGATGCAGAAGTAAGTCCGTCATATGCAAATTATTACAATTATCTGTACTATCCTGTTGGATCAATAACTGCTGCTGGTGGAACTATGAGCAAGCGTTTTTACGCAAAGCTTCCTGGTTCTTACACTAGTACATATCTTTATGATGGTTATACGGGAAAATCTACAGGATATGCCAATGTAACTGTAACAGGGCCTGCTCTGGATGCTATTCCTGAATTGCCTGTAAGCGGTTCAAAAGCTGAAACAGCTAGTGAATATACGCACTATACTTTCTCTGAAGATAATTACGTAACTTTCTATAAGTTGGAACTGACCGCAGGTGTTACATACGCAATTCAGACTTCTGGAAATTCCAGATATAACAGATTGTATGATTCTTCATATAATTCCTGTTATTCCGCTACTTCTTCAACAACAACTACTTATACTCCATCAGTAAGCGGAACTTATATTCTTGGTATTTGTTCTTACTACCTTAGTGGCGGAACAGTAGGAGTAAATGTATATTCACCAGGTTTGATTCAGACTTTTGCCCTTAATCCTTCAAGCTACACAGTAGAAAGCGGAGAAACCTTTGAGATCATAGCAAATTATTCACCTGCAGATGCAGAAGTAAGTCCAACTTACGGCAATTATTCTTATAGCAGATATTACCCTGTAGGGAATTTGACTGCCGCTGACGGTGTAATGAGTGAGAGTTTCTATGCAAAGCTTCCAGGAACATATTCAAGTACATATTTGAAAGACAATATGAGTGGTAAACAGACAGCATACGCTTCTGTAACAGTAACAGGGCCTGCACTGTCAGACGTTGCTACTCTTTCCATAAACAGCACAAAGGCAGAAAATGCAGAAGACTTTACTAAGTATACATTTTCAGCAGACAACTATGTAAAATTCTATAAAGTAAATCTTTCAGCAGGAACAACCTATAACTTCCAGGTAGCTCATAACAGTAATATAATTTCAGGTTCACCATATTGTTACTGGGCTTTGTATAACTCAAGTTATTCAATCATATATGGAGAATCAAGCAGTTCTTCTTATGCCTATACGCCAGCCTCAGACGGAACTTATATACTTGGAATCTGTTCGTACTATAACAATTCCGGAACAATAGGGGTAAACGTATACAATGTACAGCCAATTACCGATTTTACAGTTTCTTCTACAGTAAATATGACAATTGGAGATACAATATCTGAAAATATTGTTACTACTCCGACAACTGGATGTGAAACAAACTTTACGGTTTCTAGTGGTAATAACGATTTATTTGCTAAGTTTGTAAATAATCAGGTTGTGTTTACCTGTGGTTTCCCAGGAACAAAAACTATCACTGTTAGAGATAATATTTCTGGTATTCAGAAAACTATTGCAGTTAATGTAGCAGGAGACAGTAGCGTAGTACAGGAAATTGATACAGTATACGATGGCGCAAGTTCTAATCCTGATGAATATACAAAAGTTAATCTGTCGGATACAAATCCTTCCCAGCTGCTTAAAGTGTATTTTGAAGCTGGAAAAACATATAGTGTTCAGTGTGCCGACAGCGATAATAGCCAGGGAACAGGACTTAGTGTAAGCGACTGTTATTTCTATCTTTATGATACTTCTTTTGCTCAGATTAGATCTACGGATAGCGGAACTATTTCCTATCTTTGTACAACTCCTGGTTATTATTATGTTGGTATTAGACGTTATAGTAACAATGGTAATAAATTAGGAGCCGTGCATATCTTTGCTCCAAAAGTAATTGAATCTTTGGTTCTTAATCCTGCAACTTATACAGTAGAAAGCGGAGAAACCTTTGCTATTACAGCAGATTACACTCCGGTAGATGCAGAAGTAAGCGCTGGTTACAGTAATTACACAAACTCAAGATATTACCCTGTAGGAAACATGACTGCAGCAAATGGAGTAATGAGTAAGAGCTTCTATGCAAAACTTCCGGGAACATATACAAGTACCAATCTTTATGACAACACAAGCGGTAAATCAACAGCATCTGCTTCTGTAACAGTTACAGGTCCAGCTGCTGCAGGCTTAGATACACTTACTGTAAGAAGTGCCCGTGCGGAAGAAGCTTCTGATTACACCCTGTATGGATTCTCTGATAATAACTATGTAAAGTTCTATAAGATTGGCCTTGAGGCCGGAACCAAATACAATTTCCAGATAGCACACAACGGTAATGTTATTTCAGGTTCACCATATTGTTACTGGGCACTCTATGATTCAAGTTATGTAAGGGTTCTTGAAGAAACAGATAATAGCAGTCGTGCCTATACGCCAGCCTCAGACGGAATTTATATTCTTGGAATCTGTCCGAACTATAACGATTCCGGAACAATAGGGGTAAACGTATACAATGTACAGCCAATTACCGATTTTACAGTTTCTTCTACAGTAAATATGACAATCGGAGATACAGTATCTGAAAATATTGTTACTACTCCGGCAACTGGATGTGAAACAGACTTTACGGTTTCTAGTGGTAATAGCGAATTATTTGCTAAGCTTGTAAATAATCAGGTTGTGTTTACCTGTGGCTTCCCTGGAACTAAAACTATAACAGTTAAAGATAATTTTTCTGGTATTCAGAAAACAATTACAGTTAATGTAGCAGGAGACAGCAGTGTAGTTTCTGAAACTCTTACTGTAGGTAGCGGTTCAAGTTCTACAGCATCTGATTACACACAGGTAAATCTTTCGGATACAAATCCTTCTCAGCTCTTTAAAGTATATTTTGAAGCCGGAAAGACTTACCATATTCAGTGTGCTGACAGCGATAATAGTCAGGGAACAGGACTTAGTTTGAATGACTGTTATTTCTATCTGTTTAATCCTTCATTCGCATTTATAAACCAGTGGGATAGTGGCATAAAAAATTATGCTTGTTCAAGCTCAGGTTATTATTACGTTGGCATAAGACGATTCAGCAATTATAATAATAGAACAGGTGCTGTATACGTTTATACAACTGATTAAAGCCTTCAGTTAGAATTTCCAGGGCATGGCTGCAGGAATTGCGGTCATGCCTTTTTTGTTTAAAAAATTATTGCCGTTTGGAGATTTTAGAGAGATAATAAATATTAAGGAAATAAAAATGGAGAAAAAATCGTCTATTTTAGCAAGTTATCTTTTAACTTTTATTCCAATTGCTTATATTGGAGTTCTTTATTTAAGCTGGATTCAGGTTGCATATATGCATTGTTCTCCAGAGACTTATCTGGCTGGTTTGAAAATTACATTATCTGTTGCTACTGTTCTTGTTATTTGTGTATCTATCGCTGCAGCCTATGTTGTAAAACCCTTTAATAAAATTGTTCAGGTTCTTCAAAAGGAAAAAAGAAAATCTACTGATGAAGAAAAAAAGATTGTTATCAGTACTTATTCAAAACTTAATTACATTACGCTGATTGGGTGTGTTCTTGGATTCCTTGTTGGGAATACTGTTTCAACATTAATTAAGATTAAGTCGGGATCAATACCAGGCGAACCAGTACGTATTATTTTTGCCGTTATCCATTCAATTTCATTTGGTGTAATGGTCTGTTTTTACATTATGTACATTACAAATGAAAACCTTAAGAAGTACCGCAAGCTTCTTCAGATTCATGTTGTAGAAAAAGTAAACAAGACAACAACAATCGCATCATCAGTTTATTTTGTTGCCCTGGCATCAATCATCTTTGTTGGTTTTAACATGTTCCTTACACCTTTTGGGCTTGTAAATGATAATGCACCGGAAATGATGGGAGATTTCCTGAAGAACGGCATTCTGGTTATGGTAGTTTCGATTGTAATGTCCCTTCCTCTTATGGGTGTTCTTGTAGCCGGAATTGACAGTCAGATTCGTGGAACTCAGAAAACAATCGACGAAATCCGTGACGGTTCTCTTGAAAGCCGAATTGATATTACCAAGATCGATGACTTTGCTCTTCTTACAACTTCAATCAATCGTCTTATAAAAAAACTGGGAACAATGATTCTTGATTTGCGTCAGGAATCTGAAGTAGTAATCAGTACAGCCTCAAAACTTGCGGATGTTGCCGAAACTGCAAACACAGCTCTTGTTTCTATGAAAGAAAGTTTTGCGCGAATTGAAGATGAAGGTGCAAGGCAGAATGTGGAAATTGAAAGTGCAGGGGAAAATGTTACAGGCCTTACAGACTCTGTTCGTCAGGTAGAAAGTCATGTTCTGCAGGAGACTTCGGCAATGTCCCAGAGTTCTGCATCTATTACAGAGATGACAGCAAACATCAAGTCTGTTGCCGATATGACAAAAAAAGCCGACGATGTTTCAATTCTCCTTAGCGAAACCTGTGCCGCAGGAAACAAAACGCTTAAGAACACATCTGAATCAATTGAAGCAATTTACGAAGCATTTAAAGAAGTTCAGGCTATTGTTAAGGCAATTCAGGATATTGCAAGTCAGACAAACCTGCTTTCAATGAACGCAAGTATTGAAGCTGCCCATGCAGGAGAATTCGGAAAAGGATTCTCTGTTGTTGCTGATGAAGTTCGTACACTGGCCACAAGTTCTTCAAAGTCTGCAAAAGACATTCAGGAACTGATCGGATCAATGGTAGATAAAATCAATCAGACAGTTTCTTCAATTGCTGAAACAAGAACAAGCTTCAAGAAGATTCAGGAATGTTCTGAAGAAAACTCTAACATTGTCCGTACTCTTTCTCAGGCTATGGATGAACAGAAAGTTGGTGCCGAAGAAAATATGCGCGCAACTGAAAGCATTGTTGAAGACACAAAGACAATTAAGGATCTGGTAAACAGCCAGAACGAACTGACAAAGAACGTAGAAGCAAGTATGAAAACTGTTATGGATTCTTCTGCAGTCATGCTGGATGCAATTCATGAGTCTTCAGAATCTTCACTTTCTGTACAGGAAGTTATTACAGAAATAAACTACATGATTTCAAAGAACAAAGAAGCAGTTGCCCGTATGACTGCTGTATTGAATCAGTTCAACGTTTAATCTATACTGAATCTGTTCCGTGCAGAATCCTCTGCACGGAACGGCAGTTCGCAGTCCTTCCTGCCTTATCAAAACCAGGTCAATTCTTTATTTAAATCGGGGTCATTTTTATGCCTAACGAACTTCTTCTCATTATTTCACTGGCAGCATCATATTCATTAATGCTGATCGCCTACAAACTTTTCGGAAAGAAAGGTCTTTTTGTCTGGATACCAATCTGTACAATTCTTGCAAACATTGAAGTTACAGTAATGGTAAATGCTTTTGGTCTGGAACAGACTTTAGGAAACACACTCTTTGCTTCAAGTTACCTGGCAACAGATATTCTTTCTGAACGTCACGGTAAAAAAGATGCATCAAAAGCCGTATGGGCAGGTATCTTTACATCTGTTGTATTCATCGCTTTTTCTTTCATGTGGAGATTTTACACTCCGTCAGAAAATGACTGGGCTTTCCCACTTGTAAGCGGACTTTTCTCAAATACTCCACGCATTCTTATTGCAAGTCTTATGGGCTATGCAGTTTCAGAAATTCTTGATGTTAAGCTTTACCACATGTGGTGGAAGCTTACAGAAAAGAAAACAGGTGACAAGAACAAACTGCTGTGGATCCGTAACAACGGTTCAACACTTATTTCGCAGTTCGTAAATATTGTGATTTTCAACTTCGGTGCTTTCCTTGGCGCAGAAGGATATTCTTTTGGAACAGTTGTTTCAATTACAGGTGCCTGTTACCTGATTTACGTATTCACAAGTCTTCTTGATACACCTTTCATTTACCTTGCCCGCAGAATGAAGATTTCTGAGGACGAAACTGCAGAAAACTAACAGAGCTTTTTTTTGCTTTTCCGGGAATGCTAATTTATAATCAGAAAGGTATGAAAAAAACATTCCTTTCTATAATTCTTGGAGGCATTATGCTTTTATCCGCTTCTGCAAAAAGTCCACAGGCTGGAGAATACACTCTTTATGTAAACGGATATGACTGGGGCCCGGCTTCAGATAAAATTATTCTGAATGCCGGACAGGATGTATCCGCTTCAAAAATCAAAGTTTCTGATTTTGATGTTTCTGTCGAACTTCTCGGCATGAACTGGAAAAGTTTTTCTCTGGCCATTATGGGCGGAAAACGTAATGTAACCGCTGCTTATCCGGTAGATGAAAACGGAGCAAAGGTTAAGAAAAGCCAGTATATCGCACTTGAAATGACTGTTCACCCGGCAGATGTTTTCACAAGTCCGTTTATTTATACCCGCGAAATGGTAAACAAATGGACTGAACCTTGTGACTATAAAATCGTGAACAAAAAGCTGGGACTGGAAATTACAAAACAAGCCGCAAGAGTTTGCCCGCTGGCTGACCAGTTTGAAACAAATAGTTTTAAATCCGGAGACATTACATTAACCTATGGGGCCTGGAATCCTCCTAAGGCAGAAAAAGGAAAGACTCCTTTAATCATCTGGCTTCATGGAATGGGGGAAGGGGGGACAGACCCTTACATTGCCCTTTTAGGAAACAGAGTCGTAAATCTTATTACAGAGGATGTTCAGAAGTGCTTCGGCCCTACAGGCGCCGTAGTCCTTGCACCACAGACTCCGGGCTTCTGGCTTCAGACAAAAGCAAACAAAGCCGACATGAAAGCCTGGGCCTCAAATCCGGGAACTCCTACAGTTTCATACTATACAGAAGCCCTTTTCAATCTGATTGATACTTATGTCCGCGGGAATCCGAACGTTGATACAAATCGTATCTATGTTGGTGGCTGTTCAAACGGCGGCTACATGACCATGAATATGATTATTGAGTATCCGGAATATTTTGCGGCTGCTTATCCTGTTTGCGAAGCTTATCCTGACAATAAAATTGATGAAGAAAAAGTTGCAAAACTTGCAAAGCAGAACATTTGGTTTACCCATGCAAAAAATGACCAGACAGTGAATCCACCGGAATTTACAGTTGCAACTTATAATCGTCTGAAAAAAGCTGGTGCCGATAACGTTCATTTTTCTTTCTTTGATGATGTGCACGACACAACCGGAAACTTCAAGGATGAAAAAGGAAATCCTGTTCAGTATAACGGTCACTGGTCCTGGATCTATACTCTGACAAATCAGTGTAAGGATGGAGACCTGACCATTATGGAATGGATGGCAAATCAGAAATTAAAATAAAACTTAAAGCCCTGTTTCGCTTTCGATGTAGGCTGTCTGGAGTCCGAAATCGGAACGGAGTTTTTCTCTTACCAGCTGGATTCCAACAGTTTCAGTTTCATAATGACCGCCACCAATAACGTTGATGGCGTTTTCTTTAGCATAGTGGAACTGTTCGTGGTCAAAGTCGCCGGTGATGAAACAATCCAGTCCTTCGGCTACAGCGGTTTCAACATCTTCGGAACCGCCGCCTGAAATAATTCCTACAGTAGAAATTTTCTCTTTTCCGAAAGGAAGAACGATGTTTGCAGTTTTTCCAGGGCGGAGAACTTTAGAAGTGATTTCATCAAGGGAAAGAGGTGATTCCAATTTTCCTTTTACTCCTATGCACATGCCGCGCCAGAAGCCGAATGGTTCCAGGTCTGAAAGTCCAAGTCTTTTTGCAAGACCGTAATTGTTTCCGTAAGGATTGTTTGCATCCAGGGGAAGGTGATAGGCAAAAAGGGCAAGATCGTTTTTTATGAAAGCGGAAATCCGTTTGTATACAGACCCGGTGATTTTTTCACTGTGTCCCCAGAAAAGTCCGTGATGAACAAAGAGGGCATCGCAGCCCATTTCTGCGGCTTTTAAAGCGGTTTCTTCACAGGCGTCTACAGCGAATGCAATTTTCTTAATTTCCTTGGTGTCAGGTTCTGCGTTCTGAATCTGAAGTCCGTTCATGGACGGATCACTTCCGAAATTTTCAGGCTTAAGAAGATCGGTGAAATATTTTTCCAGTTCACGAACAGTCATGGAATGCCTCCGCTTTTTATTTTGGGAAATTTATTTTTTGAGCCAAACAGCATTTACTGCTTCTGAAGTTGCAGCAACACAGGCTTTTACAGATTCAAGAGATTTTTCTTTGCTGAATCCCAGGTATTTTGCGAACAGGGGATCCGTCTGGCGGATAAAGCCATAGCCAGGAGTTTTGTATTCCGGTGAAGATGAAATGTCGTAGATTCCGGTAATAAGGTCCGGGTATTTGCGTTTCATGTCTTCGGCGGCGGTAACAGCCAGGTTGTCTGTAACCAGGAAGAACTTGCAGTCAGGACCGTATTTTTCTGAGGCAATGGAAAGCATTGTTTCATATTCCAGGGAGAAGTTGTAAGTGTAGAATTCTCTCTGAGAAAGGAATCGTGAAGTATTGTTTGCGCTTCTGATAACAAGTCCAAGACGGCGGAGCATGCGGCTGTCTTCAATTGTGTGAACCCAGCGGCAGTCGCGGGAATAGAAATCGCCTGAAATAATTGTGTAGCCTGCTTTTGAAAGGAAAATGAGGAACGGATAGTAATGTTCCAGGTCTCCGCGCTTGTCCGGCATAAAGAGAATTACGTTTGAACGCATTGAAAGGTTTGGATTTGTGCTGTATTCGTGAACAAAGCCAGTAGCTCTTTCGAACTTTTCTGAAGGTTCGAAACCTTTGGTGAAGGAACCTGAATAAGTCTGCTGAGTGTCTGTTACGCCCAGTTCTTTGGCCGAAACATTAACCGGTGCAAAAACAAGGAGAGTGATCAAAGTTCCGGCGGAAAGGATTGTTGTGAACCATGCCCAGGTTTTCATAAGAGGACTATAGCGGTCAATAACCAGTCTTGAACCATAGCGGATAAGGGCATGGAAGTTTGAAAGAAGCACCAGGATGGAGATGAAGAAAATCATCAGTGTGAAAACATCATCGCTGTGTGCAAAAATCATCAGGGAAGAAAGAAGAAAACTTAGGGGAGCCAGCATTACCAGAGGGTCAAGGTGTGGTTTTCTGATTGTAAGAACGCGTCCGTTGCTCAAAAGCATAAGAACAAGAATAAGAATTTCGCCGGCTAGTTTCATAATTCTGATTTTATTTGATATTAGCGGTATAATCAATGTATGGAAAACTCAGAAAAAGAACCATTTTCATTGTACGAAATCATAATTCTCGCCTGTTTCCTTTCCCTGGTGTTTTCGCCTGTAGGAATTGTCCTTATGTGGCTTAAGAAGTGCCTGTGGAAGAAAAAGACAAAGATTATTGTGAGCGGTGCCTTTGGTCTGTTCCTGGCAATTGCCGGCGCACTTCTGGTTTTCCTTTTAAGTAAGCCGGAAGCCGGTTCAGGTAGCGGAAATCCTTTCCTTGGAATTGAACGGGAATATGAAGGCGGCGGCGGAAGCGGAGGATCTTCGGGAAAATATAATCCAAAGGCTTCTTCTTCACGAAAAAACAGTGAAGGAAAAGCTTCAAATAACACTGCAACTCCGTCTAAATCCTTTGCCGAAACAAAAGGCAAAAAAAGCATTCCTCTTGTTCTGTTCCTGGTTCTGGCCTTGGGGATTGCGGTCCTTCTTAGAAATCTGAAAGAAATAAAAGGTAAGGGCAACGATAACCCATACGTGAACACACGACTCATACAGACTCCAATTCCGGAGGACTTTGTTTTCCCTCCGGTCCATTTTTCAAAGCTGGCCCTTAAGGAAGGAGAGAGTCTGCTCTTTGCAACTCCTGCCGAACAGAAAGACAATCTTGGTGATATTGCAATTACCGACTTCAGATTTGTTTTCCTTGGGAAAAAGGAATCCTACGATTTTCCTTTGCAGACAATCACAGCAATTTCTTCTGTAAGCAATACAGCTCTCCTTATTACCGAAGGAGAAAATCAGCATTACTTCTTTGTCCGCGACACACAGATGCGTTTTGTCCTTCAGATTGTTCGTTGGGCTTATGCTCATCGGGAAAAAGGAAATCCGGAAGGTGATTTTTAATGACAGAAATTCTTGACGGTTTGAACGAAGCCCAGAGAGAGGCTGTAACTTCCACAGAAGGTTTTATTCGCGTAGTTGCCGGTGCAGGTTCCGGAAAAACCCGCGCTTTGGCACACCGCTTTGCCTATCTGGTAAACGGAATTGGAGTGCTGCCGGGTCACATTCTGTGTGTTACATTCACGAACAAGGCCGCCGCAGAAATGCGCATGAGAATCCGGAAAATTACCGGAGGAAATGATACCGGTTATATTTCAACTTTCCATAGTTTCTGTGTAAATGTTCTTCAGGAAGATTCCTGGGCAGTTGGTTACCCTAAAAGTTTTGTAGTTCTGGACAATGCAGATATCGACCAGATGCTCCAGATTATTTATGACGAAAGAGGTCTTACTCTTCGTGACAAAACTTTCGGCGATGCCCGTGACATGTTCGAAATCCGCAAGACTCAGAAAGAAAAAGATTATTACAAGGATATGATTACTCTTCCGTTGGAAGCCATTAAAGAAAAATATGACAAAGCGGAAAAAGTTGATGACATTCTTTTTTATGGTTATTTGTATCAGGAAAAGAAAACTTTCGCTCTGGACTACAATGACCTGATTGTCTTTGTTCTTCAGATTTTTGAAATGAATGAAGAAGTCCGCCGCAAATGGCAGGAAAGACTTGAATATGTAATGATCGACGAGTTCCAGGATATTGATGACATTCAGTACAGACTGATGGAAGCCTTGGTTGCATATCACAAGAACCTTTTTGTTGTAGGTGATCCGGACCAGACAATCTATACCTGGCGCGGCGCAAACATCCGTTACCTTCTGGATTTTGACAAAAAGTTTCCGGACACAAAAACAATCATGATGAACGACAACTATCGTTCAACTCCGAAAATTCTTGATGTTGCCAATTCCTTGATTTCAAAAAACAAGAACCGAATGAAGAAAGATCTTCGGGCCATGAACAAAGGCGAATGCATGATGCCTTTGTATACTCATTCAAAGAAACAGGAAGAAGAAGCCCAGGAAGTCTGCAATAAACTTATGGAACTCCACGAAAGCGGAATCCGTTATTCTGATTGTGCAATTTTATACCGCGCCCATTATGTTTCACGAACTCTGGAGGAACTGCTTTCCAAAAATGAAATTCCTTACACCATGTTCTCGGGCATTTCTTTCTTTGACAGGGAAGAGGTAAAGGATGCTCTCAGTTATCTGCGCATGTGTATCTTTAAAGATGACCTGAGCTTCCGCCGCATTGTAAATAAGCCACGCAGAAACATCGGTAAAAGCCGAATGGAAGCGCTGGAAAAGAAAGCGGAAGAAAATCAGTGCACTTTGTATCAGGCGCTCTGCGACATGGTGGATGCAAAAGAAGAAATCATGAACGGCACAAAGGCAAAGGAATTTATTGATCTTGTGAATAAGTTCTATGCCGAAAGCCGCGAAACTCCTGCAAGCGAAGTCATGAGTCACATCATAAATGAAAGCGGATATGAACGAATGCTCCGTACTGAAGGAAGTCAGACAAGACTGGATAACCTGGCTGAATTAAAGCAGGCGGTTTATGACTTTGAGATTTCCTGCGGGGAAGAATGTCCGGCAGAATATTTTCTGGCACACGCCTCTTTGCTTTCCGGCCTGGATGCAGGCGGATCAAATGAAGCTGTAAAACTTATGACTGTTCACACCGCCAAAGGTCTTGAGTTCCCTCATGTTTTCCTTTGCGGAATGAACGAGGGCATTTTCCCTTCTCGCAAAGTCCGAGATCCTGCAGCCATGGAAGAAGAACGCCGTCTCTGCTTTGTAGCTGTAACCCGAGCAGAACGATCTCTTTATCTTTATGATTCAGAAGGAAAGAATCTGGACGGTTCAGTAAGATATCCTTCAAGATTTGTTTTCGATATAGACAGGAATTTCCTTGAATATAAAACAGAACTTTCGGAGCAGTTTACTAAGTCTGCAAAAAGCTTCATTGATTCTGTGGACAGACTTCTGGAAAGCCGGGAAAAGGTTGCCGGCATGAAGGTCGGTGACGAAATCAATCATATTATTCTTGGAAAAGGTCAGATTCTTGAAGTTTCAGAAGAAGAGGGTGCTTTCCTTATCAAGTTCGAAAATATTCCTACACCAAGAAAAATTCGCTTCTGTGCAGTCCAAAAATAACAAAATTTTATCAAAACACATCATTTGTATGATAAAATGTTAACCAGCAAATTTATTGTACTAAGGATGTTTTAATGGAAACTTCTGAATTCAAACCATTTATTCCGGCTGACAAGAAACTGCCGGAACTCACAGTTACTTCAATTATTACGGGTGTTATTCTTGCCGTAGTATTCGGTGCAGCTAACGCATATCTTGGCCTTCGCGTAGGTATGACAGTTTCTGCTTCTATTCCAGCCGCCGTTATCTCAATGGGCGTTATCCGCATGATTCTGAAACGTGATTCGATTCTCGAAAACAACATCGTTCAGACAATCGGATCTGCAGGTGAATCACTTGCTGCAGGTGCTATTTTCACACTTCCTGCTCTCTTCATGTGGGCAAAAGAATTCGGTGAAAAATCACCTTCTCTTCTTACAATTACAATGATCGCCCTTATTGGTGGTCTGCTTGGTGTATTCTTCATGATTCCTCTCCGCCATGCGCTTATCGTAAAAGAACACGGAACACTTCCTTATCCAGAAGGACAGGCTTGTTCAGAAGTTCTTATTGCCGGTGAAGAAGGTGGAAAAAAAGCCGGTATCGTTTTCAAAGGTCTTGGAATTGCTGCCCTCTACAAGTTCATTGCAGACGGTCTGAAACTTTTCCCAAGCGAAGTTGACTATTCTATCGGTGCCTACAAAGGAAGCGGAATTGGTGGAGACGTTCTTCCAGCCCTTCTTGGTGTTGGTTATATCTGTGGTCCACGTGTAGGTGCTGTTCTTACAGCCGGTGGATTCCTTGCATGGTTCGTTCTTATGCCTCTTTTCGTTCTTCTTGGCGGAAGCACAGTAATCTTCCCTGCAACAGTTTCTATTTCTGAAGTTTTTGCAAACGGCGGAACATGGGGACTCTGGTCTAACTACATTCGTTATGTTGGCGCCGGTGCTCTTGCAACTGCAGGTATTATTTCCCTCATCAAAAACCTTCCACTTATCGCGAAGACTTTTGCCCAGGCTTTCAAAGGCTTCGGTTCAAAATCAGAATCAAATGACCGCCTTTCAAGCGAACTTCCAATGAACATCATCATGATTATTGTTGGTGTTCTTGCTATCGCTCTGTGGCTCATTCCTTCTATTCCTGTAAACTTTGTTGGTGCAATCATCATCATCATTTTCGGATTCTTCTTTGCAACTGTTTCAAGCCGCATGGTAGGTATTGTTGGTTCTTCAAACAACCCTGTTTCAGGTATGGCTATTGCAACTCTTCTGATTGCAACAATCATTCTTAAAGCAACAGGAAAGATTGGATTTGCCGGAATGACAAGTGCAATCTCTATCGGTTCAATCATCTGTATTATCGCAGCAATCGCTGGTGATACATCACAGGACCTTAAGACAGGTTACATCATCGGTTCTACTCCAAAAGCACAGCAGATTGGTGAAGTAATCGGTGTTGCAATTTCTGCCATTACAATCGGTGGTGTTCTTTACCTTCTGAACGCTGCATGGGGATACGGTTCTTCTGAACTCCCAGCTCCACAGGCAACTCTCATGAAACTGGTAGTAGAAGGAATCATGTCTGGAAACCTGCCATGGAACCTGGTATTTGTTGGTGTTGCTATTACAATCACAGCTGAACTGATTCAGATTCCATCTCTGGTATTCGCAATCGGTCTTTATCTTCCAATTCACCTTTCACTTCCAATACTTATTGGTGGTCTGGTTCGCTGGTTCTTTGAACGCAAAAAGGCAGAAGAAACAGAAGAACAGGCTAAAGCCCGTGCAACAAAAGTTGAAGCCGGAGTTCTTTACTCTTCAGGACTTATCGCCGGTGAAGGTATCGTAGGTATCCTCCTTGCTGTATTCGCTGTAATTAAAGTTGGAGGAAAATCACTTGGTGATATCGTAGACATCTCTGGTGCCGTAAACCTTGGCAACCTTGGTGGTATCGTATTCTTCGCTCTTCTGATTGTTTCTATGTGCCTTATTATAAGAGAAAAGAAAACAAAGTAAAGAGATCCCAAAGTAAAAAGAAATAAAATATGTTCATATGAAACTCCGCGAGGGCGACGGGGGAATAATACAAAAAGACTCGAAACGCGGCTGGATAGTTTCCTATCCGCGTTTCGCGTCTAGCGACGCTAGCTAGCGTTTTTGTATTTCCCACGGCAACCGGGAGGAGTTTTATATGAAAAGCTTTTGATTATTTTTTGAACTATGAAAACAAAGAACCTGCTTGATTTTATACCAAAACATAATTCACTCATCTCTTTCACAACGGACAAGAAAGGTATTGTTACGCTGGAAGTGAAGAACCGGGGTTTTTATAACCGGGTTGCACAGATCTTTTTTAAGCGTCCGAAAGTTTCTTTTATTACTCTTGAAGAATTCGGGTCTTTTATCTGGCAGCAGATTGACGGCGAAAAAACTGTCATGGAAATTGCAGGAAAGGTAAAAGAAGAATTCGGTCAGAAGGCCGAACCTCTTTACGAAAGACTTGGTCAGTATATGACCACCCTCAGAAGATGTGATTACATCCTCTGGGTAAAGAAAGATTAGGCTACGTAGTGGCCGTCAAAGAGGGCACGGTTTTCCGTTTTGCGGGCAATTCTGAGCACTCTGTTTTCGATATTTCTTACTTCACTTTTTGAAATCCCAAGAACATCCCCAATTTCACTCAGAGACATAGGTTTTACAAATCCGTAGCCAGAGTGGGCTCTGATAACAAAAGATTCTTCTTCTGTCAGTCTGGAAAGGAACATTTCCAGTTTTTCGCGAAGGTCTGAGTTGATGGCTTCATCTTCGGCTGAACGGATTGAACTGTCTTTGATTCTGTCGATGCGTCTGTCGGATTTTTCATTTCCTTCAGTTCCGATAAAGGCATCCAGACTGGTGTTGCAGGATGCGGTATTCTTCAGGTTTTCGATGCGCTTTTCAGAAAGACCTGAACCTTCCAGGGCCATTTCTTCCTTTTCTCTTTCTTTCAGGTCGCAAGGAAGGGAGTCCAGGAAGTTGTTGTACTGTCTGATTTCAGACTGTACATTCTGTGGGAGGGCAATCATTTTGTCGTGGTCGTAGATGTCGTCACGAATTTCTTTTTCAATCCATGAACGGGCATAGGTGATGAGCTTGTTTCCGCTCTTAACATTAAACTTACGGATTGCTCTTACAAGTCCGATACAGCCGTCAACAATAAGGTCTTCCTTTGTAAGACAGTTGCCGTAGAACTTGTTAGCAACAGATACAACGTAAAGCATGTTGGCGTCTACCAGCATTTTTTCGGCTTTCTTATCCCCATTCTGGGCCATCGAAATGAGCTTTGCTTCTTCAGAAGCTGAAAGTTTAGTTGTGTTGGTGATAAAAGATTTAATATTATTCATTGCATTAGATTATAGTTGTTGAGGTACTTGTTTAGGTCAACGACCTCGTTGAATTCCAGGCGTTCTGTGGTAAAATAAAGTAATCCTTTAATTTATATTTTCGGGGTATTCTATGGCAAAAAAAACTGTCTTATACGGAAGTGAACAGGCAGCTGGAAAGCGGCGCTTTGAAGACAAAAGCACTTCTGGATCAGGTCTATATTGCAAATCAGGGACTTATAGTTGATGTAATCAAGAAGATTACGGAAGACTACGCTCTTTCAGAGGATGAAAAGGATGATTTGAGAAGTGCCGGACAGCTTGCCCTTTATAATGCCGCCGAAACCTATGATTTCAAAAATCAGAAAGGGGCTGGATTTTCCACCTGGGCTCAGCGAATAATCAAGCAGGGCGTTGGAAAAGAGCTGAACAGAATCAAAAAACAGAAGAAAAACGAATATTCCAATAATAAAAAGGACAAGGACCTGGAATTCGAGGATCCTAATTCCGACCTGGAAAAGGACTTCCTTGCAAAAGAAGAAAGAGAAGAAAAAGCCCATAAAATAGAAAAACTTATCAGGGAAAAGACGAAAGGAATTAAACCAAAGGAACTGGACGCAAAAATCAACATTTATCTGGAATACTGCGGATATAAAGACGGAATTGCAAAGACTGTAGATGATCTTTCAGGCTTCTTCGGCCGCAAAAGGTCCCGCATAATCAGCATCATCAGGTCCTGCGAAAGGATTCTGCGGGAAGATGCAGAGCTTAAGGAAAATGTAAAAGGCCGCATGGCAGGGGAGACTATTAAGGAAAAAGACCTTGTTCTCCTTCAATATATAATCAAATGTAATAAAGAAGACATCTATCCAAATGCCACTCTCATTACTGCCGCCCGTGAAACTTCACCTCTTTTCAAATCAAAGTATTCAATCGGGGATTCCATCAGGCGCCTTAAAGACGTAAAAGGCTGCCGCTTCGAGCTGGTTGGGAGAGGGCAAGGCTACAAACTTCTGAACGAAGAAGCCATTACTTCCCTGACTGACGAAGACCTTATGGCCGCATCAATCATCTCTTTGCTGCTGAAGGAATATTCCAACACTCCGTTCAAGAAATCTTTCCGCGCTATCTGGGGAAAACTTCGGGAAGGTCAGGGAGTCGTTGCAGGGGACACACCTTTTCAGGAAGAACCAGTTTCTCTTGTAACGGATCCTCTTCCATTTATTGATATGAAGATTTTCAAAAAACTTTATGAAGCCACCAGAAGCCGCAGATCCATCACTTTTGAATATAACTCGGCTTCCAGCGGCGACCTGGGCGAAAGAAAGGCAGATCCATATCATATCGTGTGTCAGAAAGGAAGCTGGTATGTCCTTTGCTATTGTCCCGAAAGTGAAATCTACAAGTGGTTTTCGTTTTCCCGTTTCAAGAAAGTGAACATTTCAAAGAAAGTGTATGAGGTTAAAGAAGATTTTAATCTGAAGGATTATTTCAGCGAGAAGGCAGGCATTCTGTGGGGAAAGGAAGCCATGAAGGTAAAACTGAGGGTCCGTCCCCATATGGCCGTTTACATGTCTGAACGCAAATGGTATGCGGACCAGACGGAAACTTTGAATGATGACGGAACGCTGGATCTGGAATTCACCACAAATCATCCGTCGGAACTTCAGCGGTTCATAATGCACTGGAGTCCAGATGTTGAAGTAATTGAACCGGAAGAATTGAGGAAAACTATTCGGGAAGTCGCAAGGAAAACTGCTGCCTTGTATTGAGTGAAGTCAGACGTTGTAAAGCATTCGGTCTGCAAAACTGTTTCTGTAATCACTGGGGGTCTGCCCGGTGATTTTTTTAAATGCTCTGGTAAAGTTGTGGTTATCTTCAAAGCCCAGGTCATAGCCGATTTGTGAAACCTGGCGGGTGCTGTCGCAAAGCATGGCTTTGGCCTCTTCAATTTTGCGTTCAAGAATGAATTCTTTTATGGACTTCCCCGAAGCTTTTCTGAAAAAGGTTGTGATGTATTTTGCGTTGTAGCCGAAGTAGGTGGCTATTTCCGAAACTTTTATGTTCTCGCGGATTTTCCAGTTTATGTAATTGATCATGTCGGAATAAAGAGCAACCTGGGCGCCGTGAAGGGAAGAACTTTTTTCGCGGTTATTTTTTTCTGAGTCACCTGCGGAAAGATTCAGCTGACTTTCGAGTTCACACAGAATGGAAGTGCAAAGGTAATTGTTCAAGGTAGGATTTCTGTATTTTTTGTCACAGTCGGAAAGCTGCTTCAGCAGAACAACAAGTCTTTCCGGGTGAGGAACAGTCCCCTGTTCCGGAAGCTTGATTCCGTCTTTTTCTGAGAAAGGTGCCATAAAATGAAGCCAGTAAAAGGCACAGCTGGAAGGCTTTGTTCCGTACTGCTTTTTGGACGGACTGCAGATTCTGTATTCCCCTGTTTTGACTACGCTCTTTTTTCCTTCATCGCCAATGTAAAAGTCACCGTCGGTAACAAGAACGAATTCAAAGTCGTTCAGAGGGCGGGTCATGTGAATCCAGTTTTCATCCGGGGCCTGGAATTTTCCGGTCCAGTGAAAATCGAAAGGTTTTGAGGTGTCAAAAACGAACTTTCTCATACAACAATTATATAACATTTTGCCCTTAAAATTTGAGAATTTCGGTTAGTTAAACCTTTTAAAATCGAATTTGCGTAAATTTGAATGTGCAGGTTATAATATCTCTAATATGTCCAAGTTTTTTGGAAAAAGTTGGGGATTAGATGAATTATAATTATTTTTATGAAATTGCAGCCGCAATTATCTGTCTGGTATTGTTGTTAGACATTCTGTACAAGCGGCAGAGTTTCAGAAAAGATGCCCGATTATTTACAAACGTTGTTGTGACTCAGGGGCTTCTTTCTGTAGTAGATTTTGTTTCCTGTATTCTTCTTGATAATGCCACAAGTGTTCCTTATTGGCTTAATATGCTTTTTATTGAGCTGTATTTTTTCCTGCAGCCTGTACTTCTTTATTCATTTGTTGCATTTATTGTGACATATCCTGAAAGTCAGAAGCAGACATATAAAGTCTATAAAATAATTGCCGGTGTTATCTTCTTAGTTGATATTATTATCGGAATTACTTCCAGCAGTACCGGATGGTATTTCATTTTTGATAAAGCAGAACTAGTTTATTACCGTGGTATTCACCGAATGACTGCCCATCATTTTTATTACGCCGCCTGTATTATGGTGTTCCTTTTTATGGTTCAGCGTTTCTATTCATTCCTGAACCGCGAAAAAATGGTTATCGTTCTTGGAAGCATTATTATTGCGGTATCGGTTACAGCTCAGAGCCGGTATCATCTTTCCCTTATCACAGGGTTAGGAACTTCAATTACAATTCTTCTTTTGTATATTACAATGGAAAATCCTAATTCCTACATTGACCGGCGAACAGGAATAAATAATGCGGAAGCCTTGCGGGTGTTTATTAATCATCTGGACGCAAGCAGACAGAAATATGCTGTCTGTACAATCAGAATTACTCGTTATGATTCTATTGAAAGAGCCTATGGTTATGAAAAGATCAATCAGCTTATGCTGGAAATCTGTGGATGGCTCGGAAAAGGCATGAATTTTAAAAACAGAATTTTCCGACTGAGTGAAGACAATATTGTTGTTGTCATGAAAGGAAATCAGTCTGATTTTGTTTCTTATGCCGAAAAAATAAATGAACGATTTGCAAAGAAATGGAAGCTTAGAGAAGCTACAGAAATTCTTGTTGAAGCAAAAATTGCAGTATGTGAGTATCCGTCGCACTTTAATAATTTTTCTTCCTTCCTGGAAATGAAAGATTTCCTTATTTTTTCGCCAAGCAAACACAGTCTTGTTATTGCAGACGGTGACACAATGAAACAGAAAATCCGCTTTACAGAAGTTGAAGAAGCTGTTCGTCGTGCACTGGATAATGAAACTCTTGAAGTATTCTATCAGCCTATTTATGACGCAAAAGCAAGAAAGATCGGCGCCCTTGAAGCTCTGGCCCGAATGACAGATGAAAAACTGGGTTTTGTTTCTCCAGAAGAATTTATTCCCGTTGCAGAAAGTGTGGGCCTTATTTATGATCTTGGACTTCTTGTTGTTAAAAAGGTTTGTCAGTTCTCTGCGGAAAAACTTTTGAGAATGGAAAATAATCCGGTTGAAAAAATTGAAATCAATCTTTCTCAGGTTCAGCTTTTACAGAGAGATACAATTCCGACAATTAAAAAAATTGTTGAAGAATATAACATTCCGCCAGATTTCCTGAATTTTGAAATTACTGAATCGGCAACGGCTGATACTCCTGAAGTTGTAACAAATGCCATGAACAGTCTGATTGAGTTTGGCTGCGATTTCTCTCTTGATGATTATGGAACCGGTTATTCAAATATTACTCATATGCTGAATTTCCAGTTTGAAAAAATCAAATTTGACCGTCAGCTGGTAAGTTCTTATTTCAAAGAAAGGTCAGCAAAAATTATTCTGGGGCATGAATTTGAAATTATCCAGGATCTTAATAAAGAAATCGTTGTTGAAGGAATTGAAAACGAAGAATACTTCCAGCAGTTCCTTCTTTATGATGTTCGTTATTATCAGGGATATTATTTCTCAAAGGCCCTGCCGGAAGACGATATCATTTCTTATTTGAAAATGCCTTCACCTGCAGAAATGTTCTAGTTTATAATTAAAGCATGAAAGTATATCACGAAAATACAGACGTTCTTCACTTAAATACAGAACCAAACAGAAACTACTTCATTCCTTTTGCAAAGGGGACAGATCCCTTTGCATGGCGTGAAGCTTCAGACCGTTTTCACCTTTTGAACGGTGAATGGGATTTTAAATATTACGCAGATTCCAGAGATTATTTCGAAGCTTGTGAATCTAAGAAAACTTCCGAAGTTTACAAAGACAAAATAAAGGTTCCGGGCAACTGGCAGCTTCAGGGCTTTGATCATCCTGATTATGTTAACACCCGTTATCCTATTCCATATAATCCGCCTTTCGTTCCTGATGAAAATCCATGCGGAGTATATCACAGAACTTTTGAAGTAGAACTGAAAGAAGGCTTTGAAAGCTTTTTGAATTTCGAAGGCGTAGACAGCTGTTTCTATCTTTACATCAATGACGAGTTTGTTGGCTACAGTCAGGTAAGCCACATGACTCATGAATTCAACGTTACAAAATTCCTGAACAATGGCACAAACGAAATGACTGTTGTTGTCCTTAAATGGTGTGACGGAACTTATCTTGAATGCCAGGACAAATGGCGCATGAGCGGAATCTTCCGTGATGTGTATCTTCTGGACCGTCCGGTAAACAGAATCGCTTCCTATAAAGTTATGACAAAACTGAATGGGGAAGTGAAAGTGACTTTTGAACCGGTGGGAGACCTTGGTCCGGTTACTGTAGAAATTCAGAATCCTGAGGGGAACAAGATTGTCTGGACAGACAACAGCGAAAGTCAGGGAAACGAAGTGATTCTTCACATTGACGATCCTATTCTCTGGAATGCAGAAAACCCTTATCTTTACCGTCTGGTGATTTCTTACGGCGAAGAAATCCTTGGAGAAAAAATTGGTTTCCGCGTAGTTGAAGTAAAAAACGGAGCCGTATGTGTTAACGGAATTCCTGTAAAAATCAAGGGAACAAACCGCCATGAAAGTCATCCTGAAACAGGCTTCTTTGTTCCGCTGGATTTTGCCCGCTCTGAACTGGAACTGATGAAGGAACACAACATCAATGCAATCAGGACATCTCATTATCCTCCGGCTCCATGGTTTCTTCAGCTTTGTGATGAAATGGGCTTTTATGTAATTGATGAAGCCGACAACGAAGCTCACGGAAGTGTTGAAGCAAGCCACACTGTAGACAACAACTGGGATTACTCGGGAATCTGTCTTCTAGCAAATGAACCGGGTTACGACAAAGAAATTCTGGATCGTGTTCAGATGATGGTTGCCCGTGACGTTAACAGACCTTGCGTTATTTTCTGGAGCCTTGGTAACGAAGCCGGTTATGCAAAATCTTTTGAAAATGCTGCCCGCTGGATCAAGGCCAATGAACCAAGCCGTCTTGTTCATTACGAAAGCATGCATCGCATGGACTGCTTCCCTGAGCCGGAAGATTCGCCGGAAACTCTTGATGTAGTTTCAAGAATGTATCCGAGTCCTGACTGGATTGAAAATGACTTTTTGAAAAACAAGGAAGAAACCCGACCTCTCATTCTCTGTGAATATTGTCATGCCATGGGCAATGGCCCAGGAGATCTGGAAGATTACTGGCAGGTGTTCTACAAGTCGGATAGACTTGCAGGCGGTCTTGTCTGGGAATGGTGCGATCACGGACTTAAAATCGGTAAAGACAGATACGGAAACGGAAAGTTTGCCTACGGCGGAGACTTCGGTGAAAAAATCCACGACTCCAACTTTGTTATGGACGGACTTGTTTATCCTGACCGCAGACCTCACACAGGACTGAAAGAAGTAAAGAATGTTTACAGACCTCTCCGTTCTGAAGCAGTAGATGTTGCCGAAGGAAAATATCGTTTTACAAACACAATGGATTTTTCAAATATTTCTGAAAAGCTGGACTGCTATTTTGAAATCTTTGAAAACGGAAAAATCACTAAGACAAGAAGTCTTAAGCTGGATATTCCGGCAAAGACTAAAAAAGTCCTGAAACTTCCTGAACTTGCCGAAGAAGCTCTTAGCAGCGCAGGCAATACAGAAAAGTTTGTGAACTTTATTTACAAGCGCAAGGACGGAAGTCTTGCTGGTTTTGATCAGATAAAACTTTGTGAACGTACTTTTGAAGAAGATGCTCCGGCTGCCGGAAAACTGATTCTTTCGGAAAATCCTAAGGAAATCATTGTTGAAGGAGAAAACTTCCTTTACGTCTTTGATAAACGTCGCTCGCAGTTTGTTTCTATGAGACTTGGTAAAGATCAGCTTCTTGAAAAACCTGTGGAATACAACGCCTTCCGCGCTCCTACAGACAACGACTGCAACGTAAAACGGGACTGGTATAAATATCATCTGCAGGAAGAAATTGTAAAGGTTTATAAGACTGAAGTTTCTCTCCGCAAAACTCCTGGTCCTGACGGGGCAAGACGAGTTGTAATTAAAACTGAAACAGCACTTGGCTGGCTGGTTTATAAAAACAGTTTCAGCCTTTCTTCTGAATATATCATTAAAGCTGACGGTTCTGTTCGCTTTAAGTCTCATGTTCAGGTAACAGACAAAAGAGAATATCTTCCACGCTTCGGACTCCGCTTCTTCTTGGATAAGTCTTTTACTAATCTGATTTATTACGGGTACGGACCTCACGAAAGTTACGAAGACAAGCACCGTTCAACTTATAAGAGTCTTTTCGAATCTACTGTAGCTGAACAGTATGAACCTTATATCAGACCACAGGAAAACGGTTCTCACTGGGGAACAAGTTTCGTTTCTGTAGCAAATGATAAGTTCATGGTAACTGTTACTTCTCCAAAAGAATTCAGTTTCAATGTATCTGAATTCAGTCAGGAAGAACTGGCAGGAAAAGCCCATAACTGGGAGCTTAAGAAATCCGGAAATACAATTCTATGCGCTGATACAAAAATGAGTGGGGTAGGTTCCAACAGCTGTGGTCCTTATCTGGCAGA
Source organism: Treponema sp. (assembly GCA_024402695.1). GTDB lineage: Bacteria > Spirochaetota > Spirochaetia > Treponematales > Treponemataceae > Treponema_D. The sequence continues at coordinate 53,872 of JAKSTG010000011.1, read as the reverse complement.
AAAGTATCAGTTCAATGAAAAAGAATTTGATATGGACTTTATTCTGAAGATCGAAAGAATTTAAAACCGTTCTTCGGGACGTGTTTTAAATTCCCCTTTCTGATAAACTCAGAATATGACTGTAAAAAAATCATTTATTATCCGCTTTGTTGTTTTTGTTGTGGGTCTTTTTGTAATGGGACTTGGAGTGGCCCTAACAAAAACCGGCGGACTTGGCGTTTCCCCTGTCTCTTCAATTCCTAATATCATGAGCATTAAGTTTCCGGTTCTTACAATTGGTAACTGGCTCATTATTGCAAACTGTTGTTTGATTCTTGGACAGGTACTTGTTCTTCGTCGTGATTTTAAAATCTGGCAGTTACTTCAGATTCCGCTTTCTTTTCTTTTCGGTTATTTCACAGACTTCGGAATGTGGATCTGTTCTTTTATTCCTTCTGGCATTTACTGGATCCAGGTTTTGGATGTGATTTTCGGAACAGCTGTTCTTGCCTTCGGGGTTTTCATGATGGTCCAGGCAAACTTGATTATGAACTCAGGGGAAGCTTTTGTAAAAGCCGTAAGCGAAAAATCTCCTCTGGAATTCAGTACTTTGAAAATCATATTTGATGTTACCTTCGTTGCAACTTCAATTCTTCTTTCTCTGATTTTCTTTAAGGGTAAAGTTCTTGGAACCCGCGAAGGAACAATTTTTGCCGCAGTAATGGTTGGCGTGTTCGTAAAACTTTACACAAGAGTTTATAAAAAGATCAAGGCAAAGAAAAATCCGGCGCCAGAATACAAAGCGGTTTTTGCAGATCTGGACAGAACTCTTTTGAACAGCGACAGAACCATTTCGGATTTCACTAAAGAAACAATCGAAAAACTTCTTGCAAAGGGAATTGATTTTGTTCCTTGTTCAGGCCGCTCAATCAGATCTTTCCCGGAAGAGCTTTTCTCTGTGAAAGGAATCAAACATTCCGTTTCTTCCAACGGCGTTTCTGTTGATGACATGCAGAAAAGAGAATCACTGGAATACCTTGTTCTTCCTGAATCCATTCCTGCAAAAGTTCTGGACTTCCTTAAGGACGAAGACATTTATTATGAATGTTTTATAAACGGTCAGGGTTATACAGAAAAGAAATACTATGATGATCCCCTGGCCTTTGATGAAGTTACATTCCCTGTTGATTATGTAAAGACAACTCGCCTTGCAGCAGATTCAATGGTTTCTTTTGTTCTGGAACACAAGGCGGAAATCGGTTCCCTTGAGGTAATCGTTCATCCAAAAGACTGTGACAGAATCCTTTCTTCCCTTAAAGAAAAATTTCCTGAAGTGTATATTACAAAAAGTGAACGTTTCCTTATGGAAATTTCAAACATAAACTGCGGAAAGCACCATGGACTGGAACGTTATTGCCGTATGATGGGAATCGAGCCTGCACAGGTCATTGCCTTTGGTGACGGCCCTAATGATACAGAAATGCTTCAGGCTGCAGGACTTGGTATTGCGGTTGGAAATGCTTTCGATGAGTGCAAAAAAATCGCCGCCCGCGTTGTGGAAACCAACAACGAAGACGGCGTTGCAAAAGAAATAATCCGTATTTTTGGACTTTAAGATTTATTCTTCGACAGGTGTAAGGTCTCTTGAATATTTATTCTTTACATCTTTTTCGAAGTTTACTTCTGCGTCATCTGCAATTGTAATAGGGTGAACTTCAATTCCTGTTTCTGTTTCGACATCATCATCAGTTTTGAAGCCTGTTTTCAGGTTTGAAAGGTTAAAGGTTCCCGAGAGGATTTTTATGCTTTTGTCGGCCTTGATGCCGTTTTTTGCATCCTTCAGATTCAGTGTAAATTTTTTACCTTCGCCAACTTCGAAGTTATTGCAGTTGATTGCAGAACCATTTGTTGTTCCGATTACTGTATAAGTTCCGGTTCCTTTTACTTCCATGTCATTGGCTTTGATCCCGTGGCATACGCCTCCGGAAACTTCAAGAATTCCTGAACCGCCAAGTTCAACTTTCTTTTCGCCTGTAATGGCCCCGATTTTATTGTCATCGCTGTATTCACCGGTAACTGTGATTTTATTTACAGTTTCTTTTCCTACCTTGATTTCGATTTTCTTTGAAGCTTCAATAGCTGGAGCGTTTTCGTTTGAAAGGTTTACGCCGTTCAGAGTGATAACAGTTCCTTTTGTCTGGGCAACAATCTTTCCCTTGAAGTCACCTTTAAGGATGTATTTAGGAGGATTGTCTTCTGTTCCTTCTTTTGAAAGGGTAATAACACCATTTTCTTCTGTGTAAGTAGAAATGTCATTTTCTCCTTCAATAGAAAAAGTCTTTTCGTCAGTGGGTCCTGCCGGAGTTTTTTCAGGATTGCTTTCAGGGGTCTTTGAATTATTCGAGCAGGATGTGAAGAATGTGAGTAAAGCGGATAAAATAACAGCGGTTGTGATAATTTTTGAAGATTTTTTCATTTTCGTTCCTCATGTTTTTAATGGAATAATAATAATTATACCACTAAAACAGTTTTTTTTACTTGTGAAATCTCTAATTTGTGAAATAATAGAGGCACACGGGTATGGACATAAAAGATAACCTTGTATTCATTGTAGATTCCTCAAAGGCAATTGTATATTTCAATGAAAAAGCAAAGGAAGCATTTCCAAAGATGGAAATCGGGGTTTCCTGTTGCGAAGCTACACAAAGCGGTGAGTCTCGTTGTGCCCAGTGTCCTATGATTACAGGAAACCCTGAAGGGGTTCCTGTTTTTAATATGAATCTTTTGAAATGGATTCAGATGAGCTATGCAAATATGGAGTACCCGGGGCACGGAACATGTACTGTTGTAACAGGTACTTTTTATACATCTCTGGAAAAGGAAATTCTTGGCAGAATCAAATTCATGAACAAATACGACTTTGTTATGGAAATGAATCTGACAATAAATCGTTATGTTATGTTCTCGGAAGGAACATACGGTCAGCCGCTTGTTCTTGAAGAAGAACCACTTGATGTTCTTTTACACCGTACCGCCGATACTATGGTTCATCCTGATGATTACAAAAAATTCTGTAATCTCATGAATCTGACTACACTTTCTGAACGCCTTAAGAATGCAAAATATCCATTAACTGAAGTTATTCGTGAAAGGAATACCCGCGGAACCTTCGATGATGTTACTGTTTCGATTATTCCTGAAGCAATTTCTCAGGATGGAGACGAAATGGTTCTTGCTTTTTTCCATATTGAGCAAATGCATGACTCTAAGCTTAAGTCCAAAAAGGAAAGAAATCCTCTCACCGGACTTTTGGAAAAAGAAGCTTTTATTAAAGAAGCCGAAGAATTTTTCAGAAATTATCACGAGGACGTTGCCATTATTTATATGGATATTGAACATTTCCGCTTCTTCAACAAATGGTATTCAAGATGGCAGGGGGACCGGCTTTTAAAATCTATAGGACTTAATCTGCTTCAAATGGACCGAATGTTCTCTACAGTCAGCGGTTATGGTGGTGGAGATAACTTCTTTATTCTTTGTGATAAACAGGAACCGGTTTTAAATTACCTTATAGAAAACCTGAACAGCCTGATCAATTCTTTTGACGGAATTGAAGGGTTCCGCATGACCTATGGTGGTTACGAAATCAAGAACAAGACCGAAGATATCGAAGATGCAATCGACGCAGCCAATACTGCGGCAAGTTATGATTCCTCTTCCATTGGAAAAATCAGATGGTATGAATCCAACATGATTTCCGATGAAGAAAGAGAAATGATGCTTATTCCTGACTTTGAGCGTGGTCTTGAAGATGGGGAATTCACTTTCTTCCTTCAGCCAAAATGTAACATTGATGAAAGCCGCATTGTGGGTGCGGAAGCTCTTGTCCGCTGGAAGCACAAACATAAAGGCTATGTTTCTCCGGGAGAATTTATTCCTGTTCTTGAACGCAAAGGTCTTGTCTACAAACTGGATGCTTATATTTGGGAAGAAGTCTGCCGTAAAATGGGTGAGTGGAAGAAAACCGGTCTTGAACTGGTTCCTGTTTCAATCAACGTTTCCCGTGCTGATATTTTCAATCTGGATGTGCCGGCCGTTCTGGAAAGTCTTGTAAAAAAATACGATGTTCCTACAGATTTGATTGAAGTTGAAATCACAGAAAGTGCTTTTGTAAATGACCTGAAGATTATCCGCGATGCCATTTCCAGACTTAGAAAGACAGGGTTCAGGATTCTTATCGATGATTTTGGAAGCGGTTATTCTTCTTTGAACATGCTTAAAGATGTTCAGGCTGACGTAATCAAAATGGACATTAAGTTCTTTGACCTTAATTCAGAGAACTTTGAAAAAGGGCTTAATATTATTTCCAGCGTTTTTGAAATGGCCTACAATATCGGACTTCCGATTATTGCTGAAGGTGTAGAAACTCAGGCTCAGATAAATATTCTGGAAAGTCTTGGCTTTAATTACGTTCAGGGGTACTTCTATTACAAGCCTCTGCCACTTGCCGATTATGAGGTTCTTATCTCCGATGTCAAAAACATTTCCCACAAAGAAATGAAAATCCAGAAATAAAAAAGAACATTAACATTTAAAGAACAAAAAAAATTGGTGTAAATGACGCGAGGGAAAAAAATCATGTCTGCCAGCAGGATTCGTAGCGCGGCTTGATAGTTTCCTATCCGCGCTACGCGTCCAGCGACGTTAGCTAGCGTTGCTGGCGGCTGATTTTTGACCGGGAGTCATTTACACCTTGATTTTGTTTATTTTGTTGTTAATGATTTTTCTTATTTCTATATTCTTATATCTTATGCAAAGAACTTCGATACTATGTCGCCAAATCCAACAAAAGTTCCTATTGAACTTCCTATTGAAGAAAGGATAAGTACCAGCAGTACTCTTAAGATTCTGTTCTTGTACCAGCCCTTAAGGCTGTTTACGTCGTCCTGAAGAGTTTCCATATCGCATACTTTTGGTTTGCAAACAAGGGCCTGAAGGATTCCTGCAACAAAGCCTACTCCGATGAAAGGACACAAAGAAGTGATTGGTGCCGAAACCATGGAAACCAGAATTGTAAGAGGGTGGGCTGCCGCAATAAGGGCACCGATTCCTGCTGGGACTGCGTTGGAAATAACCCAGGCAACTACCATCTGGCTTCCAAGTCTTGCGCCGCCGTAAATGAAGCCGGCAAGAATAAGGCCAACGATGAGGGCAGGAATAAACCAGGTAAGGATTTTTCCGCCAACAGATTTTCCGGGAACTTCGGAGATTTCTTCCATGTCGGTTTTTTCTTCGTTTTTAGCAATCTGGTAGAGGGCTTCCTCAATGCCGGCCAGGTGTCCGGCGCCCAGAACTGCTACAGAATTTTTTCCGGGGCATTCCCAGATTTTATGTGCCATGTAAATGTTTCTTTCATCAATCAGAACTTCCTTGATGACTGGCATGTAGTCTGCCAGTTCTGCCATCATGGAATCCATTTCGTTTCCGGTCTTCAGATTTTCAATTTCGCTTTCCGAAACTTCTTCTTTGCTGAAAGCTGAAGTAATAAGGGCAGCCAGAAGTTTGCATTTTCCCCAGAGGGAGTTTTTTGCCCATGCACGGCGAAGTGTTGTCTGAATAGGGCGGTCCACCATAATAGCCATGGTGTTTGTTTCTTTTGCAGTGTTGATGGCGGCCAGCATTTCTTCTCCCGGCTGAACCCCAACGTTTGCACCCATTCGACGCTGGAATGAAGCCAGAATCAGGTTTGCCATAAGAAGGAAGCCCTGTTTCTTTTTAAGAACCGAAACAATGTCCAGCTGCGCAAACTTTTCTTTGTTCTGCAGAGATTCAGAACGTTTTTCGTCCAGCTCTACACAAACGCAGTCTGGCTGCAGTGCTTTGATTGTTTCTGTAACCTCATCGATACTTTCCTTTGAAACGTGGGCAGTTCCGATAAGTGTGATTTTCTTTCCGTTTAATTCAAGTACTTTCTGTGTCTGACTCATAATTCCAATCCCATTCCCCATTCAGCCATTCTGTATTCAAAGAACATTGGAGCCTGCATTGAAGCAACTCTGCCATAGTAATCTACGGCAACAGCTGTGCTTCCGTAAAGTTCATTGTACAGTCCAAAGTAGAAGTAAAGTTTTCCCCGTTTTGTTGTAGATTCTTCTTTCTGGATTTTCATTACCAGAGTGTTCATTGCGTTTTTAGAATAGTTGTCTACATAGAATTTTACCATAAGATATTCGTTTGTATCTTTTGGCATCTTTTTCAAAACTGGATTAAGGTATTCTTTTGCTTTGAAAGTGTTTCCTTCTTTCATGTAGGTTGCTGCAACCATAAGAGCATAGCTCCAGTTTGTGCTGCCGCCTGTAACAAAGGCTTTGTGGAAATCTTTTCTGGCTTCTGCCCAGTTTTCTGCGTGCCATTCAAGGATACCTGCAGATTCGTAGGCGTAGTAGTAATCAGGATTTGTTTCGATTACTTTGCGGTAGTTTTCCAGTGCCATATCGTAATTGTTTTTTTCATCGCTGATTCCGGCAAGATATGCGTAAGCCAGGAAGTAGTCCGGATCCAGGTCGCGGGCGATCTGCCACTGTTCAATTGCTTCATCATCGTAGTTCAGCTGATGGAGATATGTTCCGTAATCCATGTGGAAATCATAGTTGCTGGCATCATTCTCGATGGCTTTTTCAATGTATTTGATGGCGCTCTTGAAGTTTTCGCTTTCTGCTGCCAGTTTTCCTTTGTAAGCCAGGGCCATTGAGTTGTCAGGATTTTTGTCCAGAATTGCCTGGAAGTATTCATCGGCAGTTGAGTCTTCCATAAGGTAGTAGCTCATAAGACCGCAGCCGAAAAGTGCATCTTCGTTGTCAGGTTCGCTAGAAAGAGCTTTTTTATAGGAATTTCTTGCCTGCTTCCATTTCTTTGCCAGGGCGTATTCCTGACCTTTCTGGATGTTCATGGCAGGATTTTCAGGATCCAGGGCCAGAATCTTGTTTGAATAGGATTTATAGGTGCTGTTGTTTCCTGAAGATTTTGCGATAAGGGCATTCATTTCAAGAATTTCCAGATCATCAGGATATGCTTCTTCCAGCTGTTTTCCGATTTCACCGGCTTTTTCCAGGTCTCCTGCAGAAATAAGAAGAGATGCATGGAGGAAAATCATGTCTTTTTCGCCGGCAATGCTTTCAGGAATTGATTCAAAAAGGGCAAGGGCCCCCTGAATGTCGTTAGCTGACAGTTTTTCACGAAGTTTCTTTGCAAAAGCCACATCGGGAGGGTCTTTTGGTTCTTCTTTCTTTGGTTCTGGTTTTTTCTCTGCCTTTTTTTCTGATTTTTTGTCTTCTTTTACAGTTTCAGTAACGGCAGTTTCTTCTGTTGGGGCTTTATTTTCATCAGTTTTTGGAGTACTTGCACATCCTGCAAGAAGAATAGCGACCGTAATCCCCGCGGCCAATACTTTAAGAACTAGTTTCATTGTATAAATCCACCCTTTCGGTTAAAATATCATATTATGTTTGCCCGAACAATCAAAAAAGCTTTGGTGTTTTTCGTTGTCGATATCTTAATATTAATCGGCATTTTTGTACTTCAATTTAGCAATGATTCAATTATTACCGAAAAATTCGGTAACCTTCAGATTACTCTTTCAGAAACAAAAGATAATAACAACAATACAATCCTCAGAAACAAGTTCAATCTTTCCTATAATGGTGTGACTCTTTCCTGCGATGATGTTAAACCTGCTGTTATTCGCCGCAAGGGAATGGCTCCTGAAGAATCAGAATCTGTAGCACTTACAGGCTGGGTAAAACAGGGAGAAGGCGGATATGTATTCAACTTCTCTGAAGGCGTAAAATTCCAGGTTAATCTTTCGGACAGCACAGAAAAGGGTGCTCTGTCATTCCTCGTAGAACTTCCTAAGGATTCTGACATTACAGAATTCTATATTCCATATACTCTTTCGGCAAACTCAGAAATTTCAAGCGAAACCAGTTCACGCATTCTTCTTGGAAGCAAGAAATCAATGTGGGAAATCAACGCTTCATCACTTGAAAATCAGCTTATCCGCTTTACTGCGGTTAAGCCTCAGGCAACCTTTGCCTACTTTGAACAGACTGTTGAATTCAAATTTGCTTCTCTTTCAGGTTCTTCACTGGTCGGAAACTACGATACTGTTATTCGTACCTTCAGAGATGCTGTTGTTTCTTCATACAAGGCAAGTACTTCAGATGCTCTTCTTCATGAACCTTCTGTTGTTGCTTATGTTGCTGAACAGGCTGCCCGCGGAAATTACGTTTCGGCAATGGATGAAGTTCCTCAGACCTTCAAGCGCAGCGAAAACAGAACCTTCCTTTCTGCTCCATTCTTCAATAATCTGGCAGAAATGAATAAAACTCTTGAAGCCAACATAAAAGAAAAAGATGCTATTATCAGAAAGGCTGTTAATAACAACAGTCTGAGCCTGTTTACTGTAAGAAATATTGCAGACTACATGTATCTGTATCCTAACTCAGGAACAATCAAACGTATTACAGAAAATGCCGGTGAAGCCAATGCGGGAACTTGTTCTCTGGCCGAAGCCGCAGGTATTCTGCGCACTTACGTAGAAATGATGCCTCTTTCAAAAGCCTATGCATCTCATATGGAAGGCAACCTGAACGATTGTGTAGAAAAGATCGAAAAAGCCTGTAAGATGGAAGGCTCGAACCTGACCCTTTCAGAAAACGGAACCTTCCTTTCTGTTGTTCAGGCTGTTGAAATCGGTGATGCTCTGCTCCGTTATGGTCAGTTCATTGGGGACCAGAGCCTAATTGCCGGCGGTAAGGCAATTATTTCTTCTTACGTAGGCGAAAGCACATCATTTGATATGAGAACGCTCAGTGATCTGTACCCTGTACTGGTTCACGACAACACATATTACCCTCACTTTGTTAAACTCTACGTTTCAGGTGACAATGTAGTATGGGCATGGACTTCTGCAGAAAATATCGATTACGAACGCGGTGAAGACAGAAGCATTACCTTCTACGCAGACTTCCCAACAGGTAATACTCATTACATGATTATCCGTGGTATCAATCCGTTCAGAGGCATCTACATCTATGACATGGCCTTCAGAACTGACCCACGCTTCGAAAATTATAACTCTTCAGGATACGTTTACGATGCTGAGACTAAAGCTCTGCTGCTTAAGTCCCGCCATAAGAATGAAAAGGAAACAATCAGACTTACCTATGCAGCTCCTGCAGCACAGCAGGTCGAAGAGAAACCGGCAGAAGAAACCCAGGCTCAAACTACTGAAACTTCGTCGGAAACTCCGGCAGCCTCAACAGAAACTCCTGCTGAAAATGCCGCTCCTGAAACTCCGGCAACACAGAATCCTGGAAATCCAAATCCAGCACTGGATTCTATGGCCGCAGCAGGGCAGGCAGCCGCTGCCAAAGCACAGGCTCAGGCCGCAGCTGCAGCCGCCGCTCTTAACGGAATTAAGATTCCTCAGAACTAGCGGCTTGATTGCTTAATTGAATTGATTTTTGATTAGTTTTTAGCTTCTTCAGCAGCTTCCATTACACCGTAGTAACTTGGTTTTGCGAAGAATTCTGTTCCTTCGAAAAGGAGTGGATGCTGCTTGTTGTTTTTGCTCTTGTATTCTGGCTGGTTATCAAGCCAAGTTGAATTGTCTGTAAGTCCCCAGAGAGTTACACTTGAAATACCGTTCTTTCCGTCAACCTTGCGGTTTCTGATGAACATTTCGAAGATTTCCTTGTAGCGGGTCTTCTGGCGGATTGGACTGTATTTTGTCTGGTGTCCCATATCAAGTTCTGTAATCTGAACATCAATTCCCTTTGCAAGGAAGTTCTGAATGGCTCTTTCGAAGCTGTCATCACCAGTGATTTTTGGATAAGTCTGGTTGATGTGTGACTGCATACCTACAGCATCAAGACGAGTTTCCGGATTAGCCTGAATAGCATCAATGATTTTCAGAACAGAAGCGTGTTTTGTTCCTTTTGTTCTGTTTGATCCTGAATAAGTTCCGTAATCGTTGTAAACCAGTTGAACATCTTTTGGAGCATATTTGTTTGCAAAACGGAAGGCATTTACGATGAATTCTTCGTTTTTGTAAACTCTGTACCAGTCTGAGTCTTCGCGGAGGAAACGGGCTTCAGAAGAATTGTCTGCAGCGGCTTCGTTTACTACGTCCCATGCCCAAACAACATGTTCTTTGCACTTGTTTTTCTGTTCCCATTCTGCAACGTGTTCCAATACAGAGCGGATGTACCATTCCTGGCGGGCTGTCATGGTTTCTTTATCAACATAAGGAGCATCTTTGCTTGAGCTGTAACCTTCTGTAAAGAACCAGTGAGGAGTCTGTGAATGCCATACAAGAACGTGTCCGCGGATTTTCAGGTTGTTCATCTTTGCAAGGCCCAGAATAGCATCCATATCGTTGAATTTTGGAAGCAGGGCAGGAACATCGATGGTTTTTCCTGTTTCATCAGTGTATTTTGCCATTTTTACAGTTGGATTCTGCCAGGCAAAAAGGAAGTCAGGTTTGAAGGCATTTCCCAGAGTGATTGATTCAACATGGCGGTAAAGTCCGTCCTGAACGTCTGGATTGTTCAATTCTCCTTTGTAAGTTACTGCTAAACCGAACTTGAAGAAGTCTTTGTAGGCTTCTTTAAGGCTTGGAACTTCCAGCCAGCTTACTTTTGGTCCCAAAGCACCTTCTGTTTCGATCTTTACGCTGAAGTTTTTCAGGTAGAAAGTAACTTCATCCATAGAAATGCCGGTTTTTGAAAGATAAAGCTGTTTGTTCTGGCCTACGCAGATGGTTGTTTTGCCTTCGAAGTGGGTCCATTCATTGTTTTTAACAGTTTTTCTTGAAAGTTCAGGGAATCCGGCATCAAAGTCGTTGATCATCCAGATTGCATCGTAAGAATCTGATTTTCCTGAGATTTTGATTTCTCCGGACAGGGAAATGTTCAGTTCCTGGTTTGAAACTTCGTCAAGGCTTACAGAAATAGGATTCTGCTTTGTTACGGCTGAACCTTTTACCACTGTAACGTCCTTGAATCCGTCCACTTTCTGGCCGTATTTGATGGCTTTTTTGTCTTCATCAATTTTTGTGGCTGTGTAAGTACCGTCTTCGTTCTTTACAAGGCCTGTCTGAACGGCAGGAGCTGCATGAAGGCTTGCGGCGCACAGGAAAAGAATTGCTGAAGCGAGAGATAATCTGATTTTCTTCATTGTTTTCCTCTTGTTTATAGAATAATCCTATATAATTTTAGCAAAACGTCGCTCCCACAATAACCAATGGAGGCCTCCCGCGGAGCCCCGTCGCTCGCTCTGCTCGGCTCCTTGCCCACGGTGCTCCATTGTCATTGTTCGCGCGTCGTTTTGCTTAATTAACCGTACTATTATTATAAACGATAGTCTTCGAATGTGGATACAGAAAAATCTCTAAAAGCGCGTCAAGTGAAAAAAACGAAAATTTAGAAAAAAATCTAAAAATTTTCGCCAAATTTAAAAAATTTATGCTATACTCTAAGGTACTATATTTAAAAAGAAAGTAACTTTTTCAGGAGCTCAATGTGAGTAAACACGATTTCCCTAAGATCCATTTTTACGACCAGGATTTTGTAGATATTTATAATAAAACCTGGGCATGGGTATCTTCACAGTGGATTGATCCAAATGCTAAAGACGATTCAGACCCGGCAGCGGACGGTTATTTTGTTTATCCGGAAGACGGCAAATATATTCTGAATCAGATGGATTCTGTTTTCTCATCTTTCTTTTTAGTTTACTCAAACCGCAACTTTGAAGCTGAAAAAAATATCGATTATCTTTACTCACGTCAGGAACCAAACGGAGCAATCCGCTGGAAGTATGATCTTTCAACAAACGAACCTGTTTTTGAAAAGAAAAATCCTGAAGGAGTTGGACTTCCACTTTTTGCATGGGCTGAATACAACCTTTATCACAAAAGTGCAAACAAACGTCGTATCAAGGAAGTTGTTCCTGTTCTTCAGAAATATATGGACTGGATCGATGAAACTTTCAAAAAGCCTAACGGACTTTACGCTGTTCCATATCAGGCTTCGGGAATGTCTAATTCACCTCGTGACGGTTCAGTTTATCCTGTAGATTTCAACGCCTGTATGGCTCTTAATGCTTCTTACATGTCTGCCCTTGGAGACATTCTTAATGATAAGGAACTGAGTTTCCACTACCGCAGAATGTACTTCACAATCAAGACACGTGTTAACTCACTTATGTGGGACGACAAGACAGGCTTCTATCACGATCTGGATAAAAATCAGGAACGCCTTAAGGAAAAAACAATTGCAGGCTTCTGGCCTATGCTGGCAGAAATCCCAAATGCCGACAAAGCAGACTGCCTTGTTGCTCATATCAACAATCCTAAGACTTTCGGAACAGATCATCCGTTCCCATCACTTTCAAAAGACAGCCCTTCCTTCAGTGAAAAGGGAAATGCCTTCTGCGGAAGCGTTTATCCTCTTTTCAACTTTATGGTTATCAAAGGACTGGAAAAATACAATCAGTATGAACTGGCCCGTGAATGTGCAATCCGTCACCTGTACTACGTACTTGAAGGAATGCTTCCAAATGATGACAAACCGGGCGACCTTTACGAAGCATATCTTCCTGAAGGAGAAGGAAAACCTTCTTCAAAGGCACGCGGTGTATTCCCAAAACCACGCTATCTGCAGACAGCCGGTTTGAGTACTATCGCTCTTATGATTGAAAACGTAATCGGTCTGGAAATCAGTCTTCCACGTAAAACTGTAGACTGGGTAATTCCAAACCTGGAAATCATGGGTATTGAAAATCTTTCCCTCAAACGCAACCTTATTACAATCCTTAGTAACAAGTCTAACCGCGGTTGGGAAATTCAGATGGAAAGTGAAAAGCTTTATTATTTCACTATCAATATCATTGACCAGAAAAAGAAAACACTTCCGATTCCATCGGGCAAGTGTTCTATGCTCATAGACAAACTCTAATATGTAGATAGGGGGATCGGTTCCAATGGCAACTCCTGAAGCAGTAATTGAAATCGGCTCTACAGGTGTTCGCCTCCTGGTGGCCGAAGTAACTCCCGAAAAAAAACGAAACGTCCTGGACCGTTCGGAGCTTCCGCTCCCATTAGGCCGGGACGTTTTTACATCTTCAACTATATCCCGTGAAACTCAGAGCCAGTGTGTTCAGATTCTCAAACGTTACCGCGAACAGCTTGAGGGCTGGGGTATTACTCCTGAACAGACTACAGTTGTTGCCTCTTCTGCTTTCCGCGAAGCAAAGAACCGTGACCCGGTTTTGGACCGCATTCTGGTGCAGACCGGATTCCGCGTTCGCATTATGGACGGAATTGAAGAAAACCGTCTTATGTATCTGGCAGTAGGGGAATGTCTCAAAGAAGAGTCTGTTGTAGAGCGGGAAAAGAATACCGTGATCCTTGAAGTTAGCGGTGGTTCTACAGAAGTTATGATGATGCGCCGCGGCAAGATGGCCGGCGTTCACAGTCTTAAACTTGGTACAGTCCGCATCGAACAGCAGTTGCGCAGTTCTTCTTCCAGCTATGATGACATGCGCCGTTACATTCGTGAAGCAATTGTAAATACAAAAGGTTCCCTTGATAACGAACTGGATCTTTCGGAAGTTGAACAGTTCCTTGCAGTCGGAATGGATATGACTCTGGCTGCAATCAACGTTGGTAAACCTCTTACAACTTTCCTTTGGGAAATTGACACTGGCGCTTTTGACCGTTTTGTAAAACAGGTTCAGACTTATTCTGTTGACGAATGTGTTGCCCGCTTCAAGATTTCCTACAACGATGCGCAGACTCTCAGAGCAAGTCTTACTATTTACAATATTTTTATCCGTCTTACAAATGTTAAGAAGATTATTGTTCCTGAAACAAACCTTCGAGACGGACTTATTATCAGCCAGACTTCAACACAGAATGAAGCTCTGCGCCTTGAGTTCAACAGTCAGATTACGGCTTCGGCAAGAAACCTTCTTAGAAAATATCACGGCGATGAAGCCCATGCAGAATGCGTTCGCCATAATGCTCTGAAACTTTTTGATGTAATGCAGGATGAAACTGGTCTTGATGAACACGCCCGGCTTCTTCTGGAAGTTGCCGCTATCCTTCATGATATTGGAATCTTCATTCACCTGAACCATCACAATGTTCACAGTCATTACATTATCCGTAATTCGGAAATTTTCGGACTTTCTGAAATGGACCGAACAATTGTTTCTTCCATCGCAAAATATCACCGCGGAAAACTTCAGCCTCAGGACGATGAAGGCTTTTCACTTTTGCCTCGCGTTTACCGCATGACAATTCTTAAGCTTTCTGCAGTACTTCGCGTTGCCGATGCCTTGGACCGCAGCCACAGTCAGGAATTTGCTCACGTAGAAATGGAACGGGCCCAGGATGTGCTGAACATCAAAACTTCTTCCAGAAAAAATACAGTTCTTGAAAATCTTGCTCTGTCAGAGAAAGGAGAACTTTTTGAAAGCGTATTCGGATATAAGGTGGCCCTGTCATGAATCTTTTTAACCGTGAACTTTCCTGGCTCGAATTCAATAACCGTGTTCTTTGCAAAGGACTGGATAAAAATCTTCCGTTGCTGGAACGACTCCAGTTTCTCTCTATTGTCACAAGCAACTTTGACGAGTTCTTTCAGGTTCGTGTTGCTGCCGCAAAACGGTTGGCCGAAAGCGGTGTAACAGAAGAAGATTCTTCGGGGCTTGCTCCAAAAGATCTTCTTGTGAAAATCTCTGAACGTGCCCACGAAATTATTTCGGCCCAGAACGACTGCCTTATGCTGGATGTTCTGCCGGCTCTTGCAAAAAAAGGAATCGAATATGTGCTTCCTTCTGAATACACAGAAAGCCAGAAAAGTTTTCTTTCCTCTTATTTCAGAAACGAAGTTTATCCTCTTCTTACACCTCTCAGAACTGACACGGAAGTTTTTCCTCCTGTCCTCAATCTGATTCAGTATGCCGCTTTCTACCTTGTTCCAATGAAAGGCATTCACATGGAAAGCGTTGGTTTTGAAGGAGACGAAAACGCTCCTAAAATCGCACTGGTTCAGATTCCTTCGGGACTTGGTCACACTGTATGGCTTCCTGAAGAAGGGGAGTCAAAACCTTTTGCACTTCTTTCGGACATTATCACTGAGTTCGGCAGACAGATTTTCCCGGGCTTCGAAGTTTCAGAAACTCTTGTATTCAAAGTAGCCCGCGATGCAGACTTTGCCGTAAACGAAGAAGTACGCAATAAAACTGATGAAAAAGAAACAGAAGACTTTATTCACGAAATGGAAAAAGTTCTTCTTAAGCGCCGCTCTTCTTTCCCTGTTCAGATGACCTGTAATTCATCCAGCGTTTGTCTTATGGAATTTCTTATGGACAAGCTGCAGCTCCGCGAAAAAGATGTATATAAAGTGTCGGGAATTATTGATCCTGGCGTTTTGGATCTGCGCGGGGCAGACGAAAAAGGTGACCTCCAGTTTGAAAAATGGGATCACTTCTATCCTAATGATCTTCCCGAAGATGAACCTTACTGGGACACTCTTAAGCTTCACGACAAAATCCTTCATGTGCCATACGAAAGCTATGATCCTGTAATAAAAATGCTCAACGATGCTGCAGAGGATTCTGATGTTCTTGCAATCAAAATGACTTTGTACAGAACCGGCCGTGATTCTCCAATCATTCAGGCTCTGGTTCGTGCAGCACAGAACGGAAAGCAGGTTGTCGTTCTTGTTGAACTTAAGGCCCGCTTTGATGAAGAAAGAAATATTGCCTGGGCCAATGTTCTTGAAAATGCCGGGGTAACAGTTATCTACGGCCTTGAGAATCTAAAGGTTCACGCAAAAATCCTTATGGTTATGCGCCGCGAAAAGGGTTCTATTCGCCGTTATGTTCATCTGGCAACAGGGAACTACAATCCAAAGACGGCAAAACTTTATTCGGATATTTCTCTTTTTACAGCAAAGCCAGAAATTGCAAATGATGCCACACTGTTCTTCAATCTGGTAACCGGTTATTCATCCCTTCAGAAAATGAATTTGATTTCCATGGCTCCGGTTTCCCTTAAGTCAAAACTGCTTATGATGATTGACCGCGAAATCGATCGTTCAACAAAACAGAACCCTGGTCTGATCATCGCAAAAATGAACAGCCTTACCCATGAAGAAATTATCAGTGCCCTTTACCGTGCAAGCCAGGCAGGAGTAAAAGTTCTTCTGAATGTTCGCGGTATCTGTATGCTGGTGCCTGGAGTTGAAGGCCTTTCAGAAAACATCCGCGTAGTTTCTATCGTAGACCGTTACCTGGAACATTCCCGCATTATCTATTTCCAGAATGGTGGAAGCGAAGAACTTTACTGTTCAAGTGCAGACTGGATGAGCCGTAACCTGGACCGCCGTATTGAGCTTATGTTCCCTATCCAGGAAAAAGCTGCATTCACTGAAGTTAAAGGAATTCTTGATACTTATTTTGAAGATACAGATTCTGCCATGGAACTTAATCAGGACGGAACCTGGAAAAAAGTTTCAGGGAAAAAGAATGGCGTAAGCGCTCAGGAAGTTCTGTATAAAAAATACAAAAAACTTTCAGACGCAAGGGAGCGCCGCATCGAGACAGAGTTTAAAATCAGAAGAAAATAACAGTTCTGTGAAAAGCAGAAAAATGACAGGAGAAAATAAATGATTCACGAAAAATTTTATGTTCTTAGAAAAATTCAGGATGAATTCCTGAGCCAGAAGAATAAGATTAAAGCTGATTTTTACAATGGTATTTATGACCGCTGGGAAAACCCTGTTCTTACACGAGACCATATTCCCCTTACTTGGAAATATGATATCTGCAAAGAAACAAATCCTTTCTTTATGGAACGTCTTGGAGTAAATGCAGTTATGAATTCAGGGGCAATTTACCTGAATGGGAAATATTGTCTTGTTGCACGTATTGAAGGCAATGACCGTAAATCTTTTTTTGGGGTTGCCGAAAGTGAAACCGGTGTAGACGGATTCCGTTTCCGCGATTACCCAATTCAGCTTCCTGACACCTGTGAAGAAGAAACAAACGTTTATGATATGCGTCTGACTCAGCATGAAGACGGCTGGATTTACGGAACTTTCTGTTCAGAAAGCAAGGATACTTCAAATAAAGATTTAAGCGCCGCTGTAGCTGCCTGTGGTATTGTCCGCACAAAAGATCTGACTACTTGGGAACGTCTTCCAAACCTTATAACAAAAAAATCACCTCAGCAGAGAAACGTTGTTCTTCATCCAGAATTTGTAAACGGAAAATATGCTTTCTACACTCGTCCAATGGATGATTTTATTGATACAGGTAGCGGCGGAGGAATTGGATTCGGCCTTTGTGATGACATTACAAATCCTGTAATCGATGAAGAAAAGATAATCAGTCCGCGAGTTTATCATACAATTACAGAAGTAAAGAATGGAGCAGGAGCTGTTCCAATTAAAACAGAAAAAGGCTGGATCCACATCTCCCACGGGGTACGCAATACTGCGGCAGGACTCCGTTATGTTCTTTATGTTTACGCTACAAGTCTTGAAGATCCTACAAAAGTAATCGCTGAACCTGGCGGCTTCTTCCTGGTTCCACTTGGAAAAGAAAGAGTAGGGGATGTTTCCAACGTTGTGTTCTCAAACGGCGCCATTGTAAAAGGCAACAATGTTTACATTTATTATGCTTCAAGTGACACTCGTATGCATGTTGCAACAACAACTTTGGACAAACTGATTGATTACACTTTTAACACACCAGAAGATCCGCATCGTTCACCAGACTGTGTAGTGCAGAGATGTCAATTAATTGGTAGAAATCTGGAACTGTTAGAGAATGATAAGGAATAGGGAATAAGGAAGAGTTAAGAGTTAAGAGGGAAGAGTTAAGAGTTAGTATTGTAGAGGAACGCGGGTTGGGCTTGCGGGATATGGTACTGTAGGGGTAAGCGGACTGTGTGACCGAGATTTTGTATTGTAGAGGAACGCGGGTTGGGCTTACGGGATTTGGTACTGTAGGGGTAAGCGGACTGTGTGTTTGAGAGTTAGTATTGTAGAAGTAAGCTGACTGGAGTTCCGAGAGTTAGTATTGTAGAGGAACGCGGGTTGGGCTTGCGGGATATGGTACTGTAAGGGTAAGCGGACTGTGTGGCCGAGATTTTGCATGGTAAGGGTAAGCGAACTGTGCGTTCGAGAGCTTTTTTCGAAAAATTAAATAGTGATGTTTGTTGGTGATTAAGAGATGTTTACAAGAACCATTAGCCTTATAGGAAATGAATCTTTCTCAAAACTGCAAAACTCTCACGTTATTGTGTTTGGCGTGGGAGGAGTAGGCGGTTATGTAGTAGAAGCCCTGGTCCGTTCGGGAATCGGGGAAATTACAATTGTAGACAATGATGTTGTTTCAGAATCAAATTGTAACCGCCAGATAATTGCCCTTCATTCGACAGTAGGAAAGCCTAAAGTCGAAGCTATGAAAGAAAGGGCGCTGGATATTAATCCCGCTTTGAAAATCCATACAGTCCAGGCTTTTTTTCTTCCAGAAACTTCAGATGATTTTGATTTTTCAAAATACAGTTACGTTGTTGATGCAATAGATACTGTTACTGCAAAAATCGAAATCATTCGTAAGGCAAAGGAAGCGGGTGTTCCTGTAATCAGTTCCATGGGAACGGGAAATAAACTGGATCCTTCAAAATTTCAGATTGCCGATATTTCAAAAACTTCGGTCTGCCCTCTGGCACGTGTTGTGCGCCGGGAACTTAAAGCCCGTCATATTTCCAAAGTAAAAGTTCTGTTCAGCACAGAAGAAAGTGCCGGCGTTGTAACAGACAGTTCCAACGGCCGCCACGCTCCTGCAAGCATCGCTTTTGTTCCAAGTGTCGGTGGGCTTATGATTGCAGGTGAAGTGGTACGGGATCTGACTTTGTAAGAATCTTGTAGCTGTTTTTCTCTAAAATGTCAATTTTGTTGCTAAGAATACTCATGTCATGTTAAAATACTAGAATGGTAAAAAAGTTTTTGTTATTGCTTAAAAAACAAGAATTAAGGCTTTTCTTTCTTTTCTGCATTCTTTTATCTTGTAACAATCTTTGGTCCCTTGAACTTGGGCTAAAGATTACACCTTCAGTTACGATTCCTCTTGATGATTCGCAGACTATGGGTAAGGGGTTGGCTTATAGCGGGCTCCTGAATACAGATGTAAATCTTTTCGGACTTTTTTCTTTCGGACCGGAATTTGCTGTAACCTATGTTCCACGGACAAATACTCAGAATATGAAAAACCTGGTGGACATTGCCGGCGGTCTTTCGGCAGGCATTTATTATTCACCGGTTTCACGACTCATGCTGAATTTTAATGTGTCAGGTGGAGTTACGTATAACACCGTAAAGTATGAGTGGGACCAGAACCTGAACAACAGTGATTACAGCGAAGGAAAAGAATCTAAAAATGAAGGTTTTCCTTCTTTTTATTACAGAGCTTTCGCTGATGCTTCTTTCCGCGTTTCTCCGGATTTTACTCTTGGGCTTGGAGCCGGATATGTAAATAATTTTGTTTCCGGAAAATCAATTTTCAGCGGCATTCAGGCTGGACTTACTGCAAAGTTTATAATCGAAACCAAAAAGCGTCCTGACAAAATTGAAATAGATATGCTTCAGGAAGACAGTCTTTATTCGCTGTTTTCATTTGCTTATAAGACAAATCCATTCGGCTATGTTTACGTAACAAACCGGAACAATGCAGACATCAGAAATGTGCGGGTTTCATTCCATGCCGAAAGATTCACATCTTCGGAATATGAATGCGGAACAGTGGACGTTGTAAAGAAGAACAAGTCTGTAGAAATTCCTTTGCTTGCAGATTTCAGTAATGAACTTACAACCTTCTCTGAAAACGGACAGTTCCCAGCAGAAATAATTGTTGAATATACCCTTCTTGGAAAAAAGTTCCGGGAAACAAAAAATGTTGTTGTAAATGTTTATAAAAGAAATGCCTTTACCTGGACGGACCCTGCCGCAATTGCAACTTTAGTTTCTCCTAACGACAGTTCTGTACTTGAGATTTCAAAACAGGTAATCGGAATTATCCGTGACAATACACATACGGGAATCAGTCAGAATCTGGAATTCAGTATGGGACTTTTTGAAGCACTTAATAGTGCAGGAATCATTTACGAGAAGGATTCCGAAAGTCTTACGCCTTATGCAGAAACTCACCTTGATATAGAAAAGAATGATTCAATCCAGTTCCCTTACGAAACCATTCGTTTCAGGAGCGGAGAAAGTGATGACCTTGCTGTTCTTTACAGTGCCATGCTCAACTCTGTAGGAATTAAGTCTATGCTTATTCTTATGGAAGAGGATGTTCTTGTAGGGGTTAATCTGGGTATTTCCGGAAAGGTTGCGAAGAAACAGTTTTCAACTTTAGACCGGCTTATAGAATATGATGATGTAATTTATCTTCCGCTTTCAATGAACTCTTTGAAAAAAGGTTATGTAGAAGCGTGGGATACTGCCCTTGGAAAAATTGCAGAAGCAGAAGATTATGAAATCGTTGTTCTGGATGATGCATGGCAGCTTTATACACCAATCGGTGTAACAGAAAAAGCCGTTGTGCCTGTCATTGATGAAGGTGACTTATCAGAAAGGGTATCTGCTCAGTATAAAATTTATGTAAAGAATGAACTTGTTCCTTTGGGGAAAGAACTTGTTAAGCAATATAAAGACAATCCTTCAGATGAAAAAAGTAATGCTGTAGGAATGGCTTACCTTCGTATTGGAAACTATAAAAATGCAAAGCAGTGGTTCCAGAAAGGTGCAGACAACAACAATCTTTCATCTCTTTCGAACCTTGGAAACATCTGCCTTTTGGAAAAAGAGCTGGATGCCGCAGAAAAATATTTTGAAAAAGTTCTGCAGATACAACCAGATCATGCAGGTGCTCTTCAGGGAATTGAAAGAGTAAAAAACCAGAGGGAAAACTAGTGAAAAGAATTTCTGCATTCCTTCTTTCATTTCTTGTTTTCTCTTTTGCGGGTATTTTTGCAAAGCCTCTTTATTATGTGGAAGGCCATGGTGCTTTCAGGTATCCCGTTACTCCGGACGAAAGTAAAAAATTTCTGGATGAATATGAACCTGGTTTTTCTTTTGGTGGCAGTTTTGAAATCCGTCCTTTTAAATTTATGGGGCTTTCACTTAATGCCGACTTTGGAACATTAAATCCGGTTCTGGAGAATCTTCCGGAAATGCAGTTGAATTCGTATTATGGCGGAATAAAATTTGTTCTGCCGTTTATGGAACGTTATGAAGTTTCCCTTTCCGGAAATGGAGGAATGTTTCAGGCAAAAAGAAATACTCCCTTTGGTGGAGTTTACGCAGGGGCTGCTCTGGAAGGAGAAGTAAAGATTTCGCCTTCACTGGCTTTTCTGCTGGGTGGTTCATACAATTATTACATTCACAAGCAGTTTCCTTTTTCGGATGTAAAGGCTTTTATGGGCTTCCGTGTGAACCTTAAAAACTTCTTTAGCAAAGAAGGCGTCATCACCTATGACGTTCATGAAATGAATCCCATATTCCCGGTTCTTTATTCCAGATACAACGAAAATCCTTTTGGCACAATAGAAATCTTCAATGAAGAAGATGCTTCAATAAAAAATGTTCAGGTTTCTTTCTATCAGGAAGAATACATGAACTCTCCAAAACTTTATAAAACAATAGAAAAAATTCCTGTAGGCGGATCCGAAGTCCTGGATCTTACCGCATTCTTTAATGAAAATATTCTGAGTCTTATTGAACCTGTAAGAAAGAATTCTGAACTTCATGTAAGTTACAGTCTTATAAATGAACGACGGGAAGTTTCTGTTCCTCTGGAAGTGAGTTTCCTGAACAGAAACAATCTTTCTTGGGAAGATGACCGGCGTGCAGCAGTTTTTGTAAGTCCTAATGATTCTGAAGTAAAAAGTTATGTAAAAGATATTAGAAGAATTGTCCGCGATAAAATTAATCCGAATAAAAATCAGAATCTGCAGATGGCAATGGCACTTTTTGAATCTCTTTCTATTTTTGGATTGAATTATGTAATCGACCCGGCTTCAAGTTATACAGCAAATGTTGGTACAACTTCTGTAGACTTTCTGCAGTTCCCTTACCAGACCTTGAATTATCGGGGAGGGGACTGTGACGATCTTTCCATTTTGTATACGTCTCTTCTTGAAGCCTGCGGAATAGAAGGAGCTTTTATTACAGTTCCGGGACATATTTATACGGGAATCTGCGTTGGACAGATTGATGATGAACGTGCTTTTGAAGAGGAACCGGTTCTTGTCGGCTCTCAGGTTTTTTATGAAGGGAAAATCTGGCAGCCACTTGAAATCACAATGCTGAAGGATGGTTTTGATCGTGCCATGGCCTTTGGTGTAGAAGAATGGAAAAAGTATGCTGATGAAGCACGTATTTATCCTATGCATTCAAACTGGGAACTTTACCGTTCGGAAAGTTCTCCGGAAAAGAAAGCAGATATTTCCTTTACAAAGGATGAGGCTCTCTTAAAGAGATTCCTCCTCCAGCAGAAGAAACTAAAATGAAAAAAGTAATCTGGTTTTGTATTTGTCTTATAGCAGGTTTTTCTCTTTTTGCCGAAACTTATGAAGTTTCAATAGTCATTGGAAAGGTTTATTCAAAGACAGAGGCAGGAAAATGGAGAGTTGTAAAAGAAGGGACTCTGCTCACAGAAGAATCTGTTATTCGTATAGAAGAAAAATCAAGTCTGGGACTTATGGCCGGCGGACAAAAAGTAATCATACGCGGTCCTAAGACAGACAGCCTTGATGTTTTGTTTGATTCAAAAAAAACAGCAGGACTTGGAAAAGGTGCTGATGTAAAACGTGTTTCTGTGGCAAAAGGAAAGACAGGTATTTCAAAAGGAGTCTCAACAGCTGCTTCACGAGCCAGTGAATCACAAGGACAGACAGCCTGGGCGGAAGATGAAGAAGAGGAAGAAAACGAAGAATGAAAAAGTTTAGGGTAATAGGTTTATCAGTTTTAATTTTAGGACTTTGTTCACTGCTTTATTTGACCAGCTTAGACCGCAAAATAAATGATGTTTTTCAGCGTTTTGATCCGGTGTTGAAAGAGCATAACGAAGTTCTCCTTATTGGAATAGACGATTATTCACTTAACAATATCGGAATGTGGCCTCTTCCCAGAAATGTTTATGGAGACCTTTCTCTTACTCTTAAAGAACTGGGATCGGCACAGACAGTTTTTGATCTGAATTTTGTAGACAAGGGAGAAGTTACTCTTGACGATTTTTTTGTGGCTAATATTCTTCCGTCCATGCTGGATGAAGATTATGAACCGGATGAAGATACTTTTGTTGACTTTCTTTCTGCCGTAAAAAATCCTGACAAGAATTTTGCCGGAGCTATAGAAGCCGCAGGCAATGTTTTTCTTGCAGAAACTTTTGATGATAACTTTGAAGTTTCAGAAGACGAAATCATGCTGCTTTGTGAAAAAGCACTTTTAAAGAATGTTTCCGATTCCGGTGATACTGTTACTCCTGAATATGCAGGTGTAATGCCGGCTCTTGAAGTTTTTCTTTCCGGCGCTGCAAGCTCTGGTTTTATAAATGCAGAGCCTGACGCAGACGGATTTCTTAGGCGCATTCATCTTGTAATGAAATTCGACGGAGAATATTACGGACAGCTGGTATTTATTCCTCTGCTTGAACGATTGGGAAATCCCGAAATTCAGATTTCAAATGAATTCATAGTTTTAAAGAATGCAAAACTTTCTGACGGAAAAATCAGGGATATAAAAATTGTCCGTTCGGAAGATGGAAGCGTAATAGTCCGTTATCCAAAGAAACAGTTTGAATCATATAACGTTATAAGTTTATGGAACATTCTGCGTCTTCAGGAACTTGAATCTAGGCTTATGGACAATGTTGCAGTCCTTGATGAGTTCCGTTATTTCGATACATTGGAAGAAAATCCTTTGGATTTATATTTTAATTCAGAAGAAATAAAAGATTGTATTATTGGAAATGTTCTTAATACAGAAGAATATGATTTTGAAGATTATCTTGATGCCAGAATCAGTTTGAAAAAATCTCTTGAATATTGTTTTGGCGGAGAGCTGGAAACAGAACTGCTTGATCTTTACGAAGACGACGATGAACTTTGTCAGGATATTAAAAATCAGTTTGAAGTTGTTTCGGAAGATTACAGAGAGCTGATTGAATCGGAAAAAGAAACAAAGGCTTTAGTAAACAATGCTATGTGTATTGTTGGAACCTGTGCAACAAGTACAACCGATTACAGCATGAACCTTTACGAAGATAATTATCCGAATCCAGGCGTTCATTATACAATTGCCAATCAGATTCTTTCACAGGACTTTGTAGATGATTCGCCGTGGTATTATTCTTTCTGTCTTGCTGTCATTGTCTGTGCAGTTTATATTCTGCTTTTCTTTAGAATAAAGAAAACCGGAGCTCCTATAGTAATAGGCCTTATCATTTCAGTTCTGCTTATTTCTTCAGTTTATCTTTATTATCGCTTCGGACGAGTTTATGTCGGCCTGGCAGTTCCTTTGTTCAGCCTTATTCTGGTTTATATTCAGAGTACGTTCATTCGTGCCCTTTCTGATGCAAAAGGAAGAAAGTTCATTACAAATGCATTCAGTCAGTGTCTTTCTCCTGATATTGTAAAGACAATTATCAAAGATCCGTCCAGTCTGCAGCTTGGTGGTGCCAGCAGAAAAATGACGGCTCTTTTTACAGATATCCAGAAATTCTCAACAATCAGCGAAATGCTTTCTCCTGAACAGCTGGTTGCTTTCCTTAATTACTACCTTACAAAAATGAGTGCCTGCATTATGGAAGAAGGGGGCACTATCGATAAGTTTGAAGGAGACGCTATTATTGCTCTTGTTGGCGCTCCTTTGGAAATGGAAGATCATGCAGTTCGCGCCTGTACGGCTGCAATTAAAATGAAAAGTGCCGAACGGGAAATCAACAGGGAGATTGTAAAAATTGCCGGAAGTGAAAAACCTGCAGCCATGGATCAGAATCTTTACGATGCCTTTGTTATTCTTCTGGAACATAAAGTAAAGATTTTTACCCGTATAGGAATTAACTCGGGAGAAATTGTTGCTGGATTCATGGGAAGTGATTCAAAAAAGAATTACACAATGATTGGAAACAATGTGAATCTGGCAGCCCGTCTTGAGGGAGCGAACAAGCAGTACAACACACTTGGAGTTCTTATTAGTGAAGCCACAAAAGAACTTTTGGGCGATATTTTTGTTACCCGCGCCCTGGATAAAATTCAAGTTGTAAATATTAAAACTCCTGTCCAGATTTATGAACTAATTGGATTTGCAAAATCTTCTTCGCAGGGACTGGTTAGTTATATTGATCAGTGGAACCGCACAATGAAACTTTTCAACGAAGAAAATTATGAAACTGCTCTTGAAGGTTTCAGAAAATTAAAATCAATTTCCAAGACCGATAAGGTTGTGGATTATTACATAATGCTTTTGGAAGATTTCTTTATAAAAGGAAAATATCCTTCTGAGGCAGATGGCATTGGCGTTGCCTATAATGCAGAGAAAAACGAAATCAGAGGATCTTTCAGGCTTCTTCAGAAATAGCTTTTATTCCCGGGAGAAATATATGAAAAAAATGTTTAAATCTTTATTTGGAATTTTCGCCCTTTCAGCATTGATTTTTACAGGTTGTGAAAACTTCATGAGTGCTGCATCGGAAATAATTTCCACTTACGAAGACGATGTAAAATTTGAAAAGGCAGAAACTGTAACAGTTACAATTGGTCATAATTCTGATGTGTACGGAACTGTTGGCGGTGGACGAGCAAACTATGAAGTTGATGCCAAAGTAGGATATCCTTTCAATATTGATTTTACTTTGAATCAGAATGCCGGAAATTTTGCCGGATGGAAAGCTTACGAAAAATACGATCCCAACAGTAAAACAAATGTTCCGCTTCCTAAAGAAGAAGTCGAGTTCGGAAGAGACGATAGGCTTTCAACTGATGTGACAGTTCACAAAGCATTTAAGAACCTTCTTTTTGTAATACCAGAAGTAACTCCATTTCCTGTATTGAACATAAGACTCCCTGAAGAGTACGAAGGTCTTTCTGCAGCGCCTGCAACATTTTATCCTTCGAAGAAAATGGTTATCCTGAACACAAACAGTGTTGATACAAGCCGATATTCCGTTTCTGTAACTACAACAGCAGATTATGGACTTAAGTCCGGTTCATGCTGGAAAGTTTACACAGTTGATTCAACCGGCAGAAAACATGATGTAACAGAAGAAATGGGTGTAAGTGTTGAACAGGGAGAAACCTATGTTTCAACAGCTGCAAAAGATATGGGCTGTTCAAAAAGTTCGGTTACAATCGATGTAATCAATAACAAATTCAATGACACTATTTATGTTGAACCAATTCTTGTAACTTATCCAAGTGTACAGGTTCAGGTTCCTGCGGATTATGTTTCCCTTGTAAAAACTTCTCATTCAGGTGCCGTAAAAATGGCACAGGATAATGGATATCAGATTTCCCTTACAACAGATCCTACAGTAGGTTTTGCAGGATGGAATCTTTCAAAAGTAAAATCTGATGATACATATGAAAACAGAACTTTCCTTCTGAATGCAGATCTGACTTCAATTGAAGAAGGAGATGACACTTCAATTCTCTTTACCAGTGACATTCTGGATATTTATTCACCTAGATATGACATTGTAAAAACCGGAAAGAGTACAGGAAAAGTACAGACTTCTGTAATGATAATGCTTAAGCAGGAACTGGGAGATAACATTTATTATCTTGAACCTGCTTTTTACAAACATCCTGTGGTTCATGCTGTCAGTCCAGAAGGAATGATTGTTCCTGGAAGTTTTTCCTGTTCAAGCGGAACATTGGATCCTGTTTCCAATGATATCCGTCTTCTGGTTGGTGAAGAATATTCCATTTCTTTTAAGACAACCGAAGATTATTACTTTGCCGAAAAAGCCTTCAAGGTTTATACAAAGAAAGGTGATGTGGTAAAAGAACTTGATTCTGTTGCCGACTCATCAGATATTTCTTTTTCGTTTAATGCAGTGTCATCAGACAAGAAGGGAAATCCTTCTATGTGTACTCTGTCTTTAAGTCTTGAAAAGAATTTCGGAGAAGAACTTTACATAGAACCTGTCCTTATAAAATATCCTGGCATGGCAATTCAGCTGGCTGATGAATCAGTTTCTGCAAAAATTTCCCCATCAGGAAATATGAAGTTCACTATGGGAACTGACAATACAGTTACTCTTTCAACAGATGCGACGGTAGGTTTCAAGGGATGGGAACTTTACAGACTTGAGCAGGGTAAGAATTTTGCAACAGACAAGGTTCTTGTTCTTGAAGCAGGTTCCGCTGCTACAGAAACAAGCGATGTAGAAATCTATAAAGATGATTTTATTGAAATTCATTCTCCGGAAGTTACTGTGGTTCAGGATGGAACAAACGCCGGCAAGACAACTGCCAAAGTTCAGGTAATGTTAAAGAAAAATCTGGTAGATGAAACCGGCATTGGATTCAACTACATTCTTATTCCAGCCCTTTATAATTATCCTGTAATACAGCTTGATGTGCCTTCAAATAATGAAGGAAAAGTTCCAGGATTTTTCTCTTGTGATCTTGGCGTAATTTCAAACGACGGCACAGTTCGTATTCTTCCGGATAAACTTTATTCAATCACTTTTAAGACAACAGACGAATATTGTTTTTCTGCAGAAAAATGGGAAGTGTTTACCAAGGAAGGATTTATAGAAACACCGGTTCCTTCTTCGGAAAAGATTTCCTGGGAAGTTGTTCGTTCCGATGCAAATCCTGACGGAACTTCAACGGGGGTTATTTCTCTTGCAATGAATGGCCCTGCTGAAAAACGAATTCACTTCAGACCGATTCTATCAAAAGTGCCTGGAATGAACATTGGTTTTGATCCTGAAGTTCCGGAAGGAGCCGCTACTCTTACAGTAAATAACAAACCTTATACTTCTGATACAAATGTTAAGTCCTGGTCAATCAAAATGTCCCAGGGAAGTGCATATACAGTTCACCTTACAACCAATAAAGAAACAGGTTTTGGCGGCTGGAAAGTAATCAGAAAGGCAGAAGGGGAAGATGACGAAATTCTGCTTTCTGCTTCAAGTGCAACTACATCCCAGGCCCTTGAAAATCCTAGTCCATATGCAGATGATTTTATTTCTGTTACTGATCCGAAATATTCTATGGTCGAAGCCTCATCAAATGCAGGCCAGGTTACAGCTTCTGTAGCCGTAACAGTTTTGAAGGATCTTGGAAATTATATTTATTATCTTGTTCCGGAATTGTTCGCATATCCAAAGGTAAATTTTGAATCTGATTCAAATGTAACCATGAACATGAATGGTTCGGTAACAATGCTTTTGAATAAAGAATATGAAGTAAGCTGTACAACAAATCCGGCTTATGGTTTTGGCCGATGGAAAGTCTACACAAAAGTAAATAACGTTGAAACAGAAATTACAGATTCAAATGATGATATTGAAATTGTAAAAAGCGAACCGGTTGTATCTACATCACGAAATACATTCGGTGCCACTTCTTCTACTCTTAAAATTGTTCTGAAGAAAAACTATGGAACTAATCTTTACGTAAAACCAGTCGTGTTTGAACATTCGGCAGTTCGTGTAAAACTTTCAAGTGAAGATAATGCCCTTGCAGAAAAACCCGCAAGTCTTTATGTAAACGGGGAACAGGTAACTTCAGAAAATGTAAGAATGATTGCCGGAACAAGTTCACAGGGTTTTGAATATAAACTTCGTTGTGAAACAACCGAGGATTACGCTTTTAAGGGATGGAAATTCTATACATCAATCGACGGTGGACTTACAAAAACAGATTTTGCAAAAACAGAAATTAATGCCAGAGGAGAAACTGTAGGAACTACAATTTTGAACGGGCAGACAACAATGTTCGGAGAGATTACAGTTTCTTTGGACGGCGTTGTTGAAAATCTTTATATTGAACCAGTTCTTAAACAGCATCCTAGAGTTAACGTTCAGCTTCCTTCGGTAACTCCAGCAGGAACTGACATTACTGCCGGGGCTCTGACAGTAACTCCGTATGGAGTAATTCGAAAACTTGCCGGAGAAAAATATACGGTTACTGCAACTCTTCAGCCTGGCTGGATTTTCAGGGGATGGAAACTCTGCAGGGATGATGCAGAAATCTTCAATGGAACAAATGACTTTACATCAAGCGAATATCTTTCTCTTACAGAAGGTACCGTTGAAGTGTTCACCAACGGACTTAATGCCGGTGGCACAAGGGCAACTGTTCAGGTAGAACTTAAAAAAGAATTGGGAGCCTTTAGCCTTTACCTTGAACCGGTAATTGAAAAACGTTCATCTATCATGTTTGAAAGACCGGCAGGTTTCAGCACCATGAATCCTGCTTCTGCCGTGTACAATGTGGCTGGTATGAGCTATAGCTTAAACTGTGCAACAGATAAGACTGGTTCATTTGACGGATGGAAAGTAACAAAAGATGAAACTGAATATCCTGTTTATACCGCAGAAATTTATGAAGGTTTATCAACAAAGCCTGCAGGTGATTTCTGTTATGAAACAAGTGCAACTTCTGTTTCTGACATTCCTGCAGAAGTTTTAAACACAGCAACAATTATCTTTATGGGAATATCGGATCCTGTAAAACAGTATGACGCTTTGAATCAGGTAACATCGACAGTTACGACAACAATGTATCTGAATAAGTATGCAGATTACGACTTGAAAATTATGCCAGGTCGAAAGAACTTCACCCAGGTTTCCTTTGCAACTTTAACAACAAGTGCCAATTATCAAAGCTTCCCGTCTTCTGCAGTTTATATGGAAACAGGAAAAGATTACGATATTGCTCTTACCACAAAAACAGGAAATAAGTTCGTAAACACCTGGACAGTTTCGGGTGCTTCTGGAATCGACGTAAAATATGATGAAGCTGGAAGTGAGTCTGGAAAATACATTTATGTAGAATCGGCTGTTGGAAACCCTGACTGGACTTTGCCGGCGGTAAAGAATGCTCTGGCAGTTATCTATGTTCCTTCTGAACAGAATATCCATAATGAAGGTCATTCAACTGTAAATGCAAAAATCAGATTCATGAATGGAAATGGTCCTGATAGTATTTCTCTGTCGCCATCTGTAGAAGGTTTAAAACGAATTAACATTATGGATCCGTCTATAAAAACTTCTGCTATTACCGACAGCGATATTGTAAGTTCCAGTGGAACTCTAGTTCCTGGCACATCTGCAATAATTTATGCAGTTAATGGAAACGAGTTCAATTATCGCTTTACAACAACCAGTGCCTATGAACTTTTAGGATTTGCGGCAGGAAGCAATGCAAACAATCTGACGTTGTTCACTAACAGCGGGGTAAATTTCAAGATTACTGAAAGCGACAAATCAGAGACTGCGGGAAAACTTACGTTCTTTAATAAAGTTGAACGGAAATCTTACGACAATCTTAAACAGTGTATTACCGAAGTAACTGGAACAATTCATGTTTACGATGACTCGGAAAATCTTTATATCAGACCTATTGTAAAACAGTATCCTGCTATTGAAATTGCTGGAAGCGGTACGGGTGTTATTTCTCCGGCCGGAGTCAGAAACCAGACACAGGGAATGGAATTCGATATCCGCTATACAGCTCCTGTTTCACACGGCTTTAATGGATGGTCAGTAACCGGAAGTAAAAATGGCGCTTATACAGTTACAGAGGACGCTTCTGCTTTAACTTCCGAAAAATCAATTTATGTATGTGATTCCCTTTCTGCAGAAGAAGTGCCTTCTGCAGCAAAAGAAAAGGCAGTTCTTATTCTGCTGAACCATAAAGTGGAAGAAACAGAAGATGCTTTAGGTCAGGTTTCTCAGAAAGTTTCAGCTAAAGTTTATGTAAACAAAGTAGTAGATGAAAAACTGACTGTAAGTGCTTCTGAACTTGGATATTCTCAGGTTGCATGGGATACGACAAATCTTTCTTCAGTTCCGGAAACAATCTATATGAAGACCGGAAAGGAATACAGTTTCCGTCTGGTTTCTGTTCCTGGAAAAAAGATTTCTTCTTTGACTTCAAGTGCTGCAACCATCACTTCTGAAACAGTTCCAAATGCCGATGTAGACGGCAGCTTTATTACAACGGGAACAATAAAAGTGACAGCAGCTGAAGGTAGTCCGGTTACTGTTAGTCCGACATTTACAAATGTTAGTCAGATAGAAATTTCTGAAGAAGCAGTAAAAGGAGTTTCATTTTCGGTAACAACTACTGCAGTTCCGGGAGCTGGAGAATTTATAACCGGGGCAGGTTCTTATTACCAGATTGAGGGAAAATCTATATCTGTAAAATATGAAACAAAAACGGGTTATGATTTCTTTGGTTTTTCTGAAAATAAAAAGTTCATTAAGGATGATCACGCTAATATTACCATAAGTGATTATTCGGTGATTCCTATAACCGACAGTCTTGGACAGGAACGTATTCAGGTTACAGCAACATTTACAATAAAGGCTGTTTCTTCCGGAAAGATTACCATAAAACCAGTTGTATTCCCAAAAGCAACTCTTTCCATGGCCAATATGGGAGATAAGGGGTCTGTATCTCCGACAGTAACTCTTGCTATGAGAAAAGATGCGGACTATGACATAAGTTTTGTAACAAGCAGCGGTTACGGATTCAGTAAATGGACTGAAACAAACGAAAATCTACCGGTTGTAGCATTAACGCCTACCGAAGGTTATGCAACTTATGACTCTTCAATTCATAAGTCAAATTTTATTTTGTATCTGGGTGCTGCCAATACAGTAACAAAAAAAGACGGTTGTCTTGCTGTTATTTATAACGAAACTACTGTTCGAAACGACACAAATGAAGGCGTAGAAACTGCAAGTGCAAAATTCC
This sequence comes from Treponema sp., assembly GCA_024402695.1. GTDB lineage: Bacteria > Spirochaetota > Spirochaetia > Treponematales > Treponemataceae > Treponema_D. Next base: position 21,813 of record JAKSTG010000011.1, on the reverse strand, counting down.
GCCGGCTTGAAGATACGAATAAATCATTTACGATAACACCTGTAACCTATGCTCACAGTTACATGTATGTGACAGCTGATAATGCCGATGTAGTTCCGGCTCAGGCAACCAAAGTAATGGTTCACAAAGGCAACGATTATGATTTCAAGGTAGTAACAAAGGACGGTTATAAATGGAATACAACTTTGTCCTTTGTTGGTGGAACAGTTGAAAACCTTGGAAATACTGTGAATCCAAATTTCGCAAATTATTCTACAAAGGATTATGTCTGCTACAATGTAGTTCCAGCAGTAGATTCTTCTACAGGTGTAGTAACACTAACAGGAAAAATTCGTGTCCTGAATGAAGCTGAAACTGATCTTGTCATTACTGCAGGAACAAAAGCTTATCAGACTCTGTCTATAGGTGAAATAAATAGTAATGATACTTCCCGTCTGGCATTGAAAGATGAAATAGGGGCCGGTTCTCTCCAGACTAAATTCATAACCACATATGAAAAGAATGGAACAGATTATAAAATCGGTTACACAGATTATGTTATTGAAGCTGTAGCTGCTGAAGGAAAAGCTGTTTATAGCGATACAACTATGTGGAAGATTTACAGGGAAGGAATTGCCTCAGTTTATAGCTCATCTAATGTTCTGAATACTGGTGCACTTACATTATCTGATACTGCCTGGTCAGGAAAACTCATTGCAGTATATGGTCAAAACCTTGAAATAAATAAAGATGGTATCTGTAAAGCTGTGGCCAAAGTTCGTGTCAGAGATGGAACTACAAGCTATGTAGTTAAACCAAATGTTTATACGGTGCCAAATATTCAGTTCCAGGAACCTGTATACAAATCGAAAGTTATTGGAACAACTTCAGTAGACGGTAAAGAACTTGTTTCTCAGTATCCGGTAATTTTAGGGGATTCAGTTTCATTTAAATATACAGTTCCTAAAGGTTATGCTATTTCTGGTTTATATATAAAGAATTCAGCAGGAACAAAAATCTATGAATATAAAGTTAACACAGATAAAACAGTTTCATGGGTTTCTGGAAACAGTACAGCCATTTCTTTAGATACAAACAATACAAAAGCCGATTCATATGTAAAGCGAACACTTACAGGAGCATTAACTGTCAATACTCCGGATGCAAATGGATATTATATTGAACCGATAGTAATAGAAACTGATCTTTCAAAACCTCAAATAGAAACATTCAATTTCTCTTATACTCCGGTCAGGTATTCATTTACTGAAGTTGACAATGATTCTACTTATGAAAATCAGATAAATACAGCAGGATCTTCGATAACTTTATCTGACAGTAATATTTTTGAAAAAAAGGAATATTGGTATGACGCAGAAGATAGAGATGATGAGTATCTTCATGCTTCCCGTAGTTTTGGTTTTGCTGGCAAAAAAAATATTGCTTCCGGGGTAACAGAGAGTACTCAGTTTAGTGTTAAGATTTTAAACGATAGTTCTTCCCGCCCTGCTGAAAATATCAATACCCCTAGAAGTCTTATTGTAACTGAAAGACTTTATTATCTTCTTCCAAAAATGGTAATGAATACTGATAATAATGATACTGGAAAAACAGCACAGCTTATTGGAAATGAAGGTTTCTTTATGTTTGATGAAACAGAATCTGGAGTTTTTGTTCCAAAATATAAAAATCTTTACACATATACTGTCAGGGACAAGGATAATAATATTATTCCTCCTAAGGAAATTCCAACCGAAATGACTTATAGGCTTGATCCTGATTCAGGTAATGCAAACCAGTTTACTTTCGGTATGAATTTCAATATCCCATATGGCGGTGTTCATCAGTTTGAATTTGTAATTGAAGATAAAGGTGGAAGAAAGTCAGCACCAAAATATGTTTACATGGATTATGAACGTGATACATTCTATGACGAGAAGTATGGTCCATTACTTGAAAATTGTTCTTACAAGCAGGTTGATGGTGGAATTACAGTAAAAGTTGAATGGGGTGCAGATTCTAAGGTATTTACTGCTGATGATAATAAATTTACATCAATGATGTTACATGGTGATGGAACAGATAGTGTTGTTCAACCTTTATATGTTAATGGAAATAATCTTTCAGGAGGGTATTCAATTAGTGGACCTGTATTAAAACGTAATGCAAGTCAGCAGATGCCTTATGTTCGGTTGGTCAATGAACGTGGATTTACCACTCGAAGATTTAGTGTATCAGGAAGTTTCGTATCAACAAAAAAGGCAAGCCCTGGAGATATCGTTGTTAGAAAAACAGGTGAAGACAAGCTTTATTATATGAGTCTTCTTGAATATAAAGAAAATCCTTCATTTGGTACTCCAATTGCAGTAGTTGTTACACCGAATGGTTATGGCGATGATAATGGCAATACAAATAATAGAATAATTGGCATGGGATTAAAAATTCCTCCAAGAACATCAGATTATGGAGTAGGAACAATGGCTTATTGTACAAAATCAACTTTGATTACTACATCAAGTCTTTGCAACAGAGATGATAAATATGGAAAGAACAATTTAACTCAGGTTAGCAAAAGTTATGGTGATTCAAATGTAACAGAATCAAATTTCCCAGCTCTGTTCTACTGCAGAAATTATGATAATTCAGAAATGAATGGATTAATGTATAGAATTTCAAATCATGCCTCTAATGCAAACTGGTATTTACCAAGCGTGTTTGAGTTAACGAAATTAAATGAAAATGCTGCTGCATTGGATGAAGTTTTGGCTGCTTTGAATTGTTTACCGGTTACCGGTGTATTGGGTTATTGGGCTTCAAGTACAACAGGAAAAGCTGGAAAGGCATATTCCGTGGGAATAACAGAAAATGCTGTTGTAGTTCAGGAACAGTCGTTAGTAACTCAACCAATATATCACGTCCGTGCATTCTTTGATTTTACAGATTACGTAGAGTTCTACACAAAATAGTCATAGCGTTATGACTGTAATTTCCCCGTGCATCAGCACGGGGATTTTTTTAATACGATAAAGAAAACATTTCCGGAACTTGAAAAGACAGTCCTTTTAATTCATATCTTCTTGACAAGTTTACTTGGCAGTATTATATTTTGATATATGACAAGTATACTTGGCAAATAGTGAATAATTACGGAGATATGTATGAAAAAAAATATTTTTGCTACTGCCATTCTGCTGATGTTCTCAGCACTCAATGCCATGGATTTTTCGCTCGGTATAGAAGGCGCTGCAGGCCTTAATACAATGAAGGTTGAATCCGGAAGTGTTGAATCAGATTTTGATTTTATTCCAGGCTTCAGATTCGGAAGTACCGCAGAACTTTCTTTCAGTGAAGTTACTGCTCTGGAAGCAAAAGTTCTTTTCCATAACGGAAACGGTTATTCCTGTGTTACTGCCGCAGGAAAAGCAAAAACTTCTTTCTGGACTGTTGATGTTCCTCTGGTGGTAAAACTCACATTTGCAGGAATCGATTCAATTCCCGGAAGATTCTCCCTGTTCGCAGGTCCAAGCTTCAATTTCCTTGTTGGATCTGTTGAAGAATCTGTTGCCGGAGTCCGGAAAGACAATTCATCTCTTTCGCTGAATTCTTTTGTTCTGGGGCTTGAAGCAGGCTGTGAATACGCCTTTACACATTCAGACGGTTTCAGAATCGGGTTTTCAGTAAACTGTGACCTTACCGATTTTTCAAAAACCAGTAACGTAAGGGCAAACCGAATAAGCGTCATGCCTTATCTGGGTTACCGGTTCTAAAGGAGCAAGGCGTATGGAAAAGGCAAAACTTCAGAGATTCAGAAAGTTCACACTGATTTTTTCAATGCTCCTGTTTCCACTGACAATCTGGTATTTTTCACCTTACCTGATTATCCACGCGGCTCTTGAACATGTAATAAACGGAAGCTTCATTGTGTTTACACTGATGTTCATTTTCGGAATGTTCTTTGGCCGGTTGTGGTGCGGCTTCTTCTGCCCCACGGGCGGAATGTCGGAATGTTTCTGTGAATTTTCAGACAAGGCACCAAAACAGGGCTGGCGGAATTATATCAAATACGGAATCTGGATTCTCTGGCTTTCCGGAATAATCGTTTGTCATGTACTTGGAAAGGGTGACTATAAAGTTGATCCTTTTTACATGACAGACCACGGCATTTCCATTTCAAACATTTACAGCTATGTGATTTATTATGGAATTGTAATTCTGTTTCTGATTCCGGCTGTGGTTCACGGGAAGCGTGCAAACTGTCACTACATCTGCTGGATGGCCCCTTTCATGATTCTGGGCTACCGCTTCGGCCGTTTGCTTCACCTCCCGCAGTTTAAGATCAAGGCAAAAACTTCAGACTGCACAGGCTGCGGAAAGTGTTCCAGAAACTGCCCTATGAGCCTTGATGTAAAAAAGCTTTCTGAAGACGGATTTGTAAAATCGGCAGAGTGCATAAACTGCGGTGCGTGTATTTCAGCATGTTCGAATAATGTATTAAAATATTGTGTAACAAACAGATAAGTGGAGGACAGTATGACAAAAGACGAAATCCTTGAAAAAAGCAGAAACGAAAATCAGAACAAAGATGTGTATGATTTGGAAATCCAGAACAAAGCGGCAAGAGTTGCATATTTTTCTGCCCCGGTTCTTTGTGTTCTTGTTTCGGTTCTTCAGTTCATTTTTACAAAAACAGTAAGCGCCGGAATCTGGACTGTTCTTTTCGGAATGTTTGCCGTAACTTTTCTTGTAAAGTTTCTGGCCATGCACAAAAAGCATGAACTTCTGGTTTTCCTCTGTTACCTGGTGATTTTTGTAATGCTTCTGACAGTTTATGTTTTCCAGCTTACAGGAAGAATTTAAGGCGGTCAAATTATGGAAGAAACACTTGTTCTAAAAAATCACCTTAAGGAACTCCGGTCGGAAAACAAGATCTCCCAGAGCGACCTTGCCCGTATGGTAGGAGTTTCCCGGAATACAATCAGTTCCATAGAAACCGGTCAGTTCTGCCCTACAGCAAAACTGGCGCTGATTATCTGCGTTGCTCTTGAAAAGAAGTTTGAAGAGGTTTTCTACCTGGAATAGGCCGCAAACTTCGGTCCCTGAGCCTGCAGGCTTTTCTTTACGCTCAAAGCTCCCAAAGTGTTTTCCCATGATCAAATTCGTTCAAGTTATAATGGGGGCTGGCATAGTAAACATGGCAATAAATGCCGTCCGGGCATTCTTTGATTTTACAGATTATGTAGAGTTCTATACAAAATAATCTGCAAATATCAGATAAAGTTGGGATGGCTGAAATTTTCCTTTTTGGCCATCCTTTTTTTTAATGATGGTCATACAGATTGCTTATGGAATCAGTATATATAAAATCTTCGTCATAAACCCAGAACAAAGGGACTGAGGAAATTTTGCATCCGATTTTTTCATGAAGTTTGATGGAAGGAATATTGTCGCTGACAATTTGGGAATATCGGATACCTTCTTTATAATTTTTGAATGCTTCTTTCATAAGTCTGGCCCCCAATCCCTTTTTTCTGAACTGGGGATCAACATATAAGGCCCCAACTGATTCATCAATGTGATATGCTACATAGGCCGCGATTTTCCCCTTTTCATATAATGCGAATAATCTTTTTCGCTGGTAAAGTTGATAGATGTAGGTTTCTATTCCATAAGTCGAAGAAGCAAATGGAATATCATTTTCAGAAATCAGTTCAAGACGGGAATCAGTAAAATCACTTTCGGGATATGTAGCCTGAACACATTCATAACTAACAGCAAAATCACTTTTCAAGAAATTAAAAAGAGTTTCATTTGTTGTCTGCAATCTGACAATGTTAAAAGTTTTAAGGATTCTGATAAAGCCGGAAAAGTCTGAATCTTTTGTTTCGGCTATGAAAACATTTGAAACGGGACAATGAATTAAAAGAGTTGTTTCTGTGTTAATAATAATTTTGTGAATATGCTGAGTTGCAGAAACGATGTGAGGAAAATCAACAGGATTTGAAAGGAAGAAGTCTAAAACCATTGAGGAAAATTTAAAGGATTTTTTTTATGGGGTCAATGAAAAATAAATTTGACATTCACTTTGTATTATTGTATTATTCAGTTAATACAATAATACAAAACCAACTGGAGGTATTATGGCTTGGGAATTGGATTCAGACAGACCGATTTTTTCCCAGATCGTTGAACGTATTCAGCTTGATATTGTTTCCGGCATTTATAAGCCGGGGGATAAGCTGCCCTCTGTTAGGGATCTTGCAGCAGAAGCTTCTGTAAATCCTAACACAATGCAGAAAGCGTTCACTGAACTGGAACGGACAGGTCTTGTTTATTCGCAGCGTACAGCCGGACGTTTCATTACAGAAGATACAGAAATGATATCAGACTTGAAGAACAATCTTGCAAGAGAAAAAGTGATTGAACTGATCGGGCATATGAAAAAACTTGGATTTTCAAAAAAAGAAATGGTTTCTCTTTTTGAAAGCTTAATTGAAGAAGGAGGAGAATAATGAGCTCACTTGTTGAAATCAAAAACCTTACTAAAAAATATGGCACTAAAACAGCCATTGATGATATCAGTCTGGAACTGGAAGGCGGTCAGATTATCGGACTTCTGGGACCAAACGGAAGCGGTAAAACAACACTTATTAAAATGCTGAACGGACTTCTGGTTCCATCAAAAGGAGAAATCCTGGTGGACGGAAAGAAAATCGGGCCTGAATCAAAAGCTGTTATTTCTTATCTGCCGGACCAGACTTACCTGAACATGAATCAGAAGGTGAGTGAAGTAATCAGTTTCTTTAAGGATTTTTATTCTGATTTTGATTCAGAACGGGCTTACACAATGCTGGAAAAACTGGACATCAATCCTGAGGATGCACTTAAATCAATGTCCAAAGGAACAAAAGAAAAAGTTCAGCTGATTCTGGTAATGAGCCGCCGTGCAAAACTTTATGTTCTGGACGAACCTATTGCGGGCGTTGACCCTGCTGCCAGAGATTACATTCTTGATGTAATCCTTTCAAACTATGATCCTGAAGCATCTATTCTGATTTCAACTCACCTGATTTCAGACATTGAAAAAATCCTGGATCAGGCAGTTTTCATTAAGAACGGAAAAATCGTCATGAATTCTTCGGTTGATGAAATCCGCATGAACGAAGGAAAATCCGTAGATTCACTTTTCAGAGAGGTGTTCAAATGTTAGGAAAATTGATTAAACACGAATTCAAAAATACATACAAAGTGATGCTGGCAGTTTATGCTGCATACATTCTTCTTACACTTCTGGGAAGTCTTAGTTCTTACAATCTTTCGAAAGGTTCTGCTGAACCAAACTTCCTTACAATATCTGTAATCATTTTTTATGTTCTGTCCTGCGTTGCAGTTTACATTTCAACCTTTGTTTACATCTGTATTCGTTACTATAAGACAATGTACAGCACACAGGGATATCTGACCCATACACTTCCTGTAAAGGGCATTACAATTTTCAACGCCAAACTGATTGTGTCTACAATCTGGATGATCGTTTCGGTTCTGGTCCTCATGGTTTCTGTGTTCTTCTTTGTAAACAGCGCATCACAAGGCGAAGTATGGAAATCTTTCACCACTTATTCCTGGTCTGAGTTCAACCGCAGATTCTTCGAAGAAGTTGGAATGTATTTCACTCCAATTATCTGGACTGGAATTTACGGTGTGATTGTGGGAATGGTTCTGGTAAACCTGTGGATCTTCGCAAGCTTTGCTCTTGGTCAGCTTTCTGACAAACACAAAGTTGCTTATTCAGTTCTGTCTGGAATGGGACTTTATTTCCTGTTTCAGATTACAGGCCTTGCAGAAATCATGACATCGATAAAACGTGCAGAGGCTCTGGATTCCCTTGAATCGGCAGTAAGTGATTTTGAAGTGTTCTTTAATTCTGCTATAACAAGGTCAATTGAAACATCAATTATTGTGTGCCTGGTTCTTTATGGAATCTGTGTATTCATCAATAAGAAAAAATTGAATCTGGAATAGGGGAAGCGTTAAACAAGAAAGGCAGCCAACAGGCTGCCTTTTTTTATTTGTCGTTCTGACTGAAAATCTTGGTGCCGGCTTCAACCGATTCAGTCACCCAGGTATTGCCACCTATGGTGGCGCCTTTTCCAATAACAGTGTCGCCGCCAAGAATTGTGGCATTGGCATAAATTGTAACGTCATCCTCGATTGTAGGATGGCGTTTTTTGTCCTGAAGGCTTTTCTTTACACTCAAAGCACCAAGAGTAACCCCTTGATAAATTTTTACATTCTTTCCAATGACACAGGTTTCGCCGATTACAATACCGGTTCCGTGGTCAATAAAGAAACTTTCACCAATTTTTGCGCCAGGGTGAATGTCGATTCCTGTTTTACCGTGAACGTGTTCGCTCATGATACGAGGAATGATTGGTACTCCGTTTTTGTAAAGAAAGTATGCAATGCGGTGAACAAGAATTGCTTCAAGACCAGGGTACGAAAGAATGATTTCTTCATCGCTTTTTGCGGCAGGGTCGCCGGCAAGAAGCGCCTTAACATCCAGAGAAATGAGTCTGCGGATTTCAGGGATTTCTTCAATAAGTGCCAGTGCAGTTTTTTCTGCCAGTTTAAAGCAGTGTGAGCTTGTTACATCCTGTGTTCCGGCTGTGAAAACCAGGGCTTTTTCAATTTCTTTTGTAAGGGTTGCAATAATGCTGTTTACTTTAAGCCCTGTTACATAACGAAGGTTTGACGGACAGATTTCTTCGGCAGTACGGAAGCCGGGGAAAACCAGGCTTTGCAGATCTGAGAGTACCTGAACCACGTTCTGGCGGTTCGGAAAGTTTTCTGTTTCGCTTCTGTTGATAAGTCCGTAGGTGTCGTAGGAATTAAGGATTCCGTTAATAAGTCCGTCAATATTCATGTGGTTAGGATAGCATAAAAACGCGGCTTGTGCATCCATCCTATTCTAATGTTAGATCGCCGTCTTTAATCCATCCTATCTTTCTAAACAAAAGGCCGAAGGCCCATGAAAGGAGGGCTGGGAGAACAAAACATACAAGTACAAGACCAATCCATTCCATGGCACCAGGTGTGATTGCAGAAGCTCCGTGAGTTACTGCAACTGCGCTTGGTTCGTACCATCCTGTGATTACACCGATCTGTCCAACAAGACCGCATGTTCCCATTCCTGAACTTACAGCAGCGCCGTTCATTTCAAGTTTGAAAAGACAGGTTGCAATCGGGCCTGTAATCATTGAGGCAATAATTGGAGGAAGCCAGATTTTTGGATTTTTGATGATGTTAGGCATCTGGAGCATTGATGTTCCAAGTCCCTGGGAAAGGATTCCGCCCCAGCGGTTTTCGCGGAAAGAAAGAACTGCGAATCCTACCATCTGAGCACAGCAGCCTGCAACAGCGGCACCACCTGCAAGTCCTGTAAGTCCGAAAGCTGCACAGATTGCGGCTGATGAAATTGGAAGAGTAAGGGCAATGCCGACAATAGCAGAAACAAGAATTCCCATCCAGAAGGGATGAAGTTTTGTTGTCCATACAATCAGTTTTCCTACAGAACTTGCAGCTATACCAATATATTTTGCAGTCAAAACAGTAAGCAGGGCACCAATAAGGATTGTAACAGCTGGTGTAACGATAATATCAACTTTTGTTTTCTTGCTTACAAGGTTTCCCATTTCAGCACTGATGATTGCAATAATCAGAACTGCCAGAGGTCCACCAGCTCCGCCTGTAACATTGGCGGCAGCTCCTACGGCAACCAGGGAAAGCAGTACCAGAAGAGGAATCTGCATTGCATAACCGATTCCTACAGCCATTGCCGCTCCGACAACATGACCTTCTGTGGCAAAGTTTCCAGCATCAACCAGGAACTGAAAAACAGGATTTACATTAAGGCGCAGAAGCTGCTGTCCTAATGTCTTGATGATTGTCCCGATAAGGAGGGATGCAAAAAGTCCCTGTGCCATACCGCTCATAGCGTCAATAAGATAACGCTTTACATACTTATTCATTAAAAACTCCTTTGATGAATAATCAGAAAATGCGCGAGCAAAGACAATGGAGTACCATGGGCAAGGAGCGAGCGAAGCGAGTCGACGGGGCTCCGCGGGAGGCCTCCATTGGCTTTTGCGTGAGCAATTTTCTGAGAAATTAATAAAATGTGATTTTTGTGAATTAGATGTGTATCACCGGAGCACCGTAGCGTCTTCGGTAAGGCTGGTTCCATGAACTCGGGCACGTTTACATCGTACAAAAAGAACTATATAGAAAAATTGAGTTTTTTTCAAATTTGTAGTATGTAATAGATTAAACGCATGGAAAAGAGAAATATGAAAACTTGCGCGAGGGAAGAAAATGTGCCGTCAGAAGCACTTGATGCGCGGCTTGATAGTTTCCTATCCGCGCATCACGTGCAGTGACGCTATGCTCAAGCCGCGCTAGCGGCGGCTTAAATAATTTCCATCAAGCAAACGACCGAAGGTCGTAGCGAACGGTTCTGATCGGCCATTTTATGACCGGGAGCAAGTTTTTAGGTTATATGTTTCTTGTCTGCGTTTAATCTGATTATGTACGTTTCCGAATTCTACAAAAATTTTTTTGGATTCAAAGTTTATAAAATCTCTTTAGATGCAGGCTGCACCTGTCCTACCCGGGACGGAACAAAAGGCAGCCGGGGCTGTATATTCTGCAGTGCAACCGGTTCCGGAGATTTTGCTGCAACTCGTGGAAAGCCGGTTTCTGAACAGATTGAAGAAGCAAAAAAACTTGTAGAGAATAAACTAAAGGGACGAGGAGACGGCGCCTGTAAAGACGGAAAATCTGTAAAAGGAAAGTACATCGCATATTTTCAAAATTTTACAAATACTTATGGAGACCCGGAACGGCTGGCGGCTTTGTATAATGAAGCCGCTTCTTGCCCGGATATTTGCGGCATTTCCATAGGAACCAGACCAGACTGCCTGAACGAAAAAATCCTTGGGCACATAAAAAAATTATGCGACATTGGAACTGCAGAAAATCCTTTTCTTGTATCTATTGAACTTGGTCTTCAAACGGTAAATGAAAAATCAGCTGATTTTATAAGGCGCGGTTTTTGCCTTGAAGAATACCGCAGGGCCGTTCATCAGATTCGGGAAACTGACCGCCGCATCCATATTGTTACCCATGCGATTTTCGGACTTCCAGGAGAATCGGAAAAAGATATGTTGAATACAGTCCGCGAAATAACTGGAACTGCCGACGGCATAAAAATCAGCTGTCTTCATGTTTTGAAAGGAACCGATCTTGCAGAACTTTATGAAAGGGGAGAAGTGACTGTTCTTGAAGAAGAGGAGTATTACGGGCTTATAGGGAAAGCTCTGGAAATAATTCCTCCTGATTTTGTGATTCACCGCCTTACAGGAGACGGAGCAAAATCAATTCTGATTGCCCCTCTTTGGACCGCAAATAAACGCCGGGTTCACAATGAACTTTCAAGACGTTTTTCAATTTTTTAGAAATTAGGGTATAATTATTGTATGAGTATAATAAGTAAAGAGATCAAAAAAATTGATGAGCTTATAAAAGGAAAACGTTCTCCTTACGATACTGTTATTCAGGATGTTCTTAAGGTAAAGAAAGACGAAACTGTCCTTATTATTGCCAATCCTGCTACTGCCGAAATTGCCCAGGGCTTTTTTCATGCAGTAAATACAGTACATGCCAAACCTTCCCTTATTTATCAGAATGATAAAACTTCTTTTGATAATGCAGAGCCTGCTGTTCTTGCTGCCATTGGTTCAAATCCTGATGTGGCACTTTCTATTTCGAATATAAAACTGGGAAAAGATCCTAAAGCAACGGCAGAACCATACAAGACAGAAGACGGTCAGGAATATCCTCATATCTTTGATTATCTTCTTGATGGCAAAAAGACCTTGCGTGCAGTCTGGACTCCGGGAATCACTGTGGACATGATGAATCGCACAGCCAATATTGATTACGAAGAACTTAAAAACCGCTGCAAGAAACTGGGAAAGATTTTTGAAGACGTTGAATACGTTCATGTTACTGCACCTGCGGGAACAGACCTTATGGTTCCTGTTATGGGAAGAAAACTTCTGAATGATGACGGAGATTTTTCAACTCCGGGAAGCGGCGGAAATATTCCAGCCGGTGAAGTTTTCATCAGCCCTCTGGTGCCTGGAACAGAAGCCGGTGGTGATACAAAAGGCTGTGAAGGCGTAATCGTTTATGACGGTTCCATGACCTTCTTTGACGGCGACGCAATCCTGGACACTCCTATTACCTGCAAACTTGAAAACGGTTTTGTTTCCGAAATCACAGGCGGTGCCGAAGCTGAACGACTTCTTGCAACAATCACTGATGCAGAAAAGCGCGCAGTTGAATATGAAAAGAGCGGAAAACTTCCTGAAGGAAAAGGTGAAGTTTACAAACGCAACGCCCGCAATATCGGCGAACTTGGAATCGGGTTGAATCCGGCCGCAACAATTACAGGCAATATGCTGGAAGATGAAAAAGCTTTCCGCACCTGTCATTTTGCAATCGGTGAAAATTACGATAACGATGCACCTAGCCTGATTCATCTGGATGGTGTTGTTCGTTATCCTACTATTGTACTTAAATATAAAAACGGTGAAGAAAAAACAATCTTGTTGAATGGAGAATTACAATGTTAAAAAAACTTAAAGTTTCCCTTGTGTTTGCCCTTCTGGGTATTGCCGGTGCTACAGCTTTCTTAGTCTGGTTCCTTAATGTTCCGGGCGTTCATGGACTTCTGTACTGGCATCCGAATATTCAGATGATCGTAAATGCATTCATTGGAATTCTGATTGCAGTTCCTGTGCTTTTCCTTGTGACTCTTCTGGTCGCAAAGAAAAAAGTTCTTGGAGCAGTTTTTGCAGTTTTAACTTCAATCGCCGGCTTTGCAGGTTTTGCAGGCGGAACAGCTCTTATGCTGAACTATATTCCTGCTGGAAAACGTCTTCCTAAAAACTACACAAAAGTTCAAAATCCATTCCTTGAATCAGATGTAAAGGAACTTTACTCAATTGCTATTTCCAGTGACCCTCACTGGCACAATGAAAAATCAAATCCTCAGGAAACTCAGAAGATCCTTGAGAAAGTAGGGAACCGTGCATACGATGCTTTCTTCTGTCTTGGTGATGTTTCTGATTATGGCGACACAAAGGACGGATACGAAGCTCCTGTAAAGGCATTTAATGAAAGACTCAAGGGCATCCCTCTGTTTGCCATGATGGGAAATCACGACGCTCTTACTGCCGCTACAGATATTTTCAATACAATTTTCTACGGCGACAAAAATCACGAACAGTATTACCGCATGGATTACGGTGATCTTCATTTCATTGTTTTGGATCTTCTTTGGGGTGCTGAAGACTGCGACCAGAAACAGATTAACTGGCTTGTTGAACAGCTGGAATCAATTCCACAGGAAGAAAAAGTAGTTGTTCTTTCTCACGCTTTCTTTGTTTCTAGCGGTTACGTAGACGAAGACTTCGGAATGAACTGGTTTGACAATCCTCTTATGATGGAAAAGTTCTGTCCGATTTTTGAAAAATATAAAGTTGACCTGGTAATTTCCGGTCACAATCACCTGATGGAACTTCTGGAAAAAGACGGAGTAACTTACGCAATCATCGGTGCTATGGGTGGTAAACTGGACAATATTGAATACAAGTCACCTTATTCTCTCTGGTGCAACAATGAAGCCTTCGGTTTTATTGATATGTATTTCGGAGACGAAAACAAGATTTCCTTTGCCTTCTTTGATTCAAACGGAAGACATCTGAAATCTTACGAAGTTCTGACAAAATAAATTGAAGTCAGGAAACTTGAGGATTTATCTTGTTACGGTTTCAAGAATGTTTCTGAAGTTTTCCTGAACTACAGGGTCTACAATGCGGCCGGTTCTTCTGTCGTAATGACTGAAAGGATCTTCCGCCGTTCCTTTTTTCTGGATATCCCAGAGAACCGGACACATGCCGTTTTTGTAGGCGTGAAGGGCTACGAGTCGTACGTAATTCTGAATGGATTCCTGTTCCTTGTTTTTTGTAGGGCATCCGTATTCCCCGATGATTACAGGAATGCCTTTGTCCACAAAAGTAGTCTTCATCTTTTTCATGTTCATGGCCAGTTCTGTTACATCCTTTGGAGTTCCCCAGGTTGTTCGGTTCTTTCCCCAGTCGGCATCTTTATCAAGAATGGCAAAGTTGGAAGGAGTGTAGTAGTGAACAGAAACGGCACACATTTTTGCAGGATCTTCCGGCATTACAAAAAGAGGGTCACAGGTAAGGCCGATGTCTGTCTGGTAACCTGCAATGAGCAGAAGACGAGTTGCATTGTATCCGCCTGAGGCACGGGCCATATCAACAAAGGTCTGGTTTATTTCATTCAGAAGGGCATAGGATTTGTCTTTGCCTGTAGTTCCGCCATAACGGTTCCAGAGGGAATTCCAGCCGCCTTCTTCATTAAGAGATTCCAGTACAAGGCGTTCATCGTAGTCTTTGAAGCGTTCAAGAACAGCTGTCCAGATGGCTTTGTAATGCTTCATGCTCTCTTCTTTTTTTGAAGGAAATTGTTCCCACCATCCGCCGTCCCAGTGTTCGTTTACCAGAGGATACATTCCGCATTCCAAAGTCCAGTCAACAATCTGCTGAACTCGGTTCAGGAGTTCTGGCGAAACTGTATATTTGCCGTCGGCACTCATAAGGTTTGACCATGCAACAGGAATGCGCAGTGTTTTGAACCCTGCGTCTGCATAGCCCTGGATGATTTCTTTTGTGATTACAGGGCTTCCCCAGCAGGTTTCATAGGCGCGTACTCCGCCTTTTTTATTGACCCAGTTACCGGTTGCTTCCATTGTGTTTCCAAGATTAATACCAATGCCCATTTTTTCAACAAAAACCTGGGCATTTGATTTTTCCTGAGCCCAAAGCAAGGAAGTGCAAACAGTAAAAGCGGTAAAAAGTGCCATAAATAATTTTTTCATTTTTCTCCTTCTATATGTAAAACTAAAGGCAGTTTATTTATTTATCTATTTGATTCTGAAATATTTTTCAGAAGTTTCATTAGCTCTGTTTCTACTACAGCACAAGTTTTTCTGTCGTAAAGCATGTATGGGTTGAAGTCTGGCTGACCTTCTGTACCGGTGCCGTCAGTCTGAGTATCCCATAAAACCGGACACATGCCGGCTTTATAGAATTTCTCACATACTGTACTTAAGAATTTGTCTGTGTCTTTTTTTCTGAAGCGATTGTAAATGATTTTTGTTTCACCGTATTCAATCTTAGTTTCTCCTGAATCAACGCCGTAAGTTCGTGGACATCCGTATTCCCCAATAATTACAGGAATACCTTTGTCTGTGAAATTTTTCTTCATCAGCTGAACCTGTTCTTCCAGGTATTTTATTTCCTCTTCAGTCCCCCAGGTTGTTGCAACTTTTCCCCAATCAGCATCTGTTTCCAAAATGGCGTAAAGGGCAGGAGCATAGTAATGAACTGAAATTGCCATTTTGTTTGAAGGATCTTCAGGCATGACAAAAAGTTTGTCACAGGTTTTTTCAATGCCTGTGTTGTATCCTGAAATATAAAGAAGTCGTTTTACATTGTTTCCGCCGCTTTCTCTTACAACATCAACGAAGATTTGGTTGATTTCAGTACAGAGTTTGTAAGATTTTTCTTTTGCTGCCTTCCATGCCTCATCCTGAGCAGCCCAATCATTGTATAGATTGAAGCTACCAAGTTCTTCATTCTGGCTTTCCAGAATCAGCTGGACTCCATAATCTTTGAATGCAGGAGCAAGCTGTTTCCAGATTGTACGGTATTTTTTTAAGGTTTCTGCTTTTTTTGCATCATCTGCGGCGTCTTCAATCCAGCCGTAATCCCAATGCTCGTTTACTATTACATACATTCCTGATTCGATGGCCCAGTCTACAAGCTGTTTTACCCGGTCAATATAGTCGCTGCTGATAGTATACTTTCCGTCTGTGCTCATAAGGTTTGTCCACGCAACAGGAATGCGGAGGGTTTTGAATCCTGCTTTTGCATATCCGGAAATCATTTCGGCTGTAACTACCGGGCTGCCCCAGGCAGTTTCATAAGCTTTTACACCGTTTGATTTGTCAATCCAGGTTCCGGCGGCTTCCATAGTGTTTCCAAGATTAATGCCTATTCCCATGTCGTAAACAATTTCCTGGGCTGTGCTATCTAGGGTTGTAGTTATTTCATGATATGGTGTAATTACTTGTGTCGGCATTTTGTCGGTTGCCGGCTTACAGCCGCTAAAAAGAAGTGCTCCTGAAAACAGGGCTATTGAGGACATTTTTGAAATAAGAGAAGTTTTAATGAGTTTCATATATACCTCCATAAGACTGCAGAATACAGTCTTCTTATTCGTGTTGATTCTATTTTACGTTTATTTGACTGCCAAAAATACAGTGAAATTTTGACAATTTGACAGTTATTTTTTAAGAAAAACGTTTTCGGACTATCAGTTCCACCTTTTGCACATAAAAAAGTTTTTCTATATAATAAGAAAACTATGGCAAACGAAACAACTTATAACCACTGGGCTGACCAGGTGGCCGCAAAAATCATCAAAGAAAAAGGTGATCTTCCATCTTACACTTGTGCCTCAGGTATTACTCCTTCTGGTACTGTTCATATCGGAAACTTCCGTGAAATCATCACAGTAGACCTTATTGTACGCGCTCTCCGTGATGCCGGAAAAAATGTCCGCTTTATTTATTCTTGGGACGACTACGATGTATTTCGTAAAGTTCCAGGCAACATGCCAAAACCAGAAGTGCTGGCAAACTATCTCCGCTATCCAATTACATCGGTACCTGATACTTTTGACCGCGATGAAAACTACGCACGTCATCACGAAGTTGATATTGAATCTCAGCTTCCACGTGTTGGAATCCATCCTGAATTCCTTTACCAGTCTTCACGCTACCAGGCTCACCGCTATGTTGAAGGAATCAAAAAATCACTTCAGAACCGTGAACTCATCAAGGAATGTCTGAACACATACCGCGATGATGAACACAAAATGAAGCCAGAAGATGTTTACTGGCCAACATCAATTTTCTGTGGAAAATGTAACAAAGACACAACTGAAATCACAGGATACGACGGAGAATACGGCGTTTCTTACAAATGTGAATGTGGTTGTGACGAAACAGTAGATATCCGCGAATTCGGCGGAATCAAACTGGGCTGGCGTGTAGACTGGCCAATGCGCTGGAACGAAGAAAAAGTTGTATTCGAACCAGGCGGAAAAGATCACATCAGTCCTGGTGGATCTTACGACACAGCAAAAGAAGTTTCAAAGAAAGTATTTGGATGGGACGCACCTGTAACAATGAAGTACGACTTCGTAAAACTTAAGGGTGTTCCTGGAAAAATGTCTTCTTCAAAAGGAAAAGTTATTTCCCTGGTTGATGCTCTTGAAGTTTACCAGCCTGAAGTTCTCCGCTACATCTTTGCACAGAACAAAGTTGACCACGAATTCTCAATCAGTTTTGACCTGGACGTTCTTACAATTTACGAAGCTTACGACCGTACAGAACGCTACGTTTGGGGAACAGAAGAACCAAAAGAAAAAGATCCTGCAAAGAAAGCTTCTCTCCTGGCCCGTGAAAAACGTATCTATGAACTTTCACAGATCGAAGGAATGCCTTCTGTAATGCCATATCAGGTTCCATTCCGTCTGCTTACAACTCTTCTCCAGACATACGACGGAGATGTTGATGCCGTAATTAAATCTCTTGGAGATGTAAAACCTGAACAGGAAGACTGCCTCCGCCGCCGCGCCGCTTGTGCCTGGTACTGGATCAATGCTTCAGCACCTGACTGTGCCGAAGATATGTGCTTCAGCCTGCGCAAAGACGGTTCAAAAGCAGAAGATATTACAGGCGACATGCTTACAGCAGTTAAACGTGTTCGTGATGAAGTTGTACCTCGCGTAGGTTCATTCGCCATGGATAAAGAATGCCAGCAGGCTATGTACGACATCGCTACAGAACTCGGTCTTGAACCAAAAGCACTGTTCACAGCTCTTTACCACGCACTTATCGGAAAAGACCAGGGCCCACGCCTTGCAAACTTCATGAAAATCATCGGTAAAGAAAGACTGGCTCAGATCCTTTCTGTATACTAAATAACCATTTCCCCGTAAGGGAAGGGTAAAAGCACATCCTTTTGGGTGTGCTTTTTCTATTTAACAGCGAGTATAACAATATATTTGGAGATTTTGGTTATTTTTTAAGTGTTTTTAGTTTAACAAAATTGCTTTTCTGCCCTATAATTTTAAACTATGAAGTTAAACAATAAATTTCTTACTATAAATATCCTCACAGTCTTCGAAACATTTGGTCTTATGATTTTGCTCCTTTATGGTATGCAGAAAATTACTTCCATGAAGAATTTCCAGTACCGTCAGGCTCGTATGCAGCTGCATCTGACAGAAACCATCAACTACATCAATAACATTAATCTTTACAGCGTAAGGATCGAATCAGTTCATGAGGACTGGAAAAAAGTTTCCGGAGACCTTGAAGAAGACATAAAAGCTCTTACCGATAAGGAAAGAATTTCTAACCTGCCAGGAGAATTCCAGAGCGCTATTGAGTATATTCCAAATCTCTGGCGTAACATGAAATTCACCCTTAATCATTTGAATGAAGAGCTGGAAAACCTTCAGTCAATTCCAATTAACGATGTAGAAAACTTTTACCTTGTTCAGTACGGTATTGGCGGGGCAAAACCTTTTCTTGTTTCGGAAGAACATTATCAGGAAATTTTTGATGCCTGGAAACCGATTTCCGACCTTATGACTAACTATAGAGTTTCAGCCACACAGATGTCTGAGCTTAACGAAAAGGCTGTGATTGAGCTGGATGAACTTTGTACAGCAGAAACAAGAAACTTTGCTATGGTTGCAATCATCATTGGTATTGTTCTTTCAATTGTGCTGATGGTTTTTGTGCGCCTTATGACAGGGCGTATTGCCAAACGTATTCTTATACTCCGTGATATTTCCGGAAAACTTAAAGAGAAAGATTTTACAGTTGATGTTGATCCGAACGGTTCAAGTGAAATGATGGATCTTATGAACAACATGAATAACATGGTTGCCGAACTGAATGACTTCCTTCTGGTTGTTAAGAAAACTGCTTCAAAGGCTATTTCTTCAGGATACCAGATCAACGACTCAGCAAATTCAACTGCTGCGGCAACAACACAGATTGATGCCAACATCGAATCCATTACAAAGGAATTTGACCAGATTTCTCTGTCTGTAGAACAGTCTGTACATATCATGGCAGAAATGAGTCACCAGGTAGAAAATCTCGTTCACTATAACTCACGCCAGACAGATGCTATTGCCGATGCAAACCAGGCAGTTATTGAAGTTGCAAATACTCTTAAAGATATTTCTGAAATGGCTTCTGATCGTTCCCGCGATGCAAAAGAAATGAATGTTCTTGTTGCAGACGGTGATGCAAAAATCAAACTGTCGGCAAAGAAGCTGGAAGAAATCAAAGGTCAGCTTAAAGAAATCGGTGGCATTGTAAAAATCATCAATGATATCGCAAGCCAGACAAACCTTCTTTCTATGAACGCTGCCATTGAATCTGCTCATGCAGGAGAGGCCGGAAAGGGATTCTCTGTTGTTGCAGAAGAAATCCGTAACCTGGCAGAAAATACTGCAGTAAATGCCAAGAAGATTAAGGAAGCAATCAACGAAATCGTTAATTCTGTAGCCGATGCAAACGTTGCAGGATCTCAGGCTTCTGAAGCTTTCGGAAAAGTTAAAGTCAATGCCGATCAGGTTGTTCAGTCTATGGAAGAAATTTCTGGTGGCATTTCAAAAATCGATACTCAGATGGGAACTATCCGCGAAAAGACTGAAGTTACTGCACAGGCCGCAAATGAAATCAACGGATATTCAAACCGTCTTGCCGAAAGTCAGCGTAGAGTTTCTGATGAAGTTACCTCTATGAACAACCGCTTTACTGAGGCCCAGAACGGTATTCACGAAATCAAACGTGGTACTTCTGACATCGTATTCCGAATCAATGAAGTAAGCGAAAACTCAAAAGACAGTTATAAGAACATGACTGATCTTGAAAATATTCTTGATGAATTCAAAACCAAAGAAAACGTTGATGAAGCAATGGCCGCTGAAGACGAGGCAAATGCTGTTGAGGTAAGTACAGAAGAAATTGCCCAGCAGGCTATGAGCATGGCCGAAGAAATCCTTATTGCCGGCGATCACGAGGAAGTTGAATTCAATCTCGAAGACGTAGAAGAAATTTAGAATTCACTTGTCACACTTTCTGCATTATGATAAATTGATTATGACACTTTTTGGAAAAATGTCATAATAAACCGATTTTAATAATACAGGAAGGACAATATGGCAACTAAGTATGCTTTCTTGTTTCCGGGACAGGGTGCACAGGTTCCGGGCATGATTAAAGACCTTTGCGAAGCTTATCCTGAAGCACGTAAAGTAGTAGACGACGTAACAGCAATCACTGGCGTAGATATGCCTAAACTTCTGTGGGAAACAGAAAAAGATGTTCTGAGTCGTTCTGACAACAGCCAGCTGGCTATTACAACTGCATCCCTTGCAGTTATGAAAGTTCTTGAATCAAAAGGTATCACACCATCTGCCGCTATGGGATTCTCTCTTGGTGAATTCCCTGCTTTGTATGCTGCAGGCGTTCTTTCTTACGAAGATGTAATTAAAGTAGTTCGCGCACGTGGACTTATCATGCAGGCTGTTTGTGAAAAAATCGCCGCTGCAAACGAAGGTCATGCTCCTGGTATGACAGCAGTTCTGGGACTTGCTCCTGAAGCTGTAAAAGAAGTTTGTGCCGGAGTCAAAGATGCTTATCCTGCAAATATGAACTCTTCAGTTCAGACAGTAGTAAGCGGAACTTTTGATGCTCTTACAGAAGTAGAAGCAAAAGCAAAAGAAGCCGGTTGCCGCCGCGCTATCCGCCTTGCAGTTGCCGGACCTTACCACTCACCACTTATGCAGGAAGCTGCAGTTGAGTTCGAAAAAGCAATTGCTGATGTTACTTTCAACAATCCAAAAATCACAATGTTCTCTAACGTAACAGGGGAACTGGCAACAGACGGTGCCGAAATCAAAAAGAACGCAGTTCTTCACCTGACAAACCCAGTTCTTTGGACAACAGAAGAAGCTGTTCTTGCAGATACAATGAAGGCTGACGGTTCTGAATGGAAACTGATCGAACCTGGCGTTGGAAACGTTCTTGCAGGTCTTTGGGCTAAAACTGAATACAACGAAACTTGGACATGTGCTTCTATCAACAATGTAGAAGGAATTAACAACTTATAAAGTTATTTCACTTTAATTAACAAAATGTGGGACCCACATTTTGGTGATTTGGAACGAATATATTTTAGGAGATTATTAATATGGAAAAAAGACGTGTAGTTATTACTGGACTTGGAGCTATTACTCCTCTTGGAAATAGTGTTGACGAATTCTGGGCAGGAATCAAAGCTGCTAAAAGTGGTATCGCACCAATCACACAGTTCGATGCTTCAATCAATAAAGTTCACTATGCTGCTGAAGTAAAAAACTTCAACGCTGGTGATTTCATGGATGCTAAAGATGCTCGTAAAATGGCTCGCTTCACACAGTTCGGTGTAGCTGCCGCAAAACAGTGTCTTGATGACGCAGGACTTATGGGAAATGCCGAAGTTCTTGATGAAACAGGTATCATCCTTGGTGTTGGTATTGGTGGTCTTGAAG
>JAKSTG010000109.1 GCA_024402695.1 Treponema sp. | reverse complement strand
TGTACCCATAATCCTGGACACATATTATGAACTAGGCGGAACGAATGGATGCTTCTCTGTATTTTACAGGAGGCATCCATTTTGTTTTAACCTGAATTCTTTTGTTGTTATAGTAGTCGATATATTCGGCAACTGCTACTGAAAAATCATTAAAAGATTTGAACTCCTTTTCATGACCATAATACATTTCATTTTTTAACCTGCCAAAAAAAGTTTCCATAATGCAATTATCATAACAGTTTCCCTTTCGTGACATTGATTGAATAATTCCATGGTTAGCAAGAACAGTCCTGTAATAACTATGCTGATATTGCCAGCCCTGATCTGAATGGAAAATAATACCTTTGCAATTTGGATTATTTTCAAAAGCTCTATCCAACATTCGTTTTATCTGTTCCATATTTGGACTCAGCGATAAGTCGTAGGAAATTATTTCGTTTGTATGCATATCAAGAATTGGTGAAATATAGCATTTACCCCAGGAAAAATTAAACTGAGAAACATCTGTTGTCCATTTCTGAAAAGGCGCCGTTGTACTGAAATCTCTGTTGATTATATTATCAGCAACCTTACCAACATCACCTTTATACGAATGATATTTTTCTTTTGGCCGTTTACCTTTTAATTCCATAGAGTGCATGATTCTTTGTACACGTTTGTGATTTACTTTTTCGCCACGATTCAAAAGTTCC
Source organism: Treponema sp. (assembly GCA_024402695.1). Lineage (GTDB taxonomy): Bacteria > Spirochaetota > Spirochaetia > Treponematales > Treponemataceae > Treponema_D. The sequence continues at coordinate 765 of JAKSTG010000109.1, read as the reverse complement.
CTGTAAACACGACGAACACCATATCTTCGTTTGTTTTCTGTAAAAATTTCTTGTATTTCTTCCGTTAAAACAGCATTTCGTTCTGATATAACATCTTTCTTGGTTGTTTCAAAGTAAAATGTCGATTTCGGCATATTTGCAGCTTTGAGAAGATAGTTTAATCTGTATCCTTCTTTTCGGAGTTCTTTGAGGACTTCTGCTTTTTCGCCTTGAGTTGCTGGTCCCATTCTGCATGTCTCAAGGCTATGGATTTTTTTATTACTTCGTTCTCCGCTTTCAGGAATTCAACTTCTGATCTCAATCGAATCAGTTCTTCGTGTTCTTCTTCTGTAAGAGGTTTTGAGTGTTTAGGATTTTTCTTCATAATCGGATTCTTCCTTGGACGTCCCATTGGAATATTTACTAATCCATCATAACCGTTTGCTTTGTATTTTTTAACCCATTGATAAAGCTGACCAGAATCTATACCGGCATCACATGCTGTCGCTTGAATTGAATTTCCAACAAGAACTTTTGATACAAGTTCAAATCTTTCTTCTGGTGTCCATTGTTTTCTGTGTGGCTTATGATTTAAGGCTGAAAAGCCTTGGTGTTCTTCTATTCGTTTCCAGCGACGTATCATTTTATGAAAATCCTCTGGATTTTGTATTCCATCTGGAGTCTCAGGCCAGATCCCTTGTTTGTACATTTCAATACATTTTAATTTGTACTCTAATGTGTAGCGCATAAAAATACCCCTCTTACTTTTGTCCAGTAAAAGGGGTA
>JAKSTG010000108.1 GCA_024402695.1 Treponema sp. | reverse complement strand
CGTTTAACAGGGCATATCATGTAATGGGTGAAAAAGTCGGCGAAGCATGGGGCAGTGGAACAGGACTGTTGTAATGAAGAAAATACATATTGACTTTGTAATAATGACGATAAAAAGTGAGGAAATGAGAGTAATAATCGGAAACAGAAAGAAATTCTCTCCTATTGTCTATACTATGGATATGAACGACGGAGAATTCGGTGAGAATTATTACTCATATTGTGCATATCTTAATTCACTTACCAATGAGCAGGGGCTGGAAATACAGAATCTGATTGAAGAGAAGAATACGAGGAAAGCGCATAACTGTTTTTTGAAGTATTTTAAAGAAGATGATTGTATCGGCCCGTGCGGACCAGCACAGTTGAGTGATCTTATTCCGGATGAATGGTTTGATGGATGCAAATGGGCAATTGATATGCTTGACTGTAAGAAGATGAAAGGGGTATTCCCTTGCGATTTCGAGGTTGAGGACCTATTCTGAAGAAACTGAGGCGATTAAAATAGCAAAGAAAACAAATCCGCATTCTCTTGAAGGTAAAATGAAACGTCATCCTAACCAGACGTACAAAAATCTCAGCAGGCTTTCCAAAATACTCATTTCTGAATGGGTAGCAGAAGAATTCCGTGAATTCTGGAAAGCAAATAACCGTGCACCGGAAGGCGAAGAACTGCAGCCCATTGCAGAAAGAGTAAATGATAAAATGAAAAAGCGAACAATATGGCTGCCGTGGGATGAAACGCTTTCTGTATTGAACAAGAAACTCAGAAAGTTCAATAAAAAACTGCGTACTGAATGGATCCCTAAAACCATGCAGGAAGGAAATGCTTTGGCTTCTGCTGAAAAGAAACCTAAAAAGAAAAGGCGAAAAACTAAAGAAGAATTTTATGATTATCCGGAGCAGGATGATACATACTACTACATTGCCGGATATACTTCCGGTGGATTTCCATACGGTCTTACATGGGAAGAGATGGGGCTTGAGCCATGGCAGGAGCTTGATGACGATGACAAAGGCAATGAGGAATCCATTTTGGAAAATTCAGATCTTCCATTTTAAATTAATACGGAGAAACCTATGATAAAAATAGACGGAATATCCCAGCCGGTTGAGATTGTTCGCTCAAACCGCAAATCACTGGGAATACAGATAGAACCGGAAGGGTATGTACTTGTACGTGCACCTCTTCAGGCAAATGAAAAAGACATTATTGATGTTATTGTTTCAAAGAAAAAATGGATAGAAGAACACATTGTAATGATTGCAGAGCGGAAGAAGCAGCTTGATGCAGAACCCACTGAAAAATTTACAATGGAAGAAATCCATGCAATGGCTGAAAAGGCTGTTAAGCTGATTCCCGAACGTGTGAGGTATTATGCTCCGCTTCTTGGCGTTACCTACGGTAAAATAACTATCCGTAATCAGAAATCAAGATGGGGAAGTTGTTCATCAAAAGGAAATCT
>JAKSTG010000107.1 GCA_024402695.1 Treponema sp. | reverse complement strand
CTATAGGAACGATCTGTTTGGAGGTGCAGAAACCAAATGCTTCATGAAGTGCATCAGTAATCTCAGTTCTAGTGTAAACTGGCTGATATCCCTTGCCCTCATATTTCATGAAATCCATTTCCTGCAAAGTTGACAGGATCTGGTCTATAGTATACTTGTTGTCCAGCTTGTTTTCTAAATATCTGTATACAATAAGCGAAATGAAACATGTCATGAAGTGAGCCAGGATTCTGTCCTGTCTGTTCAGATATACAGGACGTGCTTCAAAATCAGTTTTCATGATGCGAAAGCATTCTTCGATTTCCCATCGGCGTTTATTCGATTTGACGATACTGCTTATACTGTCGTCGAGGTTTGTACATACAGCGTAAAAACCATCATACATTTCTTCGGCTTCAATCACTGTCTGATCAATGTAACTGACAGACTTATCAGCAACTTCTCCATCGTTTGTAGCATGATTCGTTTTTATAAACCGTTTCGGATCATTCTGCTTTTTCTTGTTTATTGCTTTTTCTCCGGATTCAATGATCTTCTGCGCACGTTCAATCTGACCTGCTCTTACGTGACGAAGGTAGTTTCGGTATTTAATAGAGTAGGATACGATCAGTTTTTGTTCGATGATCTGCTTTTTATCGCCGTTATCTGAGTGAACAATCCCTTCCTCTTTAATCCATCTTGTTTTATAGAAGATTTTATCTTTGTCTTTTTCGTCATCCAGCTCAGAAAGTTTATATTTAGTCTTTGAATTGCTGTCATCAAGCAACCACCCATCATCAGCCAGACACCATTTCTGCAGATGCTTTTTGAGTGTCTTAATAGGCTGGGTTGTGATGTAACCGCGCAGGCCATTTTCCTGATCATAGGAATTGAATACCCGGTTGGTTGCAGATGAAAGCCCGGCATCTGTACAGACAATAAACTTAGACATATCAAAGCTTTCCAGCATCTTCTTTTCCAAAGGGATCATGGTTGTCTGCTCATTTCTGTTTCCTGGATAGATACAGAAAGAAATAGGGATCCCATCCATATCCATAAATAACCCCATTCCAACAATCGGCAGAGGACGGTTTTCTTTGCTTTTTCCGAATTGCTTGTCATCTTCAGCAGAATCAATCTCGAAATAGAAGTTTGTGCAGTCATAATAGATCACCTGTGTGTTTCGCTTCTGTATGACTGAACTGTTTTTAAAAAGACGACTTTGAATGTAATCAGATTCTTCAGCCAGGACAGATAAAGCACGATAAATATCATGCAGTTCAAAAGAAGGCTGCTCAATAAAACGTTTGGATTCTTCATAACTGTTCTTTTTGGAGGAGGGATAAAGAATTCTTGTATAAATCAGCCGAGAGAGTATGTCATTAAGATCATACTTAAATGGATGCCTGTTGGCGATAGCACGGCAGATTTTATGCAATCCCAACTCGTAATAGATATCCTGAAGAAAAAGATAGCCGCCATTAAAACG
>JAKSTG010000106.1 GCA_024402695.1 Treponema sp. | reverse complement strand
AACATAGTAGGACTGTGATAAAATAAATCACAGGAGCCTACTATGGCAAAAGAAAAAACACCATCACACAAAGTCGTAATGACAGAAGGCAAAAGAGAAATTATCAGAGGTCTTCTTTCCGAGTACGACATCCAGTCAGCAAAGGATATTCAGGATGCACTGAAGGATCTTCTTGGCGGAACCATTAAGGAGATGATGGAAGCCGAAATGGAGGATCATCTTGGATACGAAAAATCAGAACGTTCAGATAGTGACGATTACCGTAACGGTTATAAAACCAAAACTGTAAAATCAAGCATTGGCGAAGTAGAACTGGAAGTTCCACAGGACAGGAAATCAACATTTGAACCACAAATTGTAAAAAAAGGCCAGAAGGACATTTCTGACATTGATCATAAAATTATTGCCATGTACGCAAAAGGAATGACCACACGGCAGATTTCTGACACCATCGAAGATATTTACGGCTTTGATGTTTCAGAGGGTTTCATTTCAGATGTTACGGATAAAATCCTTCCGCAGATTGAAGACTGGCAGAACCGCCCACTGGATGAAATCTATCCAGTCGTTTACATCGACGCAATTCATTATTCAGTTCGTGACAATGGAGTAATCGTAAAGAAGGCAGCCTATGTTATTCTTGGAATAAGTTGCGAAGGCCGAAAAGAAGTGCTTTCAATCACTGTTGGTGAAAATGAAAGTGCAAAATTCTGGCTCAATGCTTTGAATGAGCTCAAGAATCGCGGCGTTAAGGACATTATGATTATTTGTGCTGACGGACTTTCTGGAATCAAGGAAGCAATTGCTGCCGCTTATCCACAGACTGAATATCAGCGCTGCATGGTCCACATGGTTCGTAACACAATGAAATACGTTCCTTCAAAAGACATGAAGCCTTTTGCGGCTGATCTAAAAACAATCTACAATGCCGTTTCAGAAGAAGAAGGCCGCAAAGCATTGGACCGGGTTTCTGAAAAATGGTCCACAAAATATCCTAATGCCTTGAAACGATGGTATGACAACTGGGATGTTGTTGTACCGATTTTCAAGTTCTCAAAGGATGTCCGGAAAATCATCTACACCACAAATGCCATTGAAAGTCTTAATTCCAGCTATCGAAAATTAAACCGTCAGAGAAGCGTTTTCCCGAGCGAACAGGCTCTTATGAAAGCACTTTATCTGGCAACTTTCGAAGCTACAAAAAAATGGACTCAGCCTATTCATAACTGGGGACCAACTTACGGCGAAATGTGCATCATGTACGAAGGCCGTCTGCCAGATTAAAACTCAAAAAAAAGACAGCCTGCTTTTTAGGGCAAGCTGTCTTTAAATTCTCAACTCTTGAAAAAAATCCAAGTGTATTTTATATTCGAAATATAAACAGTAGCTGTTAGCTGCAAGCGAGTGTTCTCGCATTAATCTTTTTTTATCGCAGCCTACTGAATTTACAGAAAAAGATTCACACTCTC
>JAKSTG010000105.1 GCA_024402695.1 Treponema sp. | reverse complement strand
ATCTTTCGATAGAACCAAAGCATGCACGGTGAATCATAACTGGACGAACTTTTTCGCCTTTTTCATCGATGTAAGAAACATCAAATCTTTCAGGTAAGTTCATATCAAGTTGGATTGTTCCGCATTGCCAGACACGGTTCATGCAGTCTCTAACTTTGAAGTCAAGTTTTGGACCATAGAATGCTCCATCACCTGGATTAATCTTGAATTCTTTACCGCTTGCTTCGCAAACTTCTTGAAGAATTCTTTCGGATTCATTCCAAATATCGATTGATCCGATGTAGCCTTCTTCTGGACGTGTTGATAATTCAATCTTGTATTCAAGACCAAATAATGAATAGATTTCATCATAGAGTTTTAAGATTGATCTAATTTCAGATTCAATTTGATCTGGACGAACGAATGTGTGTGCATCATCTTGTGTGAATGAACGAACACGGAATAAACCATTAAGTGCACCTGAAGCTTCAAATCTATGGACGTGACCTAACTCAGCGTAGCGGAGTGGAAGTTCACGATAAGAATGTAAATCATTCTTGTAGCAGAGAATTGAACCTGGGCAGTTCATTGGTTTAATTGCAAATTCTTTTTCTTCAACTTCTGTTGTAAACATGTTGTCTTTGTAGTGATCCCAGTGACCAGAAGTAATCCAAAGTTCTTTGGAAAGCATGATTGGTGTATCAACTAACATATAATCATATTTTCTATGAACTTCTTTCCACATGTTTTCAAGTTCAGTACGTAAAATCATTCCGTTTGGAAGCCAGAATGGGAATCCTGGACCAAATTCGGAAAGCATGAATAAGCCTAATTCTTTTCCGAGTTTACGGTGGTCTCTTTGCTTTCTATCTTCAAGCATTTTTAGATAATTATCTAAAGCTTGTCTTGAAGGCCAAGATGTTCCGTAAATTCTAACTAATTGTTTGTTTTTAGAATCGCCTCTCCAATAAGCTCCTGCAATGTTTAAAAGTTTAAAGTTTTGAATCTTACCTGTGGATTCAACGTGATCACCTTTACAAAGGTCGAACCAATCACCTTGACGGTAGATTGAGATTTCTCCTTCGAATCCATCAATAAGTTCAAGTTTGTAAGGATTATCTTTGAAAAGTTCTTTAGCTTTTTCTTTAGAAATTACTTCTTTTACAAACTTTTCATTCTTTGCAGCAATCTTGTGCATTTCTTTTTCAATTGCTGGTAAATCTTCTTCAGTAATTGGAGTTGGGAAATCAACGTCGTAGTAGAATCCTTCTTCAATTGCTGGACCAAATCCAAACTTTGCACCTGGGTAAAGATGTGAAATTGCTTCAGCCATTAAGTGTGAAGTGGAGTGGTTTAATTTTTCAAAGTCGGTCATATTTATTACCTCCTAAAGTAAATAAAAAACGTCCCTATTTAAGGACGCTATTAACGCGGTACCACCTTAATTTATAACCAAATGGTTATACTCTCAAGTACTCGTAACGTGAGCATTCGTCTACATTGGTTTGTAGA
>JAKSTG010000104.1 GCA_024402695.1 Treponema sp. | reverse complement strand
TTCTCATGTCTTCTGCTACTCCGATGATTTCATCAGGGGTTTTGTTCCAGAAGTGTTTTGCAAAATACTCTGCCTTGTGAAGCCATGCTCCGAATTTGTGTCCTAGTCCGTTGAACCAACTGCAAAGGCCTTTTCCGTCACCTTTGGCCGCCATAAGTCTGGCATCGTCAAACTTTATGTCGTCCGCAAACTTGTAGTAGGTGGAAGCGGTTGAATCGCTCAGGTTTTCGGCTTTTTTGGCAATTTCCAGACTTTCGTTAAGGTTCTGGTCTACTTGCTTTTCCTTTTTTTCAATTTCCTTTTTCTTTCCTTTAAGGAATTTGACGAACTTGTGAAGTCGTTCAGAAACATGAGCCTTTGCTTCTTTATGGTTCTGCTTTTCTTCTTCAAGATTTTTAAGTCCTTCCTGAGCTTCTTTTTCTTTTTGTCTTGAAACCTTGTCTTTGAAATCACGTATTTCGTTGTCTTTTTTGACTTGCTTTGCGTGTTCCTTTTTCTCGGTTTCAAGTTCTTCTTTTCCTTGTTTCAAGGAATCTTCCCTTCCTTCAAGATTGTCTTCCCATTCAATCAGCTCGTCTTTGTCTTCCTTCAATTCTTCAAGGCCGATTACAAGTTTCTCTGCCATAGAATAGACACTGCCTTGCAAGTTCTCGCTCTTTGAAAGGATATAGTCGCTTGTGGACTGATGTTTCCTTTTCTCGTTCGGGTTCTCGATTGTAAGGCCGTGTTCGGTTGCAATCTTTATCAGAAGGTTTCTCTGTTTGTGAGTCCATTGAACAAGGCTTGTTACGATTCGGGTCTCTTTTTTTTCCTCCTGATCCGTTTCTGCTTCACTTTCCTTGTCCTCAAGTTTTGGAAGACACTGCATTCTTTCTGCAATGTTTTCAGTCTCGTTTTCTTTTGAGACTTTTTTCTTCTTCTTTCTGGACTTGTCTCTTATTCCGAACATCTTCAATGCCGTTTCTGCATCGATTTCGATTTTCACGATTCCTTGTTCCTTCAATGCTCCGTTCATGGTGTTCTGAACTTTCTGTCCTCTGTTGCATTTGTAGGCTACGGGGATGTAGTCCAGATGGAGATGGGGAGCACCTTTTACAAGGTTTCCGTTGTCGTCTTCGTGCATTTCGTCTGCATGATAGTAAGCACCTATTACCTTCATGTTTGGGTTCTGCTTTATGAATTCTTCAACATAGGCCTTGTAAATGGCTTTCTGCGTTTCCTCGTCTGGCATCTGTTCACAGTTTCCTATGGTTATCAATGCTTCATGAACGGGAACAAGGACGGGTGATTTCTTTACTTTGTCGTAATAGGAATCAAACTGCCTTGCTTTTTTTGTCTGCTTACCGTTGTATTCCCTGAATGGTTCTCCAAAGATTTGCTCGTAAGCATCCTTAGGCGGAATATCAATCCATATTTCATGGACTCCACCTTTAATGATGTGGTCTTGCTTGTCACAATATGCCGGATCTCGGATGTTGTGCTCTCTGCAAGCCTGACGGAGTTTTTTCCTTTTTC
>JAKSTG010000103.1 GCA_024402695.1 Treponema sp. | reverse complement strand
TCTCCCGCTTTCCAGCTTGTAGATTTTATCTGCAAATTCAAATGTAGAATCCCTATGCGAAACTATTACAACTGTTTTTCCTTTTGATTCTTTTTTTACTGTTTCCATAATCTGATGTTCATTGTATGAGTCCAGATTGCTGGTTGGTTCATCAAGAATTAAGAAATCTCCGTCATGTAAGAAGGCTCTGGCTAAACCTAAACGCTGGCGCTCACCACCGCTAAAATTGTCTCCTAATTCAGAAACTTTGGTCTGGTAACCTTCTGGAAGTGCCATTATAAAATCGTGAATTGCAGCTTTTTTGCAGGCAACCTGAATTTCTTCCAAGGTTGCATTCTGTTTTGCAATTCGCAGATTGTTTTCGATTGTGTCATGGAATAAAACTGTTTCCTGGGTAACATAACTTTCTATTGCTTTAAGATTGTCTGAATTGATTACGTTTACAGACTGACTGGAAATTTTTACTTCTCCAGAATCTGCTTTCCAGAAACGCATGAAGAGTTTTAATAAAGTTGATTTTCCAGAGCCGCTTTTTCCCTGAATACCGATAATCTTGTTCTTTGGAAATTCCATAGAAACATTATTCAGAATCTGTTCATCTTTATTGGAAGGATAAGCAAAAGTCACATTGTGGCTGGATGCGCCATCAAAAGAAACATTAATTCCTTCTGTAACATCCAGTAAAAGAGGTTTTTCATCTAAGAGAGAAAGGACTCTTTTTCCGCTGGCAATTGTTCCGCTAAGTCCACTTCCTAAGGCTGCAACTGCAAGAACCGGCCCAAAGGAACTGAACATTGCAGTAACTGCGACTACAACCTGTTCAATGGAAATCTGTCCAAGCTTATAAAGATAGAGAGAAACCGCCAGCATGCTGAGAGCACCTGCTGTAACAAAAAATCCTGAAAGGGCAGAAGTAAAACCTTCATTTTCGGAAAGTTTTTTTCTTGTTGCAGAAAGTTCATCGCTGCCGGTCTTAATCTGTTCAAGTTTTTTACTTCCGTTTGAATATAGAATTGTCTGTTCAAGACCACGAAGACAGTCATAAAGGAAAGAATTCATTTTTCCGTATTCTTCACGGTGAATTGTTCCAAGCTTTACTGCTGTTTTATTTACAATGGCAGGAACCACAATTCCAACTAAACAATAAAAAATCAGCGCAACTAAAGCCAGATACATGTTAATTTTTGCGAAAAATACAAGCATTCCCACAGTTACAAGGGTTGCAATGCAAACCGGGCTTATTGTGTGGGCATAAAAAACTTCCAGAAGTTCAATGTCAGAAGTGAGGATTGAAAGAAGCTGACCTTTTTCTTTTGTTTCAAGCTTTGCAGGCCCCAGTTCCCGAAGCTTTTTAAAAACGATTGCTCTGATTCTTGCAAGAATTGAAAACGCCAGATAGTGATTGCAGTACTGTTCAATGTAGTGAAGAACGCCACGGGCAATTCCGATAACAGGGAAAATCCACAAAGGAACAGACCCCATTAATGCAAGAGCCCCTAAAGTTGGAATTCCGATGGCACA
>JAKSTG010000102.1 GCA_024402695.1 Treponema sp. | reverse complement strand
TCAATATTTCGTTTCACCTGTTCATTAATACGTTTAGTTTCAACTCCATAAAGTTCAGCCAAATCTTTATCCAGCATTACCTGAACACCGCGGATTGTGAAAATTTTATCTTCGATAGTTTGAGCAGTTACATTTTCCATTGGCTACCCTCTGAGAATATCTGCAAGTTTTGCCTTCATCTGAGCACGAACTTCTGCAAGTTCACTTTCCAAGCGGTCAATTTCTGTCTGAACTGCATCAACATCAATTTCTTCCTCTTCTTCATAAGTATCTACATAGCGAGGAATATTAAGGTTGAATTCGTTGTTCTTGATTTCATCAAAAGTAACTTTGCGGCTGTATTTTTCTACATCACTTCTTGCCTTGTAAGTTTCTGTAATCTTGTTAAGCTGTTCTTCAGACAAAGTATTCTGCTTTTTGCCCTGAACAAATTCTTTTGATGCATCAATAAACATTACATCAGTTTCGTTTTCACGACTTCCACCTTTTTCACGGGAACGGTCAAACACAAGAATTGCAACCGGGATTCCTGTTGTCGGGAAAAGATTTGAAGGAAGACCAATTACAGCATCCAACAGGTTTTCTTCAATCATTGACTGTCGGATTTTCAATTCCGCTCCCCCACGGAAAAGAACTCCATGAGGAACAACTACCGCAATTCGTCCTTTCTGGTTTTTAGCAGTCTCAACCATGTGAGTAATGAATGCCCAGTCTCCCTTGCTCTTTGGCGGAACACCACGAGTAAATCTTCTGTACTGATCACTTGCTGCATTTTCAGCGCCCCACTTGTCCAAACTAAAAGGCGGATTTGCAACTACAACATCAAACTTCATAAGGCTTTTATTGCTGACTAAAAGCGGATTGTTGATAGTATCTCCCCATTCAATTCTTGCACTGTCAAAACCATGAAGGAACATATTCATTCGGCAAAGAGCCCAAGTGCTTCCGTTTGTTTCCTGACCAAACAATGCAAAATTTCCAGAAGGAATCTGATTTGCGGCTTTTATTAAAAGTCCTCCTGAACCACAAGTTGGATCACAGATTGTGTCCCCTTCTTTTGGTGCTGCAAGACGTGCTACAAGTTCAGTTACCATAAGAGGACTAAAGAATTCGCCAGCCTTCTTTCCTGAATCAGATGCAAAATGTTCAATAAGATAGATGTAAGTATTACCAATGATATCTTCCGAAACACGGCTTGGTCGCATATCAAGTTTTGGAGAATTAAAATCTTCCAAAAGCTGCTTTAGGCGACGGTTTCTGTCTTTTGTTTTTCCAAGATTTGCTTCACTGTTAAAATCAATATTTCTGAATACGCCAGAAAGCTTAGCTCTGTTTGCTTCTTCAATGTGTTCAAGAGTGATATTGATCAATTCTCCGATATTATTTCGTTCCTTTCGTTCATAGAGGCTGTAAAAACTTGCAGTAAATGAATCAACTTCTTTTCGTTTTCCATCAATTTCTTCTGTTAGTTTAATAACAGGAAGGACAAAACGCTCACGTTCAAGCTTACGGCGAATGCGTTCATCATCATTACCATAATCTTTTTTGTATTCATCATAATGATCCTGCCAAACATCAGAAATGTAACGCAAGAACAAAATTAC
>JAKSTG010000101.1 GCA_024402695.1 Treponema sp. | reverse complement strand
ATTCGTCGAACCGGGCCTTCCCTTTTTTATTGTAACTAAAAATCTTTCGGAACTGAGTTTCAGACTTCTGAAAGTCACTTCCAGTACATCATTGAATGGCCTGGCGTGGAACTAAACTTCAATCCAATCGGATGCACCTTTATGGTGTATTCCGCAGGATTGTCTTTTAGGAGCTGCGCCGGGCTTATTTTTTTTAACTGGCGCAAAAATTATAAATGAGAGGTAATATCACTTTTATTCGTGACAAACACGAATCAGATTTTACGAGAATATCTAATTCTCTACTTTGGGATCCTCGTCTTTCACTTAAAGCAAAAGGACTTGGATGTGTAATCTTAAGACTTCCAGATGACTGGTATCTTCACAAATGTGAACTTCAGACTCACTCTGCAGATGGACGCAATGCCACAGATTCAGGACTAAACGAACTGATTGAAAACGGTTATCTGGAAATCACGATTGATTCTTCAGGAACCAGACATTACAAGTTCAAGGAATGTCCTGAAGAAGCAGTATCACTCTATCGTCAGAGAAAATCTATTGCACAAAATCAACAGTATGCTGATTACAATGTTGAAAACATGCACAGACAGTGCACAAATTCAACAGACAATTCTGCACAAAATCAACATCTACTAACTACAGAACCAACTACTAATATACTAACTACTACTAAGTCAGTAGTTAGTTTTAATTTAGAGTTAAAGAAATCTATTGAAGAAGCATATGGATTAACCTTTTCAAACGATTTTTATGAGGAATTAGAAAAGACCTGTAGTGAAAGACAGATAGTGGCAGAAGAATATTTTGACTGGCTGGTAAAAACAAAAGGTCCTGTTGCCAACCAGCTGGATGCATACATCTATAAAGCTGCAGTAAATCCTAATGTTATAAATGAGTATGTAAGAAGTAAAAAAGAAATCACTAAATCTATTGAATTACAGAAAAAGGAAGAAGTTATCTGTCCTGAATGCAAACACAGATTTCAGAACATTGATTTCATCACAAGAAAATGTGAATGCGGTCTTTCCTTAAACGAGATTATGGCTCGTAAAGGAGGCAGCAATGAATAAAACATTTTTTGATGAAACATCAGAACGCCTTCTTTTAGGAAGCATGCTGATGGATAACAAATGCATCTGTAACATCATGACAAAGCTTACTTCCCAGATGTTTTATTTTTCAAAACATAAGGTCATTTTTGACAACATCCTGAATCTATATAAATCAGGAGTTAATGCTGATCTTGTTACATTAAGTACAGCTCTTATGAACAGCGGACTTCTGGAACAGGCAGGTGGAGCCGGATATGTAGCAGAACTTACAAATGAAGTACCAACCTCAGCAAATGCAGATTATTACATGAACAACATAATCCGCCATGCTCAGAGTCGTGCAATCAAATCTACCCTTTTAGCAAATCTTGAAAAACTTGGTTCTGAAGAAAACGATGAAATCATCCGGGATATTGAAGACAAGGTTTTCAGAATCTCTGCATCTACCACAACAACTAAAATCTGGACTCCTGAAGAACTTGCTACAAAGTTCAATGAGTATATCAAAGATAACGAAGAAACCTGGGGAATTGAAAAAGGAATCAAAGT
>JAKSTG010000100.1 GCA_024402695.1 Treponema sp. | reverse complement strand
ACAAAAACAAATCAAAAAGAGACTGGAGAAGCAAAATCTTCAGTCTCTTTTCAATTTTCAGGCAGCGTAAACAGACAGATTGAATCTGCCTTTTGGTTTCTTTCGATTGTCAGCTGTGCTATGCTACGCGGTAGAAGAATCCAAATAGTGCTTCTCCAATAACAAATCTTACTCTCGTACGGTTGGGCCTTATAGGAATAAGATTGTGGGAGATTGCGGATTCTACATAAGGCGGCGATGTTTGCCCGCGCAAGAACAATCTGCATACGTGCGTTGCAGCAGAAAAGTTGCATTTGTAGGTATATTTTCTTTGTTTTTTGGAAATGGCTACGTGCGAGGTAATCACTTCCACAAAGTTATATAACGTAAGACGCGCAAAGATCTCTTGCCGGATGCACGCCGTCTTTTTTGAATGGTATTTAAGAAGACCTATTGTGTATTTAAGATCCCTGAAAGATGTTTCTATTCCCCATCTGGAAGCATACAGTTCCTTTAATTTTTCAGGAGGATACTTATCTCCAGGAAGATTTGTAATAACTGTTTCGTAAGTGTTTGAAGATATCTTAAATCTGACTATTCTGAATTTAAGTGTGTAGAAAACAAGCGAATCAGCCTTGTGGGAATATTGTGGGAGATAGTCAAAAGGGCTGGAGTGTGAAATATATTTATAGTGATTACGGTCTTTTAGAAGTTCTTTTACTTCATTTGTTTGTTTTCTTGTTAAGTTCAACCCGATGCTTACATCAAAGCAATCTTCAGCGGGAAGATTGAATCCATTCTTAATTCCAGAATTACCGTCTTTTATACGGATAAGGAAAAACCAGCCTTTCTCCTGGATGTGAGCTAGATTGTTATAAGACTCGTATCCTCTGTCAGCGATAACTAATGCCAAAGGTATATCTGAATTGTCGACTAACTGCTGAAAAGCTAAACATTCATCTCTTTGAGCACCGTTCTGGATAACCGCAGCCTTGTACAGATGCTTGTTCAAGTCGTATAACGCATTGATATGCAGGCTGTTGTAAGGAACTTGTGCTCTTGAACCCGGAAGATACGTCAGCCTGTCGTCGGGGTTGGTTGGTAGACGGACATCTGAACCATCTACTGCAAGCACAGGCATATCGACAGAATCGACCGCAAGCTTGGCAGTAAACTTATTGAACACCGCTTCGAAGGCTTCCGGTTTCAATTTGTCACGTTGCTGTACAAATGCTGAAACTGACGGTATATCCGAAGTTCCTTTAAACATATCGATCAGTTCGTTGGGCAGACTCTTGCATTCCATGTTGATTATTCCGGAAATAAGCTTTTGCAGAGAGATCTTCCGTGTTCTGGTAAAGTCGCGATTCGGGTTAACACAATATTCTTCTGGTGTACCGGCAACTTCGGCTATGGCTGACGAAAGCAGCCTCTTTACGTGTTTGGGTTTCATGCAGTACCTCCTTGAAATCAGGTTTTCCTAATTCCAAGGGCCTCTTTGAATCTTTCGTATAAGGATTCAAAGAGGCCGCACACTTGGGTGTGCGTGTCAACCCTTTAGAAAAAAATACTAAAAAAGACCCCCATACCTTTGAGGTATGAGGATCTTTGAAGAGGCTGTCTTAACTTAATGACATTGC
>JAKSTG010000010.1 GCA_024402695.1 Treponema sp. | reverse complement strand
TCAACGGAAAGAACATTCGCAACTAATCCTGTAACAATAATCCATGACAAGAAGTGTGGAAGATATGAAACAGTCTGAACGAAACGTTTTGCTACAACAGAGCGAACTTCGTTCATAAAAACAGCAAGAACAATTGCTGTAATATATCCAAGAGCTGTACTGATAAGAGACATACAGATTGTATTTCTCAAAGACAGCAGGAATTCGCGATTTTTAAATAATTCTACGAACCATTTCCAACCTACCCAAGTCTGATCAAAGAAAGATTTAGCAGGTTTATAGTTCTGGAAAGCCATTGTCCATCCCCAGAGAGGTACATATCTAAAAAGGATAATATACAGAACAAAAGGAACTGACATAAAGATAAGAGCTTTCTGCTTTTTCAAGAGGTTAATTTTGCTCTTTTTTACAACAAGTTCAGTTTCTGATGCCGAACTCATTTTTTCTTTATTTTTCATAAATAAACACCTAATCTAAAATTTTCAAAAAAAAGATCCACAGGAACCTGCGGACCTTTTTTTCAACCGAACAGTAGAAGTCAAAAGACTTCTACCGTTTATTTAATCAGTTACTAATTAGTCCTGTCCACCGAATACTTCTACACGGTGATCAAGCTGCTGCTGCATGAACTTGTTGTATACTTCTGTCAGAGGTTTCATCTGAGCTGTGTATTCTTTCCAAGTTTTGTCGAAGTCAGCTGGTTTTCCCATGATCATCATTGGGAGGTATTTTCTCTGGAGAGTTTCGAATCCTGTCATAGCAACTGCAGCATCGTGTTCGAGACCATCATTTTCTGGAGATGGGTTACACTGCCACATTGGGTACCAACCAGCATTCTGTGGTGGGTTTGCATCTACGAGAGCTGCGTAAGAGTTTACTTTGTATGCATCGAGGAGTTCGATATCGATTGGTTTCATGAACTGTGCAATTTCATATTTTGTGTTAGCAATTGAGTTAGGATATCCATCTGAGAATGAACCTTCAATTTTTGGAGCTTCTTCTGTGAAGAGCTGAGCCTTATTCTTGAGAGTGTAGTTGTTATCAGATGTTCTGTCTCTCTGTTCTGCTGTGTAGTATGGTGCACCTTTCTGACCTGTTACTGAACCGTCAGCATCGATCATGTAGTCTTCACCTTCAACACCCCAGTAGAGACGTTTCTGGTTCTTTTCTTCGAGGATTTCATCGAGGAATTTGATGATTTCGATAGCTTTCTTTTCACCACATTTTGTTGTGATACCATAACCACGCTGGAGGTTAGGAAGTGTAAGATCACGGTAGTGAGGTTTGATTGTTTCATCGAATACAACTGGGAGAGCTACGTAAGTTCTGTCGTAGTTTCCTGATGCTTTGATTGTGTTTTCAGCATCGTACATGAACTGCCATCCCTGGATGAACATACCAAGTACACGACCCTGAGCAATCTTTGCATAGTACTGGTCACGGTTGTCTGTGAAAGAAGCTGGGTCAATCAGACCTCTCTGGAAGTATCCATTAGCCAGTTTGAACCATCTTTCTGCGTTAGCATCAGCGAAGTTGTCTGTGTAAACATATTTTCCGCCTTCTTTTGTAACGTGTCCGTTACCATCGTTTGGATAACCAGCCAGGAAGTTAGGTGGATTCCACAGATTGAATGCTTCCCAGTCAGCTGTAATGATGTTGAAACCGATTGTTTTAGCACCGTCTGTTTCTGGGTGTTTTGCCAGGTATTTTTCGATCAGGTCGAAGTACTGGTCAACTGTTTTTACTTCTGGGTATCCGAATTCTTTAAGAACACGTTTCTGAATCCAGAAACCGTTCTGGTTGTAAGAAGCGTTCTGGTCAGCTCCATTGATTACACCATAATTTGGAAGAGAATAGATGTGTTCTTTAACGATTTTTCCGCTTGCATCTTTTTCTGAATCCTGGTCAATCATTTTTTTCCATGCTGGAGCATAGTGTTTCATGAGGTTTGGACCATATTTTTCTACGAGTGGTTTAAGGTCGATAAGACATCCAGCACCCTGGAATTTTTCTGAATCAACTTCAACCATGTCTGGGAGGTCACCAGAAGCGATGAGAACACCAATTTTCTGGTCTTTGTCACCAACCAGGATGTCCCAGTTGAATGTAACACCGAAGTTTTCTTCGATCCATTTGTAGTCGCGGTTGTCTGCAGGTGGCTGCTGACGCTGCTGAATTGTGAACACCGAAATGTTCATTCCTTTACCTTTTTTTGCTTTTTTAGCTTTTTTTGGTGCTGCAACTGCCACGCTGGCAATTGTCAGAGCAATCAAGCTCATAGCAATCAACTTTTTCATGATTTACTCCTTTTATCACAAAATTTTTGTCTAACGGCATAAAGATTTACACCTAAATACCATAATACTATGTTATTCCGAAAACGCAAGGCGTAAATAGGGAATTTTTCCTACTTTTAACGTTTTTATTAGAGTTTTTCGAGATAATAATTAGAGTAAAAAATGATAATGTCTGAGTGCTTTTTTAGCCTAAATTCCGCTCCTTTTTACCATTCCGGCATATTCTTTATCTAAAGACATAAGGTCTTCGTGATTTCCTCTTTCTTCGATTACCCCATGGTTTACATAGAAAATAACATCAGAATTTCGGATAGTCGAAAGACGATGTGCAATAATGAAGGAAGTACGGTTTTTCAGAAGTTCATCAAGACCTACCTGAAGGGCACGTTCCGTTTCTGTATCAACGGAACTTGTTGCTTCATCCAGGATCAGAATACGAGGATCTGAAAGAAGAACGCGGGCAAAGCTGATAAGCTGCTTCTGTCCCTGTGAAAGACCACCACCGTTTCCGTGAAGAACAGTATTGTAGCCGTCAGGAAGTCCTGTAATGAACTTATCAGCCTGAACAGTACGGGCAGCAGCCATTACTTCTTCGTCAGTTGCATCAAGACGTCCGTAGCGGATATTTTCCATGATTGTTCCTGTGAAAAGGAAGGAATCCTGGAGCATAACACCAACCTGCTTGCGGATAGATTTTATCTGAAGGTCCTGAATATCCTGACCGTCGATAAGGATCTTTCCGGAATCAGGGTTATAGAATCTTGAAAGAAGGTTTACTATTGTTGTTTTACCAGCCCCTGTTGGTCCACAGATAGCAACCTGCATACCCGGGGTGATTTTGAAATCCACGTTCTTAAGTACCGGATTTCCCTCTTCGTAACTGAAGTTAACGTTCTGGAAATCAACATGACCGCGAATTGGAGGAAGTTCAACAGCGCCTGGTTTGTCAGTAATGTCTTCCGGTTCATCAAGAAGTTCAAAAATACGTTCCATATATGCACCGGTTGTTACCATTGAGTTATAGAAGTTACCGATGTTCTGGATTGGGTTCCAGAAACGCCAGATGTAACCGGCAAAAGCAACAAGAGTACCAACTGTTACTGCATTTTCCCCTTCTCCACCGAACCATACGATTCCGGCCATATAAACAAGTGTAACACCGAGAGTTGAAAGGTTATCGATTACCGGCCAGATTACGTTGTTGATGGAAACAGCTTTAATCCATGTCTTTTTCCAGTTGTCACAAAGATTGTTGAAAATAGACTGGTTCTGATCTTCACGGGCAAAACTCTGTGTGATTTTCATACCATTGAGACTTTCGGAAAGATATGCGTTCAGGTTTGACTGCTTTGCACTAACCTGCTGCCATGCTCTGTGCTGAACTTTCTTAAGGCTGAAAAGAATCAGGAAAAGAATAGGAAGAACAGCCATACAGATAAGTGTAAGGCGTGCATCAATAGAGAACATGAAACAGAGAATAACGACAATGTTAAAAAGGTCAGTGATAAGCTGAATAATACCGTTACTCAGAAGTTCTGAAAGGGAGTTTACATAGTTTACAACGCGAATCTGGATTTTTCCGTGTGGACGCGAATCAAAATAGGTGAATGGAAGATTCTGAAGCTTTTCGAACACTTCACGGCGAATCTGAAGAATGATGTTCTGTGCTACACGGCTCATGATCTTGAGTCTTCCGCGAAGAAGAAGCCAAACTGCAAGAACACCGACCAGCATACCAGAAGAAATCCAGCCAAGCATTTTGAAATCTTCACTTGGAATTGCTTTATCAAGGGCAATTTTAATAAGAAGAGGTGATGTAAGTGATATTCCTGCACTGAGAAGCATCATGATACAGGCAACAATCATCTGTTTCTTGTAAGGCTTAATCCAGTGGAAAATACGCATTACCACGTGAAGGTTAAGTTTCTGTTCGTATGTTTTTTCGTCTTCGTCAAAACGGTTTTTAGTTTTAGATGCCATATTCCCCTCCTCCTACTTCTGCAAGTTCCATACATCGTGGTAATAGCCAGGAATGTTTTTAAGCTCTTCGTGAGTTCCACGGGCGGTTATTTCTCCGTTTTCTACAACAAGAATCAGGTCACAGTTTTCAAATGATGAAACACGGTGGCTGATGATGAAAGTTGTATGACCCACAGACATTTCTTTTATGGAAGCACGAATCTTTTCTTCTGTTTCGATATCTACGGCTGATGTTGTATCGTCAAGGATCATTACCGGTGGATTTGCCAGGAAAAGACGGGCCAGAGCAATACGCTGTTTCTGACCGCCTGAAAGTCCTACACCTCTTTCACCAACAACAGTGTCATAACCTTCTGAAAGATCATTAAGAAAGTCCTTTACACGGGCCAGTTCAGTAGCCTTCTCTACTTCCATGAAAGTAGCTTCAGAATTGGCAAACTTGATGTTTCCTGCAACGGTATCACTGAACAGGAAGGCTTCCTGCATTGTGATTCCGATGTTTTTACGAAGGACTTCAACATCAAAATCGCGGATATTCTTTCCGTCGATCAGGATTTCCCCTTCTGTTACGTCATAATAACGGCAGAGAAGCCTTGCGATTGTAGATTTACCGCTTCCCGTAGGACCAAGAATACCTACAGTCATTCCAGGCTTAACTTCAAAGCTCAGGTTTTTGATTACAATATTTTCGTTGTAACCGAAAGAAACGTTCTTGAACTGGATATTTCCGAAAGCAATGCCTTTTGCGTCTGTTACTGCAGGAAGAGCATCATTACCGGCTTTTTTGTTCAGGTTTTTAATTCCAACAGAACTTACAGCGGCATCTTCTTTAATATGACCTTCTGTCATTTTAAGTTCATAAAGACGCTGTGCACTGGCACTGAACTTCTGGTAGTTGTCCATAAGATGGGCAAACATGTTTACAGGCTGGCTGAAAGTCCACATAAGGCCGTTGAAAGTTACAACGTTACCTAAAGTGATTTCACCTTTTACAACCAGGTAACCACCGAAAATAATGAGGATAACAGGAAGAACACCACATATAGCTTCAATAGCAGGTGTATAACGGATTCGGATATCTGCATTTTCAATATTTCTGTCATGATATCCCATGTTTTCAACTTCAAAGTTGTCAATTTCGTAATTTTCGCGTACGAAAGCTTTTACAACACGGTTTCCGGCAATATTTTCACCGGCTTTTGTGTTGAGTTTTGCAAACTGGTCACGAACAGCAAGGTGTGAAGGTTTGATTTCGCCCTTGAATTTCCAAACCATGAACATAATGAAAGGAGCAATGATAAGGAAAGCAAGTGTAAGTTTCCAGCTGATCTGACTAAGAACGATGATTGAAAAGAGATAAACCAAAACGTTATCTATTGTCATGTAGATAACCCATGCAACGAAGTGACGAACCATATCAAGGTCACTTGTAAGCATAGTCATTACGTTTCCTGTTGGAGATTTGTCATACCAGGAGAAATCAAGTGTCTGGATATGAGCGTAAAGATCTTCACGCATGCTACGCATAACATTCTGTGAAACCTGTTCATAGATTGCCTGATAAGAATAACGGAGAACAGCTTTTCCAAGTGTACAGCAGATCATAACTGCAATCAGTTTTGGAAGAAGATCATGTTTACCCTGCCCGATAACAAGGTCAACGATACGTCCCGTAATAGAAGGGTTAATCATGTTCAGTCCGGAAACAAAAACTGTTAATGCAATTCCGACAAACATCCAAAAAGAATATTTTTTAATATAAGACCACACCCATTTAAACATAAATATAATCCTGAATTATAAAGATATTCTCAATTTAATGCCGCAACCCCATAAAAACTACATTTTTAGTATATTTCTTTATAACAATATTCCAAATCTTCCTCAGTTTTCTTTTTATTATTTTTGTAGTATAATATGCCATATGAGTAACAGATTCAGAGTCAACCAGAAGGTTGTTTACCCTAGCCAGGGTGTTGGAAAGATCCTCGAAGTTTTCGAAAAAGAATTCAAAGGTGAAAACGTACCTTATTACAAAATCTATATCGAAGCATCTGACATGGTAGTTATGGTTCCTGTAGCAAACGCACCGAACCTTGGAATCCGCCAGATTGTTGGTGCAGATGAAGCTAAAGAAGCACTTAACCTTCTTTCAGAAGAAGGCGAAGCACCTACATCAGACTGGAAACTCCGTTACCAGCAGAACCTTGAGCTCCTTAAGAAAGGAACTGTAAAAGACATTGCAACAATTGTTCGCACACTTTATACAAGAAGCAAGGTAAAGGAACTTCCAATTCTTGAACGCAAACTTTACGATTCTGCAAAGAAACTCCTTATTGATGAAATTTCAATTGCACTTGGAATGTCAGAAAAAGAAGTTGAAAACCAGATTCATCTTAAGCTTGAGCCGGAAGGAAAAGCTCAGAAAGAAAAGCACGTTATCCAGATTGATGAAGATGAAGATGACGACCTTATGGGCGATGTAAAATCTGATTCAAAAAGAAGCAGTGATTCCGACGACGACGGCGACTTTGACGAAGATGAAGATTACGACGACAGCGACGAGTAATCTCTGCGTTCTTATTACAGCCGCCGGTTCCTCAACAAGAATGGGCGGCCCTGTCAAAAAAGAATATCTGCAGCTGGAAAGCGGAACAGTGCTTTCCACTGTCACAAAAAAATTCCTTCAATTTTTAAATCCGAAACTGATTGTCATTACAACTCCATCATCTTCTGTGAATTTTGAAAGCGGAGAAAAAGAAGCTGAATACAATGTTTTCCTGGATCCTGAAGTAAAAAAATATCTTGAAGAAAATCCCGAAACAAAAATCATTTTCACTAGCGGTGGTAAATCCCGCCAGGAATCTGTTTTCTCGGGACTTAAAGCAGTAAAAGAAAACTCCCCTTTCTCGTCAGATTTTCTTGTAGCAGTTCACGATGGAGCAAGACCTTTTGTTTCCCGTGAACTTCTTCAGCGCACTGTAGAAGCAGCTGCCCTGTCCGGTGCCGCCTTTCCTGGTCTTGAACCTACAGAAACTCAGAAAGAAATTGATGACCAGGGACTTGTTACAAAACACCTGAAAAGAAAGAACCTTATTTCGGTTCAGACTCCACAGATTTTTGATTTTGAAAATCTTTACCAGGCCCACGAAAAAGCATCAGGGAACCATTACGAATACACTGATGATACAGAAATCTGGGGCAAGTACTGCGGACCTGTTTCTTCCGTAAAGGGAGATCCAGCAAACATAAAAATCACTTATCCTGATGACTATAAAAAAGAAAGGAGAAACAGAATGATTCACACTGGTCTTGGCTATGACATGCACCGTCTGGTTCCGGGAAGAAAACTGGTTCTTGGCGGAGTGGAAATTCCTTTCGAAAAAGGCGAAGAAGGACATTCCGATGGAGACGTTCTTCTTCATGCAGTTACAGATGCACTTCTTGGAGCAAGCGGTCTTGGTGACATCGGATCCTTCTTTCCTCCGGAAGAAGCAAAATGGAAAGATGCAGATTCTGCCATGCTTCTGAAAACAGTATGGGATAAAATCACAGAGAAAGGCTGGAAACTTGAAAACCTGGACTGTGTAATCAAACTGGAAAAGCCAAAGTTTATTCCATATAGAGAAGCAGTTATCAAATCAATTGCGGGAATACTTGGCACAGAAGAAGATTCGGTTTTTGTAAAGGCAAAGACTTACGAAAAAACGGGCAACTGGGAAAATCAGATTGAAGCTTTTGCAACCTGTCTTTTAAGCCGCTAAACTTCACCAAAGTAAACAAAAAAGGGACCTTTTTAAGGTCCCTTTTCTTTTTATACCAGACTGTCTTCATCAGGCAGTGAAAGGATAAGTTCAACCTCTCCTACCGAAAGTCCTGTTCTCTGTGCAATCTCTTCATCAGACCACTTCTGCTGAGTTTTCAGCACGTGTACGTTGTGACGGATCTGAGGAGTAATAGATTTATTTGCACCGGCGGTCTTTGTTGAAGTTCGGGTTGATTTGGCTGGTGCTTTAGTAACAGTCTTAAGTGCATCAAACTTGTCATCAACTTCCTTATTAAGTTTTCTGATATCAAGTTCAAGTCTTGTGATTCCCTGGCTTGCAGAATTAAGATCTTCAATACGCTTTTCTGAATCATTAAGAATATTTTCAACAGAAGAAAGTTTCTTTGCAGTATCCGAAATCTTCTTTGCGTTTTTCAGAATAACATCAACATCATTCTGAACACTCTTAATTTCTTCAGGCAGAGAAGAGATCTGACGCTGGCAGTCCATAATAGACTGATCGATTTCTTTCTGTTTTTCGAAAGCTTCTGTAATATCCTGGCTTACGCGGTCGAGAATTGTATTCTTCTGTTCAATGCGTTTAAGTTTTTCATCCGAAGCATCAACTGCATCCTGGAAATTCTTAACCTTAACTTCAAGTCCCATAATGTCATCAGACTGTTCTGTAAGACCACGGATCTTAGAATCGATCTGACCTGAAAGTTCCATCATGTAATTGAAACGCTGTTCAAGACTTTCAACCTTATTTGATTTTGATTCGAAATCCTGAACAGTTTCTGTGATCTCTTCGCGCATGCGGCGGATTTCATTGAACTGAGTTTCAAATTTTTCTGCGGCACTGTCGTAAGCTTCAAGATCTTCAAAGGCTTCACGGATTTTTTCAATCTTACCATCCAGTTGCTTTTTCATCTGATCAGCTTTTTCGTAAGTACCCATCTGTGACTGAACAGAAGAAACTTCTTTTTGCAGTTCTGAAAGGCGAACAAGAAGGTCGTTTGACTGGTTCTGGAAATCATCAAGAAGATTGTTCTGGCTGGTTCTGCATTTTTCAGAAACAGTATCAACTTCTTCCTTAAGGTCGGCAATCTTTTCGCCGGTTGTTTCCAGCTGAGTCTTCAAAGAATCATTGTATTCATCCAGTTCAGAAATGAACTTTTCTTCCTTCTTTTTGATTTCTTCTGTAGAAGATCTTTCGAAGGCATCCAGTTCATCCTTGAAGCGGCTTGTAGAATCTGTAAGCTGCTGTTTGAACTGCATTTTCCATGTGTTGAATTCAGAAATAGCAGCATCAATAGAAGAAGAACTTGTTTCCTGGCGGGTCTTCATGTTGTCTTCAAAGTTTTCCAGGTCCTCACGGATTGATGATTCAAGTTTTTCAACTGCACTGCTGATCTGGGAAATATTCTTTTCTCCAAGAGCCTTAATCTCATTGCTTGTTGAAGTTGAAACCTCTTCCATCTGAGTTGTGGCTTCTGTACGGAATTCATTAAGCAAAGAACGGATTTCGTTGATGTCGGCCTGAAGTTTTGTCTTTGTTCCGTTTACATCAGACTGAATTAAACCGATCTGATTGTCTGCCTTGAACTGAAGGTTCTGCAGATTTTCACGAAGTTTTTCATTGTAACTTTCTTCGACAGTCTTACGAGCTTCCTCATAATCCTGAGTCATGATTGCAAGACGGCCGTCAAAGTCACGTTTCCATTCGCTCAAGTCGGAATCAACTTTTTCACTTGAATCTGAAAGTTTTCTTTCGAATACTCCTTCGAACTCAGAAAGTTTGGCTGTCATTTTTCCTGCGGCACTGTCTTTAAGTCCTGTAAGGGCATCGTCAATTTCGCGGATTTTTTCTTCAAGGGCGTCAGAGCTTTCTTTGATTCCGTCTGTGAATCTTTCGTGGCGTTTCTGCTGTTCACCTGTAAACTTATCGAAGTCTGCAAGAATACGGTTCTGAACGTCATTCATGGCACCGCGAAGACTCTTGTCCAGCATATCAATATCGCTGGTTGAAGTCTGAAGCTGTGCAATTTTGTATTCCAGATCCCGTTTGTATTCACCAAGCTGGTCATCTGCACTTTCAAGAATGCTCAGGCGGCGGCTTTCTCCGTCTGCCAGGGCTGAACGGATTTCATCCTGAAGTGTTTTTCCAAGGGCATCCATTTTATTCTGTGAAGTGATGCGGAATTCTTCCAGTTTATCTTCAACTTCTTTGATTTTTGCTTCGACCTCAGGCCTGACTGATGCAGCTCGTTTTTCGGCTTCATCACATTCAGCCTTGATCTGTGCAACAGTTTCTTTTGTATCTTTAAGTGCTGTACTTGTAGAATCCTTAACAGACTTAAGAGTATCGTTGATTCCGGCCTGGAATGTAGAAATCTTTGCCTGCAGGTTTCCTGTATAGGTTTCGTATTTTTCTTTGAGAGCAGAATCAACAGAATCAACTTTTTCGCTGACTTTGGCTGCATTCTGTTCGTAAACATTGAATCTGCCGTCAAGACTTGTCTGAATCTCATCGAATTTCTTCTGGTAATTTTCGTCCAGACTCTTAAGCTGTTTTTCCATAGAAACTGCAAGTTCATTTTCTTCACCGTTAAGACGAGATTCAAGATCTTTCATTACAGTTTCAAGAGTACCTGCTCTTTCATTAAATTCGGTCTCGATATTTGTAAGACGGTCTCCGCTTCCGGAAATAAAGTTATCAACCTTTTTGTTGTATTCAGCCGAGAAAGAATCTGTTTTGGCAGAAAGTTTTGCGTAATCTGCATTGAATTTTTCTTCGAATTTAGAAATCAGGCTGTCATTCTTTCCTGTAACAGAATCCAGCTGAGCAGAATAATTTTCTTTAACGCTTTCAAGTTTTTCATTGTAAGATTTTGTAAGCTTTTCAACATGTTCTTTCATGTTGTCTTTAAGCTTGTCCATGTAATTCTTAACTTCCAAAGAAAGAGTGTCATACTTTTCTTTGTATGTGGCCATGGCATTCTTATAGTCTTCTTCATATTCTGAAGTAAGAGCCTGAATTTTCTGTGTATGTTCAGTATCGATTTCTGAAACCTTAGCAGAGATATCAGAACTAACGGCTTCCATGCGGTCTTTTACTTCGTTATCAAGAGTTGAAAGATTTTCAGTAACTTCTGCATCCAGGTTATCGATAAGAGTCTGAACATTGTTTTTGATTCTTTCTTCTGTAGACGACACAAGAGCATTTACCTGTTTTTCCAATTTATCTGCACGCACATTGAAATCGTCCCTTACTTTGGCGGCACGTTTTTCGGCCTGTTCGCTCAGGTGAAGGAAGGCTGTACCTTCCAGTTCATCTGCACGGGTTGCAGCTGAATCAAAGGCAGTCTGAATATCAGAATTGATTTTTACCAGAAGTTTAGAAGCTTCATTCTTCTGTTTTTCCAGTTCTACTTTTACGTTTTCAGAATATTTTTCATATTCGGTCAGAATGATTGAACCGGTTTTCTTAAGCTGTTCTTCATTCTTTTCGTTAAATTCTTTTGTAATAAGAGGGATACGGGCGTTGATTGTTTCAACTTTTTTCTGCTGTTCATTAAGTTTTGAATTCAGGTTGTCTACAATTCCGCTTTCTTTTTTTACCAGAAGGAGATTTTCTTCTACCTTTTCTGTCATTACATCCAGTTCTTTAAGAACTGAATCGTACTGGTTTATTTTCTGTTCAATAGTGTTTACAGCTTTGATTTCTGCAGAAAGTTTGTTGATCTGTTCGTTGAATTCATCTGTGCGTTCTTTAAGAACACGAACTGCAGAGTTTGCACGGGTCTGGTTTCCTTCCAGTTCAGACAGAAGGAGATTGAACTTCTTTTTGATTTCATTGAATTTCTCGTCCAGCTGCCCATTGCATTTTTCAGCATATCTTTTGACGTTTTCATAAGTAGAATTTCTCTTTTCCAGTTCATGGAAAGCATACGAGAATCCTGCTGCTGCCAGAATGGCAATGATAATAGAAATAGATATAGCCACTTTTTTCCCACCCGAATATTTTTTTTTATTTATCAAGAACTGCCGCTTGCAGGTCTTTGTACCGGCTGAACACAAGGTCAGCCATTCCAGTTTTGTCAGTTTTTTTGCCTGTAAACCAGGCTGCCTTCATTCCGGCATTTTTGGATCCAAGTACATCGTATCTGTAACTGTTTCCAACATAAAGGATTTCCGAAGGTTCAACTCCCAGATCCTCTGCCATTTTTCTGAAAGGAATATCAGACGGTTTCAAAGCACCGCAGGCTTCCGTTCCAAGAATTACATCACAGTAAGGTTTGAGTCCCCACAACTCCCCTTTCTGTTCAGGCGGAAAATCTGAAAGAAGGGCAATCTTAAAGCCAGCTTCTTTAAATGCCTTTATGGTTTCTACTGCATCTTTACATGGAGTGATTTTCTCAAAGCGAGGTTTAAGTCCGCTATAAACAATGCGGTCAAGTTCAGCACCGGCTTTTTCCTCCGAAATATGAAGAGCTTTGGCCATGTACTTGATCTGTTCTGAAAGGAAATTCTCTGTAATTTCCATACGACGCAGATCCTTGCGAGCTTTGTTATATTTTGAGAAAAAGTTCAAATGTGAAAGGAAATGGATTGGCAGACGGATATTGAGTTTCCATGTTTCGTAAATGGTTCCGTCAATATCAAACGCAACAGCCTTGATTTCACCGAATTTTCTTGTATTCAAACTTTCCCCCCATTTAAATACAGTAATTAATTATACACTTTATCGAAGAATTTTCATAGTATTTTCTATTTATTGAAATCTATGTGACAAGTGATTATAATTTTCTATTATTTTCATATAACTCTTTTAAAGGAACAAATCATGGTAATTTTAACTTTGAACTGCGGATCTTCATCTGCAAAGTATCAGGTTTATGACTGGGACAACAAAGAAGTTCTGGCCAATGGTGTAGTAGAAAGAATCGGAATTGAAGGTTCATGCATCACACACAAGGCAAAAGGCAATAAAGTAGAAATGGAAAGTCCATGTCCTACACACAAAGAAGCAATCGAACTTATCCTTAAGATGATTACTGACAAAGAAACAGGTGTTATTGAATCCCTGGATCAGATTGGAGCTGTAGGTCACCGTGTTCTTCATGGTGGAGACAAATTCACAAAATCTGTTCTGGTTACTCCTGAAGTTCTGGAAACCTTTAAGTCAGTTATCGACCTTGGACCACTCCACATGCCTGCAAACATCATGGGTATTGAAGCTGCTCAGAAAGTTATGCCAAACGTTCCACACGCTGCAGTTATGGATACAGCATGGCACCAGACAATGCCAGCAGAAAACTTCATGTATGCTATTCCACACGAATGGTATGAAAAATATGCTGCACGTAAATACGGATTCCACGGAACATCTTTCCTTTACACAGCAAAACGTGCTTCAGTTCTTCTTGGAAAGAAACCAGAAGATACAAACGTTATCATCTGTCACATCGGAAACGGTGCTTCTATGTGCTGTGTAAAAAACGGTAAATGTTATGACACAACAATGGGTATTACTCCACTTGAAGGTCTTGTAATGGGTACACGTTCTGGTG
Source organism: Treponema sp. (assembly GCA_024402695.1). GTDB lineage: Bacteria > Spirochaetota > Spirochaetia > Treponematales > Treponemataceae > Treponema_D. The sequence continues at coordinate 68,269 of JAKSTG010000010.1, read as the reverse complement.
ACCTGGACCCTGCACTTCCATTCTACATCATGCGCAAAACTGGCATGACAGCTGACGAAATGGATACAGCTCTTAACAAGAAATCAGGATGTCTTGGTGTTACAGGAAAATATGCTGACCGCCGTGATATCGAAATTGGTGCCGCTAACGGAGACGAAACTTGTAAGCTGGCCATTGAAATGGAAGCTCTCCGCATCAAGAAATACATTGGTGCTTACATGGCTGAACTTGGCCGCGTAGATGCTATCGTATTCACAGCCGGCGTTGGTGAACGCGGACCTATCTTCCGCCAGAAATCAACAGAAGGTCTTGAAGCTTACGGAATCAAAATTGATTCACAGAAAAACGAATGGTCATTCACTGGAAATGCTGAAACATGTATTTCTGCAGATGATTCAAAAACAAAGATTTTCGTTATCCCAACAGACGAAGAACTGGTTATGACAGAAGATGCTTATGCTCTTATGAAAGGCACATACGACGTTCACACAAACTTCACATATTCTTTCCAGGATCCAGCTTATGTAAACAAAGCTCGTGAAGAAGGTCTGAAAGGTGACTTGGTAAAACGTCCTAACATCGCTAAAGTTGTTGCACGTCCACCAAAATGCTAAATAAAAAGCGAACTTCCTGAAAAGCCAGGAAGTTCAACCAAAAAAGCCTTCCGAAATCATTCGGAAGGCTTTTTCTTTTAACCGGCTTTATTCCGCCAGTCTATTTCATAATCTGTACAATATAGTCTTCTGCTTTGTCGCTAAGACCAGGTGCAAAATAGACTGTTCCTTTCTTGCTTTCAAGAATATCAAGCTCAAAATCAACTTCAACAATCTGTTCAGTCTGTCCTGTAGCAACATTTATAAGGCTTAATTTCATTGAATCAGCAATCATTTCAGGCCAGTTGTTTGCCACGATGAAATTAGCAGACATAACCTTTGTTTTCTTGATGAAATTCAGATCCATAAGCTGAGCCGAGAAAGATTTCTTTGTATAGATAGGATTGTAAACCTTACAAGAATAAGAAACTGCTGTTTCTTTTTCTACATCCTCAGGATTCCATCCTGGAATCTTTCTTTTTGATTCTTCGAAATGGAAAAGTGCATCGAACACAAAATATTTTTCATCAAGTTCTGCAGTTTCATAATCGAAAGCCATTTCCAGATAATCATCAGAGAAGTTGTTGTCTACTGAAACAGAAACAACATTGTCTTCATAATCTCCAGGTGCTGATTCTGTAACAACAACTTCACAGGCAGGAGCCTTAACTTTTACACCGTTTGAAGTACCAAGAGTGTAAATAACTTTCTGGCTCTTTCCTTTTGTCATTACGAACATGTCACCGAATACAAATTTCGGAATACCAAGAGTATAGATGGCATCATAGAAGGCAAATTCACTGTTTCTCATCATTTTGCCGAATTTAACATCGGCAAATACATCTTCAACAGGAACAATGCCGTCCTTTCCCTTAAGTTTCTGGTAAATACCGTTCAGTTCATAAGATTCACCAGGATAGAAATTGTTTTTGTAAGAAACTACACCGGCTTCTGTCTTGAATTCGTTTTTGATTACTACATCCATTCCTGATGCAATTCCGATTCCAAGATTTTCCATTGTTACAGTGAAATGAACTGAATTGCCAGGTTTCTGAAGGTCTCTCAGATCCGGAACCAGTTTTCTGGAAACGATACAAGGTTCATTATTGATTTTTGAAATACAGATATTATTTCCTTTTTCTGTCTTAAGAACATAGGCAACAATCCAATCCCCTGTATCGCGAACCATTGCATGAGGATTAAGAGCCTGAACTTCACTTCCTTTCTTCTGGTGAAGAACCGGAACACTTTCTGTCCAGATCATTTTCTTTGTATCCGGACTCTTCATATAAACCTTTGCGAAAATATCCGAACCGGAACTCCAAAGGCAGCCAGCAAGACCGCCTGTACGGTTGTAGGCATAATTGCAGTCTGCTGCAATTACATTGTTTTTGTCTGTAATGTCATAAAGAACTGAAGGATCTTCGAAATCGCCGGCACCGCAGGTTTCCCACAGACCTTTTTTGTTCATAAGGAAATAATGCTGTTTTTCGGCAAAGGCAGGATTGTCCTCAACTGAATAGAGAGTATTGTCAGGTCTGTTTCTGATTTTAAGGGCAAGACCTTTTGCACCAGGAATAAGTCTTGGATCAAACTGAAGGCTTCCTTTCATTTCTGAGATGCATTCTGCTTTTTCCCATGACTTGTCGTTTTCTTTCCATGAAGACCAGTAGATAGCTGTCTTTTTAAGAAGATCTTCTTCCGAAGTTTCTTCCGTATTCTGGATTGTACACTGAGTCCATACCAGAACCAGTTTCTGTTTACCACCTACAAGAGTTACTGCACCGTCAAAGTCCAGCATGTTTGTAAGCTTTCCGTTAATCTTTGGATTTTCAATTACACGTTTTGGAATTGAGAAATCCTCTTCACGTCCGTAACGGCGGGTTGAATAGAACAGTGTGTAACAGTTGTCATCAGCACGGAGAGAAAGATCCGGTGCAATATAAACCAGAACTTCAAGACCGTTCATAAAGAAGATCTTTGGTTTTGTTCCATCAGGAACATTCCTTATAATAGTAGAAACATTTGTTTCTTTCTCTACAGCCTGTTTGTTGATGCCGACGAAGCGGATAATTTCATCAGTGTCCCCTTCAGGGAAATTTCTTGAATCCCTTACAAATTCAAACTCGCCTCTTACTTTTGGAGTTTCTGTTACACCTTCTTCTACTGCAACAGTTTCAACTGATTCTTCTGAAATGGTTTCTTCTGAAGTGGCTTCTTCAACTGCAGCATCTTCGGTAACTTCTGCTACTTCCACAGTGGCAGCTGCTTCTTCCAGATTTTCTGCAACTTCCACAGGAGCTTCTTCTTCGGCTTCTGTCTGATCCGCAACAAGAACCGCTTCTTCTTCCGATGCTTCTGTTTCTACGGCAAGTTCTTCAACCGGTTCAGTAACCTCTTTTTCTGCTACTACAATTTCTGCAGGTTTTGAAAGAGCTTCGTATTCTTCCTGCGAAAGAATCTTAATGTCTGTTGGAAGAGCATATTTCTTTTTGTCAGGAGCAGTAAAAGAAAGCCATACCTGACCACCGGCTTTTGTGAAAAGTTTTCCGGGAGCGAACTTCTGTTCCTTTCCGTTTGTACCTACAGCAAAGGATTTTCCGCCTTCCTGATAAAGAGCGAAACCTGTAAAACCTTTCTTAATGTTTACGCTTTTCAAAAGAAAATCTGCTGAACTTCCTTCCACAACAACATTTTCTGCGTAAAGAACATTTCTCCAGGCAAGCCGTGTAGGATTAGGATCCCAGGCTTTCATCATTACGTCTGCTTCAAAAGTAAAACTTGTATACTCAACACTTGTCTGAGCAAATACTGAAGAAACAGCTAAAATAAGAGTTGTTAATACTAATAGAACTTTCTTTTTAAATTGAAACATTTTCAATTCACCTTTTATATTAAAACTTTTTTTGCTGGTTTATTTATTTTTTATCTTTGAACGGAGCCATCGTGAACTTTTGCGGCAGTTTCCTCACCTGCAAAAATTCTTACCAGTTCCATTGCAAACTGTTCGGCAGTTCCAGGACCTGAACCTGTAACAATATTTCCGTCTGTCACAAAAGGAACTCCTGAACAATGAGTACTGTCTTCTACAGCTTCTGGATCTACATCTGCTTCCATTCCAGGATAACAGGTCCAGTTCTTTCCCTTCAGAATACCTGTAGGTGCAAGAACGAGAGCAGGACTAGCACACATAGCTGTTACATATTTGCCTTTTTCATAGCAGTCCAGAATCAGTTTTTTGATTTCTGCCGAAGCGGCAAGATTTGTTGCGCCAGGCAATCCGCCAGGGAAGAAAATTGCATCTGGAAGAGAATTTTCATATCTACCAAGGAAATCTTCGAGTGTAACGTCTGCAATTACTGACACATTATGTGAACTTCTGACAATTCTTGGATCTGCAGGATTGTTTGATGTAACGGCTACAAGAACTACATCAACTTTAGCTCTTCTTAAATAATCAACTGAAGACAGTGCTTCCAGTTCTTCAAAACCCTCTGCAAGAAATACTGCTACCATTATAACAGCCTCCGATTTGAAAACTTTTTTACTATTTTATTTTACACCAAGATGTGCTAAAATTCACCTATGAAAAGTGTTTTAATTATTGATGCACATCCATTATTCCGGGATTTTCTTAAAGATAAGCTTACCGCCGGTAAAATCGAAGTAAATACAGCCAGTGAAGACCGTGATGCCTTTACAAAAATGATCACTACTCTTCCAAACCTGATTATCATGGACCGCGGAATGGCAGAAAATCAAATTTCTGACTTCATGCAGAAAAAGATTTCAGACCCGAACACAGCATCTATTCCTATCATCATGACAGGACCTCTTATTGATAAAGCACTTATCGGATCCCTTGCCAGATACGGAGTAATCAAATACTTCACTAAACCTATTAAATTTGACCTTTTCTTTGAATCAATCGGAAACGTTCTTAAACTTCCTGTTGTTATGGATACAACTCCATGTGTTCTTGATATCCATAGAAACGGAAATATCATTTTCATTGAAGTTGCACAGGGACTGAACCGTGAAAAACTGGCTCTTCTAAAATTCAAACTTGCAGAAATGATTGAACGGGAAGAACTGGAAAATCCAAAGATTATCCTTATGCTTACAAACCTGGATCTGACATTCATTGACGGTCTGAACCTGGAATACCTGATTAACAACGTTCTGGATAATCCAAAAGTTCACAGAAAGAACGTAAAGATTCTTTCCCTCTCCGAGTTTGTAAACGACCTGGTAGACGGTCATACCGAATATGACGGAATCGAAGTAACAGACAACTTGCCAAGAGTTCTGAACACTCTTGTTGAAAGCTCAATCACAACCAGCGTTTCTGACCTTATTACTGAAAAAATCCTTTCAGGAACCGGCATGGATGACATGGACAGCTCAATCGAAACAAGATTCTATTCTGATACAGGTTCCATCGAAAAAGACGAATCAATCGGATCAGTTTTCTCTGTTGCAGTCATCGACCAGAATCCTCAGTCCGCAGCAAACATTCAGAAAACTTTCGATTCTGTGGGAGCAAAAACTGATATTTTCTCTACAGGAAAAGATTTCCAGGAACAATATGTTCCGGACAAATACAGTCTGGTTATTCTGGATGTTCTGGAACCTGAATCAAAAGGATTCGAAATTCTCAACGAATTCCGTGCAGACCGTTTTGCACCGCCTGTTATTGTTTACTCTGCAAGTGCGCAGCGCGACCTTATTGTCAGAGTTTTAAGTTCGGGAGCTTCCCTTTACCTTATGAAACCTCAGAAACCTGAAACTCTCCTTGATAAGGCAATTTCCCTTCTGAACAAGAAGATTTAGATCGGATATAAAAATGGACAAGATTAATTTTCACACTCATACAACTTTCTGTGACGGGAAAAACACCGCCGAAGAAATGGTTCTTGCTGCAATAGAAAAAGGATTTTCTATCTTAGGTTTTTCAAGCCACAGTATGTTTCCTTTTGCAGGGAAATGGCATGTTGCCCCAAATGATTTTGAAAACTATATTACAGAAATAAACCGTTTAAAAGAAAAATACGCAGACAGAATTAAAATCTTCTGCGGTTTTGAATGTGATTATTATCCTTCCCTCACCTGTCCGGACAAAGAATTCTACAAAGAACTTAATCCTGATTATCTCATCGGTTCGGTTCATTATGTGTCAAAAGATAAAATGCACTATTCTGTAGACAATAAAACTGAAATGGTAAAACGGGGACTTGAACTTCTTTACAACAATGACGGAAAACAGGCAGTCATCGATTACTTCGAAGCAGAAATGGAAATGCTCCACTACGGTAACTTCGACATTATCGGACACCCGGACCTTATAAGACTCAGAAACAAAGACCTGAACTTCTTCGATGCATCAGAAACCTGGTACAAAGATCTGCTTAAAGATTTTGCAAAGGCTGTAAAAAATGCAGGCGTAATAGCAGAAATAAACACAGGCGGAAAAGCAAGATCCGGCATGGAAGAATTTTACCCAAGTAATTACTTACTTGAACTTTTCTTCAACGAAAGCATTCCAGTCTGCATTAACAGCGATGCCCACAACACAGATCATATTGATTTTGGATTTGAAGAAGCATTACAGCTTGCAAAGAAAACCGGTTACAAAGAACTGGTTTATCCTTGCATCGGCAGTATAAAGATTTAAGATCCTTATTTTTCAGACCATTCTGCTTCTGATTTAATTGAAAGTTTTTCCCCACTTACAGGATGAACAAATTCCAGTTTATTTGAATGAAGCATTATTCTCTTGTAGTCTTTACCACCGTAAAGAATGTCTCCAAGAATTGGGAGCCTTTTTTCTGAAAGGTGAACGCGAATCTGATGGGTACGGCCGGTAAATAACTCGCAGTGAACAAGACACAAATCACCGGAAACATTTTCAATGGAAATCTTTTCTATATTTGAAAAAGAGGTTTTGGCATATAGTCCTCCACGGTTTTCAGAAAGACTTCCCCACTTTGCTGCCTGGCTTTTGGCAGAGATTCGGCCAATATAATTTTCTACAGTAAAATCTTTTACCGGTTTTCCGCAGGCAACAGCAATATATGTTTTTGTGATTGTATGTTTTTCAAACTGTTCAAAAATGCTTTTGTTGGCAACCCGCTGCTTTGTAAAAAGAAGAACTCCACTTGTTTCCCGGTCCAGGCGGTGCATGATTCCAACATAAGGTGGATTTCTTAAAGACGGATTTTTCTTCCAGAGGTAATCTACAACACAGTCGTGAAGATTCTTACGGTTTCCCACAATAGTCTGTTCCACAGGAAGAAAAGCAGGCTTATTAACGCAGATAATATATTCGTCTTCAAAAAGCACGTCTTTTTCTGTAAGAGTGAAATCGATATCATCTGGCTGTTTTTCAAAAAAGAATTTTTCCACATCAATTTCACATTCAACGATACTTTTCCCGCGAAGTTCAAAACCGGGTCTTGTAACAACCCGGCCGTTTACGCTTACACAACCTGCCACAATAAGACGGCGGATTTTTGAATTGGAAACTTCCTGACCGGAAAGCTCTTCCAAATGTGTAAGCTGGGCTTTAAGAAATTCATTGAGAGATACTGTGATTGTGCTTAAAAATTTTTTCCGCATTTTTATTAAAGGATTTCGTAATCAGGACCATCTTCTGTAACGAAGAGTCTAACCTTACTTTCTTCCATGCAGACATTTTCGAAGAAATATTCCAGGTCCATTACTTCTTCGCTGAAAAGATCATCAGGATTATAAGAAGTGTTAAGTTTGATTTCAGGATTTTTTCCCGATGTGTCATCGCAAAGACGGCTCATGGCTCCGTTCACACGGACAACATCTGACACAAGAGTAAACATGTCACTCTTCCCCTTTTCCTCATATTTCTGTTCAAGGAAAAGAAGCTGCATCTTTTCGATGGATTCATGTTTCTCTTTTTCAGGATTGAAACCGCTTTTGAAATCGCAGTTGTTTACTCTCTGCCATTCAGAAAAATCTGCGAAGAATGCACTTGGTGTGATTCTGAGTGGTTTTAAAACCGAAAGGAACCATGGAACTGCACGGCCCGATGAATAAAAACTTTTAGCCGCAAAGGAAAGATCCCTGGCTTTTCTGATATCCTGGGCAGAAAAGATCTGTGTTACTTTAGGTTCATCCTCTTCGCCGGGGCCAAGATCAAACTGAGGAAATTCAACATGATTCGGATACTGGTTCAGAGCGAAATCAAAACGGTCTGTAAAAGCCTTGAAAGAATCCCCTTTATCTTTTGCATAATAAAGACAGAAACCAAAAACAAGACCGGAAGAATTCAGAAGATTTGATTTTGAGGCGTAGCTTTTCTTGTCAAAAAGAAGCTTGTCGCCCTTGAAGGAAGGATTGAGAGGAATATCAAAAGAACAGAAAATATTCTGAGCTTCACGACAGACAGCATTATCAATGCAGGAAGCATCTACAAAGAAACTTGTAAAAAGATTCTTGTTCTGTCTTTTTTCAGATTTGATCTGAGCCAGAAGCTCTTCTTTAGTTCTAATCATATTCCCCTATATATTTCAAACTTGAAAGTAAAAACTACAGCAGAGCGATTCCGCGTTTTTTACAATCTTTAAGAATTTCCTCGTTCCACATTGAAACCTGTATTTCACCGATGTGTGCTTTGCGAAGGAGGAACATGCAAAGACGTGACTGACCGATACCGCCACCCAGAGTCTGAGTAAGCTGACCTTTCAGAAGTTTTGAATGGAATTCAAATTTTGCACGTTCTGGACATCCTCTTTCTTCCAGCTGAAGTTTAAGGCTTGTTGGGCTTACACGAATACCCATTGAAGAAAGTTCAAATGCTGAGTTCAGAACAGGATTCCATACAAGAATGTCTCCGTTCAGACCACGGTGTCCGTCACCAGTTTCTGTGATCCAGTCGTCATAGTCAGGAGCGCGTCCGTCATGGATTTTTCCGTCAGGAAGCTGTCCGCCGATACCTGTAATGAATACAGCACCGTATTCCTTGGCAACTTTGTCTTCACGCTGTTTTGGTGTCAGATCAGGATATTTTCGCTGCAGATCATCTGCGAAAAGGATTTTAATATCTTCAGGGAGAATTGGTTCCAGAGCAGGATATCTGTCATAAAGGAAGAATTCTGTACGTTTGATACAGCGGTAAACCTTTTTTACGATATCATGGAGATAGAATACTGTACGGTCTTTTTCATCAATTGCCATACACCAGTCCCACTGGTCAACATAGATTGAGTGGATTGCATCCAGATCTTCATCAGGACGAAGAGCATTCATATCTGTGTAGATACCAAAACCTGGTTTAAGTCCCATTTCAGTAATCTTAAGTCTCTTCCATTTTGCAAGTGACTGAACAATTTCCATCTGCTGGCCATTCATGTCTTTTACATTAAATGAAACTGGTTTTTCAACTCCGTTCAGGTCATCATTGATACCCATTCCCGACTTAACAAAAAGTGGAGCTGTAACACGAGACAGATTCAATTCTGTAGAAAGAGCTGTCTGGAAGAAATCTTTAATAGAAACAATTGCATGTTCTGTTTCTTTGGCACTAAGAATACTTTTGTACTTTGTTGGTAACTTAATCATTTTTCTCTGAACCCAATGGGTCTCCTTTTATAAACTGATATTTTATTACAAAAAGTGCCTTTTTTCAATTATTCCTTTCTGATATTATAGAACCACTATGATCGTTGACTTCCACACACACATTTTTCCGGACAAAATAGCAGAAAAAGCAATCGAAACCATGCAGCAGAACACAGGATTCCCTATTGATGTGATTCCTACAGAAACTTCACTTATAAACAGCATGAAGCAGTCTGCTGAAAAAGATGGAAACGGAATCAATCTTTCCATTCTTCTTCCTGTATGCACAAATCCTGAAAAATGCTGGAATCTCAATGAGTTTGCCCACGGAATAAACGAAAAATATGCAGCCATGCCTTCAGACTCAAAGGAACCTCGACTTCTTTCCTTTGGTGCAATCCATCCGGCTATGGGCGACCTTAGAAACGCCATTTACAGAATCAAGGAAATGGGTTTCAAGGGAATAAAACTTCATCCCGATAACCAGAACACTTTCTTTGATGATGAAAACTACATAAAAATCATTGAATACGCCGAAGAAAATGATCTGATTACCATTGTTCATTCAGGTTATGACGGAACAGACTTCCACGAAATCCGCTGTACCCCATTCCGTATTCTGAACGTACTGAAGCGCATTCAGCCAAAGAAACTGATTATGGCCCACATGGGTGCAAACTACCTGTGGTACGACGTGGAACAGACAATCTGCGGAAAAGGCCTCTACTTTGACACAGCCTTTGTAAACAAACGAATAGATACAGAACAGATGCTCCGCCTTATCGAAAAAAACGGCATTGAAACAATCCTATTCGGCTCCGACAGTCCTTGGAACAGCCAGAGCGAAGACATGGATTTCATAAAAAATCTCCCTCTGAGTGAGGGAGATCGTAAAATGATTTTAGGTGATAACGCAGTAAAACTTCTGGGCTTATAAAATCGAAAGTCTAGTTGAATTCCCAGGCAGCTTCTGTAACGGCAACAAGTTTTTCAAGGAGCGCGCAAGTAGGTGTCGGGATTCCGTATTTTTCGCCAAGCTTAACAACAGTTCCGCAGAACCACCCATTTTCAGTCTTTCTTCTTGCTTCAATATCCTGATACATGGAAGTTTTTCCTCTTGGATCAATTGAATCCATAATACGGATATTTGTTTCCATGTGATCCATATTCAGGGCAACCCCTTCTGCATTTGCAACGGCAATTACTTCTTTTGCGGCCTGGCGAACAACATCGCAAAGAACTTCATTTTTGAAAGTTCCATAAGGAGCACGGCAAAGAGAGGTTACTGTATTACAGGTAACATTCATAAGATATTTTTTCCACTGTTCCAGATGAATATCTTCAGGATTTTTTGCCTTCTGTCCGGCTGCGTCAAAAAGTTTTCCGATTTCGATAATGCGTTCACTTTTTGAATTGTCATCTTCGCCATAGACAATTGTTCCTGTATCTGAACAGATTATGTTGTTGCCTTCATGAACAGAAGAAAGACCGATGATAAATCCATAGATTACCCTTTCCTTTCCGTAAACTGCTTCAAGATCTTTTTCACTCTGGATTCCGTTCAAAAGAGAAAGGATTGTTGTTTTTGGTCCAACAGCATTTTTGATCTGAACCAGAACCTGATCCATCTGAAGATTTTTTGTAGCAATAATCACAAGGTCAGAAACACGAACTTCTTCCGGAGTAACATATTTAAAATCTTTGCGGACTCCGTTGATGCAGATACCGTCCCTGTCGTAACGGGCTTTGCGTTCTCCTTCGCAGATACATTCAACATTATCTTTTCCAAGAACAGTTGTAAGTGCTTCCCCGACAATAGCGCCAACAGCCCCCATACCAATCATTGTTACATTCTTAATCACAGTTCTTTCCTTCCTTATATTTTACTGTTTTACTTTAGCAAGATATTTTTTTATTTCTTCGATGTAGGCTTCTCCTGTTTTTGAAAGCACTACATTTTTTTTAAGAATATATCCAATTTCCATTTTACTGTTCGGATTTTCAGCATCGGCTTCATAAGGAACCGCAACGAAATCTTCACCGTTCAGTTCTTCACAGATGATTCCCGAACAGAGTGTATAACCGTTAAGCCCGATCATAAGGTTCAGGTTAGTGGCACGGTCAGTTGTCTTGATGATTTTAGGATATTCGTTTTCTGTAAGAATTTCTTCGGCATAATAGAAGGAAGAATTCCCCTGGTCAAAAGTAAGACAAGGATAATCCTTAAGCTGTTCAAAACTGATGGACTTAGCATTTGCAAGAGGATGTTTTTTATACAAATAAACATAAGCATCACAGATAATGAGCGGTTCAAAAATCAGATCGTTTGAATTGAAAAGTTTGAGAAGCACCTTTCGGTTGAAATCACTTAAATAAAGAATTCCAATTTCACTGCGGCCTGTAGAGACATCATCGATTACAGAAAGAGTGCGGGTTTCATTGATGGCAAATTCATATTCATCTGTATTGAACTTCTTTACCATTTCAACAAAGGACTTAACGGCAAAAGAATAATGCTGGGTTGAAACACCGAACTTCTTTTTACGGGTTCCCCCGCTTCCGTATTTTTCCATCAGATTGTCATACTGAAGAAGAATCTGACGTGCATACTGAAGGAACTCTTTACCTTCCTGAGTAAGGCTGATTCCTCTGCTGGAACGGTTGAAAATCATGATATCAAATTCGTTTTCAACATCCTTGATTGCGGCAGTAAGCGAAGGCTGCGAAATATAAAGGGCCTCAGAAGCTTTATTAAGAGAACCGATTTCAGATACACCGATTATGTATTTTAATTGCTGAAGAGTCATTTGAAGTTTCCTATAAAGCCCTGAATCTTGAAGTGAGGCTTATACCCATTTTCAAAAGCCAGGTAATTACAACACAACCAAGAAGGCAGCAGATGGCATAAATCAAAGCATTTAATACATATCGTTTTGCCGGTTGCTTTCGGATTTTCTTAACAAGAGCAATAATCAGAAAAACCAGGAAAACAACTGCCGCTGCCACAAGGCACAAAATATCTAAAATCAACAGAACTGTAGTCAGAATATTCATTAAATGCATTTTAACATTTTTTACAGTAAAATATAACTATGACCGTTGATGAAGTTCTTAGCGAAATCTCAAAAATCAAAGAACTCCCCCAGGACATGAATGAATTCTGGGATAACATCTCTCAAAATGATGCCTTTTTTCTGTGGTGTGTCACAGCCGGTGTAGAAATATCCGAACCGGAAGACCTGGACCAGCTTGATGCCAAGCTTCAGAAAAATCTTAAGGCAAGAACTCCTTCACTTGCAAAAATGGATTACTGGGGACGGATCATAATAGACAACATTTCAGAAGATGCTTACTGCAGAACCTTCAGCGTTCCTCTGATTCGGGAAGCCTTCTACAAAGGCTTTTATCCTATGTCAGTTTCAATAGAAGGTCTCCATTTTCTTTCCATCCGCTATCATAACAAGAAATGCCTTATTATGCCTGAAACTTTCAGAATTCCTCATAACATCCGAAAACTGATCGAGAAAAAATTCGGAGATTATACCCTTACCTTCAACAAAGCTTTTTCCCAGTGTGTTGAAGCCATAAGAACCGCATACCCTGAAAACTGGCTTTTCGACGAACTTGTGGAAGCCTTCACAGAAATCCACGAAACCCCTGATAAACGTGTAAGCGTAGACAGTGTTGAAATATGGCATGCCGGAAAACTGGTAGCCGGAGAAATAGGTTTCATTACAGGTAACTCCTATGCTTCCCTTTCAGGTTTTCATAGAGAAAATGATATAGGAAATGTCCAGATGGCCCTTCTTGGCAGATACCTTTTTGACAACGGCTTCGCCTATTGGGATCTTGGAATGAGCATTCCCTACAAATACCGGTACGGCGCATTTGACAACAACCGGCAGGAACAGGAATCTTTCAGAAACAATTTAATAGAAGAAATTGCTGAATTCCCGAAAAACACCGAGATTCCACTACGAAACTTTCTGGAAAAAGATCTGGAACAAAGGGAAGAAACTCTTGATACAGAAAAAATCATTCCTTTCCCGGAACCGAACACAAAATACTCATTTCTGAGCCGTCAGGTCTGCGAAATAACAGATTCTATTCCTCTTCAGCTGCTTTATTCCGCTTATATGCAGGGTGTTTTCCCCTGGTTCAACGAGGAAGACAATGAACCGGTTGCATGGTATTCCACTGATCCAAGGTTTGTCCTTTTGCCGGAAGATTTCCACTGCCCGAAAAGCCTCAAAAAATTCATGAAAAAATCCCCATACACCTACACCATGGACAAATGCTTCCGCCGTGTAATGACTGAATGCGGGAAAATGAAGCGTCCAGACCAGGACGGCACCTGGATCGGACCAAAAATGCTTGATGCCTATACTAAACTCCACAAAGCAGGATATGCCCACAGCTTTGAAGTCTGGCATAAAGGCCGTCTGGCAGGTGGATTCTACGGAGTTCTCATAGGAAGCGTATTCTGTGGTGAAAGCATGTTCACACTGGAACCAGATTCTTCCAAAAGTGCCTTTGTGCTTTTTATGAAAGCCTTTAAGGAATGCGGAGGAATCATCGTAGACAGCCAGAGTTATACAGACAACATTGCCCGCTACGGAGCAAAAAATATCAGCCGGGATGCCTTTTTACGCATAGAAAAGGAAGCGCTGAAAACGCCCTTACAAAAAGATTTTAAAGAAGAATTCATGAAACAGGCTGATTCTTACAGCCGTCAGGCCTTTTCTCATAAAAATCAACAGTCAAAATAGAAAAAAACTGATTTTCAGCCTTTTTCTAGAATTACAAAAATTTATGGCGCGCATTCATATTATGCTATAAAATGGAAGCATTGGTAAAAAGTTGGCTCATGCTATGCGAAAGCTTCAAGTAGAGCAAAAAATCCTATTATTCTTATATAAAGGAGTCACTTTATGACTGAAACACGTCAACCAGTTAGTGGTATTCCCAAACCACCTGTAAAGCTTATCGTCTTCATGTACCTTACATGTTTCCTTCCATTAGTTCTTTTTGCAATTTCTGTCAGAGGTTCCTTATTTCTGAATCCTGCACAAATGGCAGCATTCAAAAGCAGTTTACCGATGATATTTGCAAACCTTTTCCTCCTTATTTCGCCTGGGGTCTTCTACGTTATCTGTATGAAGAAGATTCAGGCATTTGACGGTTCTGATGAATCTGTAAAGAAAGTTGCTTATGTTTACAAAGTTTTTCTGTGGGTAGCTTCTGCAACTCCATTTTTTGTGCTTGCACTTTGTGCCATTTTTGGATGTATTGTTTCAGGAATCAGTTTCACAAGTGGTTTCGGGTTTTCTGTAGTAGCAACAGCCATATCTTCATATTTTTCTGTAGGAACTCTTTGTTATGTAAAACTTAACATTTATCTTTCCCGATACATGAAATTCATTAAAGTCAGAAAAGAAGTAATGGCTCTTAAAATGTCCCGTTTTGCTCAGATTGTATCAGCACAGACACATATCGGTATCTTCTTAGGAGTTCTTGCACCTTGTCTTAAACTCTTGGATCCGACACTTGGAGATCCTTCACTTTACTTTTTAGGAAACATTCTTCCTACAGGTATTCTGCTTGTAGTAATGGGTACAATTTCAAACCATGCAAACATGCGCGAAAAACAGCGTCTTATTGATGGAGTTTCTTCAATCATCCAGGACATGTCTGACGGAGATTATAGAAACAGTCATATTGATGTTGAAGCACGCGATAACCTGGGACTGGCAATGCACGGTCTGAATAAATTTGCTAAAACAATGACAGATCTTCTTGGAAACATCCAGTCTGCAGGAGATACATCAGCCGCCACTGCATATCAGTTGAAAACTAACGTTAAACATATTTCCTCTGACATTTCAAATATTTCGGAAAACATCTGCGATGTAAGAGCCGACATGCAGAGCCAGGCAGAATCAGTTGATGAAACCCAGAATTCCATCAAGGAAATTGTTGAAAACATTGGAATCTTGAATGACAACATTCAGAGTCAGGCAACAAGTGTTACCCAGTCTTCTGCTGCCATTGAAGAAATGGTTGCAAACATCAATTCAGTAACCACAATTCTTAGCCAGAACACAGAAACAGTTCATGCATTAAACGAAGAATCTTCATCCGGCCAGAAAAAAGTTGAACTTGCAGTAGAAACAGCTCATCAGATTGCAGAAGAATCAAAAGGAATGCAGGAAGCATCAGAGATGATTCAGAACATGGCAGAACAGACAAACCTTCTGGCTATGAATGCCGCAATCGAAGCTGCCCATGCCGGAGAAGCCGGAAAAGGATTTGCTGTAGTTGCCGACGAAATCCGAAAGCTTGCCGAAGATTCCAATGAACAGTCGAAGTCTATTTCAGACCGTCTTGGAACTCTTGGTATATCCATTGAAAATGTTTCCAGAGACATCAGTGAAGTTCAGGAACAGTTCGCCCGTATTTTTGATCTTACTCAGAAAGTACAGAATCAGGAAGCTGCAATTATGCAGGCTATGCAGGAACAGAATGCAGGTTCAAGCCAGATTCTTGAAGCTATCCGTCTGATCACCGATTCAACACAGACTGTTCAGGATAATTCAAACAATATGCTGAATGGATCCGACAAAGTTATTTCTGAAATGGAAAAACTTTCACTCATCACTGTGGAAATCAACAAAGCAATGAATGACATTTCTAACACAACAAATGCCGTTACTGCTTCACTTGAGGAAGTTACTGCCGCAGTAGAAGACAATGTTCAGTCTTCTGCAAATCTTACAGAAAAAACTTCATACTTCAAACTTAAGTAAGATTTCATACAATCAAATGGCCCCTTCGACCCCTCGATCCTTCGACAAGCTCAGGGACCGCATACTCAGGGACCATTTGATATAAAAAAAGGAACGCTTCAAAATGAAGCGTTCCTTTTTTTTATATCATTTCCGCTTTTTTCAACTTATATATTTCTTCCTGAGCCAGGCGTGTTTTTGCTACAATGTCACCGGTTCCTTTAGGAAAACAATAATAAAGCGTTTTCATATTTCCTATGCAGATCATATCGCCAAGTTCATACCAGAAATAATCCGAATAGAGACTGTAGGAAGCAAGAGGCTTCTGAACATATTCCAGTTTGCCGTCACATCCTGTCAGACGAAATCCCTCTTTGTCATGAATCAGATGACCTTCACCAACTTTGTAAATGCACTTAGTATCTACAAGCATACAGATATCCACATCTATATCAAGCCTATATTCTCCTTTAAGAATTTCTTCTTTTATGCAGTTTCGTTCCCATTTATACCAGTCTGGAACATGATTAAATTCTGTAACCCCTTCAAGAGCATTTATAAAACCTTGTTCTGTCAGTTCATATTTTTTACCACAGGAATTACAGGTTACATAAATCCCCTTTCCTTCCATAGAGCCTTCGTTTTTACAGGAAGGACATTTATAAAGAACCCTATTTAAGAAATCTGCACGGAATGGTTCTTTTATTAAAATATTATTATCCTGCTGCCATTTGAAATTATCAAAGGTGAATTCTTTTTTAAGGATTCTATTTAATTCTTCAGGAGTTTTTTCTTTCAGATCTTCCGGACTTAAAAGATATTTTACATGGGCACTAACAGGAACTTTTCTGAGCTGAAGATTATTATACAAAGGATCCCGTGAGAAAGCGCCTTTTGTTTTTATCATTACAACAGGAATACCAAGTACCTGGATGAAACGGCTTAAAGTTTCAGGAAGATCTGTAGCAGTCCCGTCAAAAGAATAACTTGCCTCTGGATACATCAGGATAGACTGATTCAGAACCTGAGCACTGTAAATCATACTTCTGACAAGCTGAACATCCGGAACAAATTTCTGAGTTGGAATACAACCCAGTTTTTTCAGAAGAAAGTTCTTTCCGATAAAACCGTCACTGGTACAGACGATCGAAAACCTTCTTTTATTGAAAATTCTGAAAGCAATTTTAAGATCTATGAAACTCGAATGGTTCATGAGAATAAGACAAGGTACCTTTTTACCAAGTTTTTCCATGCCTTCACAAGAATAGGTAAAATCGGTTTCCTTAAAATCGCCAAGGGAAAGAATACCAACAAGTTTTTTCAGAACCCACCATTGTCTGTGTGGACGGCTATTAATTCCCTTTGCCTTTTCAATTACTTTTTCATAATCTGCATCAACTACTTTTATTTTCATACTTCCATTATATCACAGGATGATAGTTAAAAAAAAAGACGCCGGGCGGCGTCTTTTGAAAGATATACTTAAGCCTTATTTACATTTCAAGGCACGGACTGCGTTCAAAACCGCAAGAACCATTACACCAACATCTGCAAAAATGGCAATCCACATGTTTGCAATGCCAAGGGCTCCAAGAGCAAGACATGCCAATTTTACGCCAAGTGCGAAAACAATGTTTTCGTATACGATTCTGATACACTTGCGGCTGATTTTGATTCCCCGTCCAATCTTAACTGGATTGTCATCCATAAGAACAATGTCTGCAGCTTCAATGGCAGCATCACTTCCCATAGCACCCATTGCAATACCGATATCAGCACGGCTCAATACAGGAGCATCATTTATTCCGTCACCTACAAAAGCAAGCTTTCCTTCAGTCTGTTCAGAAAGAAGTCGTTCAATCTGACTCACTTTATCCTGAGGCAGAAGTTCTGAATGAACTTCCGAAAGGCCCAGTTCCTGCCCAACCTTTTCTGCAACCGCTTTTGCATCCCCTGTGAGCATTACTGTTTTACGTACTCCAGCTTCCTTAAGAGTTGCCACAGCCTCTTTTGCTTCAGGTTTGATAACATCACTGATGAGGATGTGGCCGGCATATTCACCATTGATTGCACCGTGAATAACAGTTCCTGTGTGAGAACATGGAACATATCCGATATTAAGATTTTCCATAAGCTTTCCGTTACCAAAAGCAACTTCAACACCATCCACTTTGGCTGTAATACCATGACCGGAAATCTCTTTTATTTCTGACACCCTGTTACGGTCAATTTCTTTTCCGTAAGCTGATTTCAGGCTTTGTGCCACAGGATGGCTGGAACCGCATTCTGCAAGGGCGGCGTATTCCAGAAGCTTTTCATTTTCAACTTTATTATGGTGAACTCCAACTACTTCAAAGACACCCTTTGTAAGAGTTCCTGTCTTATCAAAAACAATTGTCTTTACCTGAGAAAGAGTTTCCAGATAGTTTGAACCTTTAATCAGAACCCCTTCTTTACTTGCAGCTCCAAGGCCTGCAAAAAATGAAAGAGGAATACTAACTACAAGTGCGCAAGGACAGCTGATTACAAGGAATGTAAGGGCACGGTAAATCCACTGGGCCCACAAGCCGGCGTTTCCCGTAACCATATTCACAACAGGAGGAAGCACTGCGATTACCAGAGCGCCAAGACAAACAACCGGAGTGTACACACGGGCAAACTTTGAAATGAAGTTTTCTGATTTTGATTTTCGTGAACTTGATTCTTCAACCAGTGTAAGGATTTTAGAAACTGTAGATTCACCGAAAGCTCTGCTGGTTCTGATTTTCAGAACTCCTGTCATGTTTATACAACCTGAAATTACTTCATCACTTACAGAAACTTCCCGAGGAAGACTTTCGCCTGTAAGGGCACTTGTATTAAGTGTAGAATTCCCTTCGATTATTTCCCCATCAAGAGGAACTCTTTCTCCCGGCTGAACAATAATAACTGATCCAGGAGCAACTTCTTCAGGATCAACCTGAACCAGTTTTCCATCTTTTTCAATATTTGCGTAATCGGGACGAATATCCATAAGGGCAGTGATGCTCTTACGGCTCTTCCCTACTGCAACGCTCTGGAACAGTTCACCGATCTGATAAAAAAGCATTACCGCAACCGCTTCATTGAAATCAAAATCAGTACTTCCAAGAGCAGCGGTATTATAAAATGTACAGCCGATGGCCCCCAATGTGGCTACCGCCATAAGGAAGTTCTCATCAAAAACCTGACCTTTGGTAATTCCCTTGAATGCTTTTTTCAGAATGTCATATCCAATTACAAGATAAGCCACTGCATAAATACTGATAAGTACAATCTTATACCAAAGCTGACTACGTAAACCTCCGCTTGCCAGCACGTTATCAATTACATTCAGAAAAACAAACAATACCGATGCAATAATAATCCGTGTTAATACTTTTCTCTGTTTCTTTGTCATGGTTTTCCTCCTGAAAGAAAAAAATCAATAATGAAAACTAGTATTCAATTTCGAAATCGTCTTCTACTTTCTGTCCGGCTTTTTCTACAGCTTTCATGATTTTCTTTTCATCTGCATCATCAGCCATCTCCACGATCATTTTCTGAGTCATGAAGTTTACTGTAAGAGAAGTAACTCCTTCTACTTTTTTTGCAGCGTCTTCAACTTTCTGTGCACATGCGGCGCAGTCTACTTCAATCTTATATGTCTTTTTCATTTTATACCTCCAACGATTAAACGTTTGTTTAATCATACAATTAAATATATGTTTAATCGTTTGATTTGTCAAGGTTTTTACAGTATTATTTACTTATGTCACAGGACGAACCAAAATATCACATCGATCATCTGCAAACTCATTCACATGAAAAAACTCTGCCCCACAATCATGGTGAACAGGAAATAGTCCCTTTCATAAAGGACACTCTTTCAAAGACAAATGATTTTCAGACTCTGGCAGAAATGTTCAAACTTTTGGATGATTTTTCCCGTTTAAGAATATTCTGGCTTCTATGCCATTGTGAAGAATGCGTAGCAAACATTTCAGCAATTGTAGAAATGTCCAGTCCAGCTGTAAGCCATCACCTTAAGCTCCTAAAAACCGCAGGCCTTATAGAAAGCCGCAGAGACGGAAAAGAAGTTTATTACAGAGCACCGGACACACCTATATGCCGCCTGCTTCACCGTGGAATCGAAGACATGATGGAAATAAAATGCAAAAATAAGGAATAAAACTCCGTTAAACAGGCAAAAATTAAGAAATATTTAATAACTTTAGTATTATTAAAGTAGTCAGATTTTTGTTAATGTTATATAATGGAAACATAGTATTAAAATGCTAATAATAAAATCAAATAAATATGAGGTGTAAACAAATGGGAAACAACTATTTCAACGCTATCCCTTGGCGTGTTGCTAAGCTTCAGCTTGGACACTGCCGCTCAATGGCTAAAGAAGAGTTTGCTGATGGAGTAAACGCTCTTAAAGGCAAAAAAATCGTTATCGTAGGATGTGGTGCCCAGGGTCTTAACCAGGGTATGTGTCTGCGCGCTGCAGGTCTGGATGTATCTTATGCACTCCGTGAATCTGCTATTACAGAAAAACGCCAGTCATGGAAAAATGCTACAGAAAACGGTTTCAAATGCGGAACATACGAAGAAATGATCCCAACTGCTGACCTTGTTGGAAACCTTACTCCAGACAAGCAGCACACTCCTGTTATTACAGAAGTTATGAAACACATGAAACAGAACTCTGCTCTCTGGTACTCTCATGGATTCAACATGATCGAAGAAGGAATGCAGATCCGCAAGGACATCACAGTTGTAATGTGTGCTCCTAAAGGACCAGGTACAGAAGTTTGGCACGAATATGAACGCGGATTCGGAGTTCCTGATCTTATCGCCGTTCACCCAGAAAATGACCCAGAAGGAAAAGGATGGGCATACGCTAAAGCTCTGGCTGTAGGTATGGGTGGTTCAAAAGCTGGTGTTCTTGAATCAGACTTCGTTGCAGAAGTTAAATCTGACCTTATGGGCGAACAGACAATCCTCTGTGGTATGCTCCAGGCCGGTACAATCGTATGTTACGACAAAATGATTGAAGAAGGCATTTCACCTGAATATGCTACAAAATTCCTTATGCACGGTTGGAACGTAATTACAGAAGCCCTCAAATGGGGTGGAATTACAAACATGATGGACCGTCTGTCTAACCCAGCAAAAATCCGTGCTAACGCACTTTCAAAAGAAATCAAAGCTCTCCTGGCTCCACTCTACCAGAAACACATGGATGACATCATCTCTGGTGAATTCTCATCAACAATGATGAAAGACTGGGCAAACAAAGATGCTAACCTTCTGGCATGGCGTGAAGAAACAGGTAAACTTGCTTTCGAAAACAACAAAGAATCTGACGAAGTTATCACAGAACAGGAATACTTTGACAAAGGTGTTCTTATGGTTGCTATGGTTAAAGCTGGTTGTGAACTTGCATTCGAAACAATGGTTGATGCTGGTATCAAAGAAGAATCTGCTTACTACGAATCACTCCACGAAGTTCCTCTTATTGCAAACCTTATCGACCGCAAACGTCTGTACGAAATGAACAAAGTTATTTCTGATACAGCTGAATACGGATGCTACCTCTTCGCTCGCGTTGCAGCTCCAATGATGGCAAAAGACCTTATGCCAAAACTCCACACAGATGTTATTGGTAAAGGACTTGATGTTAAAGACTGCGCTGTAAACAATGGTGAACTGGTAAATGTAAACGCAGAAATCCGCAACCACCCAATCGAAGTTGTAGGACGCAAGCTCCGCGCATATATGACAGCAATGAAACCAGTACTCTAATAGAGACTGAATTCTAATTATTGAGCCATCCAATGTTGGATGGCTCTTTTTTATTTGCTGTCATATATGCCATAAGTTTTTGCGATTTGCGAAGCAAAGGGCGAATCTTTATGAGCCCAGCAAAAACAGGTAATCAGTTTACGCTAGTAAACTGAGAGCGTGGCAAAACTCCACATGACGTACAAGCGCCGGTTCAGCCACGCTTATGACAGCTATACGCATTCGTCAAGGCACGTTCACCTTCGGTTCACTTGAAGCCTTGACAAACGCGTTTGCCAGGTTTGATTTTCAAGCATAAACCTGGCATGAAACCAGTACTCTAATAGAGACTGAATTCTAATTATTGAGCCATCCAAAGTTGGATGGCTCTTTTTTTTATTTGCTGTCAAATATGCTGCAACTTTTTATGGTTTGCGAATAAATAAAACTATTCTACTTCAGAAATTTCATTGAACAGGGCTTCATACAAAGTAGCCTTGTCTCGGTTTACGTTTCTGATTGTCTGTGCCATGCGGTTTGCAAGCACTGAAAGAACTCTGTACCCCAATACAGGTTCTGTCTTACAGATTTCATGGAACTTCTTTGAAGAAAGAACCAGGATTCTGCAGTCTGTTCTGGCAGTTACAGTTGCGTTTCTTGTGTCATTACTGATAAGGGCTGTTTCGCCAAAAAAAATGTTCATTGAAGAATCCAGATCCGCCAGGGCAATTACGTCGCCTGCCGGAGTAAGACGGGAAACATGAACTCCCCCATCAGTCAGGATATAGAATTCATCTCCAGTGTCCCCTTCTTTAATAATTACTTCACCTTTTTTATAAAGGCGAACAACAAGGTTCTCGTAAACTACTTTAAGAACACTGCGGTCCCTTTCATTTTTCGGATCGAAATCCTTAAAAAGAGCAATGTTTACCAGTTTAGGAAGAATATCATCAAATGCTTTATTATCCATATTTCTTACCTCCTAATTCTTACCACGAACAAAGATTGCTCTGGCATTTTTGGGAATCACATAATCTCCTTTAGGAGCAAGAACCGGTTCATTACTCTTAAGTTTCTTTACTTTCTGAAGATTTGAAATGATTGTATTTATATCAGGGTTTTTCTGAGCTTCACGAAGAGCTTCCTTACGGCGCTGATGGAAGTTACCACTGTTCAAAAGAAGTCCTACAAGAACACCTTTTTCCTTCCGATTGGCCATTTCTGCCTTACGAAGGTCACTGAAAGTTTTTCCAACGAATTCTTTCGGAATATCAAAAATGAGGATTCCTGAATCTGCATCGTCACTGATAAGGCTCTTGATTACGCTTGAATACCCGGCTCCACTTGAAGCAGTTGCAAGAAGACTGCGTTCATAATCCTGTGTAAGGATTATTTCATCACAATGGGCCATGCGGAGATGTTTTTCAAACTTGGCGCTCTGAAGTTCTGCTACAACATAAATACCGCGATTCAGGTTTTCCATTGTAAGAACCGCAAGAACAGTACGTGAGTCGATTTCCAGTTCAGAATATTTTTTAGACTGGTCACGAATTACCATAGCACGGGCAGCAGTCTGAATATAGGCTCTTTTCAAAGTTGATTCATCTGTAAAATCACCGGCTACATAATTCACTTCCTTAAAACGAACATCATCACGAAGAGCTTCAATCTGTTCCAGTGGAGCTTCGTTTACAAGAACAATCATATCAGGAGTAATATCAGGATTTGATTCCAGAACTGTTTCAAGAATCTTTTCAAAACCGGGTCTCCACCCGCACAAAATAAAATGTCCTTCCATATTTTTCAACTTATTCAATCCTTTATTTTTCTTTTCTGCCATATCTACAAAAACCGAAGCAACCTGACCTCTTATGTAAGCAAACACCATAGTTCCGATAATAAGAAGTGTAATGGCCGCAGCGCGTCCCGGATAAGATTCACATACGAATTCAAAATAACCTGCACAGACAGCTACACACATGAACCAGAAAGTGTCCATCTTTGTTGTAATGCCGCTTCCAGTCTGGGTTTCAAAGGTGTAAACAACAGCAAGAAGGCCATAGATAAAAATAACCAGAGAAATGTAACCAAGAACCATGGGATTTCTGAAAATGGTTCTCATTCTTCGGTTGAAGTCTGACCTTATCGCTGCCCCCTGCTTTTTCTTTTTATTGTTCATTATTCATCCGTTCCTTCAGTATTAGTTCTGATTACAACAGCCTTGGCATATTTTGGAACTACAAAGTCATCAGAAGGTGTAAGAAGAGGTTCATTGGCTTTAAGCTTATCTTCCTCTTCAGAGTTTTTGCCCTGGCGAAATTTTCCTGTATTCAGAAGAAGTCCAATCAGAACATCACCATCATTTTCATCGCTGTCATAATAAACAGCAAGTTCACCATAAGTTTTTTCAATATAGTTTTTAGGAATGTCCTCTATGATGATTCCCGAATCTGCATTATCACTGATAAGGGCTTTGATTACATTGCTGTATCCAAGTCCGCTGGATGCAGTGGCAAGAAGACTGTGTTCATAATCCTGTGTAAGAATCAGTTCATCTACATTTGCCATGCGAAGCTGATTTTCGAATTTTTCGTTCAAAAGTTCAGCTGAAATGTAAACATCCTTGTTCAGGTTTTTCATTGTAAGAACCGAAAGAACAGTTCTTGAATCAACTTCCATATCAGAAATATCAGAACCGGCAGAATAATCGGCAATTACAAGGGCTCTCTGTGCTGTATGAATAAAAGCACGTTTCAGAACGTCTTCATCTGAAAAATCTCCGGAAATATATTTTACTTCCTGGAAACGAGAATCAGATCTGAGAATCCCCATCTGTTCAGAAGGAGCATTGTTTACCAGAACGATCATATCAGGTGATATATCAGGATTCTGAACCATTACTGCATCAAGAATTTTTTCAAAGCCGGGTCTCCAGCCACAAAGTAAAAAGTGTCCTTTCATACGTCTATATTTTTTCAACCCCTTATTATTTTTTGACTGAACGGCCATAATGCCGGATGTAATCTTACCAAGTACAATTGTCCAGAAGGCCATACCTACCAGAAGCAAGACAAGAGATGCCAGACGGCCTGGAACGGTTTTCATGTAATAATCGTAATAGGCGGCTACAACAGCAACAATGGAATGCCAGATTGCATCCTTCCAGTTGGTCACTTCCCCGTCAGGATGATAAGGTTCTGTGTTTCCAACAACAATAGTAGCTGCCACAAGTAAAAGTACAATGAGTATAAATATATAAGTGAACGGATTTTTGAGGGAATATTTAATATTCTTTCTGACTTTTCGCCAGAAACTCCATTTCTGCTTTTTGGACTTTTTTGACATGGAGTAATTTTAACAGAAAAAAGAGTAAAAAAAAAGCGTTCCCTACAGGCAATATTTATCGCCAGGGAACGCTTCTTTTATTCAAAAAGAAAACTGAATATCAGTTATTTGTTTTCTGCAGCTTTTCCAGATTTGCGAACCAGGAAGAGTGAAAGCAGAAGAGCTACAACGTAAAGAACCAGTGTAGCTACCAGAATTCTCTGCATACCAACAGGGTTGATAGACATCATTTTTCCATGGTATTCGATTTTCTGTACATCACCACCAAAATGTTTGATGATGAAAGCTGCCAGCTGTGGACCTGCAATACCAGCGAATCCCCATGCTGAAAGTGTAATTCCGTGGATAGCAGAAATTGATCCCATTCCGTAGTGGTCTGAAAGAAGTGTTGGAACGTTAGAGAATCCTCCGCCGTATCCTGCGTTTACAACCATGATCAGACAGATAACGATGATTGCAATGAAAGCATTATCTTTAGCATTAACGATACCGTTTGTTACCAGTACCAGTGCTGTGAATACGATAGAAAGAATGAAAATCATCTTGTAGATTGTGTTTCTGTCTTTCATTGTATCAGCCCATGCAGAGAATCCAAGACGACCACCTGCATTGAATACAGCAGAAATAGCACCAAGAGTACCTGCCAGAGCTACAAATCCAGTTGTGATGAAAAGCTGTTTTTCATAAGAAATGATAGCAAGACCACAAGTAATGTTCAGGAAGAACATAAGCCAGATTCCAACGTAGTTGCCCATAGGTTTTGTTTTAAGAACTTCCATGATTGTTGGTTTCTTTTCATTTCCTGAAGGTTCATGCCAGTCAGCAGGTTTTGCAAGAAGAAGGTGTCCAACAAACATCATTACGAAGTAAACAGCACCAAGGATATAGAACATCTTGTCGATAGCCATGTGTTTCTGCATTTCTTCCATGATTGGAGCACCGATAGCTTTAGCAGCACCGAATCCTGCTACAGCAAGACCAGTTGCCAGACCTTTGCGATCCTGGAACCACAGCATAAGTGTCTTAACTGGTGAAAGGTAACCTGTACCAAGTCCAACACCCATGATGAAACCGTAAGAAACGAAAATACCGATAAGAGCCAGAACACTTGGTGTACCAGCTCCACCATTGTAAGCGTTAGTACCAAGTTTTACAAAAAGACCTGTACCAATCATACCTGCTGCAAAACAAATCGTAGCAATAAGTGAAGACTTGTGAATATCTTTTTCAACTACGTTACCAAGGAAAGCTGCTGACAATCCGAGGAAGAGAATAGCAAGACTGAAAGCCCAGTTTACAGTAGAAACTTCGAAACCAATCTGACTTGCAATTCCTGTAGAAACATAAGACCAGCAGTAAACTGTACCAATACTGCAGTGAAGCAGAAGACCAGGAATAGCGGCTCTAACCCATTTGTTGGCGCGCCATCCGCCTTTTGTTGTGTTTTCCATTTGATATAACCACCTTATTTTATTTTTTTTACTTATTTTACTTATTTTACTTATTTATCTATTGTATCTGATTTTAACAAAGTGGTAAATGAATATAAAGAAGTAATTCAGTAAAAAAAAGGGGCTGTCCTTAAATTAAGTTCAAAATGTCATTCCAAATCAAATTCAGCATGACAGAACTTATTGGACAGCCCCTTTTTCAGTCAGTAAACTGTTTATTTAGTAGCTAAAATGGCGATTCCTGGGAGTGTTTTTCCTTCGAGGAATTCGAGGGAAGCACCACCACCTGTTGATACGTGGCTCATTTTGTCTGCAAGCTGGAATTTGTTTACAGCAGCAACTGAGTCACCACCACCAACTACAGTCATAGCACCTTTACCTGTAGCTTCAGCTACGAGGCGAGCAACAGCTTCTGTTCCTTTAGCGAAGTTTTCGAATTCGAATACTCCAACAGGTCCGTTCCATACGATTGATTTAGAAGCCAGGATTGCATCTTTGTAAAGAGCAACTGTTTTTGGACCAACATCAAGACCCATAAGGTCAGCTGGAAGATCAACTGCATCTACTGCAACTGGATCTTTGTCTGCGAATTCTGCAGCACCTACGTGGTCAACTGGAAGAAGGATTTTTACGTTCTTTTCAGCAGCTTTAGCCAAAAGGTCTTTAGCTGTATCAAGGAAGTCATCTTCAACAAGTGAACGACCAACTTCGTGTCCCTGTGCTTTAAGGAATGTATAAGCCATACCACCACCAACGATGAGTGTTGAAGCGTTCTTCATAAGGCTTTCAAGAACAGCGATTTTTGATGATACTTTTGCACCACCGATGATAGCTGTCATTGGTTTTTCTGGGTTTGTTACCATTGGCTGGATGTATTTAACTTCTTTTTCCATGAGGAATCCACCAACTGATTCACATCCCATGAATTTAGCGATAGAAGCTGTAGAAGCCTGATCGCGGTGAGCTGTACCGAAAGCGTCGTTTACGAAGATGTCTCCGTATGAAGCAAGTTCTTTTGCCATTACGTCGCGTTCTGCAGCATCTTTAGATGTTTCTTCTTTGTGGAAACGTGTATTTTCCAGCATTGCTACTCCGCCTTCTGGGAGTTTTGCAATAGCGTCAGCCTGTCCAAGTGCATCTGGAAGGAATGTAACTTCTTTTCCAAGTTTTTCTGCGAAGTATTTAACAACAGGAGCCATGCGGTTTTTGCCTTCGATGAATTTTGCTTCATCTTCAGCTGTCCATTCTTTTCCTGCTTTTGCTGCTTTTTCAGCTGCTTTTTTAGCGTCCTTTTTAGGATCACCAAGGTGGCTCATAAGAACGAGAGAACGTGGGCTCTGTTCCAGAATGTATTTGATTGTTGGGAGAGCAGCCATGATACGAGTATCATCCTGTACTACACCTTCCTTCATTGGTACGTTGAAGTCAACACGCATGATGATGCGTTTGCCTTTAAGATCAACATCTTTTACTGTTTTGATCATTTGTAACTCCTTATATTTAGAGCGTAAAAACGCCTTATTTACTTACTTTTATTTTACTGAAATTCAAAAGTGAATTCTACTTAAGTAAAACTCCTTAGACTTTTCTAGAACTTCAGCTTTTTAAGTCCTCCAAGGGAATCCTTCACCTTGTCTGTATCAACTCCGGTTTTCTTCAGAGCTTCTTTTGCAGCATCTTCTGCGGCACCTTTTGTTTTTGCAGTAATCTGATCAGTAAGTTCCTTTTTCTTGGCTTCGATCTGATTCTGAAGTTCCTTCATCTTGTTCTGTGAAGCACCTACCGCAGTAGAGATATCAGTGAACTGTGCAATCTTTTCACTGGCAATTCCGGTTTTCTCAGACAGAGTCTTTATTGCGCTTTCCTTTGCGGTATTTGCATAACCTGCAAGTTCAGAAGAAAGAGCGGCAACAACAGGATCAACCAACTGGCGTGTAAGCTTGTCCATGTTCTTGATTTCTACAACCAGATCACCGTCCCCATCCATACCGATTCCGAAGCCAAGTGTAAGATTCTTGATTCCTGCAAGACTGTTTTTGTAGATTTTGTTCAGAGCAGCAGGTTCAAAATCCATACCTGTCATTTCGCTTACCTGCATATCAAGGATTCCGCCAATTTCGAAACTTCCGTCTCTGTCGGCATTAAGCATTGCTGTAATGTCAGAACTTGATTTGATATTGAATACTTCTGCATTGGCAGATACCGGGTATCCAGATCCGTTATAATTTGCAGAAAGGAATGGTGCAGTTGCCTTTTCGCGGGTATCCATTACAACACTTGCAGAGTTTGCTTTTCCAAATACGTTGAACTTTGCATCCAGGGTTGTGTTTTTATTAATGAGATTCTGGTCAGAAGTAATGTTCTTTGCATTACCTTCAAAGAGAAGCTTGTCTGTCCCCTTTTCATAACCAGAGGCAACGACCTGATCAATAAGAAGCTTTGGTGTTTTGTCTGTACCGTAGTAAATTGTACGGCCCTTAAGTCTTTCTCTATTAACCTTCTGTTTCTTTTCTTTCTTTGGTTTTGTAGATGCTTTAGAAGCTGAAGATTTTGCCAAATCCATGACTTTTGAAATATACGGATAATATTTACCTGTAATATCATAAAGCATAGACTGAACGGCATCATTCATAACTTCAGAAATTCCATCCTTGCTGAAAAGATGTGTTATTTCTGCAACTTTGTCATCGATCAGTTTTCTGTCTGCATCAATAGCATTCTTTATATCAGCAGAATATCCGGAAACTTTTACCGAATCTGTCTTAATGTCATTTGCTGTAGAGTTGATTGAATCAGACAGAGCCTGTCCCTGAGTAATTGCGCTGTTTACTGTTTCAAGCGCTTCCTTAAGGGCGGCAACATCAGAAACAGAAGACCAGTCTGTATTCACAACTTTCTGCACACTGGCAGTAAAATCATTAAGATCTTTTTCCAGTTTTGCAGGAGCAGCCTGCCACTTGGCAACCTGTGTCTGAACATCATCGGCTACAGTTTTTGCAAGTTTTGGTGACTGCAGATCATTCTGAATTTCTTTTACAATTGTTTCAGGATTATATGCGGCGAACATACTTTTAAGTTTGTCCCCGGCTTTTGCGGCATAGGCTTTTGTATCCTGAGCCAGCTTGCTTTCCTGTTTCTTTTCTTCTTTTTTCTGTGCCTTTACAATCAGTTTTCCTTCTTTGGCACGTTCTGTTCCAATGGCAACTCCTTCTACTGCCAGTTTTTCGGCATGAAATTTCCCGCGAAGGAGGTCTGTCAGATCAAAATCCATCTGGAGATTTTCGATCTGGAACAGGTTTGTTTTTGGATTATCCTTGTTTGTCTGCTGAAGTCCCTTTACCTGAATAGAAGCACCGAAAATCTGCAGATCAACTTTTGCCACATTTGTTTCTGCACGGAAAATTCCTTCCATAGTAGAAACAATAGCTTTCTTCACAAGAACATTTTTGAAGGTAGTAATAAAGATACCTGCTGCAACAAGGAAAATTACAGTTGCAAGAAGAGGAATAAACTTGAATGCCCCCTTCTGCTTTTTGATCTGCTTTGCAACGATCTTAAGACGCTGAACATTCTTTGCCTCAAGTTTCTTTGTAAGATCCACAACGTAAACCTCTTTTCCTGTTTCATCAGTCTGCAATTCATAGATTGATTTTACAAGTTTCTGGTCAGAATCGATAAAAATCTTTCTGAGAATCTTCTTTTCGAATTTCTTGGCAGGATAATTTTTTCTGAACAATTTTGGAAGGCTGTCAGCTTCCACAGTTTTTGGTTCTTTCTTTGCCCTTGGTTTCTTTTCTTTAACCGGCTTTTCTTTTACAGCCTTTTCTTTAGCCGGCTTTTTGCTTTTTTCTTTTACTTCAAGTTCTTTGTCTTTTGCCATTTTCTTCCCCCTTCCTCTACTTTCCAAGTTCTACAAGTTTCTTAACAAGAGGAACCTTGTAAAAGGCTGCCATTGCTTTTGACTTAATAAGAAGAGGAGCTACAAAACGTCTCCAGACATAGATGAATCCTTCAGCAAGGAAGAATACAGGAATATATGCAATAAGGCCGCAAACAAGGGAACCGGCAACAACTGTATTATTGAATTTAGTAAAGCCCATAACCGGCACGTTCAGAAGCCATGCATAAGCATTTTCCATAGGACCAAAGGTAAGAACTGCATAACCTACTTTGTCAAAAAGAGGATCCAGTGATGGAGCAATAAGAGCCCCAACAATGATCATAAGACCGTAGCAGGCTTTATGAATGCGAACAAACATAAAAAATACAAGAATCATAAACCACAAAAGATTATTTTTTGGCATAAGACCAAGAATAAGTCCTATACAAAATGAGTTTGCAATCTGACTTGCCTTTGAATTGGAATTCAAAAGTTTCAGAAGTTTTATCAGTTTCTTGAACATCGGTTCCCCCAGTTTATTTTATTTTGTCATTAGAGTTGATTTCGAATCCAATCTGATTTCTGCATCTACAGGTTTCAGAACTGTCATAAAAAGTTCATTTCCGTTTGCCGAAAGATGAGCTACTTTTCCGAAGAGTGCAAGCTTGTCTGCATCCAGCTGACATTCAATATCAGAAGCCTCATTGGTGTAACTGAACCAGGCTGTCATATTGTTATCTTTTACAAAGGCTTCCATTACTGACAAATCTTCTTTTGAAGTTTTTGCAAGATCAAGGCCATCAATTACAATTGAAGAAACGTTGATTCCTCCGTCGTTAAGAGCTTTGATTGTTGCCACAACTTTTGGAAGTGTAAAATTTTCCTGATTAAAATTAAGAATTGTTCTTTCGCGAACAATGTCACCGGCAATGTCTGAAATCTTTATATGCTTCTTCTTTGCAATTTCTGCAAGAATGCTGTCGTACCAGGCAATGACGTTTGAAGAATGCTGATCGAATGAAATATGAACCAGGTGCTTGTCATTTAAAAGGGAATCAATTGCAAACTGAACAAGAACTGAAGTCTTTCCAAGCCCCTTTTTTGCTGTAACAAGTCCTAATTCTCCTGCTTTAAGTCCACCTTCTGTTGCTGCATCGAAAATGCGTACAGGGCTCAAGTCAATCAAATCCTGCTTTTCCATATATTTCTCCTTATCATATAACTATAAGGTTTGTTGGATTTAAAGACAAGAGTTGGAGATTTTGTAGAAAAGTAAAAAAAAAGAAGGCTCCCGAACGGGAGCCTTCGATTAAGAAGCAGTCAAACTAATTAGTTAGCTTTAGCTTTTTTTGCTTCCTGGTATTTCTTTACGAGTTCATCAGCAACTGCGTTTGGAACTTTACCATATTTTTCGAATTCCATTGTGAATTCACCTTTACCCTGTGTAGAAGAACGCAGGATTGTAGAGAATCCGAACATTTCTGAAAGTGGAACTTCAGAGTTTACAGTTGTTGTTCCGTTTTCATCTCCAGAATCTACGATTACACCACGGCGCTGGTTGATAAGACCGAAAATAGCACCCTGGAATTCGTTTGGAGCTGCAATCTGAACTTTCATAACTGGTTCAAGAATAACTGGTTTTGCTTTTGCGTAAGCTTCACGGAAAGCACCAATAGCTGCAATCTGGAATGCGTTATCGTTAGAGTCAACCGGGTGGTACTGACCATCATTGATTGTCATTTTAACACCTACGATTGGAGCACCAATGAGTGAACCTTCTTTCATTGCTTTCTGGAAACCTTTGTCACAAGATGGGATGTATTCGTTAGGAATAGCACCACCCTTAATTGCGTCTACGAATTCGTAGTCTTTTTCTGTGATTGGTTCCATGATACCTGCTACACGACCGTACTGACCAGAACCACCAGTCTGTTTTTTGTGTGTGTAGTTGAAGTCTGCTGGAGCTGTGATTGATTCACGGTAAGCAACCTGTGGAGCACCTGTGATAACTTCACATTTGTATTCACGGCGCATACGTTCAACGTAAACGTCAAGGTGAAGTTCACCCATACCCTTAATGATTGTTTCATTAGATTCAGGGTCTGTGTATACACGGAATGTTGGGTCTTCTTTTGTAAAGCGGTTAAGAGCTTTAGACATCTGCATAGCAGCCTGTTTGTCTTTTGGAGTAATAGAGTAAGAAATAACAGGTTCTGGAACGTACATAGATGCCATTGAGTAGTTGATGTCGCCGTCAACGAATGTATCACCAGATGCACAGTCAACACCGAACAGAGCAACGATATCTCCAGGAACACCTTCGTTGATATCTTCCATTGCTGCAGCGTTCATACGTACAAGACGTCCAACCTTGAACTTTTTCTTTGTACGTGTATTGTAGAGTTCTTCACCCTTCTTGATTTTTCCCTGGTAGATACGTGTGTAAGTAAGCTGACCGTACTGTCCGTCATCAAGTTTGAATCCGAGGGCAACACATGGTTTACCTTCACGACATTCCAGTTTAACTTCTGCTTCATTGTTGTCCAGGTCAAGAGCAACGTTTTCAACTTCATCTGGAGCTGGGAGGTAACGGAGAACACCGTCGAGAAGTGGCTGAATACCTTTGTTAGCGTGAGCTGAACCACAGAATACACCTACAAACTGTTCAGCGAGTGTACCCTTACGGATAGCTGCGATAACTTTTGCTTCGTCCAGGTCGTTGTATCCTTTTTCCATGATGTCTTCCATGAGTGAATCATCAAACATAGAAACAGCATCCATGAGTTCTTCACGGTACTGGTTTGCCTGATCAACCATGTCAGCTGGAATATCTTTTACGATAACTTCTTCACCACTGTTTCCTTCGAAGTACAGTGCTTTCATTCCAACCAGGTCAACAACACCTTCAAGTTTGTCTTCAAGACCGATTGGAAGTTCCATCATGTGAGCGTTAAGTCCGAGTTTTTCACGAATCTGTCCACATACGCGGATTGGGTTAGCACCCTGGCGGTCACATTTGTTAACAAATGCGATGCGAGGTACATGATAACGTTTCAGCTGACGGTCAACAGTGATTGACTGTGACTGAACACCGGCAACGGCACAAAGAATCATGATAGCACCGTCGAGAACGCGGAGTGAGCGTTCAACTTCTACAGTGAAGTCAACGTGGCCCGGAGTGTCGATAACGTTGATTGTGTAGTCTTTCCACTGAACCTGTGTTGCTGCTGACTGAATTGTGATACCACGTTCACGTTCCAGTTCCATTGAGTCCATAACAGCACCAACACCGTCCTTTCCGCGAACTTCATGAATCTGGTGGATCTTGTTACAGTAGAACAGAATACGTTCTGTTGTTGTTGTTTTACCAGAGTCAATGTGGGCACTGATACCGATATTTCTCATTTTAGAAATATCAAAAGCCATAATATTACCTCTTAAAATAAAATATTTTCAGTTTGAGTACTCTATTTTAGTAATTTTATTGACTAAATTCAATACTCCACGATACCTTTCCTGAAAAGTCAAGAAATTTTGACTTGTATTTTAAACTTATTCCCGATTCCAGTTCTGCATTTTTATACTGCCAGGAATTCTGATTCACAGTTCCCGAAAGGCTGAAACTTGCCGAAGGACTGGAACTGATGTTCAGAACAAGAGAAACTGTCTCACCGCTTTTCCAGGAAAGATAATCTTCTGAAGGCGAAAGCCAGAAACTCCCCTTCAACGTAGGCTGCACCGCCGAAAAATACCAGGTTCCCGATGAAGAAACTGTCGCTTTTTTCCATATAACAGCAAAAGTCTTGTCTTCCTCCGGCCTGATTTTAAACTCTCCCTGAAGGTTACCGGAAAGACTTGCAAGAACACAGAAAAGCCGGAATCCGAGAGCCGCCTTAAGAACATCCTCTTTTTCAGAAAGATTCGACTGGCTGAAAACCGTAAGACCATATTTAAAGAAGAAAGGAATCTTTCCATTCAGTTTTTTCTGATCTTGTAGATTAACCTTGATAAAAAGACTTTCATCAAGTTCCTTTCCGGAAAAGGTCCTGAGACCATGACTCGGATTCCAGACTGCCGAAACTGATCCGTATTTCCATACTGAATCTGCCCGGTATACAGACATAAACTGCCCAAATCCGTCAGAGTAAACTATATCGGAAAAAAGCATGCTGAAAGATTCTTTCCTTACTGCTCCCTGAATAGATAAAACTGATTTCCTGTCACATTCCCTGAAAAAACCTTTATCAGAAAACCAGGAATCACTTTTCCGGTCATCAAGAACAGAAGAACCGGCTGAAGCCTGAAAATCCAGAAACAAGTTACCCGGAGCTTTGACCTTCAAGGCAGAAGAAAAAACATAAGTTTCTTCATCAGTATAAAGGACCGAGGAACTGAGACTGGCAGGAAAAGCTTTCCCGCCGTCGATTTTTATTGAAGAATACAAAGCCTGTCTTGAAGAAAAAGAACTTCCGTCAGGAAGTGAAGCCTTTAGTTCCCGAACAGTTTTGTCTGCCGTACTGAAGGGCGAAACGACAGAAGACAGAGTCGGATTGTTCATGAGGGAAAGTATCCCAGAAAGGGAAAGGTTCCCCCCTTTTACATCAAGAACCAGATGTTTATTCCAAAAGGAAGGAGAAAAACTTCCGCCGTAAACATAATCATTTCCATTCCAGGCCCCGCTTATACAGTTCTCAGGGACTTTTGGAATCCTTATCTTACCGTTTAACTTCCATTTGGGATCATCAAAAGAGAATTCCTCCGAGAATATCAGGGGGCTTATAAAAATTGCCAGCAATAAAACAAAAAAGAAACGCTTCATACAAAGTAATAGGCGTTTTTTCTACATTTCAGGCAAATAGAATAAAAAAAAAGACCGCAATTTACATTGCGGTCTTAAGTTTAGGAGGAGTAAATCTATTAGTTTGTAGTTATGTAGCTTTCAGCCTTGCTGAATGCTGCAATTTTGTCGATCTTTGTGCGCCAGTATTCTGCTTCGCTTTTTGTTGTGTAAGGACCAACGCGAACGCGGTAGAATACCTTTCCTTTAGCATCCTGGTATGTAAAGATGTCTGCAGGAATCTTGTTGTCATCAAGAACTGAACGGGCATTTTCAGCTGTTTTCTTGTTTGAGTAAGCAGCAGCCTGAACCCAGTACTGAGCCATTACAGCCTGTTTCTGTTCTGCAACTTTTGTTTCTGCTGTTTTTGCAGGAGCTGAAGTTTTTGCTGGTGCTGGTGCAGGAGCAGCAGCCTTTTTAACTTCTTTTACAGGTTCTGGTTCAAATGCTCTGTCAGCCTGAACAATCTGTACAGGTACTTCAGTTACTGTAAGTGAAGGTGCTGTTTCAACCTTTGTTTCAGGAAGATTAACTGTAATATTGATGTTCTGAGGAACTGTTTCCTGAGCAGGAGCCATTTCTGCAGCTGCTTTCAGTGCATTAAGGTCGATTGTTGTTCCTTCAGCTGTTTCCTTTCCGTAAACCACAGCATTTTCTGTATAAACTGTAAGATCCTTTGTATGGATTTCGCCTGATCCCGGTGGAAGAAGTCCGTTTGGATTGTAAGCAGGAGGCATGTTTGTCCAGCCGTTTCCCTGTGGAATTTGCTGTGCAGGTGTCTGATATGTCTGATTTGTTGCTACTGCAGGCACTGTCTTCTGAGCAGGTGAATAAAGAATAAATGCTGCTCCCAAAACTACCAGCAGAAACATACCGGCTGCAGCAATAATCCATAAAGTTCTTTTCTGTTCCATAGTTGATATTCCCCTATACCTTTTGTATCGGTATTACAGAAAATTAGTTTAGTAAAAATATTTTTTTATGCTAAAATTAGGCATGAGTTCAAACAACAATAAAAAAGGCCTTTTTTCCATGATTATGGAAGATGCGGCAAACATTCTTTTAATTATGGGTCGTGCTATTGTAGCCCTTGGCGCTATAATTGCTCTTACTATCCCTATTCTCTTCTGGCTTCTGAAAATCGTATCCCTTATCCTCATTCCTCTTCCGGGAACCGCAGGCGACATAACAGTAATCCTGTTTATCTTCATTATGATTGGCGTATTCTGCTATGCCACAAGAAACAAAACAAACAAGCTTACAGGCTGGATTATGACCGGTCATATCGAAATAGAGATTTCAGATGAAAACAACAGAAGAATGAGGGCAATCTGGCTGAAAGTCCACAAAAACAAGGAACGAACCCAAAACGTAAACTGGAAGATTCTACTGACAGGAAAGTCTGATTTCCACATTTTCGAGACCGTATACCCTGTTGATAAATACGGCCACCAGGAAATCACAAAAGCACCGGTATGTTTCAGAACTCTGGTTCCAGTAACTCACAAATTCTTCGGAAACCTTCCTATAAAAGGCGACACCATCAATTTCACCTGGACTACAAACTCAAATAATGACATCAAAAGAGTTTATGTTCGTGCCATAGAATATAACGAAGCTGATGAAACAAAAGATCCTGAATGGATTGAACTGGATGTAAAAGGCCAGTACGGAACTTTATTCGCAGAAAATGTAAAAACCGGAGAAAAAAGAAAATTCAAGGGATCTGTAAAGCTTTCTGAATCGGTTAAGGAAAAAATCCAGCTCTGTTTCTGGTACATGCCGGAAGACGCAGAGGGAGAATCAGTTTTCAAGCTGGAATTCTAGTTTTTTACGATTTCCAAAGGGATTTTATTCGGGATGCTGTTCACGGCATCCCGATATTTTTTTAACAGATCCTTCTGACTTCGAAAACGGGAAAGAATTTTTGAAACCGGCAGATGGTCTCTTTTTCTTGCCCGGACAAAACGCTTTACAGGATTTGCTGTCACATAAAGAACCTTGTCACATTTCTGAAGAAGGTCGGGAGTTTTATATAGAACCGTTGCATTTATTATCAGATTCTTTTCTTTATTTTCTTCTATAAATTGAACGACCTTCTCTGTCACATAAGGATAAACAATGCTTTCCTGTTTTTTAAGAAGTTCAGAATCTGTAAAGACCAACGCACCAAGGGCCCTGCGGTTTATGCTGCCGTCTTTTTCAAGAAGAGCTATACCCTTCTCTTCTGCAGTCTTTCCGAAAGCCGAAACAATCTGATCCCTGCGGTCCACAATGGCACAGTGAACCACCTTGTCACAGTCCAGACTTAACCAGCCTTCCTTTTCGTACTGAGAACAGATATAGTTTTTTCCGCTGGCCATTGGCCCAACAATTCCGTAAATCATCAGTGGAATTCACCCCAGTTCTTTCCGTATTCAACGCTGACTTTAAGTGGAACAGAAAGTTTCATTGCATTTTCCATGCATTCTTTTACGATTGAGATTGTCTGTTCAATAGTTGCCTTATCATCAGGACATTCAAGAATAAGTTCGTCATGAACCTGAAGCAGAAGTTTTGCAGGACTTCCACTTTCACGAAGTTTCTTATCAAGGGAAAGCATGGCAAGTTTTACAATGTCAGCAGCAGACCCCTGGACAGGAGTATTCTTTGCAATGCGTTCAGCGGCATTCTTCAGCATTTTGTTTGAGCTGTTGATTCCTGCAATATAGCGGCGGCGGCCAAGAATTGTTTCAAGGTAACCTGTGTTTTCGGCAAAAGAAATTGTTTCATCCATGAACTTGCGGATCGAAGAATACTGCTCATAGTATTTGTCGATGAAGATTCTTCCCTGAGTATTTGAAATGCCAAGGTCTTTTGCAAGACTGAAAGCTCCCATACCATAAATTACACCAAAGTTGATTGTCTTTGCGGTACGACGCATATCCGGAGTAACTTCATCAACACCAACTCCGTAAATCATGCTGGCAGTTGCCTTATGAACGTCAATTCCTTCGTTGAAAGCTTTACACATTGCCGGGTCCCCGGAAAGATGTGAAAGAACTACAAGTTCAATCTGCGAGTAGTCAGCTGAAATATAAACTTTTCCCTTAGGTGCAGTAAAGGCCGAACGGATGCGGCGCCCCATTTCATTACGAACTGGAATGTTCTGAAGGTTAGGATTTGTAGAAGAAAGACGACCTGTTGCAGTTCCAGTCTGCATGAAGCTTGTATGAATGCGATCTTCTGAATCTACCAGTTTAGGAAGAGCTTCTACATAAGTAGACTGGAGCTTTGAAAGCTCGCGGAATTCAATAATCTTATTACAAAGAGGATGGAACTGTGCCAGTTCTTCAAGAACAGAGTTGTCTGTAGAGTAACCGGTCTTTGTTTTCTTTGTAGCCTTGTAGCCCAGTTCCTCAAAAAGCACTTCTCCAAGCTGTTTTGGAGAAGCAATATTAAAGGAATGTCCCACTTCTGCGTAAATAGCGTTCTGGATATCTTCAATTTTGCCTGTAAGTTCCACATCATATTCATCAAGAGATTTTGTATTCAGATGGATTCCGGCAATTTCCATATCAACCAGAACTTTCAGAAGAGGCATTTCAAGATTGCTGAAAAGATCCCAGAGTTTCTTTTCTTTAAGTTCAGGTTCATATTTCTGCCAGAGCTGGAGAGTAAAGTCTGCATCTTCCGAAGCATATTCAGCCTGAATTTCCAGAGGAACATCACTGAAAGTCTGTTTTTTACCTACGATGTCTCCGTATTCAATTCCAATTAAACCAAGATCAACGATTCCAAGATTTTCCAGAGAATGAGATTTCTTGAAAGACTTGTCTGGATCCATAAGCCAGGCGGCAACCAGTGTATCAACAAGATTACACTTCATGCGTCCGCCTTCAAACTTCATGCCGTTGGAAACAAGAACCTTGTAATCAAACTTGGCATTGTGCATTACCACTGTAATTTTAGGGTTATCAAAAATACGGGCCAGTTCCTTGAAAGCATCATCTTTGGAAACATAATCATTATCAAAAAGAGAATCTCCGGCACTGATTGGAACCCATACACCGGTTCCCTTTTCACAGGAAAGACTGAAGCCAAGAATCTTGTCATTCAAAGTGTCCAGTCCTGTAGTTTCAGAGTCATAGGCCACAACTCCGCACTTTATACATCCATCAATATATTTCTTTAATTCTGCGACACCTGTAATTGCTTTGTATTTACCTTTGTTTTTCTTAGGTTCCGGAATCTGCAGATTATTCTGTTTTTCTTCCACTTCAGGAGTTTTCTTGGCGGCAGAAACTTTACCCTCAGCCTTCTTGCTTTCGGCAGCTGGCATTTCCACGGTTTTTCCACCAAGGGCAGAGAAAGACTTTGCAAGGCTTGGAGCTTCATACTTCATAAGAAGTTCGGCGGCGCCTGTAAAGTTGTAGCGTTCTTCGAATGAAGTCTTACATTTTTCTCCTTTAAGAAGATTTACAATCTGTTCAAGCTGTGGAAGATCATCAAGAGGAACGGTTTCGCAAAGGGTAATCAGTTCCTTACTGAAAAATGCATTTTCGCGGCCGGCACGGATTTTTTCTCCGATAGCGCCTTTGATTTCATCAGCGTGTTCGTAAATACCTTCAAGACTTCCATATTCTTCCAGATATTTAAGCCCTGTTTTGATTCCAACGCCTTTTACGCCCGGAACATTGTCTGCAGTATCCCCGTAAAGAGAAAGCAGGTCCAGAAGGCCTTCTGGCATAACGCCCCACTCGGCTTTTACCCCTTCAGGTCCAACCACCTTCCAGCTTCCTGTAGGATCCGGTTTAAGAATCTGAATCTGATCATTTACCAGCTGCATAAGGTCCTTGTCTCCGGAGAGGACACGGCAGGTTCGCCCTGCTTTTTCGCACTTACGGGCAAGAGTTGCAATAACATCATCTGCTTCATAACCGTTTACACGGATAGAAGGAATGCCGAGAGTTTCAAGGATTTCTTCGATCCATGGAATCTGAGCAATAAGATCATCAGGAGATTTAGGACGGTTTGCCTTGTATTCAGGATAACGCTCGTGTCTGAAAGTAGGTCCAATGGAATCAAGAGCCGCAACAAGACACTTTGGTTTATAGTGCTGGAGAACATTTGCAAGATTACGGAAAAATCCGAAAACGGCGGAAATATTTTCCCCTTTGGAATTTGTTAATGGATGTGAAATAAAAGCGAAATAGGCTCTGTAAATGAGCCCGTAAGAATCAAGTATATAGAGAGTATCTTCGTCAAACTTAGCCATAAGAACAGTTTACCAAAAAACTGCCCTTATGGCACCGATTTTAAAGTCTTATGCGTCGATTTCTTTTGCCAGATGGTGAACAATGAATTCGCGGCGTTCAGGAGTATTTTTACCCATGTAGAATTCAAGAACCTGTGGAACATTCTTCAGACTCTGAATGCTTACCGGTGTAAGGTGAATGCCTTTGTCTTCGCTTTCCCCTTCTTTTCTTGGGTGAATGAACTGTCCGAATTCTTGAGGGCTGATTTCTCCAAGTCCTTTGAATCGGGTTACTTCTGCATTTGCACCAAGACGCTTCATTTCCTTGTCACGACTTTCTTCTGAATAGCAGTAAACTGTTTCTTTCTTTGTACGTACGCGGAAAAGAGGTGTTTCAAGGATATAAACATGACCGGTAATTACCAGTTCTTCAAAGAACAGAAGAAGATATGTCATTACCAGATTTCTGATATGGAATCCGTCGTTATCGGCATCGGTTGCGATGATGATTTTGTCATAACGCAAATCTTCAACGCTTCTCTGAATACCAAGACTGAACGTCAGGTTCTTAAGTTCTTCGTTATCAAAAAGAGCAGACTTTTTGCGGCCGTACATATTTTCAGGTTTACCTTTCAAGCTGAAGATAGCCTGATACTCTGCATTACGAGCATAAGTCATAGGACCAGTGGCCGAATCTCCCTCAGTGATGAAGATCATACTTTCGGCACCTTTGGCACCATCCTGCAGGTGATAACGGCAGTCCTTAAGTTTTGCAATCTTAAGCATTACTGATTTTGAAGCTTCACGGATCTGCTTTTCTGTAACGCTGTTGATTTCATTACGGGCTTTCTGGTTTTTGATGATCTTTTCTTCGATGGCACCTTTAATATCAGGATTGTGGCGGAGCCAGTCATCTACGGCTGCCTGAACTTCCTTGATAATAGGAGCACGGATTTCTACGTTTCCAAGCTTGTTCTTTGTCTGGCTTGTAAACATAGGATTATCAAGTCCAACTTTAAGGGCTACAAACAAACCGCCCGTAACATCCTTAATGTCATATTCTTTTTTGAAACATTCATTAACCCCTTTTGTGAATCCGTCCAAGAAGGCAGTAACATGAGTACCACCGTCATCTGTACTCTGACCGTTTACAAAAGAGAAAACAAATTTATCAAGAGAGTTTGTATGGGTAAGAACAAACTGAAGGTTTTCTCCTGTATAACTGAAGGTATTGTAAAGCTGTTTTCCTGCCCCACCCATTTCGTGAACTAGAAGATCTTCAAGACCTTTTTCAGAGTAATATTCTTTTCCGTTACAAACGATTTTCAGTCCAGGATTCAGATATGCATAGTTCCAGAGACGTTTTTCAACGTACTCCATGTTGTATTCATATTTTCCAAAAAGTTCTGTATCAGGAATGAATTCCAGGAAGGTACCGTTCTGAACACCAGGCTTTGCGGCACCGATTTTTCCTGATTTCTTTTCACCCCGTTCGAATTCCACAACGGCCATTTTGCCTTCGCGGATTGAAGCGGCACGGAAGTATGAAGAAAGAGCGTTGGTTGCCTTGATACCAACACCGTTCATACCAATAGCCTGTTTGAAAACAGAGTTGTTGTATTTTGCACCTGTGTTTACGTTTGAAACACAGTCTTCAAGTTTTCCAAGAGGAATACCACGTCCGTAGTCACGGATCTTTACATGGCCGTCTTTGATTTCAATATCAATTCTTTTTCCGTACCCCTGGCTGAATTCATCTACAGAGTTATCGATACCTTCTTTAAGAAGGATGTAGATACCGTCATTTTCATTGGAACCGTCACCAAGAGAACCAATGTACATACCAGGTCTGAGACGGATGTGTTCAAGTCCTTCCAGATGAAGGATGGAATCTTCATCGTAAACACCGGTTCCGGCCTGGGAAGCAGGCTTTGATTTTGCAGCGGCAGCTTTTGCGGTTGTTGCTGCAGGTTTTTCGGAAGCAGCCTTAGGAGCCACAGTTTTTGCAGGAGCCGATTTTGCGGCTGCTGGCTTAGCTGCAGTTTTTGTAGCAGTTGCCTTTGCGGCAGTTGCTTTGGTTGCTGGAACTTTTGCGGCAGCTGTAGTCTTTGCAGCAGAAGTTTTTGTTGCGGCAGGTTTTGCGGCTGAAGTTTTAGATGAAGCTGCCTTTGCAGGAGCCTTTACCGCTGCGGCTTTTGGAGTTGCTGTAGTTGCTGTTGATTTTTTTGCTGCAGGTTTTGCAGCTGATTTTGCTGTAGTTTTACTTTCCGCTGCCTTTGCTTTTGCAGCGGCCTGTTCTGCTGCCTTAAGCAGAGAACTTCCCGATTTTTTTGTATTTCCACCCATAAGGGTAATTATAATACGCAGGTCTAGAAATTGGCAAGGACATAGACCGCAAAAACATTATCCCAGTTGTAATTTCCACGGGGACAAAGGCGGTAATAGAAACCCACAGAGGGGTAAAGAGGATTGGAATCGTATGAGAAGTTATATTCAAGACCAAGGCGGAATCCGTTTCCCCAAGAAACAGGATCAGTCCTGAACGGGATTTCATTTCCATCTTCATCTGTTTCTACAGGCATTGAGAGGAAATCCCATCTGGTTCCGGCAGAATATGCACAGGAGAAATTGAATCCGCCAAGCCCCGGATAAACTTTCAATCCAGGGAAAAAGGCAGTCTCAATATGATTTGAGTAATAGTCCCCCTTCCAAGCCAGATCAAAGAAGGAATCATTACCCAGAAAGAATGTCAGATAATCACTGATTCTGACATTTACGTCACAGACTGTTCCAAGAGCAACTCTGTGACCGTTATTCTTTACGCTGGAATTGGCCTTTCTAATGTCGTTATCACCGTAAACGGTCACTCCGCTTGAAAGACCGGCATCAAAAGAAAAGATTGAGTCTTCAATTGCAAAAAGAGAAGACACAGACAGGGAAAAAAGGAAGACTGCAGAAAGAATCTTTTTCATGATGTTTTTTTTCATACTGTTACCCTCCTGTTTTCCCGTTGTCAGTATTTGTTTCTAGTATTTGATGCGGATAATAGCAGCCAGAACCAGCAGATGATATGCAAAGCTGTAAAGCCAGTTCAGGAAATGTT
Source organism: Treponema sp. (assembly GCA_024402695.1). Taxonomy (GTDB): domain Bacteria; phylum Spirochaetota; class Spirochaetia; order Treponematales; family Treponemataceae; genus Treponema_D. Next base: position 24,654 of record JAKSTG010000010.1, on the reverse strand, counting down.
TTGCCCCGTTGTGAAGGATTCCGCTTGAACCAATAAAATCCATAAGAACGATTGCAACAATCCATACAACCATAATGATCAGCATGAACACAGTATCAAGTCCTGCTCCCATTGGAACAAAAAGGCGAACCAGAAGGAACACACCGGCAATCAGTTCAATTACAGAGAAAACGATTGCCATAATATCTCTGATGTCTTTTCCGAAAATATGACGGATTGCTTTTACAGCTTCATCTCCGCCACCCTGAAGTCCCCAGATTCCGCTTACCAGAAGCAGACATCCCAGTGCAATCTGCATAAGCAGAGAGCTGATTGTTCTTGTTTCTTTTGTAGCCATAACAGCCTCCTTTATGAACAATAACCTAACGCCGAATAAGCATCAGGATAAATGCAAGAATAAAAAACACGAAAGGAACTGCTGTAAACAGCAGAGTCGAAAGAGGAAGTCCCAGAACTTCCGGTCCCGCAGCAGTGATAACATGAAGATCCAGCATAAGTTCATAAACCATGCCGGCATAAGTTGTAATGAATCCTGCAACAAGACTCATCCATGAAACATCACGGGTCTTGCTCCAAAGCATGATTGCAAGAAATGCTGTAATCCCGCCTGCGGCCAGTTTGATTATTGCAAGAGTTATGTCAGCCTGCTGCATACGAATTGCCCCTTTCATCTTTTTTGAGTTTCGAGAACACTCCTTTGTCTGCTCCAAATGGAACAATGGAATGTCCGCTGTATTCAGGGTTAATTATAATACCAAGTTCAAGACAGAACAAAACAAAATCATCATATTTTTCTTCTGCCACTTTCGGCTCAAGATAAGGTCCTTTTCTTTCAAAATAAGAACAAAGCACCTGGTCATAAAGGAACCAGTCTTTTTCTTCCCTTTCCTTCATTGCACCGATCAGGTCATAAACAGAACGAGTAATACCGGCAATAACAGGAGACGGAAGCGAAATTGTTTTTTCAGGACAAAAATCGGCTGCATCCTCTGAAACACAGATCATATAGATGCTGTCTGTCCATGGAAGAGGCGGTTTTACACAAATCACCTTTTCAGAAGACAGGTTTGCGCTGTTCTCCTTCCATGGTTCCCATAAAACTCCGGAAACCGGTTTTTCAGAAGTAAAATATACCTTTCTTTTACTTTCAAGAAGTTCACTTACTGCCTTATCAATCTGGAAAGTGAATTCCGAAATGAAAGAACCTGTAAGGCCGCGGTTCAGAACATTCTTTAGTCTGGTAAAGGCATCTCCGCCTCCCCATCCAAGTATGGCTCTTCCACCAGCCTGATACATATCAGTAAGACGCACACCTTTTTTAGTATAAAGGAAACATCCTCTTGCTCGGGTAATAGCCCCGTAGCGTGCAAAAATCTCTTTTTTAAGCTGTTCTTCAGTCATATTTGAAAACTACCTTTCCACGAAGGACATCTGCTTTTACACATCCGCCGTCTTCAAGTTTTCCGAAAAGAACTTCATCAACAAGAGGATTTGCAAGTTTGTCTTCCACAGCGCGGGCCATGTTTCTGGCTCCGAATTCCCGTGAATAACCTTCGTCTGTAAGGAAATCAAGGGCTTTGTCTGTCACTTCCAGAGTTACCTTGCGGGAAGCCATACGTTCAGAAAGCTTTCTGACTTCTTTTTCACAAACCATTCTGGCAACTTTTTTATCCAGATGAGCGAACGGAATAATGCTGTCCAGACGGTTACGGAACTCAGGGCTGAATTCCCGGTCTACAGCCTCTTTGAGGGAAGCTTCTGCATTTTCTGCAGTTTCAGTACCGAAACCGATTCCTGGTTTTTCCATATCGCGGGCACCTGCATTACTAGTCATAATGATAATACATGAACGGAAATCTGCTTTACGTCCCTGATTGTCTGTAAGCTGACCATAATCCAGAACCTGGAGAAGTACATTGTATATATCTTCATGAGCCTTTTCGATTTCATCAAAAAGAATTACTGCATGAGGATTTTTTCTGACATCTTTTGTAAGCTGACCGCCTTCTTCAAATCCTACGTATCCCGGTGGAGATCCGATAAGACGCGAAACCGCATGTTTTTCCTGATATTCAGACATATCGTAACGGAGAAGCGGTTCCCCAAGAGTAGCTGCAAGGCTTCGGGCAAGTTCTGTCTTTCCGACCCCTGTAGGACCGACAAACAGATAGCAGGCTTCCGGTTTGTCCGGATTTCTGAAACCGGCACGGGCACGCTTTACAGCTTTTGCCACAGCCATAACTGCTCTTTCCTGACCGAAAACTTCCGATGAAAGAATATTCTCTATATTACGGAGTTTTTCCTTGTCGTCTCCCTTTACAGTTTCAAGAGGAAGATGGGCAATTTTTGCTGTCACCTTTCTGATGACTTCTTCATCTACAACAGGAGCTTTTGCGGCAGCTTTTCCGGCTTTTTTCAGACCTTTTCCATTGAAGCCACCGTTCTTTGTAATGTTCATCCAAGCCCCGGCTTCATCAAGAAGGTCGATTGCCTTGTCTGGAAGACGACGGTCTGGAATATACTGAACCGAAAGGTTTACGGCTGTTTCAATGGCATCCTGAGAAAACTTAACGTGATGATAAGTTTCGTATTTTTTCTGAAGTCCCTTAAGGATTGCAATTGTTTCTTTTCGTGTTGGTTCTACGATATCAATCTTCTGGAATCTTCTGGCAAGAGCACGATCTTTTTCGAAGTTCTTTGAATATTCTTCAAAAGTTGTAGAACCGATAACTCTTACCTGTCCGCCGGCAAGAACCGGTTTAAGCAGGTTTGCCGCATCCATGTTTGAGTTTCCGTTGGTTCCGGCACCCATAATCATATGGATTTCGTCAATGAAGAGAATAACTTTCTTAAGTTCCAGAACTTCCTTAATTACTGCATTAAGGCGCTCTTCAAAGTCACCGCGGAATTTGCTTCCCGCAAGAAGGAGTCCCAGATCAAGGGAATAGATTTCGAAGCCTTTCAGGCTGGCAGGAACTTCCTTCTTTACAAGACGCTGGGCAATACCATAAGTAATGGCTGTTTTACCAACCCCGGCATCTCCGACATGAAGCGGATTATTCTTTGTACGGCGGCAGAGAACCTGGATTGTGCGTTCGATTTCTTCTTCACGGCCTACAAGTTCATCATAAGCCCCTGCTTTTGCCTGTTCGTTCAGGTTCACAGTGAACTTTTTAAGAGCATCGTACTTTGGTTCTTCTTCCCCTTCAGGATTTCCGGCCATGTTGTTCATGCCCTGGGCAAATGGCCCCGGATTGAAGGGCTGTCCGCCTTTGCGTCGTAGACTTCTGGTTTCCTGATGAATACGGGAAACCACTTCTGTAAGGCGCATTTTGTCTACGCCGCCCTTGCGGAGGTAAAAAGATGCATAGTTATTCTTGTTTTCAATCATGCAGACAAGAATATCTGTAATATCCAGAACATCAGTTTCTGCAGAAAGACAGTGGAAAATGGCCTGATTCATCATGGCCTGAAACCCGGCCGATTCGGCAGGAACCTTGAAGGTATCTTTCTGTGATTCTGAAGTAGAAACAGGAACTTTTGTCGCAAGATAATTAACTGTCTCTGTGCGGATTGATTCTGCATTTGCGCCGCAGGCAGTAAGAATATTGATTACAATATCATACTGGAGAGCAACAGAAAGTACGTGTTCCGGTGTGAAGAACTGATGATGAGCCTTCTTTGCAGTCATAAGGGATTCAGAAAGAATCTTTGCAAGAGTTGGAGTCAGCTTCATCTGTTTTACATGAGAATTAGGATTTTCGTTAGTCGCGCTCAATTTCTACCCTTAACGGAAAACCGTTTTTTCTGGCCAGCTGTGTTGTAGTATTTGTGCGGGAAAGAGCAATATCGTATGTATATGAGCCGATTACAGCAGAACCGGTTCTGTGCACTTTCTCCATAAGATCCTCAGCTTCAGGCTGAGCTTTATTGAAGATGTTTACAAGCACATCTACTACAAAATCTTTTGTTGTGTAGTCATCGTTATAAAAAATGACACTGCATTCCGGTGGAGGAAGGATTTCTTCTGTTACTCCGATCCCGATTGATGCACTGTGTTCTGTATTAAACAAATCACTCATGATTTAAATATACCAATTTTATGCATTTCTTCCAATATAAAGTGAATTTTTGCGGATTTTGGGATAAAAAGCGTCCTGAATAACGATTTTACTGTCTGTCCTGAACGATAAGCTTGATAGTTCCCGGATTTTTGATTCCGGCTTTCTTTCTCTGATCAAGAATTTCGTTGCGGTCCATGGAAATCTGGGCAGCCTGACAGATTTTGCGGCTGTATTCAGACAGATTTTCAGGATTTGCGGCTGTACAGGCAACCAGAACATGCTGACGTTTCAGTGTATTTGCCAGGAACATAAGGAATTCATCGTTATCAACAGGAAGTTCTGAAAGATAGATGATTTTCTTAAGGTCGTGGATATTTGCAAGGGCTTCACAGCACTTCTTGAGTTTTGAAGTAATAGATTTGCTTCCGTCCGGGCTTTTTACCAGTTCTTCGGCAAACACATAGAGTTCTGAAGTAGTTGCAGGAATTCCTTTTGAATCAACCTTCTGAACATCACTGAAACCGACATTTTCAATAAGAATATTAAGGTTTCTGTCCTGAATTTTTCTTTCTGCGGCATCTTCTGTATATGTACCGTTTTCGGCATTCATTGTATCAACTACAGCAGCCAGTTCATCAAGACTTACAGTAACAGAAGAAGGCACTTCTTCCTCTTTACGGGTTGTATTCTGATTCAGAATGCTGGAAACCATATCAGGAGCTTCATTTACAGGTTCAGTTTCTGCTACAGGAGCAGGAGTTGCAACAGGTTCTGTTACAGGAACATTAAGAGCCATAGATTCCTCCTCACCTGCCCCGATTTCTGCACTGAAAGTATCATCATCTTCAGCATCTTCGGCATCGATTTCATTGGCAGGATCATACCAAACGGCGATTTTTTCTTCGGCAGGTGAAACAGCGTCTGAAACCTCTTCATCAATGAAGGAAACTTCTGTTTTCTGGGAAGAAGCCAGCATAATTACTACTTTTCCGTCCGATTTGCGTACTACACAGCCTGCATCATTGAGGGCAAAATAAGGATTTTCCTCAGAAAGACGGATATGGCAGAGGGATGTACAGCCTGCAAAGGCGTCATCCGCGATTTCATAGACTCCGGCCCCGATCACAATTGATTCAATTGAAGTACAGAGGGCAAAAGCCTGGTGTTCGATAATCTGGATTGTTTCAGGAAAAACTACATTTTTAAGAGATGTACATCCCAAAAAGGCTTTTGAGCCGATATAAGCAATGTCTGTTCTGAATGGAACTTCCACAATGGAAGCACAGTTCATGAAAAGTCCTTCAGGGAATTCAGACACAACATTAGGCATAGTGATTTTTGAAAGCTTTTTGCACCCTGAGAACATATAAGGAGTCAGCTCAGAAAGACTTCCAGGGAGTCTGATGGAAACAGCATTTGTACAGTTTTCAAAAAGATTAAAACCTACCTGTTTTACAGAATCCGGAACAGAGTAAGATTCGTAGGATGTATTTGCAAAAACATTGTCTTCGATTACCTTTGCACCGAAAGGAATGCGTCCAGAGAAAGAATTGTCATCTACATCAACCCCAACAATAGTATGAAGGTTGTCTTTGTATAAAAGGCCGAATTTACTAGTTACATCACTCATAGGGAATATTTTAACATATAAAATTGAATTTAGGCATTTTTTTTTATATATTTATATAGAAAGACAAATATATCAGTCACAAAATATTTTTTTATATATTCAGGAAGGCATTTAAATGGCTAAGAAAAAGATTCCTATTACACTCCTGGCAGGTTACCTTGGAGCAGGAAAAACAACTCTTTTGAACCGCATTCTTGCAAACCAGAAAGGTTACAAAGTTGCAGTAATTGTTAACGACATTGGCGAAGTAAACGTTGATGCTTCACTTATTGCAAAAGAAGCAAATATCACAGACACAAATGATATCGTTGCTCTCCAGAACGGATGTATCTGTTGTACTCTCAAGTCTGACATGGTTAAAGGTATCGAAAAAATCATGAAGACAGGAAAATACGACTACATTCTTATCGAGGCTTCAGGTGTTTGTGAACCAATGCCAATTGCACAGGCTATCGAACAGATTGAAATCGGAAAACTTGATAACGTTGTAAGCGTTGTTGATGCTGCCCGCCTTGTAGACGAATTCGGCGGCGGTGAAAGACTTCTCCGCGAAGACAAAGGTGAAGAAGACATCGAATCACTTCTCGTTCAGCAGATTGAATTCTGTTCAACAATGATCATCAACAAACGTGACCTGGTTACAGATGAACAGATGAAACAGGTTCGCGCTGTTATCAACAAACTCCAGCCAAACGTAAAAGTTATCGAAACAACAAACTGTGAAGTTGAAATGGAAGAAGTTATCGGAACAAACCGCTTCGACTTTGAAACAGTATATGCTTCTGCCGGTTGGGTTGCAGAACTCCAGAAAGACCTGGAAGATGACGACGACGATGATGATGATCACGACGAACACGAACATCACCACCACGACCATGATCACGAACACAAACCTGCTCACGGGGAAGAAGGTCATGAATGTGATGAACACTGTGAACACCACCACGACCACGAACATGAAGATCACGACCATGAACACGGACATCATCACCACCACCATCACGAACACAAACACGAAGGTGAAGATGAAGACGAATACGGAATCGGTTCATTCGTTTACTACCGCCGCAAGCCTTTCGACCGCCAGAAGCTGGATGAATACGCAGCAAAATGGCCTCGTTCAATTATCCGCTGCAAAGGCGTTATGTGGTTCAGCGATGAAACAGACATGGCTTACGTTCTTGAAACTTCAGGACGCCAGATTCAGGCCGGTTACTCAGGACAGTGGCTCGCTTCTTGTCCAAAAAGAGAACAGGAAAGAGTTCTTGCACAGGAACCTGAAATGCAGAAAGACTGGGATGCCGAAGTTGGTGACCGCATGATTAAACTTGTAGTTATCGGACAGCACCTGGACAAGAAAGCAATTTCTGCCGAACTAGACAAATGTCTGGCAGACTAAAATAATCTGACAAAGAGAAAGGGATGACATACAGGTCATCCCTTTTTTAATTTAAAAACTTCTGTAAAAAAGACTGTCCATAAAACTCATATTCTTACCCGTCGGAACCCAGAAACTTGCGTTCTTCACAAAGCTGCACCGGACAATGCCATCGATGTTTTTCCCGTCAGGAAAAATATAACTTTCCGGATGACGGGAGACTGCAGTTCCTCTGGAAATAACCGGAATAAGAAACAAAGAAGGACAAACCTGATCCCCGGTTACTGAAATCTTCTGCAGGGCTGACTGCAGTTTCCTTGTTGCAGTCAATACTTCCGAATTATTCAAAGCCAGGAAATAATCTATGCAGGCCGGAAGACTTATATACAGATCACAGGGATAGTTCCCACTGCAGTAAGTATTTCCGTTTCCAAGAAGTTTTTCGAAAACCTGTTTCTGTACAGTTCTTGAACTGATGTATTTTGAAAGGGCTTTTCCGGTCTCATTCAAAGAATCCACTACCCCCTGAATATTCGACAAAGAAACCGCATAAAACTCCGATTCTGCTGAAGAACAGATTTTTTCAAGAAAGCTTCCTGTACTTTTTGAACCGGCACAGAATTCAGAAAAGAATTTTTCATAATCCAGTCCTGTCTCGGAATTGATACCGGGAGTTCCCGCCACAAAGCGACAGGCATCTTTAAGTTCATAAAGGGTCTCTAAAGATAAGCCGAAGGAGGTATCAAAAACAACAGCATCAAGACTTTTACCTTCTAGACTTTTCCCAAGTTCAGGCAGATTCATTGTAAAAGATGATGATTCATCAGATACACAGCCTCGCCAGCCGCCACCGTTTCCCCAGATAACAAGACAGTAATGGTCCGATTCATATTCCCTTTTCACAAAATCCACAAAAAACGACAGAGTGTTTCCACTTGCAAGATTCAGTTCCGTGTCATTTTCTGTATCAATCCCAAGATCCGGACAAGCTATTCTTTTTGACTCGATTCCTGCATTCTTACCTTTCTCATCTTTTTTAATTTCATAAAGTCTGGTTCCGGTCCAGTTTCCGTTACTGTCATCATAGTTCGGCGCACGATCAAGAAGAGTCAGAACTGTTACTGAACCTCCTTTTTCAATTCCCGATTCCATTTCATTTATATCCTGAATTGCGTAAGGCTCAAGGCTATTGTCTGCCCCCATATAAACCATAAAGGTCCATTCCCTATGAACCGGAGGATCTTCCGGCATTTCTTTTTCCGCCTCTTCTTTCTGTTCATCATTTCCAGAAGAAGTTTCAGCTTCACAGCCCGGTTCATCTACAGCAGAATCGTCAACGTCAGAATCCCCTGAGCTTTCATTTCCCGAATTCGTTTCTTCCGAAAGGTTATCATCAGGTAAACCAGTTTCTTCTGAAGAATTTTCATCAGACTGATTGGTTTTATTTTCAGAATCCTCGCCATCCGAAATCACGCCTTCCGAACCTTCCTCATTAGGTTCTTCATCTTCATTTTCCGGGTCTTCACCTTCATCTTTCGAATCTTCTTTCTCCTCTTCGGAAAGCTGCCCCCCCGAAGGATTTTCTTTATTTTCATTCTTTTTTTGAATTGATACAGGAACCGCCTGACTCTCAAAAAGACAGGAAGTTGAAGTAAAAACAAAAAAACAAAGGAAAACAAGATATATTACTCTTTTCATTTTTACTCTCCTACAAAGACTTAAACCCGTAAGGATCATTCCATTCAGTTCCATCGCTGTAAATAATCTTTTTCACAAAAAGATATTCTATTCTGTAAGGAACCTCAGGAATTCCATTCAAGAATCTATCCAGCGAAAAAGATGATTCCAGAATTTCTCCTGAAGGAACCGGTTCCCTTACAATAGCGCTTATATTAGGCTTACCAGTTGTTACAGGATTCCCTTCCTGATCAAAAAGAAAGAAAACCACAGTGAACGCATAAACCTCTTTTTCAGACTTGTTCTTAAATTCAAATTTGAACTCCGAAAAACCATCACTTTCATTTTCAGTCAGAACCATCTCTCCCTTAACAGAATAAGGAACCTCTGTATCCAAGGGGAAAACCATGGTACAGGATGAGAACAATAACAACAAAAATAATAAACAAACAGACTTTTTCATTTTCTCTCCTTCTTCAGTCTTCTTTTATAAAATGAAACACATTCTCTTAAGCTGGATTTCTGTTTTACATAAAGAGTTTCCAGAACTTCAGTGGCGGCTTTATATTTACCTTTTTCTGCCAGAAGATTTACTTCATCAAAAACCCCGTCCCCGCTTAAAACATGAAAGCAATAAACTTGTGAAAAGCTTTTTATGTCCCTTTTTTCATCCACCAATGTATACCCTTCTTTTTTTCCTGAAAAACTGTACTTCCCCTTTTTCGCGTGATTCAAAGAAAAGACCCCTGATTCATTGGTGTAAACTGTACTGTTTTTAACCGACGGACTTTCAACCTTCATCTCAAAATCCCTGACAGGACTGCCATTTTCATCCACAACAAGTCCCGTCAATATAAGTTTTTCTTTATACGGAACACTGGAACAGCCGGTAAGGCATATAAACACGATACCGGTAAACAGAACTGAACTAATTCTTCTTTTCATGTATAATCCTTCCTTTTTCGTTTTTGAAATAAATGTTTTCATTACCGGCATGCTTTATTACAGCGACCTTCTTTCCCGTGTTTTCCTTTTCGACTTTCACAGGAACCTTCTTCTTCTGAACTGCAACTTCAGAGGCTTTTTCAAACAGCCTTATATTTTTGCTTAGGACCGTTAAAATATTTTCTGTAAAAGGAAATCCTTTTCCAGGAATAAAGGTCATCTCAAAAGTCCATGTCCCATCACCGTTTCTGGAGATTTTTATTTCAGGAATCACATAACCTGAAGTCTCCAGAAAATCAGTAAACTTAGCAGCCTTGCCAGTCTCCAATATTTTTTCAAGACTCTTTGTTCTAAACCGAACACAGAAAGGGCTATATCTCTCACTTTCCTCTTCAGAAGAAAACTCAGAAAGGAAACTTCTCACCCCTTCTGAAAAAGAAGGTAATGCCATAACCTCGGTTTCTTCCTTCTCCCATAAAACTTTTCTTTTTTTCTCAAGGTTAAAAGCAGGACTTCCTTTTTCGAAAACTACGGAAGAGCAGGTCAATTCTTCAATACGGTTTCCGGCGAAAAGGTCAGTCGGATAACATCCGAATATTTCTAGGGAAAGCTTCTCCGAATAACCGTCATAAGTCCATAAAAGGGATCTTACCTTTCCTTCTTCAGAACTTATTTCAGGAAGAAGGCTTTCATATAAGCCCTTCACATAGACTTTTTCAGGCGCCTTCACCTCAAACTTTTCTTCGACAACAGAAACCTTACTCATATCCTTTCCCCCGCCTCTGGTTTTGTTTAATCTGTATAAAGGGAAAAGAATACCTATAACAGAGGCGGACAGAAAAAGAAGGAATGGAATTTTTGTTTTCCCGGAAAACACAATCTTTCCTTTTTCATTTTTCAAACGGGATGAAGGGAACCGGGTTCTGTAGTCTCCAAGAACCAGCTTGTCTATTACGGTAACTTCCGAAACGAAACCTTTCCAGGTAAGTTTCAATTTTTCATCATAGGTGTATCGATTTGAAAAACTTGGATGTCGTTTATCCAGCTCCTTATACAGAAAATTCTCTCTGTCTTTCCCCCAAAGGGCTTTTACAGGAATCTGAATATTGTAAGAATCAAAATCCGTCCCGTTGAGTTTTATGTCCATTTCTTTTTTCTCCATGGAAGATCTCACCACCTCCGTCAGGTCCGGACCATACAAGGTGATACAGATTGTCTTTATTTTCTATTTTTACATCATCAAGTTTCCACATGACCTTTACAGTACTTTCCCAATCTTCCAGAGAGGAAAAACCGTACCCGTCACAGGCCGCTCTGAAACTTTCAGAAATGAATTCATAGCTGTCTGCTTTCTTTTCGAATTTGATTTTTGTTTCTGCGTTTCCTAAGGTCTTAATAAAAGTAGAAGCATAAATCCGTCCGAATACCCCGAAAAACAAAAGCATAAAAACTGCATCAACCAATCTCATTCAAGACCTCCTGGTTTTTATTTTCTTCAAACGAATGAAGATTTTCATATCTTTTTTCCTGAAACCTTGTCTGAGACTTCAGACTCAGATTCAGAAGCGCAACCATATTCAAAACAACAAAACAAAATGCGGCCACCCCTGCAAAAGAAACTGTCCTATTTCCACGAAACAACATCCTGGTTTTCTCCTTCCCCACCTTCTTCTCCGTCAGCTCCGTAGGAGTACAATACAAAGGGCAATTTTTCAGGAACCTCTCCGGGCATAATTCCACTTTCTCGTGACTGATAAATATAGTTTCGCCCCCAAGGGTCTTTACCGGGCTGCTTTTCAAGGTAAGGTCCATCCCAGTTTTCAGGCACCGGGTACAATTCTGGTTTTTGCCACAAGGCTTCCAGTCCCTGTTCTGTTGTCGGATACCTTCCGCAGTCAAGGAAAAAACTCCTGAGGCCTGCTGAGTATTCTTCAATCTGGCTGGTTGCTGAAATCCTTCTTGCTTTAGCAATAAGCTTTCCTGCGGACACTGTGGTTCCTGCAGCCAGGACTGCTGTAATTGTGAGTACGGCAATTGTTTCAACAAAGGTGAATCCGTCATTTTGTTTCCATTCATTTTTGCTCTCCTTTACTTTTTTTTCATTTTTCATTTATTTCTCCTTATAACCCAAACCCTGTCATTGCAGGAAGAATAAATTTCAAAGCAATTCTCAGAAGAAAACAGCCTGTAAAAACTATTAATACAGGTTCAATTAAGGTCAGGCACAGTTTTCTTTTCTTCATATTTTCACGGTTTATGGTATCTGCTATTTTTTCAAGAACATCGTTTTTGTTTCCTGTTTCTTCGGCAATAAAAAGCGCAGTTTCAATTTTCCGTTTCAAAGGGATGTCTGATTCCCTAAGGAAAGCACTTCTAAGATCCATGCCATATTCAAGGCCTTCCCTGGCTTTTTCAAACATCTTTCTGTGGCTGCTGTTATCCCTGCAAACCCAGGCCGCCATTCCAACTGCCGCCGCAAATCCGGTTCCACTTTTTACAAGAAAGCTTCCGGCCCTGAAAGCCTCGCAAAGGCGATTTTCCTCCATAATTTTCCACAAGACTGCAATAAAAACTCCAGTCGCAAGAGCAAAAACAAATCCGTTCAAGAGAACAAATCTTAAAGCTTCCAGTTTTTCTATTCCGAAGAAACTTTCCTCCCCAAAATATTTTTGACCGCCTGAAAGAAAAAATACGAAAACCGCAAAAAGGATAATTAAAACAAGGAGCGGATACCCCAGGCTGCCTTCGAAAGCATTCCGATTCTCTTCTTCCCTTCTGCAATTTTCTTCAAGGTACTCAAGAATCACTGCAAGATTTCCGCTCTTTTCTGCAAAGGAAATGAAGAACACATATACAGAATCAAAACTGATAATCGGACAGGTTTTTATTGCTCCCGAGAAAAGCCCTCCTTCTTCCATGTATTCTGCTACATAATCAGCAGCCATACGGATTTTCTTTTCAGTTAATTTGGATTCCGAAAGGATTTTTACAGCCTGATATACCGTAAGTTTTTCGTTTACAAGTTCCCTAAGGCTTTCTGTAAACAGTTTCTTTGCGGCAAAATTATTCATGATGCCCCCCGCAAAGTTTTTCTTTCATCTATAAGCTTAAGGACTTTTCTTGCAGTAAGATTCTTTCCTGTCTTTACAATAAGTTCCGGTACATTGGTAATGTGAACAAAAGAATCTTCACTGACTCCTTCGGCCTTAAGTTCCGCCTCTGGAATACAAATATCCGCAAGAAGAGTCACATCCTTTTCCTCATGCTGAAGTTCCTGAATTATCACTCCCTTCAATACAGATGCAATGATTTCCGGATTTCCACCAAGATCCTTTAACCGCAGGAACGCTGAAGCCGCAGAGTCCGTGTGAAGAGTTGCAAAAACCAGGTGTCCGGTCATACTAGCCCGCAAGGCAGTCTCCGCGCTGCATTTGTCTCTGATTTCCCCGATCATGATTACGTCTGGATCCTGTCTGAAAACATTTTCCAAAGCCTCCGTAAAAGAAATGCCAGATCCTTTTCCGGTTTTAATTTGAGTCACCCCTGGAATAAGATATTCCGGAGGATCTTCCAGACTGATTATTTTTTCTTTTCCAGAAGATTTCCTGTATCTGTTTACAAGAATTGAAGCTGCTGTTGTAGACTTCCCGCTTCCAGTAGGTCCGCAAATAAGAATAAGCCCGTTAGGCAGTTCCATAAGAGTATCCAGAGCCACAAGCTGTCTGTCACTGAACCCAAGTCTCAGAATATCCAGAGGAAGCCTTGAGGTATCAAGAAGTCTCAACACAACCGATTCCATAGAATCTTCAGAACTGAAACTTTCCACTCCTACTGTAGAAACTCTTACAAAGACCGGATTTTTTTCCCCGTAAACGAAATGCCCGTCCTGACTTTTCCTTTTTTCGAGTACGTTCATGCCGGCAAGTAGTTTGATTCTCAATACAAGTTCATTGTTTCTTTCCTGCTGTATTGAAGCATAGTTTTCAAGTTTCCCGTTCTTCCGGAACCTGATAAAACAGTTTTCTATATGGATATCTGTTACAGAATTATTCCTTGCTTCATCAAGAATAGAATCAAGAAGAATAACAGCAGCAGCTTCATTTACTTCTTTTCTTGTTTCAGACTTTTCTTCAGTTTTTCCGTCTTCCTCATGATAAAGTCTTGAAATGTACTTTCTGACTTCCTCGTGACTTCCAGTCTCAAACAGAACCTTTGGAAGCACCTTAAAATCTTCCGTACAATCTTTCTGTTTAAGCACATAAGAAACATGATTCAAAAAAGCTTTCTCAAGTCTTTTCCGAAGAACCGTATCGTCTTCACTTTCTGTAATAAACCTGATTTCTGCTCCCTTCTGTTCCATAACGGCTACCCCGTTATAAAGGCAGTAAGCCGGAGTCAGTTTGAATTCAAAATCCCGCACAGTTCCTCCTTTCTTTTATTGAGCCATTCTTCGTTATACTTTTCCTGAGTCTCCTGTTTTTCAACATCTTCGATGAAAGGAACAAGATAAATCACCATCTGTGTATGTTCCTGATTTTTTGATTCTGATCTGAAGAACTTTCCAAGCAAGGGAATCTTTGAAAAGACCGGAGTCCGGGATTTTTCTTCGTTTTCTGAATCCTGGACAAGACCGCTCAGCACAACCGGTTCCCCGCTTCTGCAGCAGACTTCGGTGGTAACAAGTTTTTCTGAAGTTGGCGGCGGATTTCCCGTAACGGAAGAAGTATCAGTCCCCCGTCTTGTTACGGATGCTTTTACATTTGTAGTAATAAGGCCGTCTTCCCCGATCCAGGAATTGATGTCCATTTTCAGGCCGGAAACAATTTCCCGTGTAACGCCGGAATAAACCGGTTTTCCTGTTTCCGGATCCAGATTGTTGTCTCTGTAACGGTAAGTATTGGTGTTCGAAAAATTAATTTCTTTCCCGGCAACTCCGTGAAGGCTGGTATCCGCGAAAACCCGTGTACGGTTCTCGGAAATTGAATTCTGAAGAGAAAGTGCAAAATCAAGACCGAAAGCAGAAACTACATTCAGATTAAATCCCAGTACACTTCCAAGCTGACCGTTCAGGGAATTTCTATCGCCGATTTTCATATCTCTGGCCTTAAAATTGGAAACCCACTGATTATCAGAAGTGTCGTCATACTGAAGAATCAAAAGATCATATTTGATTCTTTTCTTAGGCCTGTCGCTAAGTTCAATTTCCTTCAAAACAGATTCGTATGCTTCTTTTGTCCCTGTAAAATAAAGACAGCAATTACCGTCCGCTTCGCTTACAGAATTGCGCTCTATTCCAGGCGGAAGTCTTTTAATGAACTCTTCGGCTTTTATGTATTTAAGTGGAATAAGGTAAGTCTCTTTCGAACGGTCAATTTCAGAAAGGATTTTTTCAATTTCTGCTTTCTCAGCAGAATCTGTTTTTATCCAGAAACCACCTTTGTCTCCCGCCCCTTCTGAAACTTCAATTCCTGGAAATCTTTTCTGAATAAAAGGCAGAACTGTCTGGGAGTCGGTATAACTTGTTTTAAAATAAGTCCAGTTTCTTTCGACAAGTCCATATCCGTTCAAGTTCTTGTTTCCAGAAAAGAAATAAAGAACTCCATCTTTTTCAAAACAAGAAAAACCGTTCTGTCTGCAAAGAAGCTCAAGTACCTTGTCTGCATTTTCTGATGCAAATACTGCCCGGGAAATCTTTATGTCATTGTTACCTGGAAAACAGAATGATTTTCCAACCTGTTTCAATAAGCTTTCCACAGCGGTAGAAAACATTCCGTTTTTTACATCCACTGTAACAGAACCGTCTTCATTCAAAACAATGCGACTATAACCATCCGAAGAAGTTTCTGTCTTACCCAGTTTACGTCCAATATGAAATCCGTTTTCCTTTGGTTCAAGAACATAACCCGTTAGGAAACCAACAAGATTTTCCATCAGTTCTTTTTCTGTCTTTCCTTTAACATGAAAAGAGAGATCAGGAGACGGAAGCTGTTCATAGGTAATATTTACAGAAAGATTTCTGGAAAGCTTTTCCATAACAGCCACAGGCTTAAGACCTGAACAGTCAGCCTTTATATAACCGTCTTCTTCGAAAATCCTGATTCTGCTTACAGTCCATAGATCCTTTTCTTTTGATACATACAGCCCTGCATTTTCAAGAAAAGCCCCAAAGGCGGTCTCAAAATCTGAGCCCGAAAACCTGAAATCAACTTTCCCGAAAACCGTATCATCAGGAACAATGGAAATGCCTGCATCTACAGAAAGAGCAAAGAGAACATCTTTTATGTCAGAATCTGGAAACTCCCAGGAAAACTTCTCGTCTGCGTAAAGAGTTGACCTGGCGGCCACCATGAACAGGAAAAGAAATCCCACAAACACATTTTTGTATACTTCAATTTTTTTCATCAAATAAAGTATTTGTGTTTTTTAACAAAAGAGGAAAAAGAGAAAATATTTTTTTGGAAATTTATTTTGATGTAAGACGAGTCTTCAGAAGATGGGCCTGCGCATTTTCAGGATAAATTGAACAGGCGTAATCTGCAGAACGGAGTGCATTCTGATTGTCACCGAAGGCATAGTAAATAGAGGCAATTCTGTAGAAAGCTGCAGAACGTTTTACAGGCACCGATTCGCGGGATGCAATTTTTCCGTACAGATCCAGAGCCTTGTCTTTAAGGGCAAGTCCGTAATAAAGATTTGCAAGGTTCATTGCAGTCTCAGTTGTAACCTGTGAAGAAATATCAGCGGATCTTATACCTGAGCTTTCAAAAACACTGTATTCGAACATGCGAAGAGCATCGTCGGTTTTCTTATACATTACCGCAAAATAAGCGGCAGGTTCCAGATCGGCAGTTTCAATGTTTCTTGTATTGTCAGCAATCTGATCGTAGAAATTCACTTTAGGATTCTTAGGATCAAGACCATATTTTGTAGAAAGATACTTTGTGAAAATCATTTCAGCATCTTCTGTCATTCCGTTTTCAAGAAGGAAGTTTACGGTATAACGAACCAGAATATCGTGATACTTTACGCTGTCGGTTGAACTTTCTTCCAGAAGTCTCCAAAGATCTGCAGTTTTATCTCTTACAGTAAGTTTTGGATCAGCCTTGTATCTTAAATCAAGTCTTTTAATATAAAGATAAGGATCCTTGATTTTCATCAAAGCCTGGTCAATTCTATAAAGAGCATCTGACAGAGGGATTTTTGCACGGCTGTCATATCTTTCCATTTCCAAAGATTTGATTCCGGCTTTTCTCAAAGCAGTCATTTCATCATCTTCACGGCGGCCAAGATTTGATTCCCAGGCAAAATCAGCATAAGCAATAAGGCCTGGAACAAACTCAGGAAAGTTCATGACTGAATAAGTCAGAAGAGAACTGGATTTTTCTCCGTTTCCCCTTTTCTTTTCTTCAACGGCGCTGTTTACAACAACCAGCGGCAGGATCTCTTTTTCTTCATCAGAAAGACGGTCACGAAGTTCACTTCCGGTAATAAAATCAACGATGATCTGTTCACGAACAGAATGAGCATTTTCAGAATCTGCAAGAAGATTATAAGCGTCTGATTCCAGAGCTACTACTTTAAGTTTTGAGGCATTACGGGAAGCAGTTTTTTTCATACTTTCCATAAAATAAAGGGAGGCTTCACAGGCGTTTACAGTCTGGTAGTAATTTCCTCCATCAAAATTAACCTGAGCCCAGAAATAGGCATCATCAGAATCATTGTAAGCCTGAGGTGTAAAATCAGAAGCGGCATCATACTGGCCCTTTACCAGACAGACAACGGCACAGTTTCTGAGCCATACAGGATTACGGCTTGTATTGTAGGAATCTTTGTAAAGGTCAAAATATTTTCTGTCTTCATAAAGAAGCGAAGGTTTGCTGTCCGAAATTTCTTCACTGTGATTTCTGAAAACGCTTTCCGCGTATACTGAGGCGTATCTTGTTGTCTGAAGACATTCTGAAATCTTTTCGGCTTCGGCAGGTCTGTTCTGTGCCAGAAGGAACTTTGCGTAAACTGCAGAAAGCTCAGGATTTTTTGGTGCTTTTTTCAATCCTTTCTGAAGTGTTTTTTCAGCAAGAACTTTTTCCCCAAGAACGTTATAACGTTTGTAGACTCCAATATAGCTCCAACTTTCATAAACTTTAGAGGATATCTTTTTAAGTTCCTTAAGGGCATCTCTGTTCTGTCCCTGAGAAATAAGGGCATCCACAAGATCAAAGCGACTTATAAGATTTGATGAAGTTGCCTTTTTTTTGAAGGAACAGGAAGTAAAGCCGAGACACAGAACAAGGGTTAAAATAAAAAAAGCGCCCTGAGAAAATGTAACTTCACCTGAGACAGTGTCATTTCTTCTTCTCAAAACGCTTTCCCCTCTGAATATTTCCAGCCTCAAGGCCTTTCAATATTCATTTATTGATTTTCAACTAGTTTTTCTTGGCAATATTATCCAGTACTGCATTGATAAACTTAAAGCTTCCGTCTTCACCATATTTCTTGGCAATTTCTACTGCTTCGTCGATTATCACTTTTGTTTCAGCAGCGCTCTGGAACAGAATTTCATAAACACTTACACGAAGAATTGCAAGGGAAACCTTGTTTACACGTTCCATTGTCCATGATTCTGAAAGATGTTCTTCAATCTGTTTGTCGATTTCTTCAAGGTGTTCAACAGTTCCGTTGATTACCAGACCGGCGAAAGCTTCTGCAGCTTCGTCTTTTGCTTCCGGCCAGGTAAAGGCAAGAATTTCTTCCAGAGGATTCTTACCTACATCGTATGAATACAGTCCCTGAAAAGCAAGGACTCTTCCTTTTCTGCGTGACACTTAGTTACCCCAATCCAAAAGCTTGATTAAAGCGTCACCTGTTTTCTTCAGGTCAACGTTGTCCGATGTATTAAGTTCTTTTGAAAGTTCAGAAGCTACTACAGGAAGTGCCTGCATCTGAAGCTGCTGTGTCAGATTTCCGCGAATGTAGTCGTAAACTGTAACATTTGTATCAGGCTGAACAATATCGCTGATACTAAGCATTTTTGCACCGTATTTTCCAACAATCTTGATTACAGTATATTCCTGTCCAGCATCTTCAACATCAGTAATGAAATCTTCTTTCTGGTCAAAAAGCCACAGAAGGTGTTCATAATTCATTCCAAGCTGTGCAGCATAAGGTTCTGTTTTCTGAATCAGAAGGAATCCTGCCTGGTAACCTGAGTCTGGACTATTAGCCTGTACAGCGATCTGGTCACCTGAAAGTTTCTTTGATTCAAGTTTACCTCTAAGTTCATTTGCCTTGAGTTTTGCATCTTCAGCATTTGCGCCTTTTGGAACAGCAATTACAAACATTTTGATCATGTCGTTCCAAACGAAAGAAGTCTTGTTGTTTTCGTAGAACTGACGGATCTGCTGGTCTGTTGCAGAAACTTTCTGAAGTTCTTCTCTCTTTTCTGTTACTACATACTGGTTGATGATCAGAGAGTTTTTAAGATAGTTTTTATATTCAGCAACATTCATACCTGTCTGCTGTGACAGAAGCTGGTCCAGAGTGATTCCCTGTGACTGAAGAACCATGTCATTAAGTTCTTTTTCTGTTACCTGGGCACCAACCTGCTGGCTCATTGTTGCAAGGAAGTACTGATTTACATTGCTGTCAGCAACAGTAACTCCTTTTTTTGCAGCAGCCTGAAGAATCAGCTTTTCATCAATAAGAGAATCAAGAACCTGTTTTCTTTCATCAGGAGTAAGCTTTTTACCAATCTGTTTTTCATAGATTTCACAGCGGCTTTTAAGCTGTTTTACAGTAATAGATTCGCTTTTATTGTGTTTTACAACAGCCAGAACCTGAAGATCAGACTGTGCAAAACAAGCAGCTGTTGTTGCCAGAAGAACGAATAATGCTAAAATAATTTTTTTCATATTATCTACCTCACCCTTTGTGGAGCAATTTACATTTTAAACTCCACCAGGGCAAATTTGTTACATTTTTAGTTTTCCAGTGGAAGTCCACCAGAGATTGTTGCGCGAATACGGCGTACACCTGCAGAAGATGACTGTTCTTTTTCAATTTTGAAGTCACCAATCTGTGCTGTGTGCTGAACGTGTGGACCACCACAAACTTCCTTAGAGAACCAGTCAGTTTTTGGATCCTTACCGATTGTGTAAACCTTAACTTCTTCACCGTATTTGCTAGAGAAGAGAGCGCGGGCACCTTCGGCTTTTGCTTCGTCCAGAGTCATGATGCGCATATCAACTGGAAGGTCTGCCTTGATCTGTTCATTAACGATGTCCTGAACTTTCTGGATTTCTTCCTTAGTCATTGGACGTTCGAATGTAAAGTCAAAGCGCATACGTTCGTTGTTGATATTTGAACCTTTCTGAGCAACCTGGTCACCAAGAACATTGATAAGAGCCTGCTGCAGAAGGTGTGTTGCAGTGTGGTATTTTGTTGCTACTTCAGACTGTTCTGCCAGTCCTCCCTTTGCGGCACCTGCATCTGCAGTTTTAGAAGCTTCCTTATGTTTTGCTTCAGCTTCTTTGAAACCTTCAACATCAACTGTGAATCCGTTTTCTGAAGCCAGTTCCTGTGTAAGTTCCAGCGGGAATCCGAATGTATCGAAAAGGCGGAAAGCAACTTTTCCAGAGATTTCTTTTTTAGGATTCTTCATAAGATTTGGAAGAAGACGCTGGAATTCCTTTTCACCGTTTTTAAGGGCTTCACGGAATTTTGCTTCTTCCTTTGTAAGTTCTGATTTAACTTTCTGTGCGTTCTGTTCAAGTTCAGGATAAGCACATTTGAAGTTTTCAATTACAGTTTCTGCAATTTCAGCCAGGAAGTCTTTGTCGATTCCCAGTTTCATTCCTTCACGAACTGCACGGCGAATCAGACGACGCAGAACATAACCTGCTCCGATGTTTGAAGGAGAAACACCTTTCTGGTCACCAAGAATGAATACTGATGAACGTGAGTGGTCAGCAATGATGCGAACTGAACGGTCTTTTGCTTCGTCTGTTCCGTATGTGTAACCTGCCAGAGCTTCAACCTTATTGATGATTGGCTGGAAAACTTCTGTAAGGTAAACAGATGTTTTTCCCTGAAGAATACAGTTTGTTCTTTCAAGACCCATACCTGTATCTACGTTCTGTTTTGGCAGAGGGATAAGTGTCTTTTCATCTTTGCGTTCGAACTGCATGAAAACGTTGTTCCAGATTTCCATCCAGTTAGCGCTGTCTGTACCTTTGTTTGAACCTACAGGTGGAAGTCCTTCCCCAACCCAGTAGAAAATTTCTGTATCAGGACCACAAGGACCTGTTGGACCTGCTGCCCACCAGTTGTCAGAAGCTGGAAGGTAAGCGATTTTGTCTTCTGGCATACCAACTTCTTTCCAGTAACCTGCAGCTTCTTCATCACGAGGAGCGTTTTCGTCACCGGCAAAAACTGTTACAGAGATTTTTTTAGGATCCAGGGCAAGCCACTGTGGACTTGTAAGGAATTCATAAGAGAATGCGATAGATTCTTTCTTGAAATAGTCTCCCAGAGACCAGTTTCCAAGCATTTCAAAACAAGTAAGATGACTTGGGTCACCTACTTCATCAATATCACCAGTGCGAACACATTTCTGATAGTCTGTAAGACGAGTTCCGGCAGGATGCTTTTCACCAAGAAGATAAGGAACGAGAGGATGCATACCGGCTGTTGTAAACAAAACTGAAGGGTCGTTTTCAGGAATCAAAGACTGTCCCGAAATTTCTGCATGATTTTTAGATTTAAAGAACTCAATGTATTTTGAGCGTAATTCATTAGCTGTCATAATGGATTATTCTATTATGTACGCCCAAAATTTTCAATATATAGAAATGGGCCGAAATTACTGGTTTTCTTCTGTTTTTGCCTTAAGCTGAAGGATTCTGCCGTCTGTAGGATAACATTCTTTCGGAGTAACCTTTACAGGAGTCAGAATAAGGGCATCTTCATCAGTAACAATCTTTTCGACAGTCTTTCGCTTTACAGTTTCTGTAATAACCTTGGTTCCGAAAGACAGACTGTAATCTGTTCCGAAATCTGACCAGCCTTCTGTTGTTCTGAGCTGAAGAACATTATCCTTATCAACAGAAAAGATTGAGAAAATACCTTTTTCGGAGTCAATTCCTGAAGTTACGGAATAATTGTATCCATCAAAAACAAGAGACATAAGTCCGTCAGAAGAAACCCATTTTTTTGAAGTAACTTTCTGACTGAAAGGCACTGTTTTTACATTCTGGGAAAAACTGAAATCAGAAGAGATTTTTTTATAGTTTCCGTCCCAAAGGGAACCTTCACCAATAATCATCTTTACATCATCACGAACCGTAACTCGGATTTCATCAACTCCAACCAGCATAATGTCAAAACGACGCTGAAGACTGGAAATAATAGAGTTTGTAGTAGTCAGATAAATACCGTTATGACGGAGTTTTGAATCTTCCCAGTAATACACTTCTTCAGTATCACCGTTCAGGAAGATGATTTCTTTTTCAGGATAATTAAATGACAGATAACGGATAGTATTATCCGTATTTGATGTCTTATACCAAAGGCCGTCCATAAAAGCGGCAAAAGTTTCGATTGTTCCGTCCTGAATACGCGAAAGTTCACGTGCGGCAAGGCGGCTTGCAGTTACAGTAGTGCTGCGGTTGAATTCATATTTTTTACTGAAACTGTTCCAGCGGTATTCAGTCTGAATCTGGTTGGTTGCAGATTTTTTCTCGTCCTCCCCTTCCTTTTTATCAGAACTGTAAACCCAGACAGAAAAACTTTCACCGTTGGAAATAGCAAGTTCATAACTTTCAGAACGTTCAGTCTGCTGGATGAATACAGTTCCGTCGGACGCAAATGAACCGACATTTTCAATTTCTGCAGTAAGGCCAGTTCCTTCACATCTGAAAATGTTCATTACATAGTCCCCGGAATCTTCAACGCCCTGATAAATCAAAGCCTGAGTATGGTTCCCGATAACATCCAGATTGGAATATGTAAAAGTCCCTGTTTTTGAAATATTGGTCTGAATATCCTTTACGCGGTCATAGTTTTTTGTAGCAGGATCATAAAGACCAATAACCAGCCAGAGATAAGAAGAATCTGCTTTGCGAACTACAATAACTTGATCTTCATAAGTATCATTGTCAAAATCGAAAATAAGAGTACTGATTAAGGTTTCTGTACCCGAAAGAGGAATAAAAGAGGTAAAGGATTCCTGATCAAAGGATGCTTCCGAATGTTCAGATTCAGATTTTACAGTTTCTGAGAACTTTGGATTAATGATTTTTGCCTGTTTTGAAATATCAGATTCTGATTCAGCCCTGTTTCTGAAAAAGAAGAAAAAAACACCAAGGGCAGCCACTGCGAGCACAAAAATAACGGAAACCAGCTTTGTTTTCATACTTTATAATGTAAACGATTTTTCTTATAAAAAACAAGACAATTGTTGTAGAATGGATTTATACTATAGATTAGAGTTATTTGATATATCGGGGGAATCCCCCAAGGAGAACAATTTGAAAAAACTGCTTTCACTCACAATTGCCGCTCTGATTTCATTTTCAATGATTTCATGTGCCTCAAGCGCAAAACAGGACACAAAGAAACCTGCAGAACCTGAAAAAATAGTAAGAGTTTTTAACTCTGAAGTAGCTATTAAAGACACCGGTTCAAAACCAATAAAAGACATGACAGGTCTTGAAATTGTTTATGATATGAAAACCGGATGGAACCTTGGAAACAGTCTGGATGCATCCGGCGGTGGACTTAATTCTGAAATCAACTGGGGACAGCCACGTACAACAAAAGCAATGATTGACGGTCTGGCAAGATCAGGAATGAAAACAATCCGTATTCCTGTCACCTGGCATTCACATGTAAATGATGCAAACTATACAATCGATCCAAGATGGATGACACGCGTAAAGGAAATCGTAGACTGGGCAATTGAAGACGGAATGTATGTAATTCTGAACACACACCATGATAACTTTGGCCGCAACGCAAAAATGCCTTACCGTTACGGTTATTATCCGACACTAGAAAATGAAGAAGAATCTCTTGCATTCCTTACAAACACTTGGAAACAGATTGCACTTGCTTTCAACAATGGTTATGACGAACACCTGATTTTTGAAACACTTAACGAACCTCGCCTTCAGGGAACACCACAAGAATGGACATTCTCTTCAGGAAACCCTATTACAGTGGCAGCACAGGAAGAACTCAACAAGTTCAACCAGGAAATTGTAAATGTAATCCGCGCTTCAGGCGGAAACAATGCAAAACGCCTTATTGCAGTTCCAGGTTATGCCTGTTCACCTGCCTCTGTTCTTGCAAAAGAATTCAAAATCCCGGACGATCCTGCAAATAAAATTGCTGTCGCAGTACATATGTACGCTCCTTACAGTTTTGCAATGGACGGAAACGGAACAAAAACTTACACACCTAAAATTGCAAACGAACTTGCATACACATTCAAACAGCTTGAAACAAAGTTTGTAAAAAACAATATTCCTGTATATATCGGTGAATATGGCGCCATCAACAAAGACAACCTGGAAGACCGTATCCAGTGGTTCAATACATTTGTCCGCCAGACACGTAAAATGGGAATCACATGTGTTCTTTGGGACAACCAGGCTGTAGAAAAAGATTCAAACGGATGGACAGAAAAGTTCGGTTACTATAACAGAAACGAACAGAAATGGTTCTTCCCTGAAATCACAGAAACAATCATGAACGCTGCTGATCTGAAATAAACGTACAATTCATCAGGCACAAAAAAAGGACTGTCCGAACAGAAAATATTCTGACGGACAGTCCTTTTTGTTTATGGGGTAAAACACCCCATAAAGATTTAATTTAGATTTCTTCTTTTTCAGCTTTCTTACTTGGTTTCAGCACTTTTTCGATGATTGTGCGGTTATCAAGAAGATCGCTCAGAGACTGAT
>JAKSTG010000001.1 GCA_024402695.1 Treponema sp. | reverse complement strand
GCCCTGTATGGGTATTTTTCTTTTCTCTATTTCAACTTCATTTTACAATCTTCCAAAATCAATTATATTTGAAATTATTTGATGATAACCCAGGTAGCGCCGTTTCCGCCTATGTTTCTGTCAGGATGGCCCGACATTCCCAGTCTTTTGTCTCTTTCTATAAAGCGGCGAACCAGTTCTCCAAGAACAGGGTCTGACCCCGTTGTATGGATTCCTTTGCCGTGAACAATAAGGATTTTACGGATGCCTTTTCTCTGGCAGTCTGATACAAAGGAATTGAGTCTCATTTCGGCTTCGTCCTGGCGCAGTCCGTGCAGGTCGATTCTGGCTTCAATGCGCATTTCTCTGAGTACGTTTCTGTCGTTCTGACGCATACGTTCTTCAGTTTCTTCGATCATTTTGTCCTTATCTACAGTTCCGTAACGGCGGAGCCACATTTCCATAGGATTGATTGATTTGTTGTTTTCCTCATCAAAATCTGAAAGACGGCTTTTTGCCAGTTCTTTTTCTTCTTTTGTTGGAGCGTTTGCCTTCTTGTGAGAAACCTGGTTGTGGGCGCTTTCTTTCTGTTTGCGTTTTTCCTGGGTCTGGACTTTGTCCCACTGGGCCAGAATGTCATTCATATCCATAATTAGTATATCCTTACATTTTCTTTGAGTGTCCATCCGGTAATGCTTCCGGATTGAATGCAGTACCATCCATGAACGTCTTTCAGAATCTTTACTTCAGAGTTTTCTTGAATCTGTATTGTCTTTCCGCTTTTTAGTTCGGGAATTGATTTCACAGTTCCACTAGTATAAACTGCAGTCTTCTTTTTAGAAAGACCGGTGAAGATGGTCATGCTGAGAACCAGAAGAATAGACAGCAGAAGATATGGGGAAGGAGATTTGATTTTCAAAAGGAACAGAACTATTGCCGCAAGAATTATTGCAGCCAGAGAAATAAAGAGGAGTTTAAGGTAAAGTGCTCTTCTTTCATGAACCTTTTTCAGAATCAGTTCAAGAGAATCGGTTTCTTCTTCGGAATCGTCCTGCTGTTCTAGTTCGGCAAAAGCATCGTTGAAGAATCTGTCAGACTTCTGGTTTGTTTTCTTGGATATGCTGTTTGTGATAGTAACAAATGCATCCGGCGAATAAATGTCGTGTTTTGATCCGTCAAAAGCGGTTACTGTAAACTTGATTCTTGGAAGTGGAGTCTTTCCTTTTTTCAGTGGAGTCCACTCGAATTCGTAGGAAGGATTTCTATCATTCAGATTGATGTCGCGGACAACGGTGAAAAGTGAATCTTTCGGAATCTGATAATCGCTTCCAAGAACTGCTTTGGTATTCTGAACACTAACAGTAAATCTTATTTTTTCTGAAGCCGGAAGATTGAATAAAGAAACGCTTGAGTTTTCGGTAACAGCTTTTTTGTTCGGGAATTTCACCACAATCTGAGGAAGTTTTGAAAGTCTGTCTTCGTTGATGAAAACCTTTGCAAATGGAATGAAGACAATTGTTCCGGAAATATTTACTTCCAGAGGGGAAGGGACAACTTCTCCCGGCTTTTCAAATTCATACCAGATTTCAAGTTTTGTTCCGCCGTTATTGTTTCCGGTTCTGCGGAAAGTTTTGAAAATTATGTCATCTTCATGAGGAGGAGTTTTTACTTCTACACTTAAAGGTGTGATTTCCGGAATGTTCAGTTGATATTTTATATCCTGACCTACAGTAAAGTCCTGGTCCTCAATAGGAACGAATTCCAGAGACTTGAATCTGGCCGCCAGATTTTTAGGGGCGGCTGTAAGCAGTGCCGGAAAAAGAGAAATAAGGAGAATCAGTAGTCTTCTGATAAATCGGAAGTTTTTGTAGTTTCGCTGTTTTTCCATTGTTTTTTATCGTTCTCCTTAATTCTTTCAAAAACTGTTTTTTCAAGATTGTCGAAGTCTCCGGACTTGTCCTCGCCTGACGGTCTCATGGCTGCTTCGTTTTCATTTGCAAGAATCTCATTCTGCTTTTGAGAAAGTTCAAGATTGATTTTTGCTTCTACACTGGTGCTGTTTATTTCCAGAGCTTTTTTGAAATATTCAGCGGCTTTGTCTCTGTCGCCTGAACGGTAGCAGATTACTCCTGCATTGAAGGCTGTGTTGAAAAGAATGTCTTCTGAAGCTTCAGGGGAAATCATTGAAAGTTTTTCCATGGCAGCTTCCTTTTCGTTTGCCATAAGATAGGTTGCAGAAAGATTATAAAGTGTATAGTCCCGAAGTCTGTTCATTTCGAATTCTACCGAAAAATTAGAAACTTTCTGTTCTGAGCTTTCAAGGCATTCAAGAAATTCTCCTGTCGCTTTTTCAAGTTCCTGCTGTTTGTAGTAGGAAAGACCTTTGAAAGTCTTGTCTGAAACTTTTCCTTTTACGCCGCCTGAACAGCCTGAAAGTAATACAAGTGAGACGGCAAGAAGAAGAGACGGCTTTTTCAGATTCAGTTCTGAAATCAGAATGGCAGAAATAAAGAAGAAGAAAGCCAGCCCCAGGAAAAGCTTGAAACGGCTGACAGGTTTTTCTTCATAGGTCAGATAAGAATCTGTGGTTTTGTTTTTTTCTATCGAATGAAGCAGTGTTGAGCCGGAACCTTTGTTGTCTGCAATAAGGAACTCCGGTTTAGGAAAATGATTTCCTGCAGGCATTTTTTTTGCAACATTTTCAATAGCAAGAAGAATAAAATCAGATTTAAGGGAAGAATGAACAGTTGTCTTTTTGTCACCTGCAAGAATGTCTGCCCCTTTTTCTGTTCCGAATCCGACGATTTTTACAGAGATGCCTTTTTTCATGCATTCACTAAGTGCATTCTGAAGATGGCTGTCATTATCTTCTCCGTCGGTAAATACCCAGATGTGGCGGGCGGCAGATATGTTTTCAGGGAAAGAATTTTTTGCCGCAAGAATTCCTTTTCCAAGGCTTGTTCCTGGTGCTGACATCAGGTTAGGGGAAAGGGAAGAAAGAAGACTGTCGATCATAACGAAATCTTCAGAAAGAGGAATTGCAAGTTTACCGTCTCCTTTGCAGAGAACTACAGAAACGGGAGTTCCAGGAATCTTCGAAAGAAGTTTCTGTGAGAAAACTGTTGCGGCCTGAAGTCTGGTCATACCGCCTGTTTCATCCTTTGCATTCATACTGTTTGAAATGTCGAATACAAAAGAAACTGCATTGGAAGATTTATGGACAGGAACCATTGAGGTTCCCCATGAAAGGTCAGAAAGGGAAATGAGGATGAAAACGAACGCAAGGAAAAATCCTACGCTTCTGGAAATGATGAACTTTTTGTAACGCATGAAGATTCTTGTGATAATCCAGCCTATAACAAAGCAGAAAAGGACTGCCACAAGAATCTGTTTATAATAACTTGAGGTGACAGTTTTGTAGATGAAGTCCTGTGCTAAAGTTTCATTTTGAGTAATGGCTTCAAGGGCGGTGTTGAGCTGACCTATTGTCGAAGTCTCAAAATATTTTCCGTTTCCAATAGAAGTGATTCGTCTGAGGGAAGTTGAGTCAAAGTCAGAGTTCAGATAACCTGAATAGTTTTTGCCGCTGACAGGGTCGGTGTAATCAATGGAAACAGTTCCTTTTGATCCGACTCCGAAAACGTAAAGAGTAATGTCGTTCCGGGCGGCCAGTTCTGCCGCTGTTTCCGGGTGGATGTCGCCTGCGTTGTTTTCTCCGTCTGTAAAAAGAATTATGCAGCGCTTTGGGGCGGCAGAAGAAAGCAGGTGATATACGGCTGTTGAAAGTCCTGTTCCAATGGCGGAACCGTCGCCCATTGAGCCTGCCTGAATGTCTCGGAGCCTTGAACAGAATGTGTCGTAATCATTTGTTGGTGGAATTATTACGGCAGCTTCGGATCCGAGAGTAACAATTCCGCATCGGGTTCCTTTGTTGGAAGAGAAGAGAGTTTCTATGGCATCTTTTGAAGCTTGAAGTCTGGTTTTCCCGTTTACGTCTTTTGCCACCATTGAAGGACTTGTATCCAGAACAAAGAGAATGTCGGTTCCACGGCTTGTGTAGATTTTTTCCTGGTATTTGTGAACAGGATCCGACAGGGCAATTACAGCCAGAACAAATCCTGCATACAAAGCAGTCTTGGAAAGAATATAGAAGAATCTTGTAAGTCCGTCTTTCCATTCAAAAAGATTTCCCTGCCAGTCCGAAAGAACTGCAGTAACGGAAGGTTTTTTCAAAAGGCCTGCTTTTCTGAGAATCCAGTAAAGAGGAATCAGAAGAAGAAGGAGAAATGCTGCAGGGTTCTGGAAACTCATTTGTCTTCCTCCTTTTTGTCCTGGGCTTCAAGAGTGTTTATGATGTCTATAATCTGCGATACAAGATTTGAGAATTCATCTCCGTCAAAAGAAATGTTCTTTGAGTATCGGATGTAGTCTGTACGGATGAAGATGCCTGTAAGATTCTCAACGGCTTCTTCTTTTTCTTCGGAAAGAAGTCCCTGGAAGATTTCGTCAAAACCTTTCCAGATTTCCGAAGCACCGCAGTTCGAGAAAGGGTAACCGAAACGGAGTGTCAGATAGCTTCTGAGAAGTTTCTGGGTTTCTTCGGCTTTTTCCTTGTCATCAAAAGCTGAAACCTTCAACTTGTTCAGCGCGGCTATGGTCTGCTTTTTGTTTTTGCTGTAAAGATGTTTCAGTTTCTGGTTTTTATACCAGAGTCCCACTTTGTCTTTTCTGCAGAGAATCACGATTCCCGTTATGAAAAGAAGTCCCAAAATAATAAGTTTTCCAAGAATTCTGTAAGTGGTTCCGGGAATAAGAAGAGGTCCTTTGTTTTCTACAAAAGTTTTGGGAGTCTTTGGTACGGAGAAAATCGAATCAACTGTTATTTCTGAAGGAATGACCAGGAAGTCTTTGTCTATTTTGTAAGGCGGAATTTTAATCTGGCCTGTAACCCATGGTGTAAAGATAATTGTGAGAGTATAGTTTGCTTTTCCTTCTGATGCGGTTCCGTTTCTGGAAAGAAGGATTCTTTTTATGGTGTATGAATTCAGGTCAGGCACCCGGTCGAAGTTTTCGGCAGACAGGTCCTTTTGTGGATTGTGTCCTTTAGTTTCCGCTTCCCCTAAAAGTCCCGCTTTGGCAGTAAAAGAAATGTTGAGCTGTGCTGTGTCTCCAACGTAAATAGTGTGGGGAACCACAACCTGTCTGTTGCTGCTTTGTGCAGAAAGGGGAGAGAATAACAAAACTGATAAAAATAGAATCAGGAACTTTTTCATGTTTTCTGGTTCCTGTTAAAGAGGTCTGTAAGAACTTTCAGAGGCTCATCGTCTGCTTTCATTTCTACAGGAGTAATTCCGTGCTTCAGACAGAAGTCTGTGAATTTCTTTTCCCGCTGATTATATTCTTTAAGCCAGGCTTTTCTGAATCTCATGGAAGATGCAGGATAAATCTTTTTGATTCCGCTTTCTGCGTCCACAAAAGGGAAAGTTCCTGCATTTGGAAGAGCTTTGTCCTGCTGGTCTGTCATGCGTACTGCAATTACGTCATTCTTATGTGCCAGCATACCAAGACTCTTTTCATAGCCTGTTGTTCTGAAATCACTGAAAATAAAAACAAGAGATCTTTTCTTCAGAAGTTTTCCGGCACCGTTAATGGCGGAGTCCAGCACGGATCCCTGACATGGCTGGAAATTGTTTTCCTGCATGTTGTATTTCTGAAGATTTGAAAGAATGACCATGGTCTGTTCACGTCCCCAGAGAGGAAGCAGTGCCAGGTTGATCTGTCCGTCAAAAATCACTGTGCCAATAGGACATTCATTCTGTTCTGCGGCAAAGGTTAAAAGGGCTGCCGCTTCCGATGCAGTGTTGTATTTTGATGACTTGTTCTTTTCGGAAATCTGCATGGAAAGGGAATTGTCCACAATAAGGAAAATCTGCAGCTCCCTGTGTTCTTCGAAAACTTTTACATAAGGTTTTCCCATTCGGGCTGTAACGTTCCAGTCGATTGCCCTGATGTCGTCTCCGCGGATATAGTCACGGACAGCAGACATTTCGATTCCCTGACCTCTGTAAAGAGAACGGAAATTTCCGCTCTTCATGCCTTCTGCCAGAGACCGGGCTTTGATTTCGAGAAAATGGGACTGCTGAATAAGACGGGTATAATTCATCTGAAAACTTATGGAAGTGGAATTGTTTCGATAATTCTGGAGATGATTTCGTCAGATGTAATATTGTCTGCAGCGGCTTCGTAAGACAGAATGATTCTGTGGCGAAGTACATTCAACGCATTGGCCTTAATGTCTTCAGGAATAACGAAGTCTCTTCCGTTGAGCATGGCAGTTACTTTTGCGCACTGAAGAAGAGCAATGCCTGCACGTGGAGATGCACCGAAAGTGATGTATCTTGTGATGTCGTAGGCGGCCATGTTTTTTGTGTTTGATCCGGAAGGACGGGTAACATTCAGAATGGAAACAATGTATTCGATGAGTTTGTCGTCACAATTTACTTTTTCAGAAAGGTTTCTCAGAGCCTTGATATGTTCTGCAGAAAGAAGTCTGGAAACAGGAACTTCAGATGCCTTTCCGGCCGATTTTACGATGAGTTTTTCATTCTGAACATCTGGGTAGGTAAGCACAAGCTTAACCAGGAAACGGTCAAGTTCGGCTTCAGGAAGGTTGTAGGTTCCTTCCTGTTCAACAGGGTTCTGGGTTGCAAGAACAAAGAAAGGTTCAGGAAGATGATAGGTTTCTTCGCCGATTGTAACCTGGTGTTCTTCCATGGCTTCCAGCATGGCACTCTGTACCTTTGCAGGAGCACGGTTGATTTCATCGGCAAGTACAACATTTGCAAAGACAGGTCCCTTTCTTACAGAGAATCTACCTGTATTCTGTTCATAAATAAGGGTTCCTGTAACATCTGCAGGAAGAAGATCCGGAGTAAACTGGATTCTTTTGAAGTCCAGGTTCAGGATTTCCGAGAAAGTTTTTACTGAAAGGGTTTTTGCCAGACCTGGAACACCTTCAAGAAGAACATGTCCGCCAGCAATAAAGGCTGTTAAAATCTCAGTGACCAGTTTTTCCTGGCCTACAAGTCGTTTTGATGCTTCTTTTTGAATTCTGTTTGCAATTGTTTTGCAGTCTGCAAATGATAAAGTTGTTTCCATAATAGTGTCATTATACCTAAAATTGCATAAATATACAGAATTTTGTATAATTTGCCCATTATGAATCCTTTAGCAAAATCTTTGAATGACACTTTGGAAAATACAACTGCCCTGGCAATCATGTCTGAAATGGGTAAAAGAATGTATTTCCCAAACGGTATTATCGCACAGGGTGGTGAAGCTGCTGCAAACGCAACTTTCGCAAACGGAACAATCGGTATGACAGTAATCAACAAGGTTCCTGTAATGCTTCCTTCTTACAAAAAGAACGTTCCTAATTTCACACCACAGGAAACAGTTGCTTACGCAAAAACTGCTGGTAATCCAGAACTTCGTAAAATGTGGAAAGAGAAAATGATTCAGAAGAATCCTTCTCTGGCAGAAAAGAAATTTTCTATGCCAATTCTGGTTCCAGGTCTTACAGCAGCTCTTTCTTATGTAGCAGATCTTTTTGTTGATACAGACAAACCTCTTCTGGCTCCAAATCCATGCTGGGATAACTATGAGCTTATTACTTGCGCCCGCCGTGGTGCAGAATTCCACCAGTTTGAATGCTTCGATGACAAAGGACTCAACCTTAAATCCCTTGAAGAAGCAATGCGTGCTGACGGAAAGAAATACGGTTCAGTTCGTGTTATTCTGAACTTCCCTCAGAATCCTTCAGGATACAGCCCTACAAAAGACGAAGCAGCAGCTATCGTTGCCATGATCAAGAAAATGGCAGAAGAAGGAATCAAAGTTCTGGTACTTTCTGATGACGCTTACTTCGGACTGAACTACGAAGACAATATCGAAAGTCAGTCACTTTTCGCATACCTTGCTGACCTTCACGAAAACGTTCTGGCAATTAAAGCTGATGGTCCTACAAAAGAAGATTTTGCATGGGGACTTCGCTCAGGATTCGTAACATTCGCTTCAAAAGGAATGACAGACGAACAGTACGAAGCACTTACAGTTAAATTCATGGGTGTTATTCGTTCTTCTGTTTCTTGTTCTTCATCTCCTGCACAGAGCCTTGTTCTTCACGCCTTCAAAGATGATGAACACGACAAAGCAAAGAAAGCAATGCGCGAAATGCTGGAAAAACGCTTCAAGCTGGTTAAGAACTTTACAGATAACCGCACATCATCTGTGCTTAAACCTCTTCCATTCAACTCAGGTTATTTCATGAGTTTCAATGTTACAGGTGTTGATGCAGAAGAACTCCGCAAAAAGCTTCTTGCTGACTGTGGAATCGGTGTAGTTTCTATCAATGCACAGACACTTCGTGTTGCTTTCTCAAGTATTGATGAAGACAAAATCGAAAAAGTTTACACTGCTATTTACAACACTGCAGAGGCAATGAAATAAGTGAGAAAACTTGCTGCCGTACTGTTATCTGTATCAGTCTGTTTCATTCTGCTTTCCTGCTCTTCAGGAAAAAGTACAGATAACCGTACTGTAGTCTGGGCATCTTCTCCGGAATTTGCCCAGTACATTGAATTGTTCAACATAACCCATCCTGATAACAATGTGGTTCTGGTGTACAAGGATAATCCGGCAGACTGTCTGCCACCTGCCCGTGATGAAGCCGCTCCTGACATCATTGCCGGTCCTTACCTCCGAAACGATAAAACCTGGCGAACTTTCAAATCACTTGAATATCTTTTTGACCGCCAGATTCTTTCTTCAGAAGATTTTTATACACAGCTCATTCAGGCCGGAAAACAGCACCGTCGCCAGTATCTACTTCCTGTAAGTTTCAATCTTCCATGTGTAATGTTTGCTTCAGAGAACAGTTCTCTTGTTACAAACAACTATTCTCTTACAGTGGATCAGATTCGAGAAATTGCCGCCGGTTTCAATCAGCAGAATAAAAACGGTGCATATACAAAAATGGGGTTCACACCTCTGGCATATCCTGAATTCCCTTATCTTGTTGCCAGACTTTTTAATGTAAACTTCCGCACTGAAAAGGGAAGTGTAGTCTATGACAATCTTGCTCTGAAAGATACAATCAAATTTCTTAAGGACTGGTCTGGTTCTGCAAATCAGTCTGTCCAGACAGAAGATGATTTTGCCTATAAATATCTCTTCATGCCTGATTACCGTCAGGCAACCAGCGGACGCTGTCTTTTTTCTTACACCACCAGTGATGAACTTTTCCGTTTCATGGATGATGAAGATGAAGAAATTGACTACCGCTGGATTTACAAAGGAGATTCAATTCCTGTAGAAGATTCTCTTGTTATGATGGGAATCTATAAAGATGCAGGAAATGTGGTTGGTGCCACAGAATTCATTTCCTGGTTCCTGAAATCGGAAAATCAGAAAGCGGTTCTTGAACGAAAATCGAAGGCAAATCTTGATACAGAAAAATTCGGAATTGCTGGAGGCTTCTCTGCTGTCCGCGAAGTAAATGACCGCATCTTGCCTCTTTACTATAAAAAACTTCTTTCGAACCTTCCTCCATCACAGATGATTTCTGTTCCACAGAAACTTCCTGCAAAATGGGAAAGCTATAAGGAAATCGTAATTGAACCTTACATTCAGGATGCAGTGCATTCAGAGGTTCTCCCTGAAATGGTTTCTTACATCAAGGAATGGGAAAAGCAGGTTCTTAATAATTAGAACTGAATCAGCGGTTCTTGCAGCCTTCTACAACTCTCAGCTGACCTTCAAGGTCTTTTAAAATCATCACATTTTTGAAACCATGACTCTGGGCCAGAACTGATGTTTCTTCGGCGTTGTATTCTCCGGTTTCCATTATGAACATTCCCATAGGGTCCAGACTTTTCATTATCTGTGGCAGTTCTTTTCTGATGATTCCAAGCCCGTCATTTTGACCTGTCACAGAACCTGTCTCAGGATTTACATCACCATCCAGGGCCAGACGAGGTTCATTTCTTCCGTCGGTCAAAAGTTCATTCACCATGGATGCGGGAATATATGGAGGATTTGTAAGGATAAAGTCAAAACGCTGTGGAACGTTGTCAAAAAGGTTGCTGCGAACAAAACGCAGGTTTGATATAGGTTTTGGAATAAGTCTCTGGGCATTTGCCTTTGCAACGGCAAGCGCTTCGGGACTTAAATCTGCGAAGGTGAAATTAGGGAAAAATTCTTTGGGATATCCTGTTTCAAGAAGTGCCAGATATACCGAGATGCCTATGCATCCGCTTCCGGTACACATGTCACAGATGTTCAGGACTTTGTTCTTCCCGTATGAGCTTGAAGCTTCGTGAATCCGGTTCACGGCTTCTTCTACAAGAATTTCTGTGTCAGGTTTTGGAATAAGGACAGAGGGATTTACCTGAAATGTGTATCCGTAGAATTCCTTTTCTCCTGTAATATATGCAACGGGAAGACCTGTCTTTCGTTTTTCAAGGCAGTTGAAAAAATCAGCTTCTTTTGACGCATCCATTTCGTCACGATGATGAAGCAGAAGATAGGTTTTGTCGCATTGCAGAATATGGCAAAGAAAACAGTTTACATC
Source organism: Treponema sp. (assembly GCA_024402695.1). Taxonomy (GTDB): domain Bacteria; phylum Spirochaetota; class Spirochaetia; order Treponematales; family Treponemataceae; genus Treponema_D. The sequence goes on along the minus strand of JAKSTG010000001.1, from coordinate 294,105 downwards.
TAGTGACGCACTTGGAGAGGAAGATTCCAGTATAGAGATACCTTTCTGTTTTGCTTCTCCAAGTGTCATTTTGAGATTTCTTTAATAATGTCTTTGATTTCCTGTGCAGTAGAAACACATGGACGGTCCATGAAGAAAGGCTTCAGCGCTTCTTTGATCTGTTCACTCTGTTCCGGAGCTTCTCCAACTGTATGGCGACAATAGCTCTGTGAAAGGGCAGGATCATCTCTTGCAATAAGAACTGCGGTTCCGTCATCTTCAAAAATTTCTTCGGACCGGTTTTTAAGGGCGGCGTAAGCACGTCCTGTGTGACGGTCTGCGAATATGCCGTATTTTATGAAAAGTTCTTTTGTTGCGGCATCTACTTCTTCGTTTGTAACAGGAGAAGGATAAACAAAGTTTCTGAGCATAAGGGAATTGGCCGAGAATATTTCTTCAAGGCGTTCCAGATTTGAAGGCTCAGAAGGATCTGCCTTGTTTCTGTTTTCCATTGAGACAATAGAATCAAGAAGGAGAGTGTTGCCTCTTGTGTCTGTTGTAAGTGAACCTGTTGAAGGAAGAATGAAACCTCCTACAGGAAGTGCAAAACGCCAGGCGTAGAGTCCTGCAATAAGGTTCGAATAGTTTCCCGGAGCCATAGCATAGAAAATGTCTCCGCACACTTTGTTTTTGATTCTTGAGAAAGCAAATGGATATGCGAAAACCTGACCAAGAAGGCGGCCGAAGTTTGCTGTGTGAGCTACGGTAAGGTTGTGTTCCCGTGAGAACTCTGTGTCGGCAAATACTTCGCGGATAAGAGCCTTGGCATCGGCAACTTCTGTTTCAAGAGGATAGATGTTGCCGCCGTTCCAGTAAAGGTCTTCATCCTTCATTCCGCGGTATTCGTTCTTTTTGCAAAGAAGAACTGCCTTGATGTTTTTCTTGCCTTTCAGAGTTTTTGCAAGAATTGATCCCAGTTCTCCGTTTGTGTAATCAAGGATTACAGCTTTGCCGCCCTTCATTGTAAGGATTGTATCCAGAAGGGAACAGAAATATGAAACTCCGTAGTCTCTGTGGCAGCCTGTCCAGCCGTGGAAAAGTTCCAGGGTAAAAAGATTGTCATCCAGCTGTTTCAGAACCGGTTCAAAAGGGAATGCTTCTGTAGCGATTTTTTCACAAATAATAGGAGAGAATTCTTCATTTATAAAAGCCGAAGTAAGGGTACCGGCTATGTTCTGGAACGAAGTGGTTTCGTCTGTATAGCCGATCCAGCGGCGCAGGTCCTGAAGTACTGACGGTACATAAAGTCCACCGTCTGGTGAAAGAGGGTTCAGGATTCCTTCTGAAAAAGGTACTTTAAGGTTACTGTTTCTTGTACTAGTTAATATCATTTTTCCGACAATAAAATTAGTTTACTTCAACTCCCGGAATTGCTTCTTTAAGGGATTTTTCAAACTGTTCTTTTGTTACTCCTTCGCGGAGAACGGCGAACATTGTATTGTCGCCGGCAACAGTTCCAAGAATTTCCGGAATATCCAGATTGTCAATGGCGTTACAAACTGTGTTTGCATGGCCCTGGAAAGTTTTAATGACAACCATATTTCCGCTTGTTTCTACGCTCAGATAGCCTCTTAAAAAATCCTGGATGTAGATCTGTGAAGTCTCCTGCAAAGTTGAATCAGAATTGAAAGCATAGATGTATGTTCCGTTGTCTCCCGGAATCTTTACAACCTGCAGAAAGCGCAGGTCTCTGGAAAGAGTTGCCTGAGTAACTTCAAAGCCTTCTTTCTGGAGAAGATCAAGGAGTTCATCCTGATTCTGGATAGAATTTGTTTTAATCAGCTGTCTGATTGCCGACAGTCTCTCGTCTTTTCCTTTCATATTTATTTAATTTTATTGTATAATCTTCCTTGTGAAAAGATACAGGGTTTTTGCGTTATTGATTATTGGTTTTCAGGTGTTTTTGGCTTCCTGTTCTCTGAAATATGCTCAGGAACAGAAAGTTGATGAAATAATTCCTGAATTCACATTTTCAGACACAAAGCTGACACGTTACGAAGGCAATAAGAAAACCCTGGAACTTAATGTGGATAAACTTGAACAGTTCAAGGACGGAAGTTCAATGTATGCCAAAGATGTTGTTTTTTCACTTTTTGAAGACAACAAGCTGACAACTGAAGGCAGCTGCGTTTATCTTGGCGCTGACACAAAAAAAGAAATCTACGAATTGTTTGATTCAATCCGCATAAGCAATAAAAAAGAAAATTTCAGTGTTACAGGAAGATCTTTCCACTGGGATGGAAAATCTGAACAGCTGGTTGCCGGAAGAAACGACACAGTTACAGTTGAAAAAGACGGTATGGTTGTTCGCGGAAGCGGATTTTCTGCCAGCGGTGCCAGTTCAAGCTACAGATTCACTTCTGTTGTAACGGGAAATATTGAAAGTGAAAAATAGAATGAAAAAAAGTTTTTTTGTATATCTGATTCTTTCCGCAGGCTTTTGCTTTACTTCTTTGCTGACAGCAGAGAACATCACTTTTTCTGCAGACAGAATGAGCGGTTCAGCAAAAAAGAATGCTTCTGTTACAGTTCTTTCAGGCAACGCCAGAATCGTTACTGATGAAATGGAAATCAACGCCGACAAAATTGAACTTTCCGGCGAAGATTATAAGAACATCAGAGCGGAAGGAAACATTTCAGGAAAGAATACAAAGTCCGGACTGGATTTTACCTGTTCGGAACTGGATTATGACAGAGATACAAAACTGGCAGTTCTTTCAGGCGAAGTGAACCTTAAAGACACAGAAAATGATGTTGAGGCTAAGGCTCAGGTAATCACCTATAATTCAGATACAAATATTGCGATTCTTCAGATTGGTGTGAACCTTACTCAGAAAGATAATGTTTGCACTGCTTCTTACGCAGTTTATCATAAATCAAGTCAGATGCTGAATCTTTCGGGTAATGCAAAGATTACTCAGAAAGGCGATGTGTTCCGTGCACAGCAGATTACTCTGAACATGGAAACTGAAGAAATCACTCTGGACGGACGTGTAAAAGGAACTGTTTCTGAAAAGAGCGATACCCCTGAAGATTCACAGGCTGGTAAAAATCAAACTGAAAAAACAGATGTTTCCGAATCTGCTGAAGCTGTCCGTTCTATGCCGGAAATGGCAGAAGAGATGAAAGACTTGGCCGGAGGAAAAAATGAGTGATGAATTAAAAGCCGCAGAAGAAACAACGGTAGTTCAGACAGAACCTTCTGTTCATGAGCTTCGCGTTTCAAGTCTGTATAAATCTTTCGGAAAAAAACAGGTTGTAAAAGGCGTTGATTTTTCAATGCACACAGGCGAAGTTCTGGGACTTCTTGGACCTAACGGGGCAGGGAAGACAACTTCCTTCTATATGGTAGTAGGATTTTATAAACCAACCAGCGGGGAGGTTTTCCTTGATGACGAACGCATTACAAAACTGCCTATGTACAAACGTGCAAGAAAGGGGATTTCTTACCTTCCACAGGAACCTTCCGTTTTCAAAAAGCTGACAGTTGAAGAAAACATCTGGTCCATCCTGGAAACCCGAAAAGATCTGACTCATGCCCAGAAGAAACAGAAGCTTGAGGAACTTATCGAAGAGTTTTCTATTGGACGCATCAGAAAACAGCAGGCCTTTACTCTTTCTGGTGGTGAACGCCGCCGTACAGAAATTGCCCGTTCTCTTGCCATTGAACCAAAGTTCCTGCTTCTGGACGAACCTTTTGCCGGAATTGACCCTATTGCTGTTGCAGACATCAAAGGCATGATTCATCTTCTGGCAAAACGCGGAATTGGTATTCTGATTACAGACCACAACGTTCGCGATACCCTGGAAATCACCGACCGCGCCATCATCATCAGTACCGGTACAATCGTAGCCCAGGGAAACAAAGATGAAATCCTTCAGTCTGAAATCGCCCGCAAGATCTATCTTGGTGAAGATTTCAGCATGTAAAAAACTTATAAAAAGAATTGCAATGGCACTTGACGTAAGTCCTGCAATTCTATAATATAAACATACTCATTCCCCGATTGTGTAATGGTAGCACTTCAGATTCTGGTTCTGACTGTGGGGGTTCGAATCCTCCTTGGGGAACTAAAGCTGAATCACAAAGATTCAGCTTTTTTTTTACTTATTTTGTTAATGGTCCTTTCGAATATCGGTTTAGTTCGCGACCCTCTCAAGGTTGAAAGGCGGGTTCGACTCCCGCAAGGACCGTTTTTTTATTTAACACAAGCCGATATTCGAAAGGACAAGACTTAATATCGGTTTAGGGAATTGCCCTCTCAACCTAATGATAGGAAATGCGTTAAGAAAAATGCGCAGCATTTTTTAGCATTTACAATAAAAACGGGAGAGAGACGGGTTCGACTCCCGTTAGGGCTAATACTTTTGTAAAGACTTCACTGGCGTGAAGTCTTTTTTTATGCAAAAAGATTTAATTGGAGTCGAACCGTGGAGCGGGCTTCCTTAAAAGAATTAACCGATATTCGATAGGGCAAGACTCAATATCGGTTTAGGGAATTGCCCTCTCAACCCAATGATAGGAAATGCGTTAAGAAAAATGCGAAGCATTTTTTAGCATTTACAATAAAAACGGGAAGAGAGACGGGTTCGATGCCCAAGCCGCGAGAGCGGCAACTTAAATAATTTCTTCTAGGCAAACGAGCGCAGCGAGTACTCCCGTTAGGGCAAACCAAGTGGAAATATCAACTTTCTGCAGACATTCTTTCCACTACTGCCTGTGCAGAAGGGGTTATGGCAAGGCCTTCCTGGCTGGTTTCTTTAAGACAAGGTGGAATCAGATTTCCGATGCGTTCCATGGATTCAAAGACTTCATCAGCCGTGATAGCTGAGGTTATTCCGGCCATGGCCATCTGGCTGGAAGTAATGGCATTTACAGCACCGGCAACATTTCTTTTTATGCATGGAACTTCCACAAGTCCTGCAACCGGGTCACAGGTAAGTCCAAGCATGTTTTTCATGGCAAGGGCTGCGGCAGTGGCAATCTGTTCGTTTGTCCCGCCTTCCAGAAAGGTAAGGGCTCCTGAGGCCATGCTGCTGGCACTTCCTATTTCAGCCTGACAGCCGCCTTCTGCGCCTGAAATGCTGGCGGTGTTTGCAATGACCTGGCCAATACCAGCTGCCACATAAAGGGCCTGGATTATTTTTTCCTTATCGGGTTTTTTGTATTCAAAATAAGCCAGTAACACTGCGGGAATAACTCCGCAGGAACCGGCTGTGGGGGCCGCAACAATTCTTTTCATACAGGCGTTTGATTCGCCCATTTTGACAGCTTTTTCCATTACCAGAGTAAGGAAGGTTCCTATGAGCCGATTTTCCTGTTTTCTGAAGGCTTCCAGTTTTGCTCCTTCACCACCGGCAAGGCCGCTATGACTTCTGAGTTCAGGGGAATAATCTTTGTCTGCCTGGATCATGGCATCCAGCATTTTTTCCATTTTAGAAAAACTGTAATCCTTTGAATAATTGTTTTCATGGAGATCATCTTCAAGAATAACCTGCCAGAAAGGAATCTGCTTATCTTGAGAAAGAGAAATGATTTGAGAGATTTTTGAAAAGCTCATAATGGAATTCCATCAAATATTTGTAAGGCTGTAATAGGTTACTTTTTCTACGCCTTCAAGTTTGACCAGCCATTTCAGGGCATCAGCAGGAATTTCCTGGTCTAGTTCCAGAATCATAACTGCATTACCTCCGCGGTTTGCTCTGTATAGTTTCATTGAGGCTATGTTCACTGATTTGTGGGACAGCATGCTTGTTACTTCTGCCACATGTCCAGGCTGGTCTTTGTTGTGTACGATGAGGGTAGGATTGTCTCCTGAGAAATTTGCACTGAGTCCGTCTATGCTGGCGATGTTTATAACAGATCCACCAACAGATTCTCCGATGATTTCCAGAGTTCTTCCGCTTTTTCCATAAAGTTTCAGAAGGGCTGAATTGGGATGAAATCCTTTCAGTGTTGTTTTATTGAATGAAATTTCGATATTGTTTTCATTTGCAATTTCAAGACTCTTAGGGATTCTGGAATCATCTTCTTTCATTCCTAAGAGTCCTGCAACCAGGGCAAAATTTGTTCCGTGTCCGCTGCCGGTTGCCAGAAAACTTCCGTGCAGGAAAATTTCTGCCTTTGTTAAAGGTTCTCCTAAAAGTTTTCTGGAAACATAACCAATTTTGACGGCACCTGCTGTGTGGGAACTTGAAGGTCCAACCATAACAGGGCCGATAATATCAAAAATATTCATATCAGATTCAGGCGTGGATCAGGTTTAGTAAATAGCAGGAAGAATAGGTTTTCTGCATTTATTCAGAAGGAGAACCATTTCTTCCATTTTTACAGCATAAAGCTTCTTTGTTTCATCAAAGAATTCAAATTTCATGATCCAAAGTTTTCCGCAGTCATTAAGCTCAACATGTTTCAATATTCCGTTACGGGCCTGTGAATAATAATTCGACTGGTTTATTTCCCGTAATTTTTCACCCATAATGGCAAATCCAAATAAGCTCTGCAAATTATTGATGTTGAAGCGTAAGTGTTTTGCAAATTCAGGATGAAGATTCATATAAACCGGAACTTCAGAAATGCCGCCTGGTACATGGGCAGCATCGGCAGTAACCAGTCTGAAATATTTTGGGTTGAAATATTCTGCAAGATTTACAATTTCCAGATCACTGACTTTTTCTGTTGTCATTTTTGTATCTCCTTTTTAATGCAGGAAATGGGGCCTTGCGGGCCCCGTTATGTCCCAGATTTCGGGCTATTCTGTTTTAAGTTTCATTCCTGTGTAATTTGGATACCCAATTACGTCGTTGTAGAAGCCTGTTAATTCTGCAGGGTAAAGGTTAGTGTTGTTGTTTGTGAAGAGAGGACAGATAACTGTATCTTCACTTACAGCGATTTTTTCTGCAGCAGTAAGCATGTTCTGACGTTTTTTAGCATCCAGTTCCAGGTCTGATTTTGCCATCAGTTCATCGTATTTTGCATTGCTCCAGTTGATGTCGTTCAGAGAGTTTCCTGTGATGAACATGTTGAGCCATGAAGTTGGATCATTGTAGTCTGCATACCACTGCATACGGATAAGCTGATCTTTCTTTTCACGGCGCTGAGCAACGTATACTTCGTTTTCCAGAGCCTGAAGTTCAACTGTTACACCCAGTTCTTTCCACTGCTGCTGAAGAACCTGAGCTACATCTCCTTCGTAAGCAAGGGAAGGATATGTATAAGTGATTTTTGGAAGTCCTTCACCGTTTGGATATCCGGCTTCTGCCAAAAGGGCTTTAGCTTCTTCGATATCTTCTTTCAGAAGGTCACCCTGCAGTTCACCCCATGGAGTTCCGTCAACTTTTGAATGATAGAAGCGTCCGCAGAATGTTGTTGAAGGTACACATGAAATACCAACTACAGTAGCAATATCAACTCTTTTTACAGCCAGTGCAAAAGCTTTGCGAACTTTTGGATTATCAAAAGGTGCAATGTTAGGGTTGATCATGATGAAGTTTGTCTGAGGGATTTCAGAGAAGTTCAGATCTGGTTTACCCTGATAGCGTTCTGCAATTGATGAAGGTGCCCCTGTAAGCATTGTAAGTTCACCTGTCTGGTATGCAGCAGCCTTTGCCTGGTCATCATCCATAAAACGCATTTTAATGGAAAGCAGGTTTACGTTTGCAGCATCGTAGTAGTATGGATTCTTTTTATAAAGAACATATTCTCCAGGTTTGCGTTCTGCCATGTACCATGGTCCGTTACTTAAGTTCTTTGCAGGTTCCATATCCCAGTTCTTGTCTTCATTTTTTGCATACTGGCAGTTTGAAGGCATGAAGGTTGGAACGTTTGCGAACATGTCCAGGAAGTAGGCACATGGTTTTTCAAGAGTGACTTTCAGAACAGCAGGGTCTGAAGCATCTACAGCAACTTCGTCCAGGCTTACTTCACCATTGAATGCAGCCAGGGCATTTTTAATAGGGAACAGGAAGTCTACATACCAAGAACCATTGGCTGGTTCCAGAGAACGCATCATTGTGTTCTTGTAGTCGGCTGAAGTTACTTTTGATCCGTCTGACCATTTTGCATCTGAGCGGATGTAGAAAGTATAAGTCATAAGGTCTGAACTGATTTCCCATCTTTCTGCAGTTGCACCTTTGAAAAGTCCTTCAGGTGTATATGTTACAAGCGGGTCCAGGGCATATGTCTGATGAGAGAAATATACATAAGCGGCTGCACCTGCAGGGTCATATTCACCGGTTTCCGACTGGTTGTTTGTAGAGATTTCCAGGATTTCTCCGGCTTCATTTGTTTTTACTCTTGATTTCGATTTGTCGCCACAAGAAGTAAAACTACTAATCATTGCAGCTGAAAGGATTGCTGCAACCAGAAATTTTGTTACAGTGTTATTAATTTTCATAATCACACCTCCTTAAAATTATTTTGTACCGAATACGGCTTCTTCAGGAGTTTTTCCTGCGGCTTCGTATTCAGCAATTTTGCTTGGTTCATAAAGGAAGCAGGAAACTTTTTTAGCGCCTACTTCATAAGTCTGTGGCTTTTCTGTCTTACAACGTTCACTGCAGTATTTACAGCGGGCGGCAAACGGACAGCCTTTTGGTGGATCCAGAGGAGAAGGAACTTCACCTTCCAGAATGATTCTCTGCTTTTCTTTTGCCTGCTGTGGGTCAGGAATAGGAGAGGCAGAAATAAGAGCTCTTGTATAAGGGTGGAGAGGATGCTTGTAAACATCATCACTTGTACCGAACTCAACCATATTTCCAAGATACATAACCCCGATTTTATGACTGATGTGATGTACCATTTCCAGGTCGTGGGCGATAAACAGATAACTGAAACCACGTTCATGCTGAAGCTTTTCCAGAAGGTTTATAACCTGAGCCTGAATGGAAACGTCCAGGGCAGAAATTGGTTCGTCACATACAATGAATTCTGGGTTCAAGGCCAGGGCACGGGCAATACCGATACGCTGTCTCTGTCCGCCGGAAAACTCAAAAGGGTAGCGGCGAATATGGTCAGGCTTAAGACCTACAGTCTGAATCAATTCCTGAACGATTGCCTTGCGGTCTGCAGCTGTACCCATTTTATGAATGACCATTGGTTCTTCGATGATTTCACCAACAGTCATACGTGGGTTCAGTGAGGCATAAGGATCCTGGAAAATCATCTGCATGCGTTTTCTGTAAGGATTCATCTGCTTTGAGTTGAAGTTTGTAATATCAACTCCGTCAAAAATAATTTTTCCCGATGTAGAATCGTGGATCTTTAGGATTGTACGACCCATAGAAGATTTACCGCAGCCTGATTCACCAACGATTCCAAGGGTTTCTCCACGTTCCAGAGTGAAGGATACATTTTCTACGGCATGAACTTTTTTTCCGTGAGCGGCATCAAAATATTTTGTAAGTCCCTGTACCTCAAGGATTGGTTTTACTTTTTCTTCCATAATTCATGCCTCCTTACTTTCTTTTCTTTGCCTTAGCGGCAGCTGCTTCTGCCGCAGCTTTTTCTTCTGCCACCAGTTTGTCCTGGGCGGCCATAATTTCTTCGTATTTGTCCTGACAGTGGAGCCAGCATTTGCATTTATGTGTTCCACTGAACTCTGTGTTTACAGGTCCGTATTTTGTACAGATATCCATGGCTTCTGAACAGCGTGGAGCAAAGGGACATTCATGTCCCAGCTTAATCAAATCTGGTGGTGTACCAGGAATTGGTTTAAGTGGTTCACGGTTATCAACATTTGAGTTTGCGATACTGTTCAAAAGACCTTTTGTATATGGATGTTTTGCATGGTAGAAGATTTCTTCAACGGTTCCTTCTTCCATAATGTTTCCACCGTACATGATGCTGATTCTGTCACACAGGCTTGCAACAACACCCAGGTCGTGGGTGATAAGAATTACACCTGTGTTCATTTTCTTTGTCAGGTCTTTGATCAGATCCAGAATCTGTGCCTGAACTGTTACGTCCAGAGCTGTTGTTGGTTCGTCACAGATCAGGAGCTTAGGATTGTTTGCCAGAGCAATGGCAATGATGATTCTCTGACGCATACCGCCTGAGAACTCAAAAGGGTACTGCTTAAGGCGGCTTTCAGGAGCAGGGATACCGACCATTTTCATAAGTTCAATGGCTCTTTCCCGTGCTGCCTTTTTTGTGCACTTTGTATGGTACAGAATGCCTTCGCACATCTGCTTTTCGATTGTGACAATAGGGTTCAGGTAACTCATTGGATCCTGGAAAATCATACTGATTTCATTTCCACGAATATCCTGAAGCATTTTTTCATATTCTTTCTTGGCTTTTTTTTCTGTGTAATGGTTCGGGCTTAAATCTTTTCCATCGAACGTGATTGAACCTGAAGTTACCTTTCCGTTTCCAGCCAGAAGGCCCATAAGGGAAAGCATTCCCTGAGATTTTCCGGAACCAGATTCACCTACGATTCCAAGAACTTCTCCAGCTTCTACATGGTAATCAACTCCACGGACTGCCTTTACAATTCCCTGGTCTGTTTTAAATTCTGTTGTTAATCCCTTTATTTCAAGTAAACTCATTTTATTACCCCCTTATATTCAGCAGTCATTAGCGCTTTCTTTTTGGATCCAGAGCTCTTTCCAGTCCTTCACCAACAAAGTTGAAGGAGATGATTGTTATACAGATTGCTACCAGCGGATAAATAGTCTGCATTGGATAAACCTGGATAAGTTCACGGGCTGCTTCACACAAAGTTCCCCATGAAGCTTTTGGAGCAGAAATACCGACTCCAAGGAATGAAAGCCAGGCTTCTGTAAAGATGGCCTGTGGAATCTGCAGTGTAACGTTTACAATGATTGGTCCCATGGCGTTTACCAGAAGGTGCTTTATAAGGATGCGTTTTGAACTGGCACCAAGAACAAAGGCAGCTGTTGTGAATTCCTGCTGCTTAAGACTGCGGACTTCCGAACGAACAATTTGTGCCATACCAAGCCAGCAGGTAATGGAAATACCTAGGATGATCGAACCAACTCCGGCACCAAGCCACAGCATGATCAGAACGATGTAAAGCATTGAAGGAACCGAGTAAAGAATATCTACGATTCTCATCATTACCATGTCTACTTTTCCGCCAACGTATCCTGCGATTCCACCGTAAATGGTTCCTATAATCAGGTTTACCAGGGCGGCAACCATACCAACTCCAAGGCTGATTCTGGCACCGTAAAGGATGCGGACAAAAATGTCGCGTCCCATTTTGTCAGTTCCGAACCAATGGGCTGCGCTTGGTCCTGCATTTCTTAAAGCCATGTTCTGTTCGTCGTAAGAGTAGGGACTGAACATTGGTCCAAAAATGGCCAGAAGAAAAACAATGATCAGCACTGTGAGTCCGAAAATGGCTCTTTTGTTCTTTTTGAACTCAGCCTTTACTGACTGGAAGAATGTCTTGCTTTCGATGGCAATGAACTCATCGTTCTTTTCTTCCTTCGAAAGCTTTCTGAATAACTGTTCTTTTGTAACTGTCTGTTCCATAAAAATCTCCTTACAGGCTCTTGCGAGTTCTAGGATCGATTACTGCACAAAGTAAATCTGCAGTAAGAGTACAAACGATGATTATTGCACCCATGAAAATTGTAATTCCCATAACAACTGTGTAGTCGTGGTTCATGATTGCATTTGTGAACTCGCGACCAAGACCAGGAATTGTAAAAATCTTTTCGATTGTTACAGAACCTGTCAGCAGGAAGGCTACCATTGGTCCCATGTAAGTGATTACCGGGAGCAGTGCGTTTTTCAGAACGTGTCTGAAAAGAATTGTCGATTTACTGATTCCTTTTGCTTTTGCCATGGTTATGTAATCCTGACGAATAACTTCTTCAAAAGAACTCTGTGTCATTCGGGCTACAGCTGAAATCGGGTAAAGTCCTTGGGCAATAGCCGGAACAATAAAGTGCTTTGGTGTTGAAAGCCCGATAATCGGAACTGCATTCAGAACAACCCCGAATACAATCATTAAAAGAAGGGCTACAAGAAAGTTTGGAATACTTACACCAAGTGTGATTCCTGTAAGCCAGGCTCCTTTTGAAAGGGGTGTCTTTGCTTTTGCCATCATGATCCCGGCAAAGATACCAACCACCAGAACCAGAACAGCTGTTACCAGACCTAACTTAAGTGTTGGTACCATAGACTGTTTGATGATGTCGGTAACATTTGTACCAACCTTTTTATATGAAGTTCCAAGGTCTCCCTTGAGCATGTTTCCAACATAAATGAAGAACTGCTGAATAACAGGTTTATCAAGTCCGTACTGGGCTTCCATTTTTTCAAGCAGATCGCCGGAAATATTCTTCGACTGTAATGGACTACCAGGCATAAGCTTTGTCATGGTAAATGTAATAGCTACAAGTACGAACATAGTCAGTAAACCAAGCAGTAAGCGTTTAACAATGTACTTAATCATTTCTTACCCCCCTTAAAGGCGGTTTCAGAACAAAAAAAAGGGCGACAATAAGGTCTGTTTATTCGACCTCATTGTCGCCCGATTTTTTACTAATTTAGTATTAGTAAAGTTCCTTAGCCATATTCAAGTTGTGTATTTTATATATTATTCAAAAAAATCATTCAATAAATTTTAAGACGAATTAGAAATCGTACAATGAAAGTCTTTTTCCTTATGGGGAAATTACAAAAATACTGAGTTTTTATTGACACGGGAAAAATAACCAATTATCTATAATCAAAAATCTTACATAGAAGGCAGGTATACTTATGAAAGTTGTTGTAATTCAGGAAAATGTAATGATGCCGAACTTAACTGCAGAAGAAGTTACGGCACATTGGAATAAACTAAAAGAAATACCAGGTGTAGATCTGGAAGTGAAATTTCCTAAAGGATATCCTATGCCGGATGAACTTCATGATCTGGTTGGTGATGCAGATGTAGTTTTTGGAATCTGGATTTCTGATTCAGTAATAAATGAGGAATGGCTCAGCAAGCATCCGAATTTAAAATACATAGCTACCCTTGGTCACGGGTGGCGTGAGTTTGATGTTGAAATGACACGCCGCAAAGGAATGACCATTACAAATACTGTTTATGGTGCCCAGACAATTGCTGAATACGGATGGGCTTTGCTTATGGAAGTTTGTCATCATGTAAATGCACATTCTGACCTGATCAAGAAAACAGACTGGTCAAAACATGATGAAAAAGGCCGTCCAGTAGAAGCCGCAAAATATGACCATGTAGTTACACCACAGATTGAACTTTACGGAAAAACCTGTGGTATTTTCGGACTTGGTTCAATTGGGCTTGCTTTTGCAAAAATGGCTGCCGGTTTTGGTATGCGCGTAATTTCTTACAGCCGTCACAAAAAAGTTGGAGCCATCTACAGTTTCATTGAACAGGTGGATTTTGATACTTTGCTGAAAGAATCAGATGTTATTTCAATCCATGCACCTTTCACTGCAGATACAGCAGATACTTTTGATAAGGCTGCCTTTGAAAAAATGAAGGACGGGGTAATCATTATCAATACAGCACGCGGGGGATTGATTGTAGAAGAAGATCTTATGGCTGCTCTGGATAGCGGAAAAGTTTATGCAGCAGGTCTTGATGTTCTTAGAGATGAACCTCCTTTAGGAGATAATCCATTGTTCCATACAGAACAGACTTCTATCACAGGACATATTGCATGGCTTACAAAAGAAAGCCGTCTCCGTGCCGTAGATATGGCTATAGAGAACTTCCAGCATTACCTGAATGGAATCCCAACCAGCGTGATAAACTAACTAAAGGCAAAGACAACCTTTAGTTTGGTGTAAATAAAAGCTCACTTCCTAAGAAGTGAGCTTTTTTTATGGTTTTTGATCGATTTTTTATTTTATACGACAGCTTTGTGCATCCATTTACCGCTTTTGAGTCTCCAGATGTTGGTTACACAGCGGGCAAACCAGTCTATAGTCATGGCAATCCATACAACCAGGACTCCAGGGAGTGGGGATCCCATGATTTTGTTGAGCCAGGTAAGCAGGTAAGCGAATCCGATTCTGAAAACCCACATAATGATGATTGAGGTTGTCATAAGGAATTTTACGTCGCCTGAAGCACGTAAAACAGCCGGCAGAGACCAGGCGGCAGGCCACATGATTACACAACAGGCAGAATGGTACCACATCAGAATGCGGGCAAGGTGGTCACCTTCACTAGACAGATGATACCAGCTGGCGATAGTTGGAGTAAGAAGTACTATGAACAGGTTTTCTATCCAAAGCATGACATAAGCCCAGAATACGAGCTTTTTCGTGTATTTTTTTGCCGAATCATAATCATTAGCCCCTACACACTGGCCTACAATGGTGGTTATTGCCAAACCTGTGGCAGAGGCAGGAATTGTTGCCAGAAGTTCGATGGTACTGGCTGTGGCGTTTGCCGCAATGCTGGCAGTCCCAAAGCTTGCGATCAGAGCCTGGGTGAAAAGTTTTCCTATCTGGAACATGGCATTGTCTACACCGCTTGGAATACCAAGGGCAAGGATTTTTTTCTGGATTTTGAAATCCCAGCCCAGATGCAGGCGACGGTCAATGTGGAGATCAAGTTTTGGATTTCTGAGTACAAAAATAACTATGACACCGGCCACGGCACGGCTTATCAAAGTGGCGTAACCGACACCGGCAATTCCCATATTGAAACCGAAAACAAAAATGGCGTTTCCAATAATGTTCAAAACGTTCATTATGGTTGAAACATACATGCTCAGTTTTGAGTTTCCCATGGAACGGAAAAGAGCAGTGGCTCCGTAATAAACTGAGATGAAAGGAAATGAAAGGGCAGTGATGTAAAAATAGATTACTGCATTTTCCATAACCGCAGTTTCAACATTTCCGTATATCAGTCCCAGAATCTGGCGGTTCAATAAAAGACATGCACCTGTAATTACAATGGCAAAACAGAAGCAGATCAGTATGAGCTGGTTTGAAACCGTGTTTGCAGTTTCTTTCTGTTTTGCGCCAATGGCCTGGGCGGCTACAACAGCTCCTCCTGTTGCAAGAGCAGTGAAAACATATATCAGAAGGTTACTGATTGTGTTTACCAGGGAGACTCCTGAAACCGCTGTTTCACCTGCTCCCGAAACCATAATCATATCTGCCATACCTACTGTAACAGCCAGGATCTGTTCTATTACCAGTGGAAGAACAAGTTTTATAAGGAACTTCCGGTCAAATTGAATTTTTGCTTCTTTTAGTGCAGTTTCCATATTCAGCTCCTTCCGGCAGCAGACTGTTGCCCGCTAACCAAGTTTTTCACATCCTATAGATTTTCAATATTGAAAGTCAATTTTTTATATTAAGAATTGTAATTGCTACAAAAAAGGGAAAAAAAGTTTTGTATAGAATTTATAGTTTTTAATTTTTGAATTTTATAAACTCCCAAACATAAAACGAAAGAGACTACGGCTACGTGCCATAAACAGGAGTATGAATATGGAATACAGAACACTTTTAAGAGATTCAATTAAGGCTTTGCCAGAAAGTAAACGTGCTGCCCGCCAGCCGGTAAGCAGTTATACAACTCCAGATATTTATCGTCTGAACTATAATGAAAGCCCTTATGGGCCAAGTCCAAAAGCTGTTGAAGCTTTGGCAGAAGCCAGTAAAAGACCAAATATTTATCCGGACTGGTTCTCAGTTGATCTGAAAACAGAGTTCGCAAAACTTCATGGACTTCCTGATATGATGCACGTTTGTACAGCAACAGGTTCAAGTTCCCTTATCAATATTCTGGGAGAAGTTTTCCTGAATGCAGGCGATGAAGTTGTTCTTGGGGATCCAAGCTATGAAGCTTTCCGTGATACAGTGAACGTTGCAGGCGCTACACCTGTTATGGTTCCGCTTGATTCTGAAATGCGCTATGACCTGGATGCTATGTTAGCTGCTATCACTCCAAAGACTAAAATGGTTGTTGTAGTAAATCCAAATAACCCTACAGGAACTTATGTAGATTCTGTAAAAATTGAAGAGTTTGTAAGAAAAGTTCCTGAAAATGTTCTTTGTGTAATTGACGAAGCTTACCTGGAATTCGTAACTCGTCCTGAAACATACAGCATGATCAAGCTGATTAACGAAGGCTATGAAAAACCACTTCTTGTTCTGAAGACTTTTTCTAAAGCCTACGGTATGGCCGGTCTTCGTATTGGGGTTGCTGCAGGAAATCCAGAACTGATTTCTTATCTTGGAAAGTCAGGGGCTGCATGGAACATCAACTTCCTGGGACAGAGAATGGCAACTGCAGCTCTTCAGGATCAGGAATATCTTCAGAAAATTGCCGATCTGAATGCTATTGAAAGAGATAAACTGACTGGTGAACTTAAGGCATTAGGCTGCAAGGTTTATGAAAGTCAGACAAACTTTATTCTGTTTAAGACACCAAAACTTGAAAACACAGAAGTTTATGCAAAACTTGCAGAACAGAAAGTCCTGATTGGGGCACCAGTTGGAATGAACCGTGTAAGTATTGGAACTGCAGAAATGAATGATAAGTTCCTTGCAATAATGAAAGAGATTTTGAAATAATTTTGGGTTTTTAGGTTTTTTTCTGAAAATTGTGCCTCCTCCTAAACTGTTTTTGGAAAAAATCTAAGGAATAGTGTCACTTTTTGTAAAAAGTGAAAAACTATCGGCTAAATCTTGAATAAAAAAGCGAGATTTGGTTAAAATTACGTAACTAAGGCGCAATGACGTGCAAATAGCGGTCATTGCGCCTTTATTTTTTTAACCAAAGGTGCCGCCTATGATTACTGTTAATGAAATATTAAGTCTTACCCTGTTTAAGAAGTTCAATGTTTTAAGCGGAAAAGAGTATCTGAATAATACAGTAACAACAGCAGTTATTCTGGAATATGAAAGCAGCAGAATTCAGTTTTCAGGATATTGCTACGGCTATTTTGTTCTGGCTTCATATTTTTTTGCATCTTCATGTCCTGAACTAGTTAATAATTCTTTAAAGCGCCTTATTCAGAAACATGTTTCTGGAATTGCCATTAAAATGATGCCGGATGAAAAATTACCCGATGATCTGATTCAGCTGGCAAAAGAAGAACATGTCCCGCTTCTTTCTTTTTATGATGAATTCATGGAAGACCTTATTATCAACATAAATGAATCTATGAAGACTCGTGCTCAATACATAATTCATGAAGAAAAAATGAATCTGATTATGAGCGGAAAAAATGATGAAGAAAAGGTACGCCAGCTGGCTCTGGAAATAAACCCGGATTTTAAGAATAAAATTATTTGTGTAAATCTTATCTCAAAAACACCGGCTGATAATCTTCTGGTTCATACTTTTTTTGATAAGATAATGTATCACAGCAGTCAATTTGAGACAGATAGTTCTTATACTTTTGTAAAAACGGGTCAGGATATTGTTCTTGTGTGCAGTTTTAACCAGGAAGAAGCAGATGAAATTCACCCGCTGCCTTATATTAAGTCTGTACTTCAGCAGAATGGTTTTTCAGAGAACTCGTTTATATTAGGGTATTCCCCAAATCCTGTTGATTTAGGCGGAATGAAAGATTCTGTTTATAAAGCAAAAATAGCTTCGTATGTGGCTCAATTTCAAGGTCGCGATAATCTTTCTTATACTTATGTAGGAGTTTATAAATACATAATAGTCCTGTTACAGAATGATATTATGCGGCAGGAAATCCTTAATAAAATAAGTGTCCTGGAAGAATACGACAGACTTCACGAAGCAAATCTTTTAAGAACCCTTATGTCTTACGTGAAAAACAACGGAGATTATGCTCAAACCAGTAAGGAATGCTATCAGCATACAAATACCATTCGTTACAGAATAAAAAAGGCAGAAGACCTTCTGGATTTGGAAGAATCAACTGCAGATGAAGAAATTTTCATGCTGATCCGCTGCTATCATATGATGGGGATTTTGAAATAGGTTATTCCATTACATCACCTGGAAAAAAGAGTTATACTGTAAAAGCAGCATGAAGCGAATCTTTTCTTTTTTAATACTGCTTCTTTCTCTTTTTTCCGCAGCCTGGGCAGAACTTCCTCTGGATCCGGGTGTCCCGATTCATTCAACAAAGGAAACGAAACCTGACCTTAAGCACAACTGGTGGGAACTGATTATTTATCGTCCTCAAAACACGGAACACATCAACGATATTCGCTGCTGGCTTAGAATTGAAGACATGGATGGAAATGATGTTACCTGTTCTGCGGCTAAGGCAACTTACGAGTGGGTTTCAATTCCAGATGTTGTGAACAAATATCAGAAATCTTACTGGCTTTCGGGCGGTGTTGCCATGCACCTGAACATAAAGGCCGGCCGTTACAAAATGACAGTTTATACTCCTTCTGACAAGCAGTGGCCTTATCCTTCAGAAAACCGGGAGGAATGGAAAAGCAACGAATTCATTTACGATACAGAAAATCCTGCCAAAGTGATTTTTGTTTATCCGGGCATGAACGAAAACGGCTTTTATGATGGCCGGTGGATCTTAAGCGGCAGGTCGCCGAAATATTTCAAACAGGCAACAATCCCCGAAATGAAAAAAAATTAGAAATTTGTTGTTTTTTTTTCCGTGAAATTACTCATTGTCAGAACTTTCTTTATCCCTTATAAAATTCTTATATCGTGAAAAAAGGAATTATTATGAAAAAACAAGCCTTCAATCCTTATCTTCCGTCTTACGAATACATTCCTGACGGAGAACCTTACGTTTTTAATGGACGTGTTTATGTATACGGAAGCCATGACCACTACGGCTGTCCTGTATTCTGTCTCAACGATTATGTCTGCTGGAGTGCTCCTGTAGATGATCTTGGAAACTGGAGATACGAAGGCGTTTCATATAAGCGCACAGACGATCCTGTGAACAAGGACGGACTTGCAGTTCTTTATGCTCCTGACGTAACAGTAGGACCTGACGGAAAATATTATCTCTTCTATTGTCTTGATAAATATTCACTGGTTTCTGTTGCCGTAAGTGATGTTCCTCAGGGACCATACAAATTCTACGGTTACGTTCATTATCAGGATGGAACAAGACTTGGCGAAAGAGCAGGCGATGAACCTCAGTTTGACCCTGGCGTACTTACAGAAGGGGATAAAACTTATCTTTACACAGGTTTCTGTGGACGCGGAGACAAAAGCCGTCACGGTTCCTGGTGTGTAACTCTTGATAAAGATATGCTCACTATAATAGAAGAACCTGTTCTGGTTGTACCTGGAATTGAATATTGTCAGGGTTCAGGCTTCGAAGGCCATTCTTTCTTTGAAGCAAGCTCAATCCGTAAATGGGGAGATACCTATTACTTCATCTATTCTTCGGAAGTTATGCATGAACTTTGCTACGCCACAAGCAAGAATCCACGCGAAGGATTCAAATACGGCGGCGTAATCGTTTCAAACAGCGATATCGGAATCGATTCCTACAAGAAAGCGGATGTTCCTGCCTGTTACGGCGCCAACAACCACGGAAGTATCGTTGAAATTCCAAATGCCGAAGGTGGAGCAGGGGATGCTTCCGGCTGGTACATTTTCTATCACCGTCACACAAACGGAGACTGGTATTCACGCCAGGGCTGTGCCGAAAAAATCACTTTTACAGAAGATGGAAAAATCCCACAGGTTGAAATCACTTCCTGCGGTCTTAACGGCGGACCTCTTAAGGCTGAAGGGGAATATCCTGCTTACATTGCCTGTAACATCTGGACCAAGAAACCTTCACTTTATGTTGCCGAAGGATTCCCAAAAATCATGCAGGAATGTACAGACGGCGAAGAAGACCTTTCATATATCACAAGACTTTATGAAGGCTCAACTGTAGGATTTAAATATTTCGATTTCAAAGGTGTGAAGAAAATCACTCTGGAAACCCGTGCCTATGCCAACGGAGTTTTTGAAATCCGCACAGAACCGGAAGGAAAAGTCTGGGGCGAAGTGAAAGTAGGATACACCAACTTCTGGGTAAAAGGCAGCACCGACGTTGCAATTCCTGACGGAGTTCACGCCCTTTATATCACTTTCAAAGGTGAAGGAAATCCTCAGCTCAGAAAACTCTGGTTCGAGTAAAATCTGTTATAATTGACAATTCCTCTGATAAACCATAAAATGCAAATGATTTGCAAATGCAAGTCGTTTGCATTTTTTTTATTTTATTTATTTATGGAACAGAAGAATTACAAAACAAAAACAAAAGACCTCATAAATGAATTTATCCTCAAGCATCACGATGTGACTTTCACCGCCGGAGAAATTTCAGAATATCTGAAAAAATGTGACAGCACTGTAAACGTAACAACGGTTTACCGTAATATAGATCGTCTTGTAGAAAAAGGTGTTTTGATAAAACGAAAAACTGACAACGAAGACGCTGCCCAGTATCAGGTGGTTTCCGAAGATTCCGACTGCGGTCATCACATTCACCTTCAGTGTGCAGAATGTGGAAAACTGTTCCATATGGAATGTGATTTTATGGACGAGATCCAGGAACATCTTATGAAAGACCACAGGTTTTTCCTTGACTGCAGACAGTCAATTCTGAAAGGTCTGTGTGAAACCTGCCGTAACAGCAAAGGAGAATAAGGTCATGAAGAAATCAAAAACTTTGTTTTTATTTCTGATGTCTCTTTTTGTCGCAGTTTCTTTTGTGGGCTGTAAAAAAGAAAACAAAAATCCTGCCGATGAAGAATTGAACTGGAATGCCCGCGCATTCAGAGAATTATCAGAGAAAAAAGATGGAAAACAGCTCACTGTTTTATGCACTGTTTTTCCTCTTTATGACTGGTGTAAATCGGTTCTTGGAGGAGATTCTAACTCTAAGTTTAAACTGGAACTTATGATGAAAAAGGGGACAGACCTCCACAACTTTCAGCCAAGCGTAGCAGATCTTGCAAAACTGAATTCTGCAGATGTTCTTTTTTATATTGGCGGAGAATCTGATAAGTGGATTGAAGAAGCTTTGAAGTCATCAAAAAACAAAAGCCAGATGAGATTTTCTTTGATGTCCAACATTAACGAAGCTTCGAAAATTGATTTTTTTGAAGGCTTGAGTCTTCTGGAAGAAGATGATTTTGGTGAAGAAGAAAATGAAGGGAACGAAGAAGAAACAGAATATGATGAACATATCTGGCTTTCTTTGAAAAATGCCTCTTTCGGCGTTCAGTTTATGGAAGGTGTTTTCCAGAATCTGGATCCTCAGAATGCCGAGGAATATCAGGTTCGTCTGGAAAAATATCTGGAAAGCATGAAGCAATTGGATGAAGAATTCAAAACAGTTCTCTCCGGTAATCCTGTACTTCTTTTTGCGGACCGTTTTCCTTTCAGGTATTTTACAGAAGATTATGATCTTCCTTATTACGCAGCATTTCCTGGCTGCAGTGCAGAAAGTGAAGCAAGTTTTTCTACTTTGGTAACTCTTATTGAAACAGTACAGAAACAGAATCTGAAAAATATTTATGTTCTTGAAGATTCCAATAAAAAAATGGCAGCACAGATTATTCAGGCTGCCGGAACTGATACAAAAATCAAGGTTCTGAATTCCATGCAGAATGTTACTGACATTGATATCAGAAACGGTGTTACTTATCTGAAGCTTATGGAACAGAATCTGGAGGCTCTTCGTGGCAATGATTAATTGTGAAAATCTTGTTCTGGGGTACAACGGAAACGCTGTTGCGGCTCCAGTTTCTTTTGAAGTGACTGCCGGAGATTATCTTTGTATTGTCGGCGAAAACGGAAGCGGAAAATCTACTCTTGTAAAAACTCTTCTTGGTCTTGAAAAGCCTTTGTCAGGTTTCTTTGATTTTGGAGAAGGCCTTTCTTCAAGAGATATTGGTTACCTTCCACAGACCAGTGCAGTGCAGAAAGATTTTCCCGCATCAGTATGGGAAATCGTTCTTTCGGGAACTTTGAATAAAATCCATCTTCGTCCTTTTTATTCAAAAAAGGAAAAAGATCTGGCTACCGCCGCCCTTGAAAAAATGGAAATCACTCATCTGAAAAACAAGTGTTTCAGAAATCTTTCTGGAGGACAGCAGCAGAGAGTCCTTCTGGCTCGTGCCCTTTGTGCCGCAAGCCGCCTTATTCTTCTTGATGAACCAGTAACTGGACTGGATCCTAATGCCATGAGTGAAATGTACAAGCTGGTGGAAAAACTTAATAACGATGGAATGACAGTCATTATGATTTCTCATGATGTGGATGAAGCAGTTAAGTATGCAAGTCACATTCTGACTCTTGGTAAGGATCACACTCATTTCATGACCATCGAAGAATATCTGACTTATCACGGTGAACATTGTCATCACCACTATCATCACGAGGAGAACTAGTTTATGGAAATGCTTTTGTTTTATTTAAGTTATCCTTTTGTTCGCTATGCACTGATTGTTGGTGTTCTGATTGCCCTTTGTTCTTCTCTTTTCGGAGTAACTCTGGTTCTGAAGCGTTTTTCATTTATTGGTGACGGTTTAAGCCATGTTGCTTTTGGTGCCATCGCTCTGGCAACAGTCCTGAAGATTTCCAACAGCACACTGGTCGTAATGCCTGTTACAGTTCTTGCAGCGATTCTTCTTTTAAGAGGAAGTAAGAATGCCCGCATTCAGGGGGATGCTGCAATAGCCATGTTCAGTGTAGGGGCTCTGGCCCTTGGTTATCTGATGCTCAATATTTTTTCTACTTCAGCAAATGTTGCAGGGGACGTTTGTTCTACACTTTTTGGTTCTACTTCCATTCTTACTTTGACCAAAGGCGAAGTTTGGACCTGTGTCATTATGTCTGTTCTTGTGATTCTGTTTTTTATTTTCTATTACAACAGGATTTTTGCCATTACTTTTGACGAGACCTTTGCCCGTGCAACAGGAACTCCTGCCGGAGCTTACAACCTTGCTGTAGCTGTGGTTACTGCAATCATCATTGTGCTTGCAATGAATCTTGTAGGATCTCTTCTGATTTCAGCCCTGATTATTTTCCCGGCCTTAAGTGCCATGGCAATTTTCACAAACTACAAAAGTGCAGTAATTGCTTCCGCAGTAATTTCTGTTGTCTGCTCTCTAGCGGGAATCCTTGTTTCGATTCTGGGATCAACTCCTGTAGGAGCCACAATCGTTGCCGCAGATATAATCGTTTTCGGAATCTGTTCTGTAATAGGTAAAACCTGCAGAAAATAATCTGGCCGGGTGTATTTGAACAAAATTACGAAGATGATAAAATAGATTCATTAAATAAATGGCACAGAAAAAGACTCCTGCAAAGAAGACTCCGACAAAAAAGACTTCCTCAAAAAGAAAGACTGTTTCCAGTAAATCTCCCGTAAAGAAAGGAAAGGTTGCAGTTTCACCTATGGGACTTATTGTTCTTTGTGGAAGCGTAGTAATTTTCTGCATGGTTCTTCTTCTGGTTACTACAATCGCCGAGAGACGTCCTGATATTAGCGAACCTGTTGCTGTGACAAAAACAGAAAAGCCGGCTGTTTCTGAAAAGAAAGAAACTCCTGCCAAGGCGGCCAGTTCTTCAGCCAGTTCTACAGATAGTACAAAAGGTTCTAAAAGTTCAAAAACTTCAACTGTTCCTGAACAGAAAAAAACAGATACCTCAAAAACAACCCAGGCTTCAACCAAGCAGACTGCAAAAGTTGAAACTGTAAAAAAGGAAACGGCTAAAAACGAAACAGTGAAAAAAGAGCCTGTGAAAACAACGCCCTCTCCAAAGGTTGATGCTCCTTCAAAATCGGTTGAACAGGCCCGGCCAAAAACAGAAGAGCCTAAACCGATTCCATCATCTCAGTTTAATTTTCCTCAGGCAGTGAATAGAGCTCAGCTCTGCATTCTTCTGGATGACGGGGGACAGAACCTTGATGATCTTAAAAAGTTCCTTGCTCTGAAAATTCCGGTAACTGTTGCCGTTCTTCCAAAACTCAGGGATTCGGTTTCCAGCGCCGCTGCCGTAAGGGCGGCTCCTCAGGCAGAACTTATGCTTCATCAACCAATGCAGGCGGTGAACCTTAATGTGAATCCGGGGCCTGGGGCTATTAAACCTGATATGACTTCTTCCGAAATCAGAGCTTTGGTTCAGGAAAATCTTGCACAGATTGGCCCTGTTTCCGGAATGAACAATCACGAAGGTTCCCTCATTACAGCTGATATTGCAAAGATGGAAACCGTAATTGATGTAGCCCATATGCAGGGAATCTATTTTCTTGATTCCAGAACCAATGTTGAAACAAAGATTCCTTATGTAAGTCGTGAACTGGGCTACGGCTGGTATGAACGTAACGGCTACTTCCTGGACAATCAGAAAACCCGGGAAGAGTTTTTGAAGGAACTTCGCAAGAATCTGGATATTGCCAATAAAACGGGATGCGTTATAATGATAGCCCATGTGTGGTCTGCAGATTATATGCCGGCCCTTATCCGCGAAGTTTACCCGGAACTTGTGGCAAAAGGCTACAGCTTCACCACCGTGGGTAAGAGTAATGGTTTAAAATATTAGAGTTTTAATTCTGGGCTGAAAATTAAATGATACAGAAATAATTTATTTATTTTGAAAAACGGGACGCAGCGAATCGTGACTTTGGGGCATCCCGCAGTGAGCTTGCGAACGAGGACACATGCCACAAAAGACACGAATTCGCGTTGCTGGGACCCGTTTTTCATAGTTATGTTTTGTTATTTATGGAGCATATATATGAAGGTTTTAGGTATTGAATCAAGCTGTGATGAAACAGCAGCCGCCATTGTAGAAGACGGAAGAAAAATCATAAGCAATGTAGTTGCTACACAGATTCCTTTTCACCAGATTTACAAAGGTGTTGTTCCCGAAATTGCAAGTCGCAAGCATGCTGAATGGATTCTTCCTGTTGTAAATCAGGCTCTGGCAGAAGCCAATATGGATCTGTCTGAAGTTGATGCAATCTGTGCAACAAACAGACCTGGCCTTATGGGATCTCTTCTTGTAGGTCTGACTTTCGGAAAAACTCTGGCATGGGCCACAGGAAAACCTTTTGTTGCCGTAAACCACATGCTGGGACATCTTTATGCTGCCCATCTGGAAAATGATATTCCATATCCTTACCTTGGACTCCTGGTTTCTGGCGGTCACTCAATTATCTGTAAAGTAAATAATTTTGACGATATTGAAGTTCTTGGAACTACTGTAGATGATTCCGTAGGAGAAGCTTTTGACAAAGTTTCAAAATTCTACGGTCTTGGTTACCCTGGGGGAGTGGTAATTGATAACCTGGCAAAGAAAGGGGATCCTAAAGCAGCTACTTTCCCAATTCCAAGACTGGACCCGGTAGATCATCGTTATGACGTTTCTTTTTCCGGATTGAAAACTGCCGTAATCCATCAGTGCGATATGTTCTGGAATGAAGGTTACGAACACTCTGTAGAAAATATGTGCGCAGCTTTCCAGGAAACTGCCGTAAAAACTCTGACAAACAAACTGCTTAAAGCTGTTGAAGACACAGGACTTAAAACTGTAGTTGCAGGGGGTGGGGTTGCCGCCAATTCCCGTCTTAGAGAAATTCTGGCTGCCAGAAAAGATCTGAAGGTGATTTTCCCACCGCTTAAACTTTGCGGCGATAACGGTGCAATGATTGCAGGTGTTGGATATCATTTCCTTGCCCGCGGCGACCGTTCCGGCTGGGACACAACCGCCTGTGCAAGAATCCCTCAGTTCAAGCGCGGTCTTGAACAGGTTCGCCGCTAGGTTATCTGAACATCTCAGATTCTGATTAGACGTTAAATAGAAAAGCTCCCTTTCGGGAGCTTTTTTTTATGCCTGAACGGCAATCATATGGCCGGAGTTCTTGGAACTTGCGGCGTATACAGAAGCTGCATTTTTGTAAGGATTTGTGTTCTGAAGACTTGAGATTCTTGTACGAAGCTCAACAATATGGCATTTAAGCAGTTCCCGGTTTTTTTCGTTCTGTTCAAGAACCTTTGACTGAAGACTGTTCAGTTCATTCTGGATTGCTGCAATTTCTTTGTCATCTTGTGAAGTTCCCGAAACTGCAGTATACATTTTCTGCATTGGAACAATCACTTTCTGAAGTCCCGAAATGCTCTTAAGAACCTGCTGTTCGATTTCTGTATGGGCAACCAGAGCGTCTGTGTCTTCTTTGCTGATTGAATTCTGCTGTTTTTCAAGAACATTCAGATATTCCTGAAATTTTGCTCTCTGCTGTTCCAGAAGTTTTCTGAAATGTTTGAGGGTTGCTACTCTTTCGTCCAGTTCCTGCTGTGTGATTTCTGCCATAAGTGTCCTCCCGAATCCTTTTCTTTACTTATGATTGAATAGAAAGTCTGCTTTCATTCTGAGATGGAGCTGCATTTGCTGTAGTGGCAGCAATCTGGCGCCATGATTCTGTAAGGTCTTTAAGCATGTTCAGAACAGACATAATCTTTTCTTTATCTTTGCTGATGTTTGCTGCCATAAGTTCTTCATTGAAGAACAGGTACAGGGACATCAGATTTTTTGCGATTTCTCCGCCTTTTTCCATATCAAGAGATACTTCCAGCTCAGAAATAATGGCTTCTGCTTTCTGAAGGTATTTCCCGAACTGTTCAATGTTCTTGGCCTGGATTTTTCCGTCAGCCTCGAAGAGTCCTACAGCCAGTGTGAGCTGCTTTACGGCACCTTCATACAATAAAACAACAAGGCGACCCTTTGTTGCAGTATTGATGTTTGTGCGCTGGTAAGCTGTGTAAGCATTGTTATACATGTGTTTTCTCCTAAAAATTTGCACAGAAAGTGCGAAATTATAGTTTTACGATGAAATTCTCGGTTAATTTTGAGAGGACTTTAGAAATAATTTACTAAAAAAGCATTATTAGTGGTGTTACTTTATACTTTTTGAATTTTTATGTATTATATTTAAGTATGTATAATTGTGCATATTCTATGCGCTTTTATGGAGAAAATATGGCAGACGAAAACGAACAGAAACCCGAAGATCTTGAAAAAGAACCATCAAAAGGGGAAAACCCTAAACTGGACGATCAGGATCCTTTCAACTTTTTTAAGTTTGCGGGTCCTTCTGAGCCGGATAATGGTGATAAAGACAAAAAAGACAGAAATAATGGTAAGAAACCAAAACACAAATTTCCGTTCTTCGCACTTATTCTTGTAGCAGCAGCAGCCTTCCTTCTGGCAGATATTTTCATGTCTCCAAAAGAAGGTAAAACCATCGATTATTCTATGTTCTGTACTCTTGTAGAAAACGGAACAATCGTAGAAGTTGAAGTTGGCGACAGCTATATTATCGGATACGGTCAGCTTACAAAAACTGATGACAACTATGTTACTCCTGGTCTCAAACAGAGACTTCCTGTATTTGGAACAACACAGAAAAACCGTGAAGTATTCAGAACCAACGCTGTATTAATGGAAAAATTCTTCAGACTTCTTGATGAAAAAGGCGTTCAGTACAGATTCATCGGAAAATCAAATACAGTATGGCTTCAGATTCTTCTGAACTTCCTTCCATTTATTCTCATTATTCTCCTTTATGTGTTCATCTTCAGAAGAATGAACGGAAACAAAGAAGGGGGAATGGGACTTTTCGGCATTGGCGGAAGCAAAGCCAAAGCTGTAGAAGAAGGCAAAGTTAAGACCCGCTTTACAGATGTTGCAGGTGTAGATGAAGCAAAAGAAGAACTGGTGGAAGTTGTAGACTTCCTTAAAGAACCAAAGAAATATACAGATATCGGTGGAAAGATTCCTAAGGGAGTTCTCCTTGTTGGACCACCGGGAACAGGTAAAACTCTTCTGGCCCGTGCAGTTGCCGGTGAAGCTGGAGTTCCTTTCTTCCGTATTTCAGGTTCAGACTTCGTAGAAATGTTTGTCGGAGTGGGGGCTTCCCGTGTCCGAGATCTGTTCAAACAGGCCCGCGAAAAAGCTCCTTGTATCGTATTTATTGATGAGATTGATGCCCTGGGTAAAAACCGTATGAACGGTTACGGCGGCGGAAACGATGAACGTGAACAGACTTTGAACCAGCTTCTGGTAGAAATGGATGGTTTTGATAACGACAAGGGACTTATTATTCTTGCCGCCACAAACCGTGCAGATATTCTGGACCCGGCACTTCTTCGTCCGGGACGTTTCGACCGTCACGTTCCTGTAGAAAAACCTGATGTTAAGGGACGCGAAGAAATTCTTCGTATCCACGCAAAGAACGTAAAACTTGAAAAAGACGTAGACTTTGAAAGCATTGCTCACGGAACAACAGGATTTGCCGGTGCTGATCTGGCAAACGTTGTAAATGAAGCAGCCCTTCTTGCTGTCCGCAACGGTCACAAGAGAGTTTCCATGAGTGATTTCAACGATGCTATCGATAAGGTAAGCATTGGTCTTAAAAAGAAGAGCCGCAAGGACAATGAAAAGGAAATGCGCCTGGTTTCTGTGCACGAAACAGGACATGCACTGGTTGGTGCCTTCACACCGGACTATCCTCCTGTAAACAAAATTACAGTTGTTCCTCGCAGCCATGGAGTAGGCGGATTCACACAGTATCGTGAAGAAGAAGAAAAGAACTTCCAGACCCGCAAGGATATGATGAACGAAGTAGATACTCTTCTTGGCGGACGCGCTGCCGAAGAAATTGTACTTGGGGATGTTTCGACAGGGGCTTCAAATGATATTGCCCGTGCAACAGATATTCTTAAGCGCATGATCGTAGATTTTGGTATGAGCGACAAGTTCAAGAACATGACTCTTGGAAAAGGTGTTCTGGCCGGTGCTTCCGGAGAACCAACTCTTGTTCGCGAATTCTCTGAAGAAACTCAGAAGTTCATTGATGATGAAATCGCAAGAATCATGAATGAACGTTATGAATATGTCCTGAAGCTGATTAAGGATCACAAAGATCTGGTAGATTATATTGCAAAACGCCTTGTTGAAATTGAAACAATGGAAGGCAAAGAATTCTACGAAATCGTGAAAGCAGAAAAACATTGTCAGGAACTGGAAGACAAAGCTGTAAAAGCTGCTCTTCCTGAAAAGACAACAAAGCCTGCAAAAAAATCAGCAAAGACAGAAAAATCAGATTCTGAAAAGCCGGCTCCAAAAGCCCGCAAACCAAGAGCAAAAAAGTCTGATTCGGAAAAAGGAAAAAAAGATGAATAAAAAGATTCTTATGGCAATGACAGGAATTTTCATTGGTGCCGTTGCCTTTGCACAGAATATTACTACTGCTTCCAGTTATTTCAAAACAGTTTCTGAGTATTATTCAACTCTTAAAACTTACGAAGCAGAATTTGAACTGAACCAGGATAAAACAGAAATGGCAGGTCACCTGTCTTTCAAGGCACCTGATCTTCTTCGCCTTGACTTTTCAAATCCTCAGGAACAGGTTTTCTGTTACAGTTCCAACATGCTTACAATCTACCTTTCAGGACCAAAAGTAATTCTTCAGCAGCAGATTTCTTCGGATTCTTCCGGGGCTTCTCTTGCAACACCTCAGGGCCTGAATCTTCTGAACCGCTACTACACAGTAGCCTATGAAAACGGTCAGGATCCGGAACCTCTGGATGATGACTCAGATGAAATGGTTTATAAGCTTATGCTTTACAAAAGAAGTACAGCAGAAGCTTTCAAAACAATCAGACTCTGCATTTCGGCTGATTCAAAATTGATCAGACGTGTAGAAGCTACTCCTAATGCAGGGGAACCAATTGTAATGAATTTCTTCGATTATAAACTTAATCCTGAAATTACTGATCAGCGTTTCATTTACGACGCACCGTCGGATGCAAACAATTTCAGCAACTTTTTGTTTTCGGAATAAAATATGGATAGTTACGGCGAATTACTGAAGAATGCCAGAGAGGGAAAAAAGCTTACTCTCGATACAGTTTCGGCAGCCCTCACAATTGATAAAAAGTATCTGGAAGGTCTGGAAGACGAAGATAACGGAGTGTTCCCAGGCGAACCATATATGGTTGGGTTTATGAAAAACTATTCAGAATTTCTTGAACTGGATTCTGAATATATCCTTAAGCTGTATCACAATAAAAAGATCCAGGAATCACCGGTTCCTGAAGGGCTTATTGAAAAGCCGAAGTCAGAAAAATTCTGGCCGATTCTTATTTCTTCAATCATCGCTGTAATTCTTATTGTTGTCGCCGTTATTCTTGTTCTGGTTCTCAGAAAGAAACCTGTAGAAGAAGGGGACGTGGTTCTTGGAAACGGTGTAAAAAACAATCAGTATGAACTGACAGACCAGAGATTCCAGAAGCGTCTTTACAAAGGGGACCAGCTTACAATTCCATCGGGATCCGGAAAAATCGTTCTTACTGTTAAAGACACTCTTAAATCTTTCGGACTTGATACTCCTTCCGGAGTTTTCTATACAGACCTTGCAGAAGAATCTGAATTCGACCTTAACGGAGACGGAACATCAGATGTTATCGTTTACGTTTCAGATATTTCTGCTTCTGATGAACGTCGTGGTGCTGAAGTTTCAATTCTTCTTCGCCATGGAGTTTCTATTGCCGGTGGAGATTCTGTTGAAGTTGATGCAATCCCATTCGCTTCAGAAATCCAGAGCAAACATCCTCAGCATGTTATTCTTGAAGATAACCGTGCTTATCCATTCAGCCTGAATGCAACTTTCCGTGCATCTTGTGTATTCCGTGACAAAATCGACTTTGGTTCGAGTGTGGAATCTTTCTTCTCTAACGGTGAACAGCTGTCGGCCACTGCACATAACGGTATCCGTATCTGGATGAGTAACAGTAATGCCGTTAAGTTCACAATTGTTGCAGACTCAAAGACTTATGACCTTGAAGTTGGTAAAGCCGGTCAGGTTCTGGTTGAAGACATTAAGTGGATTAAAGACACAGACGGCCGTTACAAACTCGTAGTAATCGAACTGGATTAAACCGGAGTTTATTTTTATGGTAAAATTTTTTATTGACCAGCACGGGTGTGCCAAGAACCGTGTTGATGGTGAAATTCTCGCAACTTACCTTGGAAACAGCAAAGAAAAATATGAACTCACAATGGATTCTGCACAGGCAGATCTGATCATCATAAATTCCTGCGGTTTTATTAAAAGTGCAAAAGAAGAATCTCTCAATGCACTTATGGAAACAAAAGCTGCTTATCCTGACAAAAAAGTAATTCTTGCAGGTTGTCTTGCAGAACGCTACGCTGAACTTTTTTCAAAGTCTCTTCCTGAAGCAGACGGTATTTTCGGTAACGGGGAACTTTCCGGTATTGAAAAGCTTGCCGACGATGTAATGGCCCAGAAACGCCCTGTTGAAAAAATGCCGCAGAAGGGAGTTTCTTTCTGTATGCGTCAGGTTTCTTTCGGTTTCAAAAACAGCGCCTTTGTGAAAATCACAGAAGGTTGTTCAAATCATTGTTCTTTCTGTGCCATTCCTCTTATTCGCGGGGAGCTCAGAAGCCGTCCTGCTGACTCTATTATTGAAGAAATCAAGAAACTGGTTTCTGATGGAGTTTACGAGATCAATCTGATTGGACAGGATCTTGCAGCTTACGGAACCGGCGTTGATGACAAGGAAATCCGTTCAGAACTGGCAAAACTTGCAGGAGTAGAAATTACAGATCAGGCAAATGATTTTTTTCCGGCTTCAGGAGTAACTCCTCTGGCCGCACTTCTGGAACTGGTTTCAAAAATCGAAGGAGACTTTGTTGTACGTCTTCTTTACATTCACCCTGATCACTTCAATTTTGATGTTCTTGATGTAATGAAAAAGGATGACAGATTCCTTCATTACTTTGACATTCCTTTCCAGAGCGGAAGCGGCGAAATAATCCGTCTTATGAACCGCAAGGGAAACAGCGAAAGCTATTCAGAAATGATTAAACGCATGAGAGAAATTCTTCCTGATATGGTTCTTCGTACAACTTTCATGGCAGGTTTCCCTGGAGAAAAAGACAAGCACTTTAAGGAAACTGCTTCGTTCCTTGAAACAATTGAACCTGACTGGTCCGGTTGTTTTGACTACAGTCTTGAAGATGATACTCCAGCTTACAATTTCAAACACAGAGTTCCATCCAGAAAAGCAAAAAAGCGGGCAGAAATCCTTGGGGATATACAGACAGCAATCACAGAAAAGAAACTTGAAAGTCATTTAGGAAAAACTTACAAAGTACTTATAGAAGAAATCATTCCTAATGAGGAAGAATGTCTTGCTATCGGACGTGCCTGGTTCCAGGCTCCAGAAGTAGACGGTGCTGTTGTAGTCCGCTACGAAGAGGAAGATAAAGAAAAGATTTTTGAAGGGGCTGTAATAACTGCCAGAATTCTCGCTGTTTCCGGGGTAGACCTGGATTCCAGACTTGTGGCTGAATAAAAACGGGAGTGTAAGTGGAAGAATTTTTGAATATGCTGAATCCTGAACAGCGACAGGCCGTTGTTCACGAAGGTGGAAACCTTCTTATTCTGGCCGGGGCCGGTTCAGGAAAAACCCGAGTTATTACAACTAAAATCGCATATCTCATCAATCAGAAAAATATTGATCCTTATCATATTCTTGCGGTTACTTTTACTAAGAAAGCTGCAAAAGAAATGAAAGAGCGTGCAGTTCTTATGGAACCTGTCGCAGAAAAGGCAACTATTAAAACTTTCCATTCTTTTGGCGCCTGGTTCCTTCGCCGTTACTATGATGCTGCTGGTCTTGAAGCAAACTTTACTGTTTATGACGATGATGATTCTCTGGCTCTGCTGAAAAAGGCATGTCCGGAACTTTCCGCAAAAGACGCAAAAAAAGCCGCTCACGATATTGCCCTGGCAAAAGACTACTTCCTTACACCGGACGATGACCTGGCTCCTGTTGCCAGTGACTTTGATTTGGAACCAATTTACAGGGCTTACGAAAACCGACTTCACTCAACAGGCAACGCAGACTTTGGCGATCTTATTATGCTGCCTGTAAAAGTCATGCAGTCAAACGAAGCAGTCAGAAGTTATATTCATCACCGTTTCAATGTAATTATGGTTGATGAGTACCAGGACTCTAACATTGCTCAGTTCAAACTGCTTCAGTATCTTTCGGGGGTTGAAGAAGGCTGCGATACATACACCTGTGTTGTTGGTGATGATGACCAGAGTATTTATGCTTTCCGAGGCGCCGAGGTCCAGAACATTTTGAACTTTCCTAATCAGTTTCCGAATACAGAAATCGTAAGACTGGAAACCAATTACCGTTCGACTTCAAATATTCTTAATGCCGCAAGTCTTGTTGTTTCCAACAATACTTCAAGACTTGGCAAAACTCTTGTGGCTGACCGCGGTGACGGGAAAGAACCGGTTCTGGCATTTCTTCCTACACAGGACACGGAATCGGAATTTGTTGCAGACCTCATTTCAAAATCAGTAAAACTGGGACAGACTCAGTATTCAGACTGGGCGGTAACTTATCGTATGAATGCCCAGAGTAATGGTTTTGAAAGTGTTTTCCTTAAAAGAAAGATTCCTTACAAAGTTGTAGGTTCCCTGAAGTTCTATGAGCGACAGGAAATCAAAGACGCAGTAGCTTATATTTCTGTAGTTGCAAACCCAAAGGATGAAATTTCTTTCAGACGCGTTATCAACTTCCCTGTGAGAGGGGTAGGTGAGAAAACTCAGGATAAACTTGTAGACTTTGCCCGCGATTACGAAGGCGAGTATCGCATGACTCTTCTTATGGCCTGTGAACATTTGGGACCTGAGCTTCCTAAAAAAGCAAAGGAAGGCTGTGAGAAATTCGTTTCACTTATACATTCCCTTCAGCAGTGTCTTACTGCCGGAGAAAATCTTTCTGAGTTCATGAAAAGGGTAGTGGAATATTCCGGGCTTGAAGAATATTACAAAAGTGATGAAGACGGCGTTCAGCGCCTTGCCAACCTTCAGGAACTTGTGAACACTGCATCTCTTTATGAAAATTCTCAGGAAGGTTTGAACTCTTTCCTTGATGCCATAAACCTGGACCGCAGTCTTGAAGAACAGGAAGACGGCGGTAACAATTTCGTAACACTTATTACTTTGCATAACACAAAAGGTCTTGAGTTCCCTTGTGTCGTAATGTCCGGACTTGAGGAAGGAACTTTTCCTCGTCAGGATAAAATGGGTGCCGAACTTGAAGAAGAACGCCGCCTTTGTTATGTAGGCATTACCCGTGCGAAAAATGAACTTTATATTACCAGCTGCAGTCAGCGAAGAATGTATGGACGTACAGAAATTATGCGTCCGTCTCCTTTCCTTTATGAATGCCGTGCCGCATTAAAAGTGATTGGAAATGCGCCTTACGCTTTCCGCGAAATTGAAGGTGGCAGCATAAAAGGACTCCACACCGCTCATACTTCGAATGATGCCGCTAAGTGGGGTGACAAGGCAGAAATCGCCGCAGTCTGGAAAAAAGGAACAAAACTCTATAATGATGATTTCGGTTATGGAGTGATTGCAGAATGCCGTCTGAATGAAGGCGAGTATGTGATCAAAGTTCAGTATGAAACCGGTGCTTTCAAGACTTATCTTCCCGAATATCAGGCTTCAAAACTTCAGATTATTAAAGACTAATTTTTTATTCAAGGAACATTGAGTCGCGGATTTTCTGGAACATTTCCAGCATGTGGTTGGCACTTCTGATTCCAAGAATGGCCGGGTCAAATCTTTTATCCAGTTCAAGAACTTCTTCCCAAACTACAATGGCGCTGGCGTAGTCGCCCTGGGAGAAGTAATAGACTCCCTGGTTATAAAGTTCGTCGATTCTCTTTTCAAGGTCACCGCGGCCTTTGTCACCCATAATGAATTTTGCGGCTACACTTATTCTGTTTAAAGGATTGAAGGATGTAGTGAAGTCCAGAGTGTAGTTTGCATTTATGCGGATTTTATTTACTTCGAATTCAGCACCCATACTCAGTTTAGGGTTTGCTCCTTTAAGCTGAACGCCTGCAAGGGCCGAGAAGAAGTCTGTGACTTTTACTTCAACGCCGGCACCTGCCTGGAACATCTGGTAACCGGCTCCCGGTTTAAGAACAAAAGGCTGTTTAAATTCTGCGGTAATTGTCACCGGCTTGATAATTTTGTAAGAAGCACCTACAGCAAGACTTGAAGGAAGAGGATCGTCCAGTCTCATGCCCTGACCGAATCGGGTAACAGCGGCACCAATGTTCTGGGCTGAAACTCCAATGCGGATGTTAGGTTCTCTTGATGCATAGAATTTGGCAAAGTTGAAGCGGAGAAGCATTCCGAAGTCTGCCATTAAGGCAATGGAAGACTGGGCAAGTCCTGAGCCGGATATGATTTCTCCTGTGTCGTCATCGGCGTAGTCAGGCACTCCGCGGAAAGCGGTTTTAAGTGTGGTTCCCAAGGCCAGTCCCTTAAAGTTGTATCCTGCAAGAAAGTTGTAGGAAATGTTCAGGGCTGCCATAGATTCAGTATAGTATCCGCTGGAAGCACGGCTTCCGAAAAGGTCGTATTCTGTGAAAGGAACGTAAAAGCAGGAAATTGCGGCTGCAAGTCCCATGTTTCCTGTTCTGGAAGTGGCGGAAAGGGTTTCCATGTTGGAATCGGCAATCCAGGAGTTGTGGAAAACGCTTGCCTGGGTATTGGATAGCACGGAAGAAGCCGCCGGATTGTAGTTCAAAAAGCTTATGTCGTCGGAAAGACCTGTAAAGGCGCCGCCAAGACTTTCGGCACGGCCTCCAGAAGGTATAAGAAGGGACCTGAAAGAGGAAATTCCCTCGTTTGAATCAACAAAAGGCTCAAAAATATCGTCGATGGTGGTGGAAAGGTCAGTTAAAGACAGAGCTGAAACTTTCAAAAGGGCGAGAAAACCTATAAATACTGTCAGAATGACTCTTTTCATCATCTTCTTTATTATCGGTATTTTTTTTTCTATAATGAATAGTAATAATTTTCCGAAAAATAGAATAGGGGACTTAGTATTTTTTGATTTTATGAGAATAAAAGAGGCTCTTTTATTTATTCTGATTTTCTCTTTCTGTACTTTTGGACTTTCTGCCGCAAAGAAAAAGGACAAGGACATTATGTCTCTGTCCCAGATCGATGCGCTTATTAAAGAAACCCGTTATGACCAGGCAATGGAAGAACTGAACAAATACATTGAAGAGTATCCGGAAAATTTTGACAATGCCCAGAGCCGAATCGAAAAAATCATGAACGCCCGTAACCGTTATTCCCGTCTTGCGGAAGAACTGATTACTGTCATTCTTGAAGAACCTGACAACTCCGAAAAGATTTATAAAATCACATACGAACTTGAACATCTGGAAAAATATCCTTCAGACCGTCAGCTGGCCTTCATTCGCGAAACCCGTATTGCTGCCGAGTTCAACTATTTCCGTAAGGAATACGGTCGTATTCACGAGGAAACAGAAAACCTTATCCAGGGCGGAAACTACGTAGCCGCTGTAAAGAAAGCACAGGAAGGGTTTGGACTTTACAAAGAAAACTTCTTTGAAGAATGGACTCAGAAAGAACTTACAGAACCTGTAAACCAGGCTCTTACAGATATAGATGCCCTTGTTCTCCGCTACAATGATTTCCAGAAAAACTTCGGTGATTCCGTGACAGTGTTTGTTACTGCGGTTGAAAAGGAAAGTCAGGAAGATATTGCTGCGGCATGGCAGAATGTCCAGACTGATTTTATGGAACTGGCTTCAATCAGAAACGGAATCTACACAGCCGGGGATACTTTTAAGAAAGCCTTTGAACTTCAGAAAGAACTTTCAGATACAGAACTTACTGATGCTTCATTTCTGCCTTTCGTAACCCGTTTTACAGTAGGGCAGAATGACAATCCTGATACAGGTATTGCCGGTGCCATGAATTCCCAGTGGGATTCAGCAATGTACAGAATGCGTGATGCCATTGATTCGAAACTGGATAAATATGTTCAATCTTTCCTTTCGGCAATGCCTGACAAAATCATGACATCAAACAAATCTGCTTTGAATATGGAAGTTCTTCCGGTTATACGCCAGTACTCAAATCTTGCGGTTCGTGTAAACAATTTGAACAATCAGCTTTCTCCGGATCTTCATGAAGAACAGACTTCTTTCTATGACAAGGAAAGCCGTTATGCATATGAACTTCCTGTAAGAACAGAAGAACTCTATTCAATTAAGGAAAGAACTCTTTCACGTTTTGAAAAACTGGTTGCAATGAAAGTTCCTGAAAATCCGGTCGAAGCAGAACTGGCAGGAAATTCTTACACCGATGATCTTGTGAAGGCACTTTCTTCACTTGGCTTTACTGACGAGGAAGAAGAATACCTGGCTACTGTGGCAGACGTTGATCTTCAGAAAGATCTTCTTGTAGCCCTTCGCGAAAAATTCGAAAACTATACAAGCGAACTTTTTACTTATACAAAGGATACCCGTTTTTCAAGCACAAAGGATTTTACAGAATACGTGAAATCAGCTGGCAGCGGATTTGTTGAACGAAGCCGTAAAAAATACGATTCAGCCAGACTTCTTCTTGAAGGCACTTCTGATGAAAATTCGGTTATGGTCTTCAAGTATCCTGAAAAGTCAAAAACTCAGGCTGAAGAACTGAACCGGGAAATTGATGCACAAATTGCAAATATTACTCATCACATTGATCAGCTTCCGGAACTGGGAGAACTTACTGATTCAGACGGTACACGTAATCAGCTGGCAGGCTATATTGTTCAGCTGAAAGATTGTAAATCTGAATCGGCAACTCTGGCAGATGCATGTCGTGTTCAGATAACAAATTCCAATAAAGCAATCAACGAAGCGGAACTCCGTTTCAGACAGGCAGAAACTGCGCTGCAGGCTGATAACTTTGATACAGCCCGTAAACGTCTTCAGGACGCACGTACAAAATATAACGAAGCTTTGGCTTACTCTTTCTCTGAAGAACTTCAGGCTTCCAGTGACTCCAGTCTTATGGCTCTGGGTGAAAGAATCATCCAGAAAGAAAATGAGATTGTTGTTGCCGATGTCCGCAGAATGAAGACTCAGGCAAAGAACGAATACTATGCCGGAAACTTTGAGCAGGCTGAAAACCTTTTGACTCAGGCTTCTGTGCGCTGGGCAGTAACAAATGTTGAAGAAGATATGGAAATTTCCAGTCTCCGCGCTCTTGTAAACTCAGCCCTGTCTATGAAGACCGGACGTGTAATTCTTCCGTCTGCACCTCTTTATCCTGAAATGTCTCAGATTCTGAACATTGCCTCTCAGTATTATGCTGAAGGGGAAGAATATATTAAGGCCGGAAAACGTGATGAAGGAGTTGCTTCTCTTGAAGCTGCCCTCAAGAAAATCCAGGAAGTTCAGTTGGTTTATCCTCTCAATCAGGATGCTTCTCTTCTTTCCCTCAGAATCCAGAAAGTTCTTAATCCTTCTGATTTTGATTCAATGTTTGCAAGAAAAGTTGCTGAAGCAAAAGCCAGTTATAAAGATAAAACAAAAGCTCAGGAAAGTTATGCAGACCTTCTGGACCTTTACGAGATCAATTCGAAATATCCGGGACTTAAAGATCTGATTTATAATGTTGAACTTGAAATCGGAATCAGACAGAAACCTGTAACAAAGGTGGTTTCAAACAAATCACAGGATCTTACAAAAGAAGCTCAGAATATTTTCAACAGGGCAAAAGGGGATGAAACTCAGCTGAAGAATGCCCTTGCAAAACTTGATGAAGCTATCGATCTGAACCCAAACAACACTGCCGCTATCAATTTGAAAGATAAGATTCAGGTTAGTATTGGTGGTAAGGCTTCGGCCGTTCTTTCAGCAGAAGATGAAAACCGTTACCAGATTGCAATCATGGAATTGCAGAACAACAATATCATTACTGCAAACGCAATTGTTGAACAGCTGTTGCAGAAAGATTCAAACAAGAACTCAACAAAGATTCTGGAACTCCGGAAAAAAATAAAGGCGTTGTTGTAGCATGCAGTTTGTACGAAAGTTTTTTGCCGCAGTTCTTATTCTTTTCTCAGTTCTTGCTTTTTCCTATGCTGAAGATTTTTATTGGGAAAATCCTGAAGTAATAACAACTGCCGATTCCCGATTCCCAAGATCCGTTACTAACGGGAAAGAATCCTGTGTAATCTGGCAGGAAACAGACAAGAAAGGAAAACAGCTTTGGCTTTCGGCCGTTTATTATTCCGATATTACAAAGCCTTTAGAGATTTCAAAGTTCACTGAACCGGTAAAGTTTTCCGGCGAAGTCCCAGATATTTATTCTGCCGCCATGAAAAAAGACGGGTCTGTTTATGTGGCCCTTCTTTCCGGTCCTCATTCCATTGCGATTTATCGAATATCGCCAGACGGCAATGTTACAAAATATGATCTTCCAAAACAGAGTAAGTTCCTTACCGCGCCTCGTCTTTACATTACTGCAAAGGGCGGTTTAAGACTTTTCTGTTCTTCAAGTGAAAATGAATCTTTCAGTATCCTTACTGCCGATTCAGATACAGGTACTTTCTGGAGCGAATTAAGTCAGTTCCGTCCTACAGTCAGATACAATAACTCTTTCGTTCCAACTCTGGTTCCTTATAAAGGCGGAGACCTGGTTGTTTTCCAGGCACAGCTCTTAACAGGTTCCCGTATTTCTTATCAGCTTTACGGAACCTATTCCCGCGACGGAAGAATATGGTCGCCTCCGATTATCCTTACAGATCAGAAAACAATTCCTGTTTCTGATACAAGGGTTTATACAAATTACCAGAACCAGAGCCCGGTTCTTTATGTTTCGGGTAACGATTGTTATCTTTCATGGGAACGTACTTACTACCTTTCTGAAAACGCAAACCTTTGGCTGGAAAAAATTACTCCGGAAGGGGTAGTGGCCGGGTCTGTGGAACAGATTACCCAGGCGGGAAATGCTTCCCGTGCTCAGATCTTTAATTTCAACAATACTCTTTCCATGGTATGGTTCGATACCCGAAGCGGTAGCGAAAGAGTTTATATGGCCCAGAAGAACGGTCTTTACTGGGATGAAACAACTTTGTCCGGAAGCCGCCAGAAAAGCCTTTTTGCTTTCCCTGTAATTTCAAATGATGGAAATCAGCTTTCCTTTGTCTGGCAGCAGTCAGCAAAATCTTCTGGCAGCATTGTAATGCTCAAACCGGACAGCAGTGTTTCGAGTCCTGACATCAATCCGCTTTCTTTCAAAATTGGTCATCACAGTACAAGCCGCAATGTTCGTATCCGTGTAAAAATGCCTGATGATTCTTCGGGTGTTGCAGGTTTCTCTTATTCCTGGTCTAAGGATCCTGAAGTTCGACCTTCAAAAGAGATGGAATACCTTGCCGGACAGAATACTGTGAACCTGGTTGCAGATCAGGACGGGGACTGGTATTTCCATGCTCGTGTATTTGACTATGCAGGAAATATTTCGGAATCTTCTTATGTTACTTATAATCTGGATATCACTGCTCCTGGAAAGCCTGAGCTGTTCCTTACTGCTACAGATAAATTCGGATTCCCTACAGCCAATGCCTTCAGTGCTCAGATTAAAAAGAACGAAGAAGATACAGACGTTGGCGGTTATACCTACAGTCTTGATTACATAGCAGCTCTTCCAAAATCACTGGTTGATACACCTAGAAGACCTCTTAGACTTTCACTGGAACAGGTAGGCTCTATTGTAAACAGTCTTGAAGAAAAATATGCCGGTTACCTTACAGGAAGCCGCAAAGTTCCTTCAAAGATCATGTCTTCAAAAGAGGTTGTGAATTTCACTTCTCGTTCAAACGGTATTTACATTCTTACTGTTGCTGTAATCGATGAAGTAGGAAACATTTCTGAAAAGACTGCAAAACTTGTTGTTCTGAACAAGTTTATTCCTAAGACATACATTCTTTCCGCAGATTCCACTGTAAACGAACTTGGAGAAATCACTCTGGATGTTACAGGTGGCGGATTTACTTACGACGGAAACATCTCTTCTATTTATATTGACCGTGACGGGGAAGAACCTTACGACATGATTCTTACCCGTGACTCAGGAAACTATAAGGTTGAATCAGACAACCGCATTACAGGTATAAAACTTGGAAACAATCTGGATGAAGGAATGTACAGAATCGGTCTTGTTCATACTGACCGCGGTCTCTACATGACTAAACAGATTGTAAAGATTGAACAGAACGGAACAATCAAAATTGAACCGGAAATCAAGTTTGTTCCTGAATGGAAAGTTATCGAAGAAAAATACAAATACACTATAAATACAAATTATCTGCTTTTGGCCGCAATCATTCTCCTTAGCCTTGGAATTCTTGTTTTTGCATTCCACGGCTTTGTTTCAACTGCCAGAGAAACAGTTCTGGTAAGAAAGGAAGTGGCGGCCCTTATTACAGGAGGACTTATGCCTGCAGAGAAAAAACAGAAGACTGAAGCTTTGAAGAAGAAGGGTGTCAGTCTGAAAATCAAGATGGTGGGCTTTACTTCTGCCCTTGTTATTGCCATCGTTGCACTGGTTGCAGTTCCTCTTGGATATTTCATGACAAATATGCAGGAACGTACTTTGAATCGAGGTCTTCAGCAGCGTGTTGACGTTATGCTTGAAAGCCTTTCTTCAGGTGCTAAAGCATACATGCCTGCAAACAATATTCTTGAATTAAGCTATCTTCCTGGACAGGCAACTTCCATGAGCGAAGCAAGATTCGCCACAATCATCGGTGAATCAGAAAACGCAGAAAAGGCCGGTATGGATTATGTTTGGGCAACAAACGATCCAAAAATCAATGAAAAGATTGATACAGAAACAGTCAACTTCGGAGTTTCTAGAAACATAGAAGAAATTGTTCAGAAGATTACAAAAGATTGTATTGACCTGAACCAGAAAGCAGTTGAAGCTGCCGGTGAAATTGCCCTTACAATTTCTGAACTGAACTCGGAAGGTGTAAGCCTTGCTCTGAAAACCGATGAACTTAGTGTTTCCCGTCGCGAAGAAATTGCAGTTATTACAACTGAGCTTAACGGAAAACTTACAACTCTGCTTAATGACATTTCAAAATCTGGTGCCTCTTCTTATCCTAAGTTTGATGAAAATCTTCTGGATCGTGAAAACACAGACTTCCTTTTCTATAAGCCTGTCCTTTTCCGTCAGGGTTCAAGTCAGAACTATGTTCACGGTGTAATCCTTCTTCAGGTTTCTACTCAGAGTCTTGTTGATGAAGCAGACCTTTCAAGAACTACTGTATATGTTATCGCAGGAATCGTTGCCCTCCTGGCAGTGCTTGTCGGTGCGGTTCTTTCTTTCATCCTTGCTTCCATCATCATTAAACCAATTAAGAAACTTGCTTCTTATGTTCGTGTAATCGGGGAAACAAAGGATAAGGCTAAACTTAAGGGAAAAGATTTCAAAGTAACTTCGAAAGATGAAATCGGTCAGCTTGGTGAAGTAATCAACAACATGACAAGCCAGCTTGCAAAGGCTGCCGAAGATGAAAAACTGAGCCTTGACGGTAAAGCCGTTCAGCAGGCCTTCCTTCCTCTTCTGGCCGGTCGTCAGAGACCTCAGACCGTAGCCGAACATAAAGATGACCATCTTGAATGTTTCGGATATTACGAAGGAGCTTCGGGAGTTTCCGGAGACTATTTTGACTACAGAAAACTTGATGACCGCTGGTTTGCAATCATTAAGTGTGACGCCTCGGGACACGGAGTTCCAGCCGCTCTTATTATGACTGTAGTTGCAACTCACTTCCGTGAATACTTCAATAACTGGAGCTATGCAAAGGACGGAGTAAAACTTAACGTTCTTGTTACAAAAATCAATGATGCTCTTGAATCACTTGGTCTGAAAGGTAAATTCGCCGCCATGATTATCTGTCTCTTTGATACAAAATCTGGTGATGTGTTCATGTGTAATGCCGGTGACAATATTGTTCATATCTATGACAGTGTAGAAAAGAAACAGAAAATTCTTACACTGTCTGAAACTCCTGCCGCAGGACCACTTCCTTCTTTTATGGTTGATATGAAAGGTGGTTTCAAAGTTGAAAAGACAAACCTGAAGAAGGGTGATGTTCTTTTCCTCTACACTGACGGTATTGAAGAATCGACCCGTCTTTGCCGTCGCTCGGACTTTAGTGTAATTGTTGATGAACTGACAGACCAGAACGGAAACCTTACAAATGAAGAACGTAAGGAACTTATGGAACCTGAGCGTGTTCAGGGAGTTATTGAAGCAGTATTTGCAAAGGAGAAATTCGTTCTGAATAAGGAAGATAATCCTGTGTTTGGGGAAAAACTGGAATTCGACTTTACAAACTGTGAAGGAAACCTTTCTGAAGTTATTCTTGCTCTGGCTTCCGTAGAAAAAGTATTCCGCTTATATAAAACTCCGGAAGCAACTGTTAATGATACAATTACAGTTGATAAGCGAATAGATGCCTTCCTTAAAGATCATTTTAATCTTTACAATTATTATTGTTCTAACAGAGTTGATATCGAAGAAGGCAATTATCTGGAATACACAAATGTTGCCGAAGATGAACAGCTGGATGATCTGACCCTGCTTGCCGTAAAACGACTATAAATTTTTGTTTTACATATTCATTTTTTTGATTTAAAATCTCCTTTAACTATTAATTAAAGTTTTGGAGGATTTAAAATTGAAAAGTGTTAAAAATCAGTTAATTTGCCTTTTCTGTTTAATGGTAGTTTTTTTCTGCTTTGGTTGTCAGCAACCTGAATCTGTAAAAGTTGAAACTACGGGGTCAATTTCGGGAAAAGTAGTTTATTTTGGTGCAGGCGCCGAAGATGCACAAATCTATATTGCAGGAACCAGCTATAGTGCCGTTTCTGATTCAGACGGAAAGTTTGTCCTGTCCGGTATTCCTGCAGGTGAAGATTATTCTGTAATTGTTTCTTATCTGGACGAAAAATCAAAAATTGATCAGGTTTCTGTTTTGGTGAACCAGGAAACAGAACTTGGAGAAATTGTTATTGAACGAAATAACGAAAAATCATTTTTAAAAGACATTTATTCTGCAGAAGAAGGTATTTTCTTTGTTGCAGGTGGGGCTGTCGGAGAAGGAAATCATTTATTGGAAATTTCCGGTGCAGGACTTATTTGTAATATTGATGTCCATTCTGAAACAGAAATTTTTCTGTTTCCATATGTTGAAAAAGGAAAAACATATTCCTTTAAGATTGTTGAATATGAAAATACGGAAATCAGAAGAGAAGAAAAAATAACTGTTTGTGCTGAAGGCGGAGCAGGTGAACTTGAAGTTCTGAACAAAGACAGTATTAACTTGCAGATTCTTCAGGATGCGAATAGCAGCTATCTGTTAAAGATGGACGAATTTCCTGAGACAAACTTTAAGAATAAAAAAAACACCGATTTTGACGGTGTTTATTACCAGCTGAACATTCGTGCAGATAAAAAAATAGATTTGTTTGAAGATTATTTCTTTAAGTCATCAGATACAGAGATTAGTCTTTCAAAAATAAATTCTTACAATTATTTAGATCTTTTCCAGGGTTATTTATATGGATCTTCTTATTCAGGAA
Source organism: Treponema sp. (assembly GCA_024402695.1). Lineage (GTDB taxonomy): Bacteria > Spirochaetota > Spirochaetia > Treponematales > Treponemataceae > Treponema_D. The sequence goes on along the minus strand of JAKSTG010000001.1, from coordinate 249,589 downwards.
ACATTCTTGAAAACCGTATTAAAGGCCGTGATTTTAAAGTAAAAAGTTTCATAATGATTGAGGGATCTAATGAAAGAATTTCTTTCAAAAAAGAAATAGCATCTGTAAGCGAATCAAACAGAGACGAAACAGTAAAAGTCGAAATAAAACCTTTGGATGTTGAATTCCTTAGTTTCCTAAATAGAAAAGATTGGGTAGGTACTAAGTTAAAGTATCTTCTGGAATATGCACAAAAAGGCGTACAATTTAACGATTATTATGAAGGCAAGGTATTTGAAAATGGATCTTATCTTTATGACCTGCCGGAAGAACTTGAAGTTGTTTTACCAGACATGCCGGATTCATTCGAAGATCTTTGGACAGAAATGGAAGTGTTTTTCAAATTTGCTAAAGTAAAAGAATGGAATCTTTATGGAGTTCACAGAACCAACGGAAAAATTGATGTTATTGATCCTATAGGAAGGTATGATAAATTCTCTTTGAATTCAACTATCAGAGATTCTATAGTAACAGAATATTACCTTGTTCCTGAACTTTCAGTGAAGGCAGAAATACCGGTAGATACTCTGGGCGGTAATCCTAAAAAAACTGTAGCAACATGCAGACTATTCGAAGACATTTATTATGATGGTTCAATTCACGTGGATGAAAATGGAAACGTAATTGAAAATTCTCCTAGCTTAATAAATTTGGAAATACCGGAAATAACAAAGGCTGGTTATTTCATCGAAAATTTGTACACCGACAAAAAATGCACTGTTACACTTACCCTTTCTGATTTACTGGATGATGATCTGGTTTTATATCCAAAATGGGAAAAAGCAATAACCGTTTCTGTTGTTATGGAAAATGGCGAAGAAATGGATTTTGAAATACGGAATGGAGAGTTGGAATATTTAAGAAGGCTCGTTTCAGGACAGATTCCATCATTTGGTTTGAAAGACCAGTTGTTCTTCTATAAGGATTCTGAATGTGAGGAACCTGCAGAAATAAGCGACTTGACTGATGGTGCAACTGTTTATGTTAGAAAAGGAAGTTATGAAGAAATACACGTATATTATAATATGAATGACTATAGTGTGTATGATATGTATACAGGAGTTCCTTTTTACGAAAATAAGAAAGAAATGGACCGCGTAGAGCGGGAGCTTACTTTCGCCGGGTACTATTATTTGGGTGCATATTTAGACAGGGATATGGAGAATCAGTTAACAGAAAATACCATTCTGGAATCAGGATCTTCTATCTATCTGAACTTTAAAGAGCCTGTAAGGGTTATGTTCTTTGATAATGACTTTGGGCTGAATCTAATTGGTGAAGGAGAATATCGGTATGGAATAAATCTGGATGATACAACTTATTCCGATATCTCTATCAGAATGTTTATGGAAAATCTGAGGAATGAACTCGGGGGAAAACATCCAGATAGCGAAGAAATATTCAAAGGCTGGTATCTGGATCCGGAAGGAAACGTTCCGGTTCCAGAAGATTTTGTTCTTTCAGAAACAACTCGTTTCTATATGGTGTGGAAACCAGTATATTTTGAAGTGTACTTGATAACTGAATTTGCAGAAGGATCTTTTGTATTAAATAACGGGGATAAATATTCCACATCAATGAAAGAAATGTTATTCAGATACCTGGATGTTCTTGGTGGGTATGGTATTGAAGACTGGTATCTGGATCCGAATTATGAAAATCCTGTTTCGGATGGGTATTGTTTTGAAGACGAAGTAAAATTGTATGGAAAACTGATTCCTCCTGTAACTATAAAAGTTGCAAAAGTTGTTGGAGGTTCAATGTCTTCTTGGGGAGAAATTTCTGTTCCTAACGGATCTCGTTATGTTGAGAAGGATGAATATGTCTGGGGAATAGACTATCAATTACGAATATTAGTACAAAAGGAACTGCCATATGACTATGTGGTTAAAGGATTTTTTAGCGATCCTTTAGGTTTCTATGCTCTGGATTCAGATTTTGTTGCAGAAGGAAAGCAGGTTATTTATGTACTCCTTGAACAATGTGTTTTTGTTGATGATGAACAATTGGAAGATCCAAATTCGGGGAAAAATCCGGGTTCTGGAAAAGATCCAAAACCTGGAAAAGATTCCGAATCAGGTTCAGATTCAAGTTCGGATTCTCCTTGGGATTCAATTTGGGGAGAAGATTACATATTCGATAACTAATTAGTTATTGTTTCAGCCCGGGTGTGTTTCACATCCGGGCTTTTTTCTTTATACTATCTCATTATGTCTGGCTTTTATGATTTTTATGATGTTGCCGTTGTAGGCGGTGGTCATGCAGGTGTTGAAGCTGCTCTTGCTTCTGCCCGTATGGGACTTAAAACTGTTCTTATTACACAGACTCCTGACAGTATTGGACGCATGAGCTGTAATCCGTCCATTGGTGGTATTGCCAAAGGAAATATTGTCCGGGAAATCGACGCCTTGGGCGGTGAAATGGCCAAAATAATTGACCGCTCTATGATTCAGTTCCGCCTTTTGAACAAAAGCCGCGGACCTGCAGTTCAGGCACCACGCAGTCAGGCAGACAAAATCACTTATTCAATGATTGCCAGAAAAACCTGTGAGACAACAGAAAACCTGTTTACTCTCATGGATACAGTTATTGATATTCTTACAACAGAAAGTCAGACACCGCTTCCTCCAAGTTCAGACAGTTCCGCAGAAAAGGGGACAATCCCTGGCGAAAGCCGTAACGAAGGGGTTACCCGTGCCGCAAAAAGCGGAATGAGACAGAAGGTAATTGGAGTTGTAACAGAAAGAGGCCGTGTAATTCCAGTCCGCTCTGTGGTTCTTACTACCGGTACTTTCCTTGGCGGCCGTATTTTTATCGGGGAATACGATGCTCCATGCGGACGCGTTGGTGAAGCAGCTGCTTACGGTCTTACAGAAAGCCTTCATCGTCTTGGATTTACAACAGGACGCCTTAAGACAGGAACACCTCCACGTATTCTTAAGCGTACAATCGACTTTTCAAAAATCGAAGAAAACTGCGGAGACGACGAAGTTCTTCCATTCAGTTTCAGCACAGAAAAAGTTGAACGTCCAATGGTTCCTTGTCATGTGGTTTATACAAATGAACAGACCCATGAAATAATCCGTGCCAATATTGGTCGTTCACCTCTTTATTCGGGAAAAATCAGCGGAATCGGCCCACGCTATTGTCCTTCAATCGAAGACAAAGTTATGCGCTTTAAGGAACGTGATCGCCATCAGATTTTCGTTGAGCCGGAAGGACTTGAAACAGACGAAATGTACCTGAACGGGCTGTCATCTTCTCTGCCTGAATGTGTTCAGGACGCCTTCCTTCACACCATGGCCGGTTTTGAACATGCAGTTCAGAGTCGTCCGGGTTATGCCGTAGAATACGATTATGTAGAACCAACTCAGCTGTTCGCCTCTCTTGAAACAAAACGTGTTGCAGGTCTTTTCAATGCCGGTCAGATCAACGGAACTTCAGGTTATGAAGAAGCCGCAGGGCAGGGCCTTATTGCCGGTATAAATGCCGGTCTTTATGCAAGAAGTCACAAAACAACTTGTGGGGATCTTCATAAAATCCCTGACACTTTGAACGGTGTGCCATCAAGCATGGAACTGGGATCTTTCATGCCTAAAGCCCGCATGACTCCGGAAGAACTGGCCCAGTTTGCCGAAATCAGCCAGAATATCACCGATAAACTCTGTGATTTCCTTAAAGCTGAATGTTTCAAAGACGCAACTCAGGTTATTCCCGAATACAAGCCACTTATTCTTGGACGCGATGAAGCTTATATTGGTGTTCTTATTGATGACCTTGTTACTCTTGGTACAAAAGAACCTTATCGTATGTTTACAGCCCGTGCTGAATATCGACTTAAGCTGCGCCATGATACCTGTGACAAGCGTCTTACAAAATACGGACATGAAGCAGGTCTTAAAAGTGATGCAGAACTGGCTGCAGTAGAAGAAAAATACGCCAGACTTGCAGAACTGGAAGCAATGATTCTGAAAAAGCCAGATATGGAAAACCCTGGATATCCTGAAAAGGAATGGGAAGCCGCCAAAATCGAAGCAAAATACAAGTATTACATCGAAAAACAGGATAAACGTGTAGAAAAAATGCACAAAATGGAAAACACCCGTATTCCGCTTGATTTTGATTACGGTGCAATTCCATCGCTCAGTGCAGAAAGCCGCTTAAAACTGGAAGCAGTTCGTCCACTCACTTTGGGCCAGGCAAACCGCATTTCCGGAATCCGCAACAGCGATATTATGCTTCTGATGGTTTATCTGAAATAAAAGCCGGTTTTCTTAAAAACTCTATTTTCTCTAGAAAAAGTTTGTAAAATCATAATGTGTGATATATAATGGATGTTATGATTGACGTATTATCGGACTCGGATTTTGAGAAATTCAGAAAACTCATTTATGATGAGAGTGGAATTACTTTCTCGGCAACAAACAGATCGATTCTCGACAGCCGCATAAAAGAACTTCTTCACCGTAAGAATCTTGCAGCTCCAATGGATTATTACAAGATTATTACTTCAGATCGTGAAGAAATGAAGATTATGCTGGACTCTGTTACAACAAATCTGACCCGTTTCTTCAGAAATCAGCCACACTTTGATGCATTTGTTAATTACGTCATTCCACATGTAATGGAACTTAAGAAAAACAGTCTGGATAAAACAATCCGCATCTGGAGTGCCGGATGTTCAACCGGAGAAGAACCATTTACAATCGCCATGCTTATGAAGGAAATCTGTAAACCACCTTATAGTTTCCAGATTACAGCCAGTGACATTTCACTTAAGTCGCTTATGGTAGGGCAGCAGGGATTCTACGGAAACAATAAAGTAGACGGAATTCCTCCGGCTTATCTTTCAAAATACTTCACACAGGTTGAAGGCGGATATCAGGTAAAAAAAGAAATCCTCGATACAGTACGCTTCGACTATCATAACCTTAAAAACGATTCAGGAGCCAGAAATCTTGATGTAATTTTCTGCCGCAACGTTCTTATCTATTTTGATGAACCTGCACAGAAAGCAGTAATCGACAGATTCTACAATGCAATGGCTCCACAGTCTTATCTGTTTATCGGACATTCAGAATCCCTCTTCGGAATGAAGACAAATTTCGAATTCCTTAAAACAGACTGGGCATGTCTTTATCAGAAGACTCCAAAATGATCTTCTAAAAATAAGACTGCAAAAATATTTTAAAAACCTGAAAATAAAAAGAGAAGGCGCTTGATGAATGATATTTCGGTAGCAATTTGTGACGACTCGGCTTTGATGCGTAACCTTATCGGTAGAATCGTTGAGGGAACCGAGGGACTTTCTATTTGTTTTAAAGCACAGAACGGTCAGGATCTGCTGGATAAACTTGAATCCAACAAACCTGATGTTATTCTCCTTGATATTGAAATGCCTGTAATGACAGGTGTTCAGTTTCTTCAGGAAAGAAAGAAACGCGGAATCAATATTCCTGTAATTGTTATTTCAAGTATCGCCACAGAAGGTGCTGCAGTTACTATGCAGTGTCTTTCTCTTGGTGCAAGCGACTTTGTTACTAAACCGGGTGGATCTTCTGTTTCTCTTAAAATTGGAGACGTATCCCGCGAAATCATTGAAAACATTGCTTCTTATGGTGGACGTTATGCACGCCGCCATGGAAAAGAAGTTTTTGATCCGGAATTTTTTGACCATCAGCTTAAGCTGAAAGAAGCAGAAAAATTCGTTCAGGAAAAAAAAGGGGTAGACGCTTCTTCACAGCACAGTTCTTCTCTCTTGAACCATGCTTCGTCAGTTGAGAAAAAGCCTTCAGTTTCTTCAATGTGGCGTCCCTCGGCACCAAAACAGAAAGCCGAAATCGTTCCTCTTCGTGAAGGCGGAAAAATCGAAGTTATTGCCATTGGTATTTCAACTGGTGGTCCAAATGCCCTTCGTGATGTTTTCAAGGCCATTGATGCAGATTTGAAACAGCCTATTCTGGTTGTTCAGCATATGCCTGCAGGATTCACAAAAGAATTTGCTGCAAGCCTTCATTCAATCTGTCCACTTACAGTAACTGAAGCTGTAGATGGAGAACCTCTTATGAACGGTCACGTTTATATTGCTCCTGGTAATAAACATATTCTTGTAGAACACAGATCCATGGGAAATGTAATCAGACTTTCAGATGCAGAACAGAGAAATGGTCACAGACCTTCTGCTGATGTGCTTTTTGAAAGTGTTGCAAAGGTTTATCAGAACAGAGCTCTTGGTGTAATCATGACCGGTATGGGACGTGACGGAGCTGCTGAACTGGCTGAAATGCGTAAACAGGGAGCATGGACACTGGGACAAGATCAGGAATCGGCTATCGTTTATGGAATGCCGAGAGTTGCCTGGGAACTGGGTGGTGTTCAGAAACAGGTTTCACTGCAGAATATGGCAGCAGAAATCAGTGCATTGGCAAAAGAACATTTGTATAAATAAATATAGGCTGCTTTGTGGAAAATTCGGATAAAATTGTACTGGCTACGCTGAACATTTCTGATGACCAGGTCGAATATATAAAAAATCTTCCCGGAATGAATTGTGATGTTGAGCATTTCAATTCGCCTGAAGGCATGATTCCATGGCTGAAGCATGTTTCGGAAGTTGTTGTTGTTATTGTAAATGCAGATGTTCTTCTGAATCAGGGACATAATGAAATAGACAAACTTATTGATCTTTTCAATATTGAACCTATTCTTAATGTTAATCCTGTAATTGCGGTTACTTCTCGGAAAAGTGAAGTCGAGCACAAGATCCTCGAAAAAGGTTTTGCGGCCGATATTCTTGAAATTCCTTCGAATCCAACAACTTCTTATCTTAGAATAAAAAATCTTGTTTCCATTTATAAAGCCCGATACAAGGTAGAAAAAGGTTTTCTTGAAAATCAGGAAAGGGAAAACCGCAAGAAACTTTTGAAGCTTCAGGAAATCGATAAGGAAACTGGTATTTTCAATCGCGAAGCTTTCAGCCGCCGTACTGAAGAAATGATCCGGTCTAATCCGGATAAAAAATATGTCCTCATTCGCTGGGATATTGACCGCTTTAAAATCTATAACGACACCTTTGGCGTTCACGCCGGAGACGCTCTGCTCAGGGCCATCGGAAAATCTTATATTGACCGCTGTCTGCAGTCTGTAACTTACGGACACTGGGTTTCTGACCACTTCGTAATGTGTATGGAAGAAAAAATGTTCTCCAGCGTTGCGGTTCATAAATACATCAGTGAACAGATTTCCCTTTACAGAAACGATTTTGAATTCATTGTCCGCATGGGCGTTTTCCGAATTACGGACCCAAACGTAAGTGTTCCTCTTATGTGTGACCGTGCCTTTATGGCAATGAAGTCAATTAAAAATGATTTTGAACACCGCATTGCTTACTACGATGACGCAATGCGCGGCCAGATGATGGAAGAGCAGGAACTGATTACTGATATGGAACCTGCCATTCAGAACAAAGAGTTCCAGATTTATTTCCAGCCTCAGTATAATTATGCCACAGGAAAAATGAGCGGGGCCGAAGCTCTTGTTCGCTGGAATCATCCTAAGAAGGGAATGATTAGTCCTGCAAAGTTCATTCCGGTATTTGAACAGAATGGATTTATCTGCCGCCTTGACCAGTACATCTGGGAACGGGTTTGCCAGTCTATCAGACAGTGGAAAGACAATGGATTCCAGCTTGTTCCAGTTTCGGTAAACATTTCACGCCGAGACATTTATAATCCTATTCTCTGCAGTTTCCTCGAAAAACTTATAAAGAAATATGATATTGAACCGGAACTTCTGCGTCTGGAAATCACAGAATCGGCTTATATGGAAGAACCAACCCAGCTGATTAAGGTTGTGGAACAGCTTCAGGCAGCCGGATTTATTATCGAAATGGATGACTTTGGAAGCGGTTATTCTTCCCTTAATACGCTTAAGGATGTTCCGGTTGATATTCTCAAACTGGACCTTAGATTCCTTAGTTCGGAAGGAACGAACAAACGCGGAGGAAGCATTCTTACTTCTGTTGTTCGTATGGCAAACTGGCTTACGCTGCCAATCATTGCCGAAGGAATTGAAAATATAAAACAGGCTGAGTTCCTGAAGAGCATCGGTTGTTACATAATGCAGGGGTACCTTTTCAGTCGTCCTATTCCTGAAGATGAATTCCTTAAACTTATGGACGCTGAAGATCTTGATGTTCTTGAAGAAGATGCAGTTTCGGAAGATCTTTCCAATGCTGTAGACTTCCTTAATCTTTCTACGCAGAACGCTCTTCTTTTCAACAGCTTTGTTGGTGGCGCCGCTATTGTTGAATGCTCTCCTACACATATGGAAGCAATCCGCATAAACGATAAGTTCTTTGATACCATAAAACTGACCAGAGAAGAGTACGCCGCAGAAAAACCTAAATGTCTTGGATTCTATTCTGTCAAATATGAAGAGCTTTTCAGAAACATGCTTGAAGAAGCAAAACAGAATCAGTCTGAATCAGACGTTGTTCTTCACTGGGATGCTTCAAAAAAGACCGGGCTTAGAAGCTGGATTCGTTACCGTGCAAGATATCTTGCTTCTGCGGGAGACGGCGATATTTATTACGTAGCTGTCGAAAATATTACAGATTATATGCATCTGCTCCATGAAAATGAAAACATGAACAGAGAACTTATGGTCATTATGGATACCGTTCCATGCGGAATCATTACCTATGTTTGGGATGGTCAGGGAACAGAGCTTACCTTTGCAAATAAACCGGCTCGTGATATGTTCGGATTGTCTGAAGACGAATATATCGAAATGTATAATACAAAAAGAAGTTCCTTCTTTGTAGACGGTGATTTCGAGAAATTCACAAAAGAATTTTACATGGCCCTTAAACTCCGCAAAACCGGATTTGAGGTACAGTGCCGTGTAATGAAGAAAAACAGTACTACCGGACGAGTCTTCTTTCAGGGAACCGTTACCTATGACGGAGATAACGCAAATATTGTTCTTGTTCTGCTTGATCTTACACAGCAACTGGAAGGGGATATAACCAAGTTCAGTCAGATTCTGAACAAGGTTTATGACGAAGTCTTTGAAGTGAATTACGAGACAGGAGAACATAAACTTCTTGGTTCAAATTATGAAACTGAAGAAACTTATGAAGTTCGTACCGGTGTAACTTTCCATGAACGGCTTACAGAATGGATCAAGAACTATGTTGCTGCCGAAGACAAAAAGAAAGTTGCTCTTCTTCTTGATTACGAAAGAATCCAAAGTATTCAGGCAACGGGAGAAGTTCCTCACGTCGAATATGATATTCTTTTGAATTCTGAAAAAGTCAGAATGTCTACAACTCTGATGCAGATAGACAAAAAAAGATATCTGGTTTGTAACAGGAAAGTGTAAAAGCTTTTGAAAGAATAAAGGTTAAATAAAAAAGTCCGCCTCGAAGCGGACTTTTTTTGTTTTCCGGTATGGAACCGATTAAAGCTGGCTGAACTGCTCTTCTTTTGCGTAAACGTTCAGAGCGTCCAGCATGTCATCCATATCGCCCATCATGAAGCCTGGCAGGTTGTGCTGGCTGTAGTTGATGCGGTGGTCAGTGATGCGGTCCTGAGGATAGTTGTAAGTACGGATCTTTTCGGAACGGGCACCTGAACCAACCATTGAAAGACGGGTTGCGGCACGTTCTGCCTGCTTTTTGCTTTCTTCCAGTTCGAAGAGGCGGGCGCGAAGAACACGGAAAGCTTTTTCCTTATTCTTGATCTGTGATTTTTCATCCTGCTGGATAACAACAAGTCCTGTAGGAATATGTGTAAGACGAACGGCAGAGTCAGTTGTGTTAACACACTGTCCACCAGGTCCACCGGCGCGCATAACGTCAACGCGAACATCGCCCGGTTTGATTTCGATTTCAGTTTCTTCGGCTTCAGGAAGAACAGCAACTGTTACAGTTGAAGTCTGGAGACGTCCCTGGCTTTCTGTTGCAGGAACACGCTGAACACGGTGTACACCAGATTCAAAGCGGAGAGCACCGTAAACAAATTTTCCTGAGATTGAAGTAACGATTTTGTTGAAGCCACCAACTTCTGTTTCCTGGGCTTCCATTGTTTCTGTTTTCCAGCCGCGGCGTTCTGCCAGGTGAGTATACATTTCCCACAGGTCACGAACGAAGAGAGATGCTTCGTCTCCACCTGCTGCCGAACGGATTTCCAGAATGATGTTCTTTTCATCAAGAGGATCAGGCGGAATAAGCTTAAGTTTAATCTGGTCTTCCAGTTTAGGCTGCTGAGCTTCAAGTTCCTTAAGTTCTTCGCGGGCCATTTCTTTCATATCAACGTCATCTTCCATTGTAATCATTTCAGTGGCGTCTTTGATTCCCTGAAGAACCTTTTTGTATTCTGTGTAAAGTTCGCATACATCAGACAGGTATCCGTTTTCACGCATAACGTCCTTGTATTTTTTCTGGTCTTTTACCAGATTTGGGTCCATGACCATTTCCTGCACTTCTTTTAAACGTGCTTCACATTCATCGAGTTTCTTAATGAGATCCATAGAAAATCATTATATAGAAAACAAACAAAAAAGTGTAGAGAAGTGGTCAGGATAATTTTTGCACAAAAGATCTATTTGCTGGAAGCAATCCAGATGCCGTTACATGCAGTACCGGAAGAAATCAGTTCTCTGCATTTTTCTGCGTAGCGGACACTTGGCGCGTCGTCTTTACAGGCGGCAAAAACCTTTTCTGCTTCGGCAAGATTTCCTTCGTAGAACAGTGAAAGTCCCTTTGCAAAGTTTTCGAGGTCTGATTTTTTTGAATCTGCCTGATCCGGTGTCATAGGTTCAAAAATCTGTACGGCTTCTGTTTTTCCTACAACCTGTACTTTGCCCAGTTCACGGAAGAAAAGGTCTGTTCCCCATTCCTGTGCCTGATTCTTTGTGTTTTCTGAACATATAAGATAGGTTCCGAACTGTTTGTTAATACCTTCAAGACGGCTTGCAAGGTTTACGCTGTCGCCGAACATTGTGTAGTCAAAACGTTTTTCGCTTCCCATGTTTCCAACTACTGCATCTCCCGTGTTGATGCCCATACGGGTCCACATAGGACGGCCAACCATGTCTTCAAAGAATTTTTCCATCTGAGCCAGTTTTTCCTGGCATTTTACAGCGGCTTTAAGGGCAATTGCGCTGTGGCCTGGAATATCTGCCGGAGCATTCCAGAAGGCAATGATGGCATCGCCTTCGTATTTGTCGATGGTTCCTCCTGAAGATAGAATTATGTCTGTCATGGTGGAAAGGTATACGTTAAGAAGGGAAGTGAGTTCCTCTGGAGAAAGCTTTTCACTTAAAGTGGTGAAGCTCTGTACATCGCTGAAGAAAATTGTAATGTTTCTTTTTTCGCCGCCGAGTTTCAGGGCGTCCGGATTTGTAATGAGGGAATCAATAACTGCAGGACTCAGGTACTGGCTGAAAGCGCTTTTAATGAATCTTTTCTGTTTGCCTTCCATGAAATAATCCACTGCAGCATTACTGAGGAAAGACAAAATGAAAGCGGCAAGTGGTGAAAGGAAAAGAAGATCCCATTTTGCAAGGAAGAGTCCGTATGCCGAAGCCCAGATAAGCATTACTCCCAGAATAAAAAAGAAAACATTTGAAAGTACAATTTTAAGTGATGATTTCTGCTTTGATGAGAAAACAGAAAGATAAACTCCTGCAAAACAAACAGCAAGAAGAACAAGAATGTTGATCCAGCCAGGTACAGTTCGCATGAAGTCTCCGGTCAGGTAATTGTCCAGACCTGTAATGGCAATGCCGGCCCCAGGATAAACCTTGCTCATAGGACTTGAACAGATATCGAATAGTCCCGGTGCGTAATACATGACGAATACATGGGCGTTTTCAAAATTTTCCGGTTCAAGGAAAGGTTCTTCTCCAGCTTCGATACTGTCTATGCTTTGGAGAACTTCCATTGCGCTATAGCGAGGGTAATAGTCGATGCCGCTTTTGAAGGTAAGTTTTACGGCTTTTGTTCCAGCTTTTTTATCATATTCAGCGGGAATTCTTTCTTCAAAATCTTCGTCTTCAATTACAGGTGCAAAGGCCATGTAAACAAGGTTTTCGCCGTTTACTACATCCTGAATGCGGCTGCGTCTGATTATTCCATCGGAATCTTCAATACTTGTAGTGTTTGAAATAAAGAAAGCTGCTTTCTGGAGTTCTTCTATTGGCTTTGTGATTTTTACGGAATCATTTTTTTTGCCGTTCCAGAACTGGGCAATATAGGATTTCGTGTTTTCTCCGGAAGCAAGCTTATTTGCAAATACGTCATCATCTTCCGAATCATAAATTGAAGGTTCAGTGAAAAGAATATCGTAGGTGCAGGAAGCGGCTTTTCCTTTGTCCATGAACTGAAAAATATCTCCCCAGGCGGAACGAGGCCATGGCCAGGACCAGCCGTACTTTTCGGAAGCTTCATCAATGCTGTCCTGATTTACAAGAATCAGGATGACGTCATCACTTCGGGTTCTGAAACGGGAAGTGAATTTCATTCTTGAATCATAATTTTTTAATTCAAGAAAACTGAAAACTCCTGTCTTTGTCAGGACCAGAGTCAGGACAAAAACAAGGAGTGAAATAAAAAGAGGAATAAGTTTTTTGATTTTTTTCATTTAGAGTGTTTCCACGATTCTGTTGTATCGGGCAGTTCTTTCAGGATTTGTTTCTGTTTCTTCGTAACTGGTTGTAAGAAGCTGAATTTTTTTAAGTCTCAGTTCCGGTTTTGGATGAGTTTTTCCAAGTCCTGTGTCTTTTGCAGAACTGTTCTGCTTGAGAACTTCCAGCATGTCTTCCATGGCTTTTACGTTGTATCCGGTGTCGGCCATAATCTGGAGGGCAGTTTCATCGGCTTCAAATTCAAAGGCCTGTGAGAAACCTGTATTTACCAGAGTGTCTACAGAAGAATTAAGCATGCCTTCGAAAGAACTTTCCAGTTCTCGGAGTTTTGCTTTAAGCTTGCGGTCCAGTTCTGTGTCGTATTCAGAATCATCGAGAATATCCATTGGATTGTCGATTTCATTCATGTCCATGAAGGTGCGGGCGCTTGCTGTTAATGCGGCTTTTGCTGCATCCTTTTTGCGGTCTTCGCGAATAGAACGGATTGCGTGGTCGTTCTGAATGTGTCCCAGTTCATGGGCAAGGACGGCTGCAAGGGCATCTTCACTTCCGGCGGCTTTTACAAGTCCTTTTGTAACAAGAATGTGACCGCCAGGAGTAGCAAAGGCGTTCAGTTCATCGGAATCAAGAATTGCTGCATGATATCCGTTGTAAACATCGTTTGCTCCATAGTTCATAACCATTGCATTTGTGATGTTATTTACGTATGTAACGGCTTCCTGGTTTTCCAGAAGAGGGTAATGGAAAAGAATTGATGAAGCAATTCCGCGGCCTATGTAATATTCTTCTTCAAGAGTAAATGCGGTTGTTTCTGCTTCAATTGATTTGTCAGAAGCTTTCTGAATTGATGCGTTTGTTTTTTCACTGAGAACACCAGTCATCTGTCCGAAGTCTCCCAGTTCCTTTAATAATTCAGAACTGGTAGTGGAACAGGAAGCCAGAAGCAGAGAAAGAGTTACTGATGCTGAAATTAAAAGTGATTTTTTCATTAGTAAGTCTCCTTAAGGCTGCCTTCAGAGAGGAATTCCAGGAGGGCATCGTTATCTGTTTCGTAGCTTTCAATAAGATCAACTTTAGAGAAGTCTGCGTTTGTATTCTGTGTGTACAGACCTTCAACTTCTGCGTTGAAGCCTTTTCCTGCCAGGGCGATTTCATCAGCATTTGCGGAACTTGAAGTTACCAGTTTTCTGTTGCTGGTCTGTCGCTTGTTGATCCAGCCGGACTGTTTATTTTTACCGGCTACGCTGACCTGCAGATATTCACCGTTTTCTTCAAGAACAATAAGTTCTGTTCCATAGTAAACAGTAAAAGTTTTCTTTCCTTTTTTATCAGGTGAATCAAGAAGTTTTGTTTCTTTAGAAACCCAAACTGATTTAGCAAAACAGCATGCTGAACAAAGGGCAAGTGCCATAAAGAATAATACTTTTCTCATAATAGTTATTTTAATCTCTATGAAAAGAACTATCAAGAAATGATTTTTGTTACAAAAAATTCGTTTTAAGCTATTGACTCTTTTTTAGAAAAAGCCTAATATACATTCACATCCGCGGGGGTGGTGGAATTGGTAGACACGCTACTTTGAGGTGGTAGTGGCGCGAGCCGTGGCCGTTCAAGTCGGCTCCTCCGCACGAAAAGATTGCTGTGAAAACGGCAATCTTTTTTTTTCTTTAAATGCTTTTTTGTCAGGAGACAGACATGCTTGCTGTTTATGTGAACTGTATCGCTGTTATTGTAGGTTCAATTCTTGGACTTCTTTTTGCAAAGCTTTTTACAGAAGAACTTTCAAAAATGATCACAACTGCCTGTGGTGTAGTTACTACTGTGCTTGGTATGCAGATGGCTTTTAAGTATCAGAACGTTGTTTTCCTGACTCTTTCCCTTATTGCAGGTGGAATTATCGGTTATGTGCTGGATATTGACGGTGCAATCCTTAAACTTGGAAAACTTCTTGAACGTTTAGTATATAGAAAGAACAATAAATCTGCTGAAACAGAAGCAGCAGAAGCTGAAATTTCAGAAACTGAGCTTACAAAAAAGGCATCTGGAGGCCAGAATTTCGCTTTTGCCTTCCTGAATGCTTCCATTCTGTTCTGTGTAGGCGCAATGGCAATTGTAGGTTCTTTCAAGGCCGGTGTTGAAAAGGATTATTCAATCATTTTCACAAAATCCATTCTGGACGGCTTTATGGCCATTTCTTTTGCCGCTTCCATGGGACTTGGAACTGCTTTCAGTGCCCTGGCAATTCTGGTTTATCAGGGAGCTCTTACACTTCTTTCAATCTGGCTTCAGCCTTACGTATCGGAAGAGATGATTGCCGAGCTTACAGGCTGCGGCGGATGTATGATCATTATGATTGGTCTTAATCTGATTGGATTAACCAAGATCAAGACCGCAAACTTCCTTCCTGCCCTGGTTCTTACAGTGCTTTTTGTAGTAGGAAAGGGGCTTATAGTAGGATAATTTCCGAAAGGTGTGAATTTTTCGTTTTATAAGGAAAATTTCCCTTGAATTCGTTTGACTTATGTTTTGTTTAGTCCTAAAATGTTATTAATAATATAACCCTTTAGGAGGCCAAACAAATGGCAAAAGTAGAACTTAAAGGTATTGGTAAAGTATACGACGGCGGTGTTCGCGCTGTTGATAACGCCAATATCACAATCGAAGACAAAGAATTCTGTGTATTCGTAGGACCATCAGGATGTGGTAAATCAACAACTCTTCGTATGGTTGCTGGTCTTGAAGACATCACAGACGGAAAACTCTACATCGACGGTGTAGAAATGAACGACGTTCCACCAAAGGATCGCGACATCGCCATGGTTTTCCAGAACTACGCTCTTTACCCACATATGACAGTATATGATAACATGGCTTTCGGTCTGAAAATCCGCAAAATGGATAAAGCAGAAATCGACCGCCGTGTTCGCGATGCTGCAAAACAGCTCGACCTTACACAGTACCTCGACCGCAAACCAAAGGCTCTTTCCGGTGGTCAGCGCCAGCGTGTTGCTGTAGGACGTGCTATCGTTCGTAATCCAAAAGTATTCCTTTTCGACGAACCACTTTCTAACCTTGACGCTAAACTCCGCGTTACAATGCGTTCTGAACTTGCAGCTCTTCACAACAGACTTCAGGCTACAATGATCTACGTTACACACGACCAGATCGAAGCTATGACACTTGGTACAAAAATCGTTGTTATGAAAGACGGTGTTATCCAGCAGATTGGTGCTCCACTTTACCTGTACAACAACCCAATCAACAAGTTCGTAGCAGGCTTCATCGGAACACCTCCAATGAACTTCCTGACAGTAAAAGTTCTTGAAAAGAACGGTGCTATCGTTTGTGACGAAGGATCATTCGAAATCAACCCAACAGCTGAACAGGCTAAAAAACTTAAGGAATACGTTGGAAAAGAAGTTTCTTTCGGTATCCGTCCAGAAGATCTTATGTACACAGACAAACCTGTTGCACAGGATAACATGCAGATGAAGATCACAAACAAGGAACCACTCGGTGCTGAAACACACCTTTACCTGGTTTCTAACAAAGGTCAGTCAATCATCGCTAAAACAACAGCAAATGCTGAATTCCGCCTTGGTGACAGCGTAAACGTTGTTCCAAATATGGAAAAAGCAAAGTTCTTCGCTATGGATGAAGGCGAACTGAACATTTGTGATGACATCGAAAAGAAATGGTAATTTAATTACTTTCTAAGATGAAAGAAAACCTCCTGAGAAATCGGGAGGTTTTTTGTTTTAACCTGGGGTTGAGTGGATGCAGTTTCTGGGAGTCGTCTTTGTTTAAAAGTATTTGTTGTAATTTTAAAATTAAATTTGTGTTATTATAATAAGAGTGTTACACTCATACTAGAATTCAACATAATGGAGATTTTTAGTTAATGAGTGGAATTACAGTAAACTCGGGAAATTCCCGGCCAAAGTTCACAGTTTTGTTATTCAATTACCTGATCTTCTTTTCTCCGGTAATTGCCATGCCTCTTTTTGTTTTTTCTACTTACCAGCTGCCCACCAAAAAAGTCGTTGGCCTCTTCCGCGGATATTCATTTCAGCTGTTTTTCTGGCTGATGGTAATTCTTCCGCTTGTTTTTTATTTTCTTTTTATTCCGAAAATCAGAAAATATGACGGAACTGAGAAGAGTGCTAAAAAAGCAAACAGGGCTTTTAAAGGCTACACAATTCTGAGTTTTCTTGTTCCTTTGCTTCTGAACATTATCCTGCCGCAGTTTATGATAAAAGAAGCAGGCTTTGAATTTTTCCATGGTGGAGCCCTTGTAAAGTTCAGTGCCTTTGCCGGAGTAGGGCTTTACTGTACGCCTTTTTATGTTCTGTTTACACAGGCTCTTTCAAAGTACATGGAGTTTATTCCTCTGGATAAAAAACTTCTGGGTATTGAAATGTCGGCAGCGTCGCTTCTTATAGGAGCATTCAGCTGTTTTGGTGCAATCAGTCTTGTTTTTGCATTGATGCAGCGCCTTCAGGAACCCGGGGTTCCAGTTGACCGTTATGTAAGTAAGGTTGTTTATCCTTACATGGTATTTTCTGTTGCAATCTGTGCCTTCGATATGAAAATGCTTATGAGGGACAAAGCAAAACGTATTAAAGAACTGGATGTTTTTGCAGGAAAAGTAAGCACAGGAGATTACACTTCTGATGAACTTCGTATTCTGAGCCGCGACACTTTTGGTGTTCTGGCAATGGATTTCAATATGTTCAGCGAAAATACCAGAAACCTGATTCATGAAATCCAGTCTTCGGGACAGGTAACAGCAGAGACTCTGGAACAGCTGGCAGTTTGTATTGACCAGATGACCGGGGCAATGAGAGGCGTTGCTTCGAAAATCGAATCTGTAAAGAATGATATGACAGACCAGACTGCCGGTGTTGAAGAAACTCGTGCTACTGTAACCCAGATTACAGGAAACCTGGAAACTTTGGGCGGTAATATTGCTACTCAGGCTGAATCTGTTGAAGTTGCAAGTTCCGCAATTGAACAGATGATTGCAAACATTAAGTCTGTAAATGGCATTCTTGAACATAACTCAGAATCAATAAGGATTCTTAATGAAGAGACTTCAACGGGTCATAAACGGGTTATGGAAGCTGTGGAAACTGCAAAGAAAATTTCAGAAGAATCTGCCGGCATGCAGGAAGCCAGTACTGTTATTTCTCACATTGCAAGCCAGACAAACCTGCTGGCCATGAATGCCGCAATTGAGGCTGCTCATGCCGGAGAAGCGGGAAAAGGATTTGCTGTTGTTGCCGATGAAATCAGAAAACTTTCGGAAGATTCCAACAGTCAGAGTAAGGATATTACAGAACGACTTAAAAATTTAAGTGACCTGATTAATGAAGTTCTGGGAAAAACAAGTGCCGTTCAGCATCAGTTCGACAAGATTTATGAACTTGCACAGAATGTTCAGAATCAGGAAGCCGTTATTACACAGGCGATGAATGAACAGACTGAAGGTTCTGTTCAGGTTATCAATTCTGTACGTGCAATTAATGACCAGACAAATATGGTAAAAGAAAATTCCAGCGAAATGCTTACAGGAAGCCGTGAAGTTCTGATTGAAATGGACAAACTGGCTGACATTGCACAGAGAATTAACGAAATTATGAACGAAATGAACAATAATACTGCAGAAATTGACCGTGCTATCAGTTCGGTTCATGATGCCCTGGAAAAAAATACTCAGGCTGCGGAAGCTTTGAATGCCCAGACTGAAAAATTCGTAATCTGATAAACACATTTTTGTGAACAAAAGCCCCGGCAGTCGAAAGATTCCGGGGCTTCTTTTTTTTGACAGACTTTTTCTTTATAATGGGCCTATGCTGAGTAAAAATTCCCTTGTTTTATATAAAAATAACCCGGCCGTTGTGCTGGAGCAGGATGGTGAAAAATATCAGATCCGCTGGTGTTCCCAGCCCGCAACTCCAACTGGTAAGAAAGCAGTTTATTCTGAACAGAAAGTCCGTGAAAAGGATTTTATTGTTCTTAGTGAAAAAGCCTGTTCTTCGCTGGAAAAAGTTCTTGAAAATGTTGCGTCAGCAGAAACTCTTGAAGGTGGTCTTCAGGAAGCCTATGAACTTTTCATGTCCGATGATCAGACTTCCGGTGTTTCCTTGAATGATATTTCTGAAATGGCTTTGGGCGGCGTGGAACCTGATACTATTTTTACAGTGTATCAGGCAGTAAAGGCTTCTCTTTTATTCAGTCAGGACGAAGATGCAGTTAAGGTCGGGGAATTGAAATTTAATCTGAGAACAGAAGATGAAATTGCGGCTCTTAAGCAGAAACTTGATGAAAAAGAACACGCGGCAGAAATCCGGGCCGCTTTTATTCAGCGCCTTAAAGATAAAAAACTGAATCTTCCTGATGATTCACGTTTTATGGGTGAAATTGAAAGTTTTGCTCTTGGCAAAATGGAAAAATCGAAAACTCTGGAGGAAGCAAAGCTTCCTCAGGATGTTCAGAAAGCCCACAAGCTTCTTATTGAAACTGGAATCTGGGATTACACAAAAAATCCTTATCCAACAAGATTCGGATTCGCCTTTGATTCCGCAAGTGAAGGTCTTGGTGCCGTTCCTGAAGAAGAACGTTTTGACGCTCCGGGAATTGCCTACGCCATCGACAGTGAACATTCTACAGACCCTGATGATGCAATTGCATGGGACGGAGAATACCTTTGGGTTCATATTGCGGACCCTGCAAGTTTTGTAATGCCTGACAGCCCGGTTGATATTGCTGCCCGTAACCGTGGAACAACTCTTTATATTCCGGAAGGTGCTTCCCGTATGCTTTGCGAAGAAGCCCTGGAAGACTACGCTCTTGGACTTAAAGAAATCAGTACTGCACTGAGCTTTAAACTTAAGTTCAACGAAGAAACAGGCGTTGAATCCTGCGAAGTTCTGAAAACACGCGTAAAAGTTCAGCGAAAGACATATAAACAGGCGGAAGAAGAAAAGGATTCTGCTGAGCTTAAGCCTTTCTTTGAAATTGCCCGGAAGAATCTTGCCCGCCGTAACCGCCGCGGGGCAGTTTCAATCAACTTTCCGGAAGTCCACATTACAGTCGATAAAGAAACAAAAAAGGTTTCTGTTGAACCGGAAACTAAATATGAATCAAACGACATGATTATGGAAATGATGCTTCTGGCCGGGGAAGGAGCTGCAAAATATGCAGACAGAAACAATATTCCGTTCCCATTTGTTGGACAGGAAGCTCCTGAATTTCCGGATTCCATTCCTGAAGGCTTTGCCGGCGACTTTGCCCGCATTAAATGTATGCGTAAGCGCAGTGTAGGCATTACGCCAATGGCTCATGCAGGACTTGGACTTTCAGTTTACACACAGGTAACAAGCCCTCTGCGCCGTTACGGAGACCTTATTGCTCATCAGCAGCTGCGTGCCTTCCTGGACGGGCGCCGTCTTTTAGATAAGGACGACATGCTCCTTCGCGTTTCTGCCGGAGACGCCGCTTCCATTGCCGCAAAAAAAGCCAGCCGCCTGAGCGATACTCACTGGAAGCTGGTTTACCTTATTCAGAATCCTGACTGGACCGGCGATGCCTATGTTCTGGACCACAAAGGAAAGGATACTCTGTTTTTGATTCCGTCTCTGGACATGCAGACCACTATGCAGGGCTGTGATCACATGGAGCTTAATGAAAAGGTTACGCTGAAAATGGAACGATGTGAAATCAGTACTCAGGAAGTGCTTTTTCAGATTGTAAGCTAGGGAAAACTTAAGAGTTAAGCCTGCGCTTTTGGGCCATGAGGTCTGGAAGTGCAGGCTTTTTGCTTTAACGATAGTTCTAAACCGGACTTCAGATTTCTCCGATACTTGAAGAGGATAAGTGCGTCTACGCCTTTGGGATGTGGACTGGACTTTTTGGAGTAAGTGCTTTGATGTATAATAGTAGAAAGATGAAAAACCGTTCTTTTTTCGGAATGAATACAGTAAAGAATCCTCTTATAAAAAACCTGCTGGCTTTTTTTGCCCTGTTTTTTCTTTGTGCAGGTATGCGGGCACAGGCCATTGAGCTGCCTGGAACTTTTTCGGACGACAGCGAGTTTAAAGAGGATTTGGAATACGAGCTTACTGATAATGCATCTTTTGAAACACTAAAAATCATAAATTCAGAAACAAATCCGGGGGCAAAATCTATTGACCTTAAAGGTCATAATCTGACTGTTGATACCTTAGTTTTAGGTGATAATTATAATGTAGGCGGTGACCTTGTTATTAAAGATACTGCTGGTGGCGGTAAAGTTACAGTAAGATATCTTGATGCAACAACCTGGAACTGCGATAAGAGTCTTGAAATACAGTTACCTGTAGAATTTACAGTCACCGGGCTGGTAAATACGGGAAATGCAGGAACCGGAAACTATGATGGTTCCAACGGGGTTGTGTTCAAGGGTGACGGAAAAATTGTCTTAAGCGGTCAGATTGTAGGCGGGGACAGAGTTTCTCTTGATGATTCTGCGAATCTGGATATTTCAGGTAATTCTGCTATCTGGACTGGAAAAATCAGTTCTGACTGGAATGATGATGGAAACTGGATATCCAAACCTAAAAATGACGGAACTTCAGATGTATTTATTCCTGTCATAACCGGCACAAATCATGCTCCGGAGATTACAGGAACTGTCAGTTTAAAATCCCTTTCTGCAGAAGGTGGATTTATTTTAAGTGGTAATCTGGAAGCAGCGAATGTTTATATCAATTCATCATCAACTCTTGCAGGCCCGATTACAGCAGAAGAAATATACATTACCAACAGGGATGCAGATGCTGATAAAAAAATAACAGTAACAGTTTCATCAGATCAAACAGCGGATAATCTTTTTGTGGGCGGAAATGTGGATCTTGTTCTGACTAGGGAAGTATCCGGAATCAAGAATCTGAATATTGCAGTTCCTGATCAGAATCTGGCGGAAAGTTTTACGGTAAATATTTCCGGATCCGGGTCTCTGAATAATTTGGAAAAAGTTGATCTGACCCGCGCCAGTGGGGAGACGGGTAAAATCGGAACATTAATTCTTAATGTTCCTGTTACCGTTAATGATGAGTTTGATACACATTCAGGAACAAGTCTTGTTGTTAATAAAAATCTTTCAGTAAATAATTTTTATCATCTTGCATTATACAGTTATCCAAAAACTACAACAGAAATAAATGCTGTTTTGTCTGTTACAGGAACTGTTCATCTTAATACTTATGGCAATGAATCCGGAAATGAGATGACTGTTTCTTCTACCGGGAAAGTTACTGCAAAGAATTTCATAGTAACTGATTCTTTTTTGAATAAACAGAACAATAGTGACGATGAAGGAAAATCTTTATATCCTTTAATCAATAACGGATCAGTTGAAATCGGTGAATCGGGAAAAATTTCTCTTCCTTCATATTCAGGAACTGGAACTGTGATCTTGAATGACGGTGCAGTTTTTGAAAATAACTGTACTTCGGAAAATCAGACAACAATCGCAGGAGTAAAACTTAAGCTTCAGGACAAGGCTGATTATACTGTTGCAGCTGCTGTGGACGCAGGTTACGGAAACATAACAGTAACAGGAATAACTGTAGAAACTGCTACTGTAGGTACCAGAAGCATAACTTTGGCTGGAACAGAAGCAGGAAGTACTGTCAGCATTTCCGGTGTTTCAAATAATCTTAACAATATTACTTTGTCTTCAGGGACAGCACTTATTGGCGCAGATGTTTCCATTCTTGGAGATTTTGAAATAGGAAGCAGCGTTACAGTTTCCGGGGCTGGAAAAATATCCTGTGGCGGAAAACTAACAAATAATGGAACCTTTAATGGTTCAGGAACTGTAACCGCCGGCGGAAATTTCACTGATGTAGGAACTTGGAATGGAACCGGGGATATTACCCTTAATGGTTCAGCTGATCAGACTTTTACGCCTAAAGCAGGCAAGACATATTCAAAGGTAATCATTGATAATGCGGCCGGAAAATCAGTTTCGCTTGGAGCTTCTTTGCAGTGTGCAAATCTGGAAATAAAAGAAAACGGAACTCTTTCTGCTGGGGCCAATAATATTACCATTACAGGCGATTTTTCAAATTTTGGAACCTTTACAGCGGGAACTGGAACTGTTGTTTTATCTGGTAAAGGACCTCACAAGGTAAGCGGTACAACTACATTTAATAATCTTGAATGTACAACGGAAGATGCTGTAATTAAATTTGAAGAAGGAAATACTCAGACCGTTTCTGGAGTTATGACTGTTACGGGAACTGTGGGACATGATATCACTCTTGGTTTACTGGAAACAGATGCTTCAACTGCCGGTACCTGGGGGCTTTATTATGCACCTTCTAAAATCACAAAAGATAATTTCAATTATGTAAAAATTGAAAAATCTGCTTCGGCAAATAATATTCCATCAGTAGTTCGTCTTGATAAAGGCGATTACAAAGTTACGGACGGTGGAAACAATAAAAACTGGTTTGCTGAGAAAAAAGTATACTGGTTTGGAAGTGACGGCGGGGGAGATGAGGCTAACAAAACTCTCTGGTCTTATGTCGGAAACTGGAAAGCTTCTTCAGACGGTAATACGGATGTTTTGATTGCACCAAGTACTTCGGATGATGCACTTGAAGTTTATATCAGTAATACTTCAATAAGTGTTCCTGTTTTGACAAGTGCAGTAAATATTCTGAAAGTAGAAGTTTCAGAAAGTGCTGAAATAGATTTGAATGGAAACGCACTGACTGCAGAAACTCTTTCAAACAGCGGAACTGTTACTCTGAACGGGGGAACTCTTTCTGTTAATGACTCTTATACAAACTCGGGAAATGTTGTTTCAAAAGGAACTGAGACTGTAAGTCTTCCTGATAGTCGTACAACTGGTAAAATTCTTACAGAATCAGGTACCTGGGAGTATACTGGAGGAAAAGTCCCTGTATTCCCAAGTGCTGATACCGGAAAAAAATATAATAAGATTGTAATTAACGGAACTGTCTCTTTAGGTATTTCCGGTGCAGATCCTGCCGAAACTATTTCGGCTGTAAGCGCTGAAATCAATTCTGGAAAATCACTTACACTTGCTAACAACAGCTTGAGTCTTACAGGGGCGCTTACCAATAATGGAACTTTAAATATTGATGGAAGCGGATCTGTAACCACCGGTTCAGTAACCAATTCCGGAACAATTGATATTTCAAGTTCCGGTACAATCGATAAACTGAATTCAGATTCCGGTCTTGTAAAATATTCAGGCTCAGCAGCACAGAGAATTCTTCCGTTTACTTACTATAATCTTGAACTCGAAAATACATCTGCTGCAGGACTTTCGGTAACAGAAAATGTTACAGTTTCAAATGCACTTATTGTAAGCGAGAACTCCATTGTTTCTGTTGCTTCAGGAAAAGCTTTCACTGTTTCAGGAACTACGGATACTTCAGCAGGAACAGAAACTCTGACTCTTTCCGGAGCGGGAAGTGCAATCTATACAGGCGCTGTAGGTCCAACAAAAACTTTCACAACCATAACATCTTCTATTTACAGTCTGACTTTCGGAAATACAGTATCGATTGGAACTCTGGAAATTGACGGAGAAACAATACTTGTTCCTGGAAGTGCTGCAAACTTTACAAATATCACTGTTAATAATGGGGATAAACTTACCTCAGCTGGAAATATAAAAGTTTCAGGGACCTTTAAGGATCTTAACACTTCGGAAAGTGGTCTTTCTTCTACAGGTACTGTTACTTTCACAGGAGCTTCTTCAAGTATTTCTACAGCAAGTGGAAATACAAAGTTCAATGATATTTTTGTTAAAAAAGGAAAAAAACTTACTACAACTTCAAGTTTTGAAGTTGGCGGAATGTTTGAACTGGAAGCAGCTGATGATTCTTCTGTTCCAGATCCAGTTCTGACTCCAGGAGTTTTTAAATCTACAGCAGGAACTATTGTTTTCTCAGGTTCATCAAAATCAATTTCCGGTCAGTGTGAATTTAATAATGTGACCTTTGCTGAAGATTCATCTGTAAGTCTCTCAGCCGGAAATACTTTCAATGATCTTACTTTTGAAAAAGGCTCAACTGTAATCTTTGCTGCAGATACAGAACAAACTGTAAACGGCAAAATTATTTCAAATGGAACTGGCGGAGAAGGTGGAAAACTTGTTACGTTACAATCAACAAGCGGGCAGTGGAGTATTAATTTTAATCAGGAAGCAGCTGGTAATAATCTTGAATACTTAAGTGTTACAAATTCAAAATTCACCGGTACTAACGGACCTGCAGAAGCTTTACATTCTACTGATGGTGGAAACAACGAAAGTTGGATTTTCCCTGGTCAGGCTTATACCTGGACAGCCGGTGCTTCTGAAGATGATGATAAAACAAATTGGAATGTAAAAGAGAACTGGAGTCCTGCAACAGTTCCTGGAAAGGGTGCAGTTGTTACCATTCCGAAAGGACTCGCTAAATATCCTGCTCTCACAGCCGATCTTGATCTTTGCTATAGTTCAAGCGCAAAAGGATATATTACAACTGTAGCTGATGGAACAAAACCAGGATCTCTGGACCTTGGTGATCATAATCTCATAGCCGGTGAAGTAACCAATGGTGGTGTGCTCAGGCTTGAAGGTTCGCACCTGAAACTTGATATACTTACAAATAACGGACTTCTGAAACTTTATGGAAACGAACAGTTCGGAACTCATGGATTAAGTTCGGAATTTGGTGTTTCTTCTGTTGTTAGTGGGGCTAATTCAACTGTTGAATATTATGGTCCGTCGACTTCGGTTTCGGCTT
This sequence comes from Treponema sp., assembly GCA_024402695.1. GTDB lineage: Bacteria > Spirochaetota > Spirochaetia > Treponematales > Treponemataceae > Treponema_D. Next base: position 224,087 of record JAKSTG010000001.1, on the reverse strand, counting down.
CGGCTTCGGGATGGCTTGAAAAATCAGATGGCTACAAAAATCTTGTAATTGATTCAGGAACAGAATTTACAGTTTCTTCATATACAAGAGTGTCAGATACCGGTGTTTCAACTACTACAAGTAAAACAACAACAGGTTCTCTTACAAATAATGGAACAGTAATTGTTCCTTCAGGATTGACCCTTGAGTTCGCTTCTTACACAGGAGCTAAAGACTCAACTAATCCTTCTGTCCTTGTTGATGAAATAGAACTCACAAACGGAACAATCAACCATACAGGTTCAACTGATGCAGTCATTGGAAATCTGGAATTAACAACAAAAGGAATCCTTAAAGGAACTACAGTTTCCGGAAAATCTCTTTCGGCAGTTTCAGTAACTTATGATTCAGAGCCTGCTCTTGAAACAACAGGAAATGTAAAACTTCCTGGAGGAAATATCGGGGTTCTTACAGTAAGTTCAGGAAATCTTACAATAAACACAGCAGTAACTTTCAGCGGCGCAGTTGAGAACAAGGGAACTCTTACTCTGACTGAAAGCGGAACTTTTGCTTCTTCTGTTACAAACAGTGGAACAATCAATGCGGGTTCGGGAAGCCTTGCCTTCAGAGGAAATTATAATTCCGTTGTTCCAGATCCTTCTGATTTGGATGCTGATCCTTTAATAGGATCTCTGGTCGGAAAAAGTACGGTTGCTTCCGGAGTAATTATTTCTTTTGAAGGGGATGCTACATTCGGAAACTTTACTCATAATGGAGAAAAGGTAGCTTTTATAAAATCTGGAGATCAGACATTCTCTACAAATGGACAGGATTTTGCCGCTCTTTCATTCGAAGGAAGCGGAACAAAAACAGTAACCGGAGATATAAAAGCCACAAGTCTTGTTGTTGGTGACGGAACTACTGGAACAACTGTAACCTATGCAACAGGTAAAACTGTAAAAGTCAGTGTAAGTGGAAATACAACACTTAATGCTTCAAGTTCTCTTTCAGCTTCTGGTTCCGGAAACTTCACAGGAACTTTTGGAAACTCAGGTACTCTTGCACTTGGTACAACCGGAACTTTTGGCGGAGTTGTCACAAACAGTGGTACCATCACTTTGGGAACAACAGCAACTTTCTCTTCAGCCGTAACTAACACTGGAACCATCAATCTTGGAACAGGAAATTCTATTTTCAGCGGAAACTATGCAGGCGTAAGTGGAACGAATGTGGGAAGTCTTGTTGGTACATCAAAAACAAAAACAGAAGCCGATGGTTCTGAAACAGATATAAATCCTCTCATTACATTTAATGGAAATGTTACCTTCGGTGATTCAGGATTTACCCACAATGGGGATTCAGTAAAAATCGCAAGTGATAATGCTCAGAATGTAACAACAGGTGGAAACAGTTTCGCCGCATTGACTTTTGAAGGAAGCGGAACAAAAACCATTACAGGGGATATTTCTGCTGCAAGTCTTGTTCTTGGTGACGAAACTACAGGAACAACTGTAAAGAATGCAACAAATAAAACTGTAAAGGTCAGTGTAAGCGGAAATACAACACTTAATGGTTCAAGTTTTCTTTCAGTTTCTGGTTCCGGAAGCTTTACAGGAACTTTTGGAAACTCAGGTGCTCTTACACTGGGAACAACCGGAATTTTTGGCGGAGCTGTTGCAAACAGTGGTACTATCACTTTGGGAACAACAGGTGATTTCTCTGCAGCCGTTACAAATACCGGAACCATCAACCTTGGAACAGAAGATTCTACTTTCAGCGGAAATTATACCGGAGTAAGTGGAACTAATGTGGGAACTCTTTCAGGTACTTCTGCAAAGAAAACCGAAGACGATGGTTCTAAGACAGATATAAATCCACTGATTACATTTAAAGGAAATGTAACCTTCGGAAACTTTAACCATAATGGCGACAGCGTTCTTTTTACTTCTGTAGCTGATCAAACTCTTACTACAAACAATCAGAATTTCGCAGATGTGGAATTCAGTTCGGCAGGTGAAAATAAAACGATTTCTGTAACTGGTACTCTTGTTGTCTATGGAAATCTTACAAATACAAAGGGACTTTCTGAAAATGTAAGCATCAAAATTTCAGGAACTGAAAACTTTGCAACAACCAGCATTACAGGCGTAAAGAAAGTAAAAGATTTTACAGTTGAAAATACTTCCACTGCATATACAAAAACAGTTCTCTTCCCGGCTTCTGGATCTAATCCGCCATTAGCAGGCAGCGGGCTTACAGTAACCGGAAACTTTATTTTAAGTGGAAAAGACCGTGGAATTAACGGCAAGTCTGTAAAACTTTCAGCTCAGGGAACTCCGTCGGAAGATATTACTACCTGGTGGTATCTGGAAAGTGTTGACCCGTCAAAAGTAACTGTAACCAATGCAGAAATAGGATATGCATATTCTGCCATTGATGTTTCGGGAAAAACAAATGTTGAAAACCCAACCTGTGTTGAAACTCTGGATCCAACAACAAGTGCCTATACAACTTATCACTGGTTTGCCGATCACAAGTATTACTGGTTTGGTGGGACAAATGACAATGCATGGGCAACTGGCGGAAACTGGAAAGTAAGTACAGAAGAAAGTGCTTCCACTCTGGCACGCGGACCAAAATCTGATGATGAAACAATCAGTGTTTATATAAAGGGCGGGGCAGTAGATGCTTCTGGTAAACAGCTGATTCTGGGTGGAGATGTTACTGTTAAGGAATTCCATATTGATTCAGGATTCCGTACAGATCTGAATAAATATAAAGTTACCTCAGATGTTTTTGAGAATAACGGAATTCTCGTAATTGATGGTTCAGTTGATGTTCCATTAGTAAAAGCAAATACTACATCAAAAATTATTCATGGAGAATCTTCTACTGTTGAATATAATGGCTGGACTGATGGTACTGTAGTAATCACAACTTACGAGGGACTTGGTCTTAAAACTGATACAGACAGTTCTTACAGAAATCTTCTGGTAAAAGGAAGTGGAGTATTCGTTTATACAAACGGTGCTGCTCTGAAAACAAGCGGAACTTTTAATACTGGAACTGGCGTTTCAACAATCACAACAACCGGAAACCAGACCTTTGGAGGAACAGTAACTCTTGGTGACACAACAGGAACAACCTTCGCTGCCGGTGCTGATGCCCAAAGCAAATATTATTCAATTACTCTTAATGGAAATGTAACTTCAAGTGGTAATGTTGCTTTTGAAAATCCTGTTGTGCTTGGTGCAAATATTCTGATTCAGGCAGACGGGAAAAACGTTTCATTCAGCAAAACTGTAACCGGTAAAGGAAAAACTCTGACTTTTGGTGCTGAAAACCATCTTACAGGCAACATCACATTAACTGGAAATGCTGGAACCGCAACTGATTTGTTGGGCAATGTTTCGCTCTTCACTGCAGCAGATAAAACTCTCACTTTGAAGGGATCTGTCTACACTTCAGGACTTACACTGAACGGTAAAGGATTAACAGTAACGTCAAATCCTTCAACAGAAACAGTTTCTGTAACAGGTCCTGTAACTTTGAATAATGAAGGAACTGTTATAGTTTCCTCCCCTATGGAAATCCTTGGTACTTTAGGAAACCTTACTGTCAGTTCAAAAACAACTCTGTCTTTGCCTGGTAATATTACGGTTTCAAAAAATGTTACAAATAACGGAACAATCGGTTCGGATTCTTTAGATGAAACTCTCACAATTGCCGGAGACTTGACTGACAACGGTGACATGACGGCCGTTGAAAAAATTATATTCAACGGAACTCCTGATTCAGATGCGGCTGCAGGTACTCAGAAGTTTAATCCAAACAGCGATAAGAAATATCAGACTGTTGAAATTAATAACGGAAAGAATTTCTCTGTTACAAAGGAACTGAAGGTTACTGAACTTGATTTTGTAAAAACTCTGGAAGCAGAAACCCTTAAGGTAACTGCAGATGGTATTTCTGTAACTAAGGCAACTTCTGTTTCTTTCAACGGAGACCTGACTGCCGGTCAGTTCTGTGACACTGCTACAGCAGGTAATATTTACTTTAATGGAAGTTCTACTGTAATTGATGTAATCGGAACCGATGAAAAACCGGATACACTTTATACAACTGGAACAGTCTACTTTAATAATTCAGTAACTGTTAAAGATAATCTGACTCACACAGCAGGTGTTACTAATTTTGGTGGAACAGCTAAAGCATCCTTTACAGCAAAGGATTCAACAACAAATAAAAACCTGACCTTTGGAACTGTAGTGCTTGATAATAAAACAGAGATTACAGGAAATGATGTTTCTTTTAATAATGCAGTAAGCAGTGCTACAGGAAAAACTTTTGATCTGACTGTAACCGGAAATGATGTAACCTTCGGCTCTACAGTAGACGGAACAGGAAGCTTTACTGTAACCGGTGACGGGTCTGTTACCTTCAAAAATAATCTTGGAAAAACAACAAAACTTGGAGCAGTTAGCGTTACAGGTGATACAATTACTTTTGATATCGGTTGTACAGAAGTTAGTTCTACAGGCGCCGACCAGACATTCACAGGTCCTGTTACTCTCAAGGAAAATTGTGCTTTCAATGGAAAAGCTGTTACTTTCAATAACACAATCGATGGAACTAAAAACCTCACTGTAAACGGAAGTGGGGCAGTAACCTTCAAGGATTCCCTTGGAAATACAACAAAACTTGGAACTGTCAGCGTAAAAGGAACTTCAATTACTTTTGATTCAGGTTGCGAAAAAGTAAACTCTGAAGGCGCCGACCAGACATTTACAGGTCCTGTTACTCTCAATGAAAATTGTACTTTCACAGGAAAAAATGTTTCATATAAAAACACAGTTTCCGGTGCTAAAGATTTCACTGTAGACGGAAGCGGAACAGTGACTTTTGAGAATACAATAAACGGTGTTACTTTACTCGATGTAAGCGGAACAAAAGCAGTGTTCAAAAACAACCTTGGAGATACTGCTAAGCTTGGACCTGTTTCTGTAACAGCCGCTACAATTTCTCTTGAAGGTTGTTCACTTGTTAATTCTATAGGTTCTGAAGAAACCTGGAACGGCGCTGTCCTTCTTGGCACAGCCTGTACTTTCAAAGGAAGTGATATTGCCTTTGAATCAACAATCGACGGAACCTATAACTTTACAGTGATATCTACTGGAACTGCAGCTTTCCACGGTAATGTTGGTGGAATTGCAAGTCTTTCTGTGATTGACTTATCTGCAGTTTCCATTGTTATGGATAAAGATGTAACAAAGGTTACTTCTACAGGAAAAGCACAAACCTATAATGGACCTGTAACTCTTAATGAAGATACAGAAAATGATTCAGTCCTTGTCCTTACCGGTTCATCTGTAACTTTCAACGGAACTGTTGACGGTCCTCGTCATGTAACTGTTGAAGGAGAGGTAACTCTTAATGGAGACGCCGCTTCTGAAACAGATCCGACTGTAAAAACTGCAGGAAAGAAACAGATCTACAAGAATAAGGTTCTTCTTTCGAAAAATCAGACTCTGGAAGCAGGAAGTGTTCAGTTTGACGGAACTGTCAGCGGAAACTTCAACCTGACAGTTGATGCCGAAACTTTGATCAATGGAAAATCTGTAACAACAACAGGAAAGAATCAGCATTACAAGCAGGCGGTTGTTCTTGGTGATGCAACTGTTCTTACAGGAAATGACATTACATTTGATTCCACAATAGACGGAACCTATTCTCTTACAGTTCTTTCAGGCAATGTTGTGCTTGGTGGAATAGTTGGTGGAACTAATAAACTTGGAACTATATATGTTTCTGCTTCAGGAAAAATCACTGTGGATTCAGGTTGTACACTGATTGATTCCACAGGAGCTGATCAGACCTGGAAGGGAGTTCTGGTACTCAATGAAGATTGTGCATTAAACGGCAAAAGTATTACTTTTGATGAAACAATCGACGGAAATCAGAATCTTACAATAAACAGTTCTTACGATGTTCTTTTCAAAAATAAGATTGGTTCAGAAGAAACACTAAAAGATATAACTGTTTCTTCAGCCCGTAAAATCAGCTTTGAAACCGGATGTACAGAAATCAATTCAACAGGCTTTAATCAGACTTGGAACGGGGCTGTAACCTTAAATGAAGATGTTGAATTCTTTGCAGAAAAAGCAGTATTCGCTTCAACTGTTGATTCTGGATCTTCACAGAAAAAAATGAAGATTACAGGAAAAGGAGAATTCAAAGACAGCGTAGGAAAAGTTAATAAACTTATTTCTTTTGAAATCACCGGAAACTGTGATTTTGTATCAGACAATGAAATTCTGCTTTCTGCCAGAGAAGGTGTTCTTTTTGGAGATGCAATCAGCTGTAATAAGTTCAAACTCGATAATGGTGGTCTTTTCAGAACAGAACCTGACAAGGCTCTGACAGTAAAAGGTTATTTTGTTCAGGATGGAAAAGGAAACAACAGAATTTCTGGAAGCATTATTACAGAAGGAAGTGCAGAGGTTACTTTTGCAAAACCTGTTTATGTTTACGGAAGTCCTGCATCGCCTGTAGTCTTTGGCGGTGAAAGCGGAAAGTTTGAACTTAAAGATAATCTGATTATAGTTCTTGATGACAGCACAAAAACACTTCAGATTGCTTCTCCTCTTAAATCTAAGAATGTGGTTCTTTATTCAGGAAAACTCCTTGTAGAAAAGAACCTGGAAACAACAGAAGACTTTGTTCTTCTTGGTGAAAAATATACTGACGATGACGGAAGAGCGGGCCACGAAGGGGAATATAAATATGACAAAACCCGTCTGGCAGAATTCAAATACAAGAATCTTGGAAAGGAACCAGTCCCAGGTCTCGATTCACCAGTAACTGTTTCAGGTTACAAAGGTGAACTGGTTGTAGATGCCGGGGTCTCACTTGTTGCTGGAAAGAACTTCTATGCAAACGGTCTTTCAATGACAGGTTCTTCTTCTGCGAACTGGTATCTTGATATTGATGAAAACGCAAAGGCAGAAATCTGTTTTGCCGAAGCCTATAACTGTGATATTTCCAACAGTACAGTTCGTTATAAAGGAACTCTCAATTCAGAACGTTCTGTAGGAATAACAGAAAGCTGTACTTTTGATGGTCTGGTCTGGGATGATTCTGTTAATGTTGATGAATATCAGTTCGGTACAAACATCAACTGGGATTTCGCTGACTTCAGAATTCTTGAAGCCTGGACAGTAAGCGACAAGGTGGTATATGTTAAATTCTCTTCACCTGTCAGAAACCGTAACAAGGAATTGAGCAGTAACATCAGTTCTATCAGTTACAAGAATAACGGGGCAGACGAAAGCTATCATTCAATTTTCACAAAATATGAAATTACAGATCAGCTTGGAACAGACAAGTTTACAGCCCTTGGTGAAACAGAAGAAGTTGAAGAACTTTACCTTTGTACTGCCAGCGCTTCTGAATGGTCGAATTCAGATATCATCAGATGGAATACAGACGCAACAGGAACCAGTGCTGGGGATGCAGAAAGTACTGACAGTACTGGAAAACACAGAAATGTAATTCCATCAGTATTCTTTGCAAGAAAGGTTTCAGCAGATTCAAATGTTCGCTTCACAAATAAATTCGGTAAGGTTATGAAAGATTCGGGAACTGTCTGGACCGGAACTGTAGATAAAGCAAATCCTGTTCTTGTGGAAGTTCGCCCGGGTCAGGAAACTCATACTGCTTATAATTCGGCAGCCGGAAAAGAAAGCCAGCCTTCTTACGATGCCCATAACTTTATTGAATTTGCTTTCTCAGAAGCTGTAGATATCGATAACTCTTCTGCTTCTGGAAATATTACAATTCCGGCTTACGATACCGATGACAAAATCAATCTGGTTCAGAATGTTCAGGTTGATTCTGTCCTTGGAAGGATTTCAGGACAGAAATCAGATAACGGACTTAAGATTTCAGGTCTTGTAAATATTGAAAAAGGTCTGCTTGTAACAGGAAACATTAAGGATGGAAAAGCAGACAATGAGGTTCATGCTCTTTACAGAAAGGCTTCTATGCCTGCACAGAGAATCCGTCTGAGTATTGCAGGTCTGGTTGATGGCGAAGTAACAGATATCAACGGACAGGAATATAACCGCTGGGTAGGATACATTGATGAGTCTTCGGCTCCATCGGGAAGTGTTCGCCTTCAGTCATTTGCGGAATCTCCTTATATTAAAGACCTTTCTGGTAACGGACTTAAGTTTGTAAAAACAAAAGGACTTCTCATAAACGAAACAAAAGAAAAAGATTATGGACTTTGGGACTGCTCAAAACCTGCCTTTGCTCCATACCGTCGTGCAAGTTCAAAATGGGAAACTCCTGGATCTGCAAATACAAAGCAGAATTACGAAGCAGTAGGTTCTACTGTAGACGGAACTTCATCATTGAAACGTCTGGAATTCCACCTCTTTGACAATACTCCTTCGTACTATACAACCGGGGAAGCTCAGTGGGTATCAAAGAGAGGTTGGGTAAAACCATACGACAGCTCAAAAAACGAAATTAATACTGTACTTTATCATTCTGAAACTTATGCAGCAGATATTTTTGGTGGATCCCGTGCATTCACAAATGATTCTGACTCAACAACCGGTGGTATCAGATACAGCTCTATTGTTGATGCATCAAAATATTTCTCTTTTGCTATTGGAACAGATTCTTCTGTTGAGCTTACAGAACGTTTTGATGAAAGTTCTCCGGCTTATTACGGTGCCGGTTCTCCAATTTTCCAGCCATCTACATCTCCTGCACGCAGCCCTGTAGATGTTGACGGTTTGTATTTCGGCTTCAAGTTCCGTGAAAACATTCTTTCTCTTAAGACCATGTTCACTGTTGAATATGACGGGGAAAATGGATTTATTACAGATCTGGCAGGAAACAGACTTAAGTCGGATAAAATCAGAACAATGGATCTGACTCCTCCTTCAATTACAATGACTCTGGCTCCTGTAGGGCAGAAGAAACTTTTTGTAATGTTCTCGAAAGTTCTGGAAACAAAATTGCCGGTAAGTCTTTCCGGAAGTGACAGCAAAACAGAATCTATCACTAAGGATCCGTTGTCTGAAGCTTATCCTGATGCCTTTGTTCTTGCAAAAATTGAAGCAGGTTCTGGTCTTGGGGAAAAAGCAGAAATCCAGATTGATAAAAAGGTTCCCGCAAAAGTCCTCTTCAATACAGGGGAATACATGGGACTTGAATTCGCATTGGATAAAGAAGTTACTTTTGAAAACATCAGTAACCTGTATCTTGTAGCAAGATCCCTTGGAAACGGCTACAAAGATCCTGTTATTGACCTTGCTACAAACTATGCAACTCTGGTTCAGGACGATACTGGTCTTGGAAACTATCTGCCGGCCTACAGTGCCCACGCAATGAGTGACTTTGCCGTAAACCTTATCAATCCTCTTTATGCCTACAACGATGATGAAAATTATCGCGACGGAGAAACTTCATTCCAGAATGGAACTTACGGTGAAGACAGTCACGCGGTTCATGACTGGGATGCAGAACAGAAAAACTTCGGGACTCTCTATCCTGAAGGAAATGTGATTGTTGTTGCTGCTGTAAATGATGAAGAAACTGTTGCTTCCGGGGAATTCAATGCCCGTATGTATCTGGACAATAGTCCTGATTCCGCTTCGGTTTCAAAAGAATACAATAAAACTGCAAACGCCAACCTTCGTGTATGGCTTCCTGAATTGAAAGGCTACGAAGTATTCTCTTCAATTTCTGAAGATGGAAACAAGGATTATGAATCAAATGACAGCAGATTTATTGAAGAGGGAGATCTTTCTTCAAATATCGATTTCCAGATTGATTCAGAAATCATTGGAGGATACGGCGCCGGAAGCCAGATAAGTTTCCTCTTTGGCCTTACAGATTCTTCGAACAATCCTCTGACAGTAGTTCATTCTCCTGAGTTTGATTACTCAACTGAAATCTATAAAGCAATGGACAGAAATCCTTTCTTTGCATTAAGACTGAAGAATCCGTCAGATCTTCTTTCCCTTGACCTCTGGTCTTTCAGACTTAAAAAAATAACCAAGCAGAAAGGAAATGTGACAATTCTGAATAACGTTATTGATGCTTCAAAAGGCGAAAGAACTGTGGTTCGCATAGATAATCCTAAGTCAGGAAAGGTTGATGTTATTGTAATGACTTTGGACGGAAACATTGTTGATTACCTGAACAGAGGAAACTTGGGAACAGGAACCACAAACTTTACATGGAACGGAACCAATCGCAGCGGAAAGCCTGTGGCACGCGGAATGTATTTTATCCGTATCATTGGAAACGGATTTGATGAAACCCGCAAAGTAATGGTAGTCAAATAAGCAGGCCGGTTATGAGTGATTCAAAAGTAAAACTTATTGCCGGTCCTATGGCAACTATTTCACATAGAGCATTCAGAAATCTTATTGAACGTTTCGGTTACTGCGATGAATATTTTACAGAAATGATAAATGCCGGAAGCCTTATGGCCAACAGTCATTTCGAAAAGTTCTATATTGATCCCGCTCCAGTTCCCGAAAAGATCGTCTGGCAGCTTACAGGTCACGATACGTCAAAAATGATCGAAGCGGCGGGCATCCTTGCCGCACTTCCTGGCCATGGACTTGATCTTAATATGGGCTGTTCCGCACCGGACATCTACAGATTCGGCGCCGGTATTTCCTGGATGATTAAGCCTGTTGAAGAAACAAAGGCTATGGTTCATGGAGTAGGGGAAGTCGTAAGAAAAAACAACCTGGAACATCCTGAAAACGTAAAAAGATTTTCTGTTAAGCTGCGTCTTGGAGACGATGATTTTACAGATGAAAAATTTTTTGCCTTTACGGATATGCTTGTTTCCGAAGGAGTAGAACTTCTTACCCTTCATCCAAGAACAAAAAAAGAAAAACTTGTAAGACCTCCCCGTTATCATTATGCGGAGGATCTTAAACTCCGTTATGGCGATGATGTGAAAATCTATGTGAACGGGAATGTAAAAGACAAGAATTCTTTTCTTGTTGCCAGGAAAAATTGTCCTTCTGTTGACGGCGTAATGATTTCCCGTGCTGCAGTAGAACGTCCTTGGATTTTCCGAACACTTTCAGAAGCAGAGCCTATGGAAGTTGATATGGAACAGATTGCTCTGGACTTCATAAACGACATTCAGCTTTATCAGCCTGAAGAATTCTGGAAAACCAGACTTCAAAGATTCTTCACCTACTATTCTGCCAACTTCAAATTCGGTCATTATGCCCAGAGTCAGTGGATAAATGCCGATTTCAAAAGTCCTGACAATCAGGATCTTCGGGACAGAATCCATCAGTTCTTTGAGAAGTGTCCTGAAGAAAAAATCAAACGGATATAAAAAAAGCCTGTTACAGATTTTGTAACAGGCTTCTTTATTTGAAGAATGCAGGTTGCTTATTTAAGCAGTTCTGCTATATCGTTTCTCTTCCATCTTTTTGCGATTGTATATGGTGTATCGCCAGAGATGTTCTTTACGTCTTTCGGAAGTCCGTAAGAGAGCAGGTCTTTTACCAGGTCTACAGGTGAAGTCTGTGCAGCATAGTGGAGGATTGTGTTACCCTGAATGTCTGTGCTCTTTCCCGCGTAGTTTACGATGTTGGCAATCATTTTCTTGTTGTTCTTTTCAAGACCGATTGTTACAGCGTTCTGACCTTTCTTGTTGATTGACTGGAAAGGATTTGCGTTGTTCTTAAGAAGGATTAGAGCTCTTTCCACATCGTTGTTTTCTACGGCGTATGTAAGGGCTGTGTAACCGTCAGAGTTTCTTCCGTCTACAGGATATCCCATGCCGATGAGTTCTTTCAGAAGATTTTCAGATGTCTTTGCTTTTACAGCCAGGTGAATTGGTGTGTTACCGTCAGAGTCTGTAATGTTTCTTGAAGAACCAAGAACAGCTTTGATAATCTTCATGTCTTTTTTCATTACGATTGAGAATGGAGTGTTTCCGGCCTTGTCGCGGCTCAGAGGGTTTCCACCGGCATTGCGGATCATTGTGATGATGTCGATGTTTCCAGTCTGTGCAGCTTCATGATATGCATTTACACCGTTGATGTCCTGGATTGAAGCGTTTGCGTCGAACTCAAGAAGAAGTTTTACCAGGTTCTTGTTCTGACCGCGGATAGCATCCATAAGGATTGTTACGCCGGAAATATCACTTGTGTTTACATCGGCACCGTTGTTCAGAAGAACCTTTGCAGTTTTCATTTTGCCTGTAAGGGCTGCTTCTGCCAGAGCAGATTTTCCTGATGTATTCTGTGCGTTGATGTCAATTCCCATTGAAAGGAGTTTTGTAATTGAAGCAGTTGCGTCCCAGCGTACAGCCATGTGGAGTGGTGTGCTTCCCAGGTTGTCGCGTTCATTTACAGGGGTTCCTACAGAAATAACTTTGTCGATAATTTTTACGTTGTTGGTCTTAACTGCGCTGAAGAGGATGTTTTCTCCGTTGGCATTTTTTGCATAAGGATCAGCACCTTTTTCAACAAGGGAGCTGATTGCGTCAGCGTATTCCCATTCTGCGGCATAGTGGAGACAAGTATTTCCTGAACCGTCTGTTGCTTTGATTGTTTTCGATGTAACGATCCAGTTCTGGAGAGCGCCGCCGTCACGGAGTGCCATACGAAGTGGAGAATCATTGTCTTTGTTAGAAGAGAAGATGTCTCCGCCTTTTTCCAGAAGTGCTTTTACAACTTTTTCCTGCATTTTTGAACAGGCAATATAAAGTACTGAGTTACCGTCTCTGTTTCTGATGTTTACATCTTCTGTAAGGCTGATGATGTAAAGAATCTTTTCAAGAGGAGCGTTGTTCAGAAGTGCAACGTGGAGTGGTGTATTACCTTCTGAATCCTGACTCTGAACGTTCTTTGCAGAAACTGTCATTTCAAACAGTTCTCTGTCTGCTTCAAGTGCCAGTGTCAGTGGAGAAATTCCGTGTGTATCTTTTGTGTGGATGTCAGCATCATGATTTGCATAGAAGCGGGTCATGTCTTTGTCCTGATGCTGAATGGCGATTTCGAAAGGTGTAACCCCTTCCTTGTTTTTTGAATTAACATCTGCACCGCTTTCAACAAGAGCTTCAAGAATGCTTGAAGGTGCGTGCATCATTGTTGCTGTATGAATAAGTGTGTCACCGAAAGAATCTTTCAGGTTCAGGTCTGCATGGTAAGAAATGAGAATCTTGTAGATTTCAGGCATTTTGTCTCTTGGCATGATAACCATGATTGGAGTTTTACCAAGGTTGTCCTGAGCGTTTACGTTTGCATCTTTTTCAAGGAGCATTTTGATGATTTCGATATTTCCGTAGCGTACAGCTTCGTGGAGAGGAGTTGATCCTGAAGTATCCTGAACGTCTGTAAGTGCGTTGTTTGCAAGCAGGTATTTTGCAATTGCGTTGTGGTTCATACATGAGGCAATGTGAAGAGGTGTCTGGTTGTCTTCAAAGCGTTTGTCCATGTTTCTTGAAGATACTGCATCCTGGAAGTAAGAGAAGTCTGTATCAACTTCGTCGGCACCTGCCAGAATCAGAAGGGCTGCGATTTCTACAGATGTGTAGTTGTCTACGTTTTCAAAAGCCAGGTCCAGAGGAGTTTTTCCGTTTACGTCTACAACTGAAAGAGGGAGCATGTTCTTGATACAGATTCCTACCGCCTGGCGGTTGTTTCTGCGTACAAAGTAGTGAACAAGGTTCTGTCCTTCATCATTGAGTCTTGAACCGATTTCCGGAGTAATGAAAAGTTCTTCGTAGCGTGCGCTGGCAGGAGATTCCAGTCCCATTTCCAGAGCAGATTTATAAGTAATCTTCTCAGGAACAACCTGGATTCCGTCGCTGTCTGTGTGGGCGTTGGCGTAATCTTTTTCAATAAGAACACCGGTAGAGAAAACATCGGCACCTTTCTGTGTAAGCAGTTTTGCAACATCAAAGGAACCGCTCTGAATTGCTACATGAAGCGGAGTGTTGCCGTCGTTGTTTTTAAGTTCCTTGTCGGCCCCTTTATAAAGAAAGAAATCTGCCAGGTTATAGTCATTAAGCTGGGCAGCAAGGTGGAGAACTGTGTTTCCGTCTTCATCCTGACAGTTGATGTCATAAGGACTCATGAACTGTTGTCTTGCATCCTCCATTCTGTTTGCTTTGATCAGCTCCTGTGGAGTAAGGTTGTCATTTACCTCTTCTACTACAGAAACCTTGTTAGACTTACATGCTGTTAATGCAAAAGCCAGAATAAGTGAAGTTGCTAAAATTTTTCTCATATTATACCTCTGAGTAAAAAATACCTGTTCTTTTTAAGTATCGGACGTAAAAAAAGATAGTTTATTATTATTTTCTCCAAGGTAAAAAGATGGTTATACCCCACTAACTTAACAAATCAGGTTCAAATCATTACAATAAAAAGCATGATTATAATTAAAAATGAAGCTGAGATCGAAGGCATCAGAAAAGCCTGTCATCTTACAGCTGATATGTTCAATGAACTTACACCACAGATTAAGGCCGGCATGTCTACAAAAGACGTAGACAATCTTTTCAAGAACTACATTATTTCCCATGGCGGAAAACCAGCCTGGTACCGTGAAGATTTCCCTGGTGCCATCTGTATCAGTGTTAATGAACAGGTTATTCATGGACTTCCTTCAAAAAAAGTGATTCTTAAGGACGGAGATCTGGTTTCAATTGACGTTGGAATCGATCTGGACGGTTATATCAGCGACACAACCCACAGTATTCAGATTGGGGAGTGTTCTGCCGAAGTAAAACAGCTTCATCAGGTAACAAAAGAATGCCTTGCTGCCGCAATCAATGCCTGTGTAGCAGGAAACCGCATAAAAGATATTTCCAGAGCAGTTTATGAAATTGCCCATGACCAGTATGGTTATGGAGTTGTTTATGATTTCTGTGGTCACGGAGTAGGGGTAGACGTTCACGAAGACCCAAGTATTCCGAATGATCCAAACTTCCACGGCGGAAATCCACGTATCAAGCCGGGAATGGTTCTGGCCCTGGAACCTATGATCAACCTTGGTACTCCTGATGTAGACGTAATGCCTGACGGATGGACAGTTGTAACCGGTGACCGCAAGGTTTCCTGCCATGAAGAACACACTGTTGTTGTTTATGAAGACCATACAGAGGTTCTTACAGCCCTTGATTACAAGACCAATAACGGTAAGTTCAACGTAGGCATGTAGAATCTTAAAAAACTGTTATTTATAAGGAAAAGCCGGCTTTCAGCTGGCTTTTTTTGTAACACAAGTGGTTCTTTTTTAGTTATATTAGTATAAGAGGCAAAAAATAGAGGTGATATAGATGAAACACTTTGCTAAAAAACTTATTACAATTTCACTGGCAGCCGTGCTGACTGCATCACTTTTTGCTGATCCTCCTGCAAAAAAGGGTCAGCAGGATAAAAAACAGGCTCTTTCTGTGGTAGAAGCCCTTCAGACTTCTTTCAGAAACATAACATCAGACATGCTCCCTGCAGTTGTTGAAGTTGATGTAACAGAAACAAAAAAAGTGCAGAATCCGCTCAGAAGCATGCCATTTTTCTGGTTCGGAGACCCTGATTCAGAAGAAAATGACAAAGGTTCCCGTGAATACGAGTCAAAAGGACTTGGTTCAGGTGTAATTGTACGCCGTGACGGAAACACTCTTTATGTTCTTACTAATAATCATGTTGCCGGCGGTGCAACAAAAATCAGCATCAAATTGAATGATGACCGCGAATTTGAAGGGAAACTGGTAGGTGCAGACGAAAGAATCGACATTGCACTGGTTTCTTTTGAATCTTCTGACAAATCAATCCCTGTAGCTCCTCTTGGAAACAGCGATGATGTTATGGCAGGAGACATCTGTATGGCTTTTGGTGCTCCTCTGGGATACAGACAGTCTGTTACACAGGGTATCGTAAGTGCTGTAGGCCGTGACGGTTCTGGAGTTGGAAGCATTTCTGACTTTATTCAGACTGATGCCGCAATCAACCAGGGAAACTCTGGTGGTCCACTTGTAAACATCTACGGAGAAGTAATCGGAATCAACACATGGATCGCTTCAAGATCTGGCGGTTCACAGGGACTCGGATTCGCAATTCCTATCAACAACGTAAAAAATGCCATTGATTCTTTCATTTCTGGCGGAAAAATCAAATACGGTTGGGTTGGAGTTTCCCTTCTGGACGTAACAAATGACTTCAAAAAGGAACTTGGTGTAGAAAACATTGAAGGTGCCTTTGCAGCCCAGGTATTTACAGGTTCTCCTGCATACAAATGTGGAATCAAACCTGGTGATTACATCATCGAACTTAACGGAAAGGCTGTAAAATCTGTAAATCAGCTGGTTCGCGATGTAGGAAATCTTCAGGCAGGAACTACTGCAAGATTTGTTGTAATCCGTGACGGAATGAAACAGCCTGCAATCAACGTAAAAATCGAAGAACGTACTGATGAAGTGGTAAATGCAAACAACAAGCTCTGGCCTGGATTTATCGCCATGCCTTTGACAGATGATGCCAAAAAACAGCTGGAAATTGACGACAAAAAGCTTAAAGGTATCGTTGTTTCAAGCGTTCAGGCAAAATCTCCTGCCGCAACCCTCCGTCTGCAGAATGGCGATGTTATTACTGCCGTAAACGGAAAATCGGTAAACAATGTAAGAGAATTCTATGAAGAACTGGCAAAAGCCGACAGAACAATCAATTTTGATGTTTATTCTAACGGCGGAACTCTTACAACAGGAACTTTCAAAATCAGATAAAAACTGAGTGAAAATCCTTAAAACTTGGAAACGGGACTTCTGGTCCCGTTTTTTATTTGTCAGATGTTTCTATTTATGGTATCATTTTTACTGAAATTAAAGGAGCAGTGAATGGACATCTATATTTGTGATCTGTGTGCTTATGAGTACAATCCTGAAAAAGGGGATGAAGATTCAAAGATAGCAGCCGGAACAAAATGGGAAGACCTCCCGAAAGACTGGGTTTGTCCTGTTTGCGGAGCTTCAAAAGCTGATTTTTTTGTAAAAGGTGAATAATTATGGAAAGAATGCAGTGCGATAAATGCGGTTATGTTTACGATTCTACAGAAGGGGAGCCAAAAAACAATGTAGCTCCAAATACAGCCTGGGCTGATGTACCGGCAGATTTCAAATGCCCAGAATGCGGAGCCGGAAAAGAAGTATTCATCATTGAGTAGGAATATGGCAGAAAATACTGAGAATCAACTTCCCGAAAACTTTGTTCAGGATAACTTGAAGGAAATCTGTCATCTTCTGTCAAAAAACAGTGATGAAGAGTTTCTGTACAGTTTCTTTGACAATCTTTTTACTCCAAATGAAATGGCAGATTTTGCAAAGCGCTGGCAGCTTGTAAAAGAACTGGACAGCGGGGTAACACAAAGAGAAATTGCAAAGAAATACAATATGTCTCTGTGCAAGATCACCCGCGGTTCCAAGATGCTGAAGTCTAACGAAAGTGCTTTCAGAAAACTTCTGGATCTTCTTAAAACAGAATAAACCTGAAAAAAGGATATAAAATGAAAAAGCCGACCATTTTGGCCGGCTTTCTTGTTTTAACGGGATGTTTTCCCTTTATTAGTCATCATCAAAGTCTTCGTCTTTGAAAAGTGCTGCTTCTTCTTCGTCGTACAGTTCTTCTGCGTCGTGAGTTTTGAAAGAATAGCCCGATTCAGGTTCAACGTCATCAAAAGGTTCGTCGTAATCGTCTATTTCTTCTTCCTGATAATCATCGTCATAGAAATCTGAGTCATCATCGAAGTCGTCGAGTGTATCATCGTCTTCTTCGTCGAAATCATCTTCGAAATCTTCATCTGAATAGCCGAAATCATCGAATTCATCACCATAAGACATTTCAAAATCGAATTCTGCTGACATGTATTACCTCTGTGAACAATAATTATAGTGAAAATGTAAATCACCGTTCGTTTTATGTCAATATAATAAAATGGAGAAAAAGGGCACTATAATAGAACGTTGACAGCTAAAATGGATAATGTTAAAATATTTTACTTATATTTATTACATAAAAGGATTTTTAAAATGAAAAGATCAATGTATACAGTCGGATCACTTATCATTCTTTTGATTTGTGCTTTTGTATTTGTTCTGGTACCAGCAATGGCCGGTAGCGGAAAAAAGCAGGAAACTATTTCCTTCGGAAAATATAACGGAAAAGAAATCCGTTATGAACAGGATTCTGATTTTGCAAACTTCGTATCACAGTTTGGACAGTATTATCAGAGCATGGGTATGCAGATTGACAGCTCAACTTCATACTACATTTACAACTACGCATTCAATTCTACTGTTGCAAAAATGGCAGCAGAAGATTCAGTAGGAAAAAGCGGTTACAAAGTACCTAAATCAGCTGTAACACGCCAGCTCCTTCCATATTTCACAGACGAAAACGGAAATTACAATTCAAAGCTTTACAGATCAACTCCTGAAAGCACAATTACTTCAATGAGAAAAGAAATTGAAGGCAACCTGATTTCAGCACGTTACAACGACGACCTTTTCGGATCTGATGCAATGGGTCTTTTCGGTCTGAAAAACTCAGACGCTGAACTGGATTTCCTTGCAGCAATGGACAGCGACAAACGCGGTTTCGATATGGCTGCTTTCCCAATGACAAACTTCCCTGATGAAGAAAAAGTTGCTTTCGGTAAAGCAAACGAAACAAAATTCATCAAATATGACATGTCAGTTATTACAGTAGATGATGAAGCAACTGCAAAGAAAGTTCTGAAAAGACTTGATGCTTCAGAAATCACATTTGCTGATGCAATCGCAGAATACTCAGAAAAAGTTTATTCAGATTCAGAAGGTAAACTGAACTCAAGCTTCGCTTACCAGCTGGAAAACATCATGGATGACGCTGCTAATGCAATGGTTGTTGGAACACTTCCAGCCGGTGCAAAATCAGACATCATCAAAACAAAATCTGGATACTCAATTTTCATGGCTGACGGTGATTCAGTTGCTCCAGACTTCGACACAGACGATATGAAAAGAACAGTTCTTTCTTACCTCAATTCATTTGAATCAAGCGTAATTGAAAACTACTTCCTTTCAGAAGCAAAAGACTTCGTTGCAGAAGCTGCAATCGAAAGCTTTGACGCTGCTTGTGCAAAACATAGAATCGAAAAAGACATCATCGCTCCATTCCCACTGAACTACGGAAACATTTCTGCAGCTGGAACACTTAATACAAACGTTCCTGGCCTTGCAAATGCCGCTACAAACGAAAACTTCCTGAATACATGTTTCGGTCTGAAACTGAATGAAGTTTCTGAACCAATCATCGTTGATAACAACGTACTGGTTCTTAAATACACAGGAAACGGCGATGCAGAAACAGAAGAACCTTCACTTCCTGACTTCTCTGGTTACGATCAGGACTGTGCTTCAAGTTCAATCATGAGCAGCAAAAAACTGCAGAATGATTTCATCGCAACATACTTCCAGTACTTCGTAAACTAGGAAAATATTTCTAATTGACTGAAATAAAAAATCAAAAGCCCTGTCTGGTTCAAACCGGGCAGGGCTTTTCTGTTGAATACAATCAAAAACTTCTCTATTCCAAATACAATCCTTCAAAGCAGATCTGCATGAAAATTGATTCCATGGATTTTTTACCGGGAACTCTTATTCTTGGATTTTCTGCAGTCTTGAATTATGGAATCGAAAACCTGGCACAAAAGCTTCCAGAAAACTGTCTTGTTATTCTTTGTGAAGCAGACAGGGAACTGAGTGAATTTTCTCTTTCAGGTGCTGTTGAGTGTGATAAGGAATTTGTTCTGCCAAAGAATTATGTCAGAGTTTCTGAAAAAGAAATGTATAATCTTCCGGTGATTTTGCAGAAGGCCTCTTATACCTTCAGTTCCGGAGAAACCGTTTCTTTTGCGGGTAACTTCAAAAGGGTTATCCGTATTGATTTCAGTGCAGGCGTTCAGTTCCATTCAGATTTTTATAACCGCCTGGAAATGGCCTGTGTAAATTCCGTAAAACAGTTCTGGACAAACAGATTTACTCTGGCAAAATTCGGCCGCCGTTATTCGCGGAATATGTTCAGGAACTTGAAGAATCTGCCTGCCTCAAAACCTCTGGAAGATTTTATAGGAAGAATTGAAAGACCGGTCTTTGTGTTCGGGGCAGGTGAAAGCGCAGAAAAAGGTATTGAAGATTTACAGGCCTTTGAAGGTGAACCTTATGTTCTGTGTGCAGACACTGCTTTTCAGATGCTTAAGGCAAATGGAATTATGCCTGACGGCATTGTTGTTGATGAAGCACAGAGTATCATTGCAGAAAGTTTTATAGGTGCTGGTAAGATTCAGGTGTTCCAGAGTTTGTGTTCTCTTCCTCATGTGGCGGGAAGAAATCATCCAAAAGATAAGATTTCTTTTTATGGAACAGAATATGCACAGAACAGTTTTTTTGAAGGCTTAAAAGAGAAATTCTTCTTTCCTCCTGTAATTCCGGCCTTTGGTTCTGTAGGAATCACGGCATATATTCTGGCCTGTCTTTTCAGAAAGGATGACACAGTTCCTGTTTATTTTTACGGCCTTGATTTTGCTTACAGCACAGGGAAAACCCACGGAAAAGGAACTCCCGCTCATAAAAGACAGCTTTTACGGACAGGTAAAACCCGAAGTACAGACAATCTTGGAGCCTGTTTCGGTGGCAATGTTCTGCGGCTTCCGGAAGGATTTCCTTTTGCCTGGACCACACCTATCCTTTCTTCCTATGCAGAGACTTTCAGACAGGTTCAGGAACAGAACAGGGTGATTGTTTCGGGAATTAAAGAAAGTTTTTTCCGTGGAAATAAAAGCAAAGAATCCATTGAAGATTTCCTGAAAGGGGAAAAAGTGGCTCTTTCGGAGCTTCGGGATCTTCTTTCAGGCAAAATCCAGGTTTCTGAAGATGAAAGAGCCCGGAAAATCAGAATCATCTTGGAAAACCGACAGTATCTTTATCTTCACTTCCCGGACGGCTACAGGCTTTCTACAGAACTTAGCTTCCTTAAGAGGGTAAGAGGGGAAATAGACGGTTTTTTGAAATTTATGTAATTTCTTTTCGTTGAAAACTTCACTTCTAGGGATTATAATTTAAAAAATATAAAACTAGTTATAGGAGTTATTATTATGGATTTGATTTATGGAATCAAAGACAAGCCAAGCTTTGGTAAAACAATTCTGTTTGCTATCCAGCAGCTTCTGGCTATTATGGCAGCAACAATTGCTGTTCCTGCTATCGTAGGAAATGGACTTTCTGCATCTGCTGCAATGTTCGGTGCAGGTGTTGGAACATTTGTTTATTTGCTCTTTACAAAAAGTGCTTCTCCGGTTTTCCTGGGAAGCTCTTTTGCTTTTATAGGCTCAATGTTCAGTGCATTCGGTGGAGCAGCTTCTCTCTCTGTCGGATACTGGGGATTAATCATTGGTGCTCTTATGGCTGGTCTGGTTTATGTCATCATTGCTATTGTTGTTAAATTCTGCGGTGTAAAATGGATTGATATTCTTATGCCTCCTGTAATCATTGGACCTACAGTTTCTATCATCGGTCTGAGCCTTTCAGGAAATGCAATTGGTGACCTTATGAAATCAAGCGTAGAAGGCGGAAGCGTTTATGTTGCCCTTATCTGTGGTCTTCTGACACTGGCAGTAACAATGCTTTGTTCTACATACTCAAAGAAAATTGGTCGTCTCATTCCTTTCATCATTGGTATTGCAGCTGGATATGTACTTGCTTCTGTATTTGCACTTATTGGAACATTGGCAGACAAACCTGCTCTTATCGTAATTAACTATGGTGCTCTTAAAGCCCTGGATTTCTCTTCAGTTTCAGGTTATATAGCACTTCCTAAGTTTACATTCCTTCTTGGTGGAGTAGAAGGACTTAAGGGAATTACAGGATCATACCTCCTTACTCTGTTTGCTGCTTATGTACCAGTTGCATTTGTAGTATTTGCAGAACACCTGGCAGACCACAAAAACCTTTCTGCAATCATTGGAACAAATCTTCTGGAAGAACCTGGTCTTACAAAAACACTTCTTGGAGACGGTGTTGGTACAATGGTTTCAACATTCTTTGGTGGATGTCCAAACACAACATACGGTGAATCAATTGGTTGTGTAGCTATTACAAGAAACGCTTCAACAATTACAATCTGGTTCTGTGCAGTTCTCTGTATCGTATTCTCTTTGATTTCACCTCTCGTAGCACTTCTGGAAACAATTCCTTCTTGTGTAATGGGTGGTGTATGTATTGCACTTTACGGATTCATTGCTGTTTCAGGATTCAAGATGTTCCAGCAGGTTGACCTTAACAAAAACCGCAACCTCTTTGTTGCATCAGTTATCTTCATCACAGGGGTTGGTGGAATGGTTGTAAGCTTTGGTAAGGTTGAAATCCGCACTGTAGCTTGTGCTCTGATTCTTGGTATCCTTACAAACGTAATGCTTTCTAAAGAAACAGACGCTGAATAGGTTTATTAAATGGACGTCAAAAAGTCGCCTGTTTTTCAGGCGGCTTTTTTTGTTTAAATGTATGATTTATCTACATGTTTTAAAATTTACTCCCGGTCAAAAAGTGGTCAATCAGCAACGCTCGCTAGCGTCGCTGGACGCGAAGCGCGGATAGGAAACTATCGAGCCGCACTTCGAGTCCTGCTGATGACACACTTTTTTTTTCTAGCGTAAATTTTAAACAAGTATATTAACTCCACATTTAACAAAAAGTAAAGCAGATCTAAGACAGTTTTCTTTTTGTCTGTTACAATAAAAATATGGATTTCATAGATTTAATTAACAAAAGACACAGTGTCAGAGCTTACTCGGGAAAGGAAGTTTCTGATGAGGTTTTGAAGGAACTGATAGACTGTGCAAAGCTGGCGCCTACAAGCAGGAATAAAAAAACGGTTGAGTATATTGTTGTCAAAGACAGAGAACTTCTGGAAAAACTTTCAGTGGCAAAGGCGGGTGGTTCTCAGATGCTGAAAGATGCCGGGGCCGCCATTGTTGTAATAGGGGACAGTGATAAATCTGATGTTTGGATTGAAGACTGTTCTATTGCTATGACTTACCTTCATCTTGCTGCAGTAAACCTGGGGCTTGGCAGTTGCTGGATTCAGATAAGAAACAGACAGAATGCGGAAAGTAAAGATTCTGGTGAATACATCAAAGAAATGCTTAAAATAAAGGCTCCTTTTGAGGTGCTGGCTGTATTGTCAGTGGGAAATATAGATTAAGAAAAGGGTATAACAAAAATCAAACAACACGCGAGCAAAAACAATCGAGTACCGTGGGCAAGGAGCCGAGCGAAGCGAGCGACGGGGCTCCGCGGGAGGCCTCCATTGGTTATTGCGTGAGTGTTGTTTGCTTACGTAAATACATGTTTTATTAATCTATATTTAAACAAAAAAAGACCCTGCATGAAGCAGAGTCTTTTTTTTATGCTTTATACTATAGATTATAGACTACAGTTTGTCGAAGAATCCGACGCCCGCTGAAGCGGGCTAACGAGTTTGCTTCGCAAACTCGCAGTTTATTTAAGTCTACAGGTTATCAAAAAATCCTTTAGCTTTAAGAAGTTCTGCATTCAGGATTCCACCAAGAGCAGCACCACGTTTTGTGTTGTGGCTCAGAGCAACGAATTTAACATCAAATACGTTACATGGGCGGAGACGTCCGATTACACAAGCCATACCTTTTTCTGTTTCGCGGTCACGGCGTGGCTGTGGACGGTTGTCTTCGTGGCGAACAACGATTGCGTGTTCTGGAGCTGAAGGAAGTTTCAGTTCCTGTGGGAGTGAAGAGTATGAAGTCCATACTTTTTCGATTTCTTCCAGGCTTGGTTTTTTGTTCTTTGGAAGATCGAATTCCAGAGAAACACATGCTGTGTGTCCGTCTACAACTGGAACACGTGTACATGTTGAAGAAACCTGTGGAAGTTTTGCGTTTACAATCTTTCCGTCTTTTACAGAACCAAGAATCTTAAGACATTCTTTTTCTGTTTTTTCTTCTTCACCACCGATGAATGGAACGATGTTGTCGATCATGTCGAATGATGGAACACCAGGATATCCAGCACCAGATGTTGCCTGAAGTGTTGTAACGATCATTCTCTTAACAGGGTAACCTGCCATGATAAGTGCGTGAAGTGGCATCATGTATGTCTGGAGAGAACAGTTTGGTTTTACAGCGATGAAACCTTTGTCCCATCCGTGATGTTTTTTCTGTTCTGCAATTACGTCCAGGTGAGAGAAGTTGATTTCTGGAACCAGCATTGGAACATCTTCTGTCCAGCGGTTTGCTGAAGCGTTAGAAACTACAGGGATTCCTTCTGCTGCATAAGCTTCTTCAAGAGCCTTGATTTCGTCTTTTCCCATTTCCAGGGCACTGAATACGAATTTACATTTTCCAAGAGCCAGGGAAGCGTTGTTTGCATCCTGAACTGTAAGGTCAGCTACATCTGCAGGAATTTCTGCACCGATGAGCCAGCGGTTTTTTACAGCGTCTTTGTAAAGTTTTCCAGCTGAGCGTGGAGAAGCAGCTACGTATGTAACTTTGAACCATGGATGATTTTCCAGGAGTTTGATATAGCGCTGGCCAACCATACCTGTTGCACCAAGAACGCCGACATTGATTTTCTTTGCCATAATATTTTCCTTTAATAAAAAACTATTACTTAGAGTCCGCACTTATTAAGTGCTTCCTTAATTACTTCTTTTGCTGAATCAGTTACTTCTACCAGTGGAAGACGAACTGTTCCTGCTGCCAGTCCCTTAACATTCATAGCATATTTGATTGAAGTTGGGTTACCGTCAACAAATGCTGCCTTGAAGAAAGGAAGCAGGTTGTAGTGCATCTTGCGGGCTTCTGCGAAGTCACCTTTAAGAGCTGTGTTTGCCAGTTCTGTAACTGCTTTTGGAGCCAGGTTAGATACAACAGAAATAATTCCGTCTCCACCACAAGCGATGAGTGGGAGAGTAAGACCGTCATCTCCAGAAAGAACAGCAAAATCAGGATGAGCTGATTTAACCTGCTGGATAACTTCCATCATCTGGTTGATGTTTCCGCTTGCTTCCTTTACACCGCAGATGTTTGGAAGTTCTGCAATGCGCTTAAGAACGTCTGTTGGAATGTTTGTTCCAGTACGTCCCTGAATATTGTAAACAAGGATAGGAACTCCAACTTTTGAACAGGCTTCAAAGTGGCGGAAGATTCCTTCTTTGCTTGGTTTGTTGTAGTAAGGAGTAACAACCAGGGCTGCATCAGCACCTGCTTTTTTAGCGCGTTCGCAGTATTTGACTGCGTCACGTGTGTTGTTACTGCCGGCGCCCAAAACGAGAGGGATTTTTTTACCGGTAGATTTTTCAAATGCGCGTACTTCTTCAAATACGACTTTAATAATTTCGTCTTCTTCGTCTTCATCCAGAGTTGGGGTTTCTGCTGTTGTTCCAAGTGGAACCAGTCCGTCGATGCCCTGTTCAAGCTGGAATTTAACATTTTTGCGAAGACCATCATAATCTACTGAACCGTCCTGGTTCATAGGAGTTACCATTGCTGTGAATGCACCCTGTAATTTAATCATAAATCGCCTCTATATAAAATGAGATTCTACTATTATGGCGAAAAATGGGCTATTGCTCAATATTATTAAAGTGTAACTTTACTAAAGAACTTTAGTGGGAGTAAAGAAATGGCAGGATATATATATGGAGCTACGCCTGCCTCCGGCAGGCTATCCCGTCACTCCGAGCTCCGCTTTCGCTCCGAAGCCTGCGGCTTTGCCTTCGGCACCCTCCGAGCCGGGGCTATAAGTTTTTCCCTTATGCTTTCTTTATAGTCATAAATAGTATGTGATTTCTGAGGGGGAAAGTCTAATTGGCTATAAGTTTATTACTTTCTGGAAAATTATAGTCAAATTTTTCAGTTATTTTAGATCTTGGCAAAATAAATACTTTGAAATGGCTATAAATTGAAAAGTTCCTGAAGATTTATAGCTGTTTTACAAATTTTCGATTTTTCCGCCACATAAAAAGGCTATAATTTTCCTAATATGCAAAAATTTATAGCTTTTTTCAGAAAAACTACAATATAGGTATTAAGGTTTGCTATTTTATGGGAGATTAATTAGAAGAAGACTGTTATATCCTTGACCACCAGAAATTTTTGAAGTAATTTGGATGTTATAAGGAATACGTTAGAACAAGAAACTTTGACGATATTCCAGATGGCGAGCCTTACATAGCTAACTATGTTAATGGTAAGTTCAATCATTTTGTTGTTAAGCAAAATGGTGCCGTTGTATTTAATAGCATTGAACACTCTGCGTGTGTGGATGCTGGTAATACTGATGGCGAGTATAGGTTTTTGAGATGAAATCTGATAATGATAAATATCCAGTAATGACACCAGAAGAATTTGAATGGGAATTGATGAAATTAACAGATGAATTCCCTCCAAAAGAAATTACAAAACAAAAACTTCAAAAACTCAGAGAAAAATTTAGTAAATTATATATCAAATTCTTACTCCAAGGAAAAACAGCAAAAGAATTGGACGAAGAAATACGAGAAGCGGTTTACAGAGGTGAGGAACCTAACCTTCCTTCAATAAAATTAATAGACTGCGACGAATAGGTTTTTGAGATGATAGATGAAAAATTGGAGTTAATATTATGGCTACCTTTAGGGGTAGCCGTTTTTTTATCCTCGTGGAGCAATTGCGCGTAATCGCTTTTCTCTTTTTAATTTATCCTTATATTCTTCATATTCAGTATCAGTCATTTTCCATTCATTTAATTTTTTATTACCATTAGAATCAGTAAAATAATCAGAATCTTTATAATTTGATAAAAGGTTTTGTTCTTTTTGACCAGAAACGGAATTTTCGAATTGCTTTTTCCAACCAGGGTAAAGTTCATGATTCTTAATTACATTATGGTAAAATGCTGGTTTATATCTTAAAAATTCTTTTAGTTCATTTTTGTCAGAAAATTCCAAAGCGGCAATTGTAGCGATTAAATCAAAATAAGTATCTCTGTTCATATTCTGAATAAGATCAATCAAATCATATTCTGTTAGCCAATCTTTATTGTATAAGAAAGCAGCTAGATCTTTTGCTGTTGTTACCGGTTGACTTCTTGATTCCAAAACCGTTAAATATAGACTTACGACCTGTTTTGTAGAAGGTTAGAAAAAAAATGAAACTGAAAGAATATGATGATGTTAAATTAAAAGACGGTCGCATTGGCCAAGTAATTGTCTATGAAGAAGGTTTTGATAGTTGTATAATCGAGTTACCAATAGATAATGGTAAAAGTTATGACCAAATAAATATAAATCTTTCTGAAATAGAAACAGTTCTAATGTATTAAATAACATACAGCACCGCACTTCTCGCGGTGCTTTTTTTTGCATTTTTCCCTTAAATCCCCTCTCTCCGCGTGACTATATGAGCGACTATTTTCAGGTCGTAAAACATAGGAATAAATCAATCTATCCAGGGAGAAGAAAAACTCCGTTATCAAAATCGTAAGGAGAAAAACGATGAAACGCTCGAAAAGGTAAAATACTATGACAATGTAAAAGCTGAA
The DNA here is from genome assembly GCA_024402695.1 of Treponema sp. Taxonomy (GTDB): domain Bacteria; phylum Spirochaetota; class Spirochaetia; order Treponematales; family Treponemataceae; genus Treponema_D. The sequence continues at coordinate 196,459 of JAKSTG010000001.1, read as the reverse complement.
GTTGAAAAATACAAAGCTGAAGCACAGAAGCTCTCGGACGTCTATTCTAAGAAACTCGCATCCATGGAACGTGAAGGAAAAGTAAAGGAATATACAAGCTCTAAAAAGTTTGTAAATGATTTTACCCGCGATTCAATCAATTCGGCCCTCATGCCAGAACTTGAAAAAGAAGAATCAAAAGGCAAGTCGCTTGACGACCTCTTTTCTGCACTTACCAAAGACAAAACAAACATCCTTCTTGAAGAAGGAAAAACAAAAGCTCCAAAAGTGCCGGAAATGGGAAATACAAACCCAAAGAATGACCTCGCGGAGAAAAACCAGGTGAGATCCGTCATGGGCCTTCCACTTCTCAAAGAATAGGAGAATTAAAACATGGCAAACTCAATTGGTATAACGACCAGCAATTTTTGGAGGATCGTCAACCAAAAAACGCAAAAAACAGCTTCCATTATTTTCCCCATACTTTTCTCCTATAAAACTTTTACTTATTTTTTTCTAAAAACTCAAATCCCTTTTGCAGATCCTGTCCTAAAATTTCTTGAGTTTTAGCAAAATCATATTTTTCGTGCAATTTATCATGAAGAATTAAAAATTCTTTCTTACCGTATTTTCCAATAAACAAAGCCTGAGCTTTTGCCGCATTGGCACCGTCATTTTCTGGAACATAAAATCCTTTTGTACATTCTTTTATTTCGCTACATTCCCAGCATCCATCAAACCCCTTTTCCTTGCAGCATTTTGTATTTGGGCAAACACCATCTGGGGAACAGGTTGCAAAAGAACAGACATTGTATTCAGTTCTGCAGCCTCCACACCACTGTCCCAGAAAACAGTGATTGCAGGAAAATCCGCAGTAGGCGATAGGATCCACACCCTTACGAGCAATCTTACACAACTTATTCTTAATTTTTCGCATAGCTTCTACATGCATAATCCAATGGCGACTTAACGGCATTTTTAAAAGTCCAGCCACATTTTTACTGCACCAGTAATCAATAAGCCAGACAGAATTTTCCGAATCAGAAACACATTTGGTTTTTACAAGACGCTCTCTGTCCACAGAAGAAAACTTTTTCTTGCAATCCTCAAAACTCAGTTCATTCAAAACAAGGTCGGTCCCTTCTCGGACAGCAGCTGCATATTCATACAACGCCTGTATGTTCACAGACTTAGAAAAATCCACAGTCTGTTGCTCATTTAATTCGTTTCCAGTAGTGATAATCTGTGCTCCAATTTTTTTCTGCCAATCACCACTTATAAAAATTTGCTGAGAGTTTCCGCTAAGCACCAGTTCATGAATACAAATATCTTCAATCCTTGCAAGATGCCACAGTGACCAGGATAAAGTTGTACCGTGATTTCCATCTTCACCTGGAAAAGGCAGCTGCCAGAAAGCTTCTTTAGGATATCCCCGCACAATCTGAGAAATCTGTTCAAAAAGAGATGCCCGTAATTCAAGTAGAATCTTAATTCCGTCTTTAAAAGTGTCCCTTTTCGAAATCAGTTTTTGAAAATCTTTATTTTGATTTGACCAGTCTGTATTCATTTAAAAAAGATTATATCACAACATTGTAGAAGAAATACCCATGAGTATTGACGGCAGCTTTGATTCTACGTCACAATGGACAAGAAAGTAATTTCAGCTTGAAGAGAAGGTGAATATGATTTTTCAGTCAGAAATCCAAATGCTCAGTTGGAATTGAAAGCTATTACAAAATGTAATATAGACCTTGTGTATAACGACCCGCAATTTTTGGAGGGTCGTCAACCTAATACTTATATAGTAAAGATTACTGGATAAAAAGAGCCTCTTGTTATTTATCATGGTAGTGCACAATGGTGCAATGAGTTTGAGTATAATTCCTTGTAACTATTGAAGGAACATCTTTTTGAAATTTTTTCAATGACTCTGATAAATTTCCGTAAAAGGTATTACGTATTGCGTAATATCCGAAAAGAGGTATAATATAATTATGATAAAATCATTTAAGTGTAAAGATACCGAGGAGCTTTACAATACTGGTGAGAGCCGGAAGTTTAAAGCTATTGAAAGGGTAGCACTTCGAAAACTTGATATGATTCAGGCTGCAATAAAAGTTGATACCTTACGAATACCGCCTGCGAATCATCTGGAACTTCTGAAAGGTGATAGAGAAGGACAGTATAGTATTCGAATAAATGATCAATGGAGGATCTGTTTCAGGTGGGATGGAGCAGATGCTTTGGATGTTGAAATAGTGGATTATCATTAATCCGGAGGAAAAATATGCGAACAAAAAATTTGATAACTCCTGGCGAGATTCTTCTTGAAGAATTCTTGAAGCCAATGAATATTAGTCAGAACAGACTGGCAATTGAAATTCTTGTTCCACCTGCAAGAATAAATGCAATTATAAAGGGAAATCGTGCTATTACAGCTGATACAGCCTTAAGATTGGGAAAGTTCTTTGGAACAGGTCCTGAGTTCTGGATAAACCTGCAGTCGAATTATGACCTTTCACTTGCTGCAATTGAGGCAGAGAAAGAATTGGTTAGAATTCCGACTTTTGCTTATGCATAAGTTAATGTTGCGATTTAAAGCCAGCTGAAGAAATACTTCAGCTGGCTTTTTTTATGTCCAACTTACTTCTTTTAGGCTCCAATGACGCTACTGACGTTTAAATCACTGAAACTTTTTTGAAAAAATCTTACACAATCTTCTTGAATCTCTTTTCAATATCGCGGATAAGCTTGTATTCGAAGGAGTCGCAAAGGGCGATCCATGAAGCTTCGATCAAGTCGGCAGAAACACCAACTGTGGCCCATGTTGCTTCGCCGTCTGTAGATTCAATTACTACGCGTACGCGGGAAGCTGTGGCGCTCTTTCCGTCCAGAACACGAACTTTGTAGTCTGTAAGGCGAATCTGTGAAACGAGAGGGTAGAAGCGTTCAAGGGCATTACGGAGGGCAATGTCCAGGGCGTTAACCGGACCGTCTCCTTCACCGGCTGTAACTGCAATCTGGCGGTCAACTTCAACTTTAATCTGAGCAGTTGAGCAAACACCTTCTTCAATGCGTGGGTTTGAACCGCTTACTGTGTAGTAGTGGAGCTTGAAGAATGGCTGGTATTTTCCGATCATTTTGCGGACCATAAGTTCAAAGCTTCCGTCGGCACCTTCAAACTGGTAGCCTTCGAATTCCAGGTCCTTCATCTTTTTAATGATATCATTAACGATTGGATCTGATTTTTTAATTGAAGGTTCAAACTTCTGAATCTTTTCAATGATTGTAGCGCGGCCTGCAACTTCGCTCATAAGGAATACACGGCTGTTACCGATGCTTTCTGGAGCGATGTGTTCGTAGGCTACAGGATTTTTCATAATTGCATCAATGTGCATACCGGCTTTGTGAGCAAAGGCATTTCCACCGACAAATGGAAGTCCTGCATCCAGAGCGATGTTTGTGATTTCTGCAATGCGCTTACAGATTGGTGTAAGGTTTGGCAGGTTTTCTTCAGGAATACATTTGCAGTCCATTTTGAGCTGAAGGTCAGCAATGATTGTAGAAAGGTTTGCGTTTCCTGTTCTTTCACCGAAGCCAAGCATAACTCCCTGAACGTGAGTTGCGCCGTTCTGAACGGCTACCAGTGAGTTTGCAACTGCAAGACCTGAGTCGTTGTGAGTATGAATACCGATGATTGCTTTCTTTCCAAGAAGTTTTGAAACTTCTTTAACTGCATCTTTTACTTCATCAATCATGCAGCCGCCTTTTGTTTCACAAAGGCTTAATACTGAAGCACCGCCTTCAATGGCTGCTTCGAGAGTTTTGATTGCATAATCCTTGTTTTTCTGGAAAGCAGTGAAGAAGTGTTCTGCATCATAAATAACGTAGCGGCCGTTTTCTTTAAGGAATTTACAGGTGTCGCGGATCATTGCCAGGTTTTCTTCAAGAGTTGTCTTGATGATTTCTGTTACCTGGAAGTCCCATGATTTTCCGAAGATTACGACCGTATCAGTGCCGGCAGCAAGAAGGCTCTGAAGGTTTGCATCTTCCGAACATTTGATGTCTTTGCGGCGTGTTGAACCGAAGGCACAGAGCTTTGCGTTCTTCAGAGGAATCTTTTTCATTTCCTGGAAGAATTCCATGTCTTTAGGGTTTGATCCCGGATTTCCGGCTTCAATATATTTTACTCCAAGTTCGTCCAGAGCCTGACAGATGTGAATTTTGTCCAGAACCGAAAAGCTGATGCCTTCGCCCTGAGCGCCGTCACGAAGTGTGGAATCAAGAATTTCTACGTTTTTCATTTTTTCTCCAGTCTATGAATTAAGTATGGTATACAAGTTTCAAAATCTACGCCGTACCAGTTGTAGTCCGGGTGGGACAGGGTTGCTTTAATGCTCTGAGCCACAAAATCGGCGGCAAGGCTTACGGCACTTTCCAAAGGAAGTCCTGTCATTATTCCGCCTGTAAGAACGCTTGCAAAAATATCGCCCGTTCCGTGAAAATTCTGCGGCATTTTCTTGTGGAAATACCAGGTGAATTTTTCAGTTACAGAATCATAACATAAAATGCCGATTTTTTCTTTAGTTCCTTTTACCGATTTCTGATCTTCAGAAAATTCTATGCCTTTAAGGACAACTTTCTGGGAACCCAAGGCGGCAAGGCGGACTGCAAGGTCTTTGATGTAATCTTCGTCGTAATTGCTGCCTTTATATGGAAGATTAAGCAAAAAATGGGCTTCTGTCAGGTTTGGTGTAATGATATTTGCCTTTCCGCAGAGACCTGCCATACGGGCGGCGAAGTCTGTTGTGAATCCTTTGTAGAGGGCTCCGTTGTCTGCCATGCAGGGATCAACAACTGCAAGGGCGCCGTGGTCTCCAAAATCATCTATAAACTTTGCCACAATATCAATCTGTTGGATGGAACCAAGATAGCCGGTGTAAACTGCATCAAAATGGATCTGCTGGTTTTTCCAGTGGTCGGCAGTTTTCTGAAGGTCTTGTGTAAGGTCACGGAAGGTAAAGCCTTCGAAGGCGGTGTGTGTAGAAAGAACCGCTGTTGGAAGCACGGCGCATTCTACGCCCATGGCCGAAATAAGAGGAAGTGCAACTGTAAGGGAACATTTCCCAAGAGAGGAAATATCCTGAATAGTAACAATGCGGTTCATGGATGTATTTTGACAGAAAAGGGAAATATTGACTAGACAAATAAAAAAGGGATATCCGGCGCTAACCGGATATCCCAAAGGGTATATTATTCAACGAGGCTTAAACCGCTTCATTCATAGTAAGACCGTCTTCAGAAAGATTCTGAGCGGCGTAGCTGTAAAGGATTTCGGCGATATCATATACAGGTTTCTTTACGTTCAGACCCATGCCCTGAGCGAAATCAAGGGAAGACTGAACTGCTTTTGGATTCCAGAGTCCTGCATTTTCCAGGTTCACAAAAGTTGCCTGTTCAGACTGGGCGATGGCTCTGATGTGATTGTTCATCTGTGCAACTGTTCCGTTGTTTGCGGAGTTGTTCAGGGAAACCAGAGCAAGACGGCAGTTTTTGTTGTGGGCTTTGATTGCTGAAAGCAGGTCCAGATACATTGTGTCGAAGAGGGAAGGATTTCCTTTGAAAAGTCCCACATCTTCTTTTCCAAGCTGAAGAATAAGGGCGTCAGAGTTGAGAGCCGATACATATTTTTCAAAGTATTCTTTTGCATTCTTAAGGGAAAGGGCAAAGGAACTTTTGTTATAAAGGTCGAAGTCAAAGGCGAATTCTGATGCAAGCTTTTTTACAGGAATGTCTTTTGCATAGGTTCCGCCCATAAGAACAACGTTGTATTTCTTTGCTTTAGTGTTCATTTCTTCAGGGAAAATGATCTGTTCTTCGTGGGCATAAACAGGTTTTCTTTCGGCTTTGACTGCAGTTCCAGTTTCTTCTGATTCTCGTTTTTTATCCAGGGCACGGTTTCTGAAGTAAACAAGAACATTTGAGAAAACGATAACCAGATTCAGAATGTAAACGGCAAGAACATAGTTGTACTGGCTGTTGATTACCTTTGCACTGATTCCAAGAATATAACCTGTGATAATCAGGAAAATGAAAGCAAGACTTGTGCTTTTTGCTGTTCCGGCTTTATAAGCTTTTACAACATTGATTGGCCATGAAAAACCAAAACATACCAGCATACCTGCTTCAAAAAGATGAGCTAAATTCATTTCAATACCTCGTTACAATTTTTTCTTTGCCAGCTGCTCTGCATCTGACGGTTTACATAATAGCGGGAGTAAAAAAATAAACAATTTTTTGAAAGATAAAAAAATCTTTTTTTATGTCACCACTTTTTTTACTTTCAAAAGCCGTAATAAAAAGATATAAATGATATAGTATAAACATGAAAGAAAAGAAAAATAACCTTGGACTTTTAAGAAAGGAAATAACCAGAACTCAGATTGCTCTGATTGTTTCCATTACAATTCTTCTTAGTTCCGGTGGACTTATAATAAATCTTGGGGCCATAAACAAAGCTTTGAATCAGTCTTTGCAGAATACTTCTGAATTGATTACAAGGCTCTACAGTTTTGTCCGGAAAATGCCGCAGGAAGAACTGACGGTATATCTTGATAATACGGCACGGTCAATTTCAAATGTTGATATTATTTCCATCGTCGATAAATCCAACAAGCGAATCTATCACACAAACCATCAGCTTATAAACACAAGGTATGACGGCCATTATCCTGATTTTTCAAGTCTTTCAACCAGTTACTACACCGAAGATTCCAACGGGCCTTCAGGTCCTCAGCGAAGAACCTATTCCGCAATCTATGATGAAGATGAAAATTATATCGGCTTTATAATGACTATTGCCCTTAAGACTTCAATCCGCAGCACAACAAAACATACGGTTCTGTTCTTTGTTGCCGTAACCCTGGCGGCAATTCTTATAGAACTGGCAATCTGTGCTACGATTTCAAAAAAGATCAAGAAAGAATTCTTAAGCTTCACAGAAGATTTTGAAGGAACAAAATTCCTTGTTGATTCAATGCGTGCAAACAACCATGACTTTACCAACAAGCTTCATGTTATCTTAGGTCTTATTCAGATCGGGGAATATGAAAAGGCACAAAACTACATTCAGAATATTTCCATCATTCAGAGAGAAACGGTTTCTTATGTTATGCATAATATTCAGAACTCGTCTTTGGCTGCTCTGCTTATAGGAAAAATTGCCAGAGCCAGTGAATGTAATGTTAAGTTCAACTTCAAAGAGAACTCGAAATTCAGGGAGGAAGACATTCAGATTCCTTCAGAAGCTCTTGTGACTATCACCGGAAATCTGATTGATAATGCTCTGGATTCAATGAACAGCAGTTCCGGTGAAAACAAATTCTTGACTGTAGGTGTATTCACAAATCCCGGGGAACTTCTTGTTACTGTGCAGGATACTGGTTCCGGAATTGCGGAAAGCTTCAAGGAAAAGATTTTTGAAAACGGATTTTCTACAAAAGGGGAAGGACGGGGAGTTGGTCTTTTCCATACAAAGCAGCTTATAGCAAGTATGGGTGGCGATATTTTTGTTGAGTCTCAGGTTGGTAAGGGAGCCTGCTTTACTGTTATACTTAAAAAATAGGAAATATGATGGTGTACAAAGTTTTGATTGTTGATGATGATCCAATGGTTGCAGACATTAACAGACATTATGTTGAGAAGAATAATCTTTTTGTGGTGAAAGGTCGTGCCGCTAACGGAGAGGAAGCCCTGAGCTTTCTTGAAAAGGAAGACGTGGACCTGGTTATCCTTGATGTGTTTATGCCTGTCATGGACGGAATTGAAACCCTGAAGAATATCCGTAACCGCAAGATTCCCGCAGAAGTGATTATGGTTACTGCCGCCAACGACACGGCAACTCTTGAACAGACTATGCATCTTGGTGTCCTAGATTATCTTGTAAAACCCTTCACTCTGGAACGGCTTCAGGTTTCTCTTGAAAAATTTGTTTCCAGATACAACCTTATAAATCAGAACAGCATTCTTGATCAGGAAAAAATCGACAGCCTTATTGTGAACCAGGTGTCCGTTTCCGAAGAGGAACTTCCTAAAGGCATTCAGAAAGAAACTCTGGAAATCATATTGGATTATTTTGATACCGTAACTTATTACCAGTCTGTAGATATGATTTCAGAAAAGATCGGCATTTCAATCGTTACAATCCGACATTATCTGAATTATCTGGTGCAGAAAAAAGTTCTTGAGAAGACAATCAATTACGAGACCGGCGGCCATCCGTCTATGCTTTACAGAAAGTTGTAAGTTCTTTCTTCCATAAAGGACTTTATTTCTGATAATTTCCAATATTTTTCTTATATATTTTCCCATATATATGGTCTACAATTATTAATATGAAGAATACACTTTTGGAATACGGCTATAAGCCTGAAGAAATTGAAAACAAACTGAATGATACCTTCTACAATATTTTTGAAGGTATGAACCGTTTCTTTTTTGACGGACTCAACGACACATCATATTTTATGGATACAGGAAACTGTGATGCCCGTACAGAAGGAATGTCTTACGGTATGATGATGTGTGTCCTTATGGACAAAAAAGAATATTTCGACCGTATGTGGAAATTCGCCTGTGATTTCATGTATATGGATGAAGGTCCTCTTAAAGGATATTTTGCCTGGAGTGTTGCTCCTGACGGAAAAAAGAATGCCTGGGGACCAGCTCCTGACGGCGAAGAATTCTTTGCAATGGCTCTTTTCCTGGCAGATAAAAAATGGAAGAGCGGGGAAGGCATCTACAACTACAAAGCATGGGCTCAGAAAATTCTCCGCACCTGTATTCACTCTGAAATCCCTATGTGGACAGCAGACAATCACCTGATTAAATTTGTACCGGGTTCTCCTTTCAGTGACCCGTCATATCATCTTCCACATTTCTATAAGTTCTTCTCTTTGTGGGCAGATGAATCTGACCGTCCGTTCTGGAAAGAAGCTGAAAAAGCCAGCCGCGATTACCTTGTGATTTCAGCAGATCCCCAAACAGGTATGCATCCGGAATACGCACACTTTGACGGTACTGCTGACCATGAAGTTCACTTCAAGGGCGGTGACCCGATGTTTGATGATCACGGATGTTATTTCTCTGATGCTTACAGAACTATCGCAAACATTGGTCTTGATGCACTTTGGAACGGTAAAAAAGCAAAGCTTTCAAAAATCGCAGATAATCTTATCAAGTTCTTTGCAGATGTTGAACCTGAAGATTATATGAAGTATGAAATTGACGGTACCCCTACAGAGTTTAAGGCTCTGCATCCAATCGGAATGCTGGCTACTTTGGCTCAGGGAACACTGGCCTGTTCTCCTTCAAACAAGAAAGCCTGTGCAAAAATCATTGACCGTTTCTGGAATACACCACCTCGTCGCGGTGAACGCCGTTACTATGACAACTGTCTTTACATGTTTGCCATGCTCGCTTTAAGCGGCAAATACACTGTTTAGAAACATAAAAGCATTAAAATAACGCGCTTGAAAAATGGGTCCCAGCAACGCGAACTCGTGCCAGTAGCGGCGTAAGTCCTCGTTCGCGTCGCAGCAAGCTGCTTAGGCTCACTGCGGGACGCCGCTTTGTCACGATTCGCTGCGTCCCATTTTTCAGTTTGTTTTTTTTATGTTTTAATTAGTTGCGACCGTATAAGCTTGAAAGGAAGCTTAATGAACGGGCAGCCTTTTCTTTTAAGTCGGCTTTTTTCATGCGCCAGCACCAGTTTGCTCCTGTTGTAGCAGGGCGGTTCATGCGGGCCTCATTGTCGTAGCCTGCAATATCCTGGAAAGGAATTACAGCATAAGCGGCACTTGAGCTCATGACAGATTTGATCATGAGATTTCTGAGAGTTCCAGACTTAACCATTGCCTTTGCTTTTTCTGCAGTGGTTTCAGAACCTGTCAGATATTCAGCTACGATGACCAGAGTTTCATCATCAATAAGTTCAAGCCAGCCCTGTGTTGTATCGTTGTCGTGAGTTCCGGTATAAACAATGCACTGGTCTGTAGTAAAGTTGTGAGGCATGAAGTAGTTAGTCATACCGTGTTCTTTTACTTCGTCTTTGCTGAAGGCGAACTGAAGAACTTTCATTCCAGGGAGTCCTGCTGTGTCACGGAGTTCTGCAACTTCTTCTGTGATTACACCAAGGTCTTCTGCAATGATTGGAATATCTCCAAGCTTCTTTTTGATTGTTTTGAAAAGATCGATGCCAGGTCCTTTTACCCATTTTCCGTACATGGCTGTATCATCTGTGGCTGGTACTGACCAGTAGGCTTCGAAGCCACGGAAGTGGTCAATGCGGATGCAGTCTGTAAGTTCAAGAACCCGTTTAATTCTTGCAATCCACCAGGCGTAGTTTGTTTTTTTCATTGCGTCCCAGTCGTAAAGAGGGTTTCCCCAAAGCTGGCCTGTGGCACAGAAATAATCAGGTGGAACACCAGCTACGGCTTTTGGATGTGCTTCTTCGTCCAGCTGGAAAAGACTCTGGTTTGCCCAAACGTCTGCACTGTCAGGAGCTACGAAAATAGGAATGTCACCGATGATCTGGATTCCGTTTTCATTTGCATAAGCTTTTACTTCTGACCACTGGGAATCAAAGAAGAACTGGATCACTTTGTAAGTTTCAATTTCATCTTTATGTTCTGCTTTCCAGGCTTTGATGGCATCATCTTCGTGGTTTTTAAGTCCTTTAGGCCAGTAGAAGTTCCAGCGGGAATCGGCAGGTTTTTCTTCTGCGGCTTTTTTGTCGTAGAAAGATTTGATGCTCATGAAGAGGGCAAAGTTATCAAGCCATGAAGCCTTTTCTTTGCAGAAGATTTTGTATGCGGTTTTGTCTTCGTCCTTTGCATTTGAAAGGAAGTAGGCTGCACATTTTGCAAGGACAGGCATCTTCCACCATACAACGGCACCAAAATCAACATTGCCGTCTGCTTTAATAAACTCTGCAGGTTTGATTTCTTTTTTGTCTGCCCAGCCTTTTGCTGCCAGTTTTTCAAGATCGATGATAAGAGGATTTCCTGCGAAAGTTGAGAAACTGGCGTAAGGAGAATCGCCGTAGCCTGTTGGTCCCAAAGGAAGAATCTGCCAGAGACTCTGATCTGCGGCAGCAAGCCAGTCTATGAATGCAAAGGCCTGGTCACCTAAAGTACCGATGCCTTCTTTTCCGTAAAATGAAGTAGGGTGGAGAAGAACTCCGCTTTTTCTTGTGAATGTCATAGTTATGAAAGTGCTTCTTCAACAGCTTTGTGAAGATCAGCGAGCTGGAGAGGTTTTCTGAAGAAGTAATCTGCACCGAGCTCACGAACTTTTGTTTCTACTTCTGAATCCTGAAGACCTGTTACAACGATGATCTTTGGTTTTCCGAATGTATCTGTGTCGTGGATTTTCTTACAAAGTTCAATTCCGTTTACACCTGGAAGATCGATATCAAGAACGATGCAGCGTGGCTTTGTTGAAGTCATGAGAGCACCTGCTTCGAAACCGTCATGGGCAGAATTGATTTTAAGTCCTTCCATTCTTTCAGAAATGAATTTAACAACTACAGTATTGAAGGCAACATCGTCATCAATAACGAGAAGTGATTTTTCCATTGAGCTGGAATTATTGCATGAATCAATAAGCGCCTGAGGGATGTACATTTTACGTTCTTTCATGAAAGCGAGCAGGTCTTCTGGATAAACGCGGTACTGACCTCCCGGAGTTTTGAAAGCTTTGAGATGCCCAGTATTGATCCAGTTAATTGCTGTCTGGTTTACAACACCACAAATGTTTGCTACTTCAAGTGCTGAGTATACAACAGGTTTAGTTTCCTTAGTTTGTTCTTTCTTTGGCATAATTTTATCCCCTGAAAAATAATCTCACTCAATCTCCATTATAACCAAAATGTCTAATTATTGCCATAAAAAAGTGGAGAATTTGAGCGAATTTGAGAAAATCTAAGGGAAATATATGAGAAAACTATTATGATTTTGATGAAATTAGTTGTTGAATTCACTTTAAAACTTTAGTATTATTAAAGAAATTAAATTGCATTAAACTTTTAGGAGTAATAATATGAAAAAGACAATCGCTTTGATTCCAGGCGACGGAATTGGACCTGATGTAGTTGCAGAAGCAGTAAACGTACTGAATGCTGTTGGAAACAAATTCGGACATGAATGGACTTATAAAAATGTTATTGCCGGTGGTGTTGCAATCGACAAGTTCGGTAACCCACTTCCAAAAGATCAGCTGGACATCTGTCTGAAAGCTGACTCAGTTCTTCTTGGTGCTGTTGGTGGACCAAAATGGGATGATGTTGATCCTTCAATCCGTCCAGAAAAAGCACTCCTGGGACTTCGCGGTGGAATGAAAGTTTACGCAAACCTTCGTCCTGCAGTTATGTTCCCACAGCTTAAAGCTGCATGTCCTCTTAAAGACGAAATCGTAGGTGACGGACTTGATATCCTTATCGTTCGTGAACTTACTGGTGGTATCTACTTCGGAGACCGCGGAACAGCTTCTGACGGACGCTCTGCATACGATACAGAAAAATACACTTGGGAAGAAATTGAACGCATCGTTCGCCTGGGATTCCAGTCAGCACAGGGACGTAAAAAGAAGCTTTGTGTTGTAGACAAAGCAAACATCCTGAACTCAAGCCGTCTTTGGAGAAAGGTTGCTGAAACAGTTAAATCTGAATATCCAGATGTTGAACTGAGCTACCTTTACATCGACAACGCCGCTATGCAGCTGGTTCGCAATCCACGTCAGTTCGACGTTATTGCAACTTCAAACATGTTCGGTGATATCCTTTCTGACGAAGCTTCACAGATTACAGGTTCAATCGGTATGCTGGCTTCTTCTTCACTTGGTGACGGAACAGGTCCTGGACTTTACGAACCAATCCACGGTTCAGCTCCAGACATCGCCGGTAAAAACCTGGCTAACCCACTGGCAACAATCCTTTCTGCTGCAATGCTTCTGCGCTACGACTTCAAACTTGAAGCAGAAGCTAAAGCAATCGAAAACGCTGTTCAGGCTGTTCTTGACGAAGGCTGGAGAACAGGTGATATCGCCGGTGACATCGAAGCTGTTAAGGCTGCTGGTAAACTGGTTGGTACTAAAGAAATGGGTAAACTGGTTGTTGATCACATCTAAATAAGGAATAGGTAATAAGGAATAATTATTGCCTGTTTGGGAAAGCGTTCTGCGGTAGACGAAAGTCTTCTGTGGAACGCTTTTTTTGTTTGTGGGGGGAGATTTGGGAATTGTATGAGTGGGAATCAATTTTGTTCGGGCGGAAAGTATGTAATATACGGGAAGAGATTGTTAAAGATAATTGTTATGAATATGTAAAAAGATGTTTTATACAGATTGGAAATACTATTGTAAAATATATATATGGAAAATTACGAAATCGAACATCTTGCCTCGCTGAGGCCTTATCTTGCTGAATGTACTGTTCTTCTGAAAAAGAGCGGTAACTTTCCTTTGAACAATGCCGGAAAAATTGCACTGTATGGAAGCGGTGTGCGCAGAACTATGAAAGGCGGAACCGGCTCGGGAGAAGTGAACTCCCGCTTTTTTACAACAGTTGAGGAAGGTTTTGAAAAAGCCGGATTTGAAATTACTTCGAAAGCCTGGCTCGATGAATATGACCGGATTTTTGCAGAGGCAAAACACGATTTTCGTGAACGCATAAATGAAGAAGCAAAGGCTGCCGGCCGCGACATTATCTGGTTTGCTATGGGCCGGGTTATGGCGGAACCTGAATACGATATTCCATTGAACGCAGAAGGGGACTGTGCTGTTTACGTTCTTTCCCGTATCTGCGGTGAAGGAAGTGACCGTAAGGTGGAACCGGGAGATTATCTTCTTTCTGAAACTGAAAAACGGGACATTCTGCTTCTTGCAGAAAGGTATCCTAAATTCATGCTGGTTCTTAATGCGGGTGGTCCTGTAGATTTAAGTCCTGTTCTTGGCAAAGTCCAGGACATTCTGGTGCTTTCTCAGCTTGGTGTAGAAACTGGAGCCGCCCTTGCAGATATCGTTCTTGGTAAAGAAAATCCTTCGGGAAAACTTACAACTTCCTGGGCTTCTTACAACGAATATCCATTCCCTGAAGATTTTGCAGGCTATGATGATACCTGCTACCGTGAAGGAGTTTACGTAGGTTACCGTTATTTTGATTCAGTGAACAAAACTCCTGATTTCCCATTTGGATTCGGGCTTTCTTATACTTCTTTCAAAATTGAAAAAGGAGAAGTGACAAAAGAAGGAACCAGGATTTCTGTTGGAGTAAAAGTAATCAATACAGGTTCCTGTGCGGGAAAAGAAGTTGTTCAACTTTATGTTTCCGTTCCAGAAGGAAGACTTGATCAGCCTTATCAGACTCTGGCAGCCTTTGAAAAAACTCCTCTTCTGAAAGCAGGAGAAAGCTGTCAGCTGAAGATTTCTTTTAGCATGGAAGACATTTCTTCGTACAGTGAAGAACTTGCTGCTTACGTTCTTGAAAAAGGGGAATATATTCTTCGTCTTGGAAACTCAAGCCGTTCAACAGAAGTATGCGGTAAAGTAAAACTTTCTGAAACTGCAGTTATTACAAAGGTAAAGAATGTTCTTGGTAAATCAGGATTTGAAGACTGGAAACCTGATGGGGCTTCGAACCGTTCCGGGGCAGACGCCGCCGTTCCTGTTCTTGAACTTAAGGCTTCTGACTTTGTCATAAAATCAGTTTCTTACGAAAAAGAATATCCTGTTGATGAAGAAATAAAGAAACTTACAGATGAGGAACTTTGTCTTCTGAGCATTGGCTTTTTCTGGCCACAGGGTAAGGAAGCTCAGGTGGTTGGAAATTCCGGAAACCGTGTTGCGGGGGCTGCAGGCGAAAGCATTTCTGTAGGAGATATTCCTTCTATTGTTATGGCTGATGGTCCTGCCGGAGTTCGTATCTGTAAAAAATATTACCAGGAAGACGGACGCTGCATGCCTATTTCAGATGCACTTCCTGCTTCCTTTATGGATCTTCTTACAGAAGAAGCCGCACAGAAACTTCTTGATGAACAGAAGAAACTGGAAGAAACAAAGAAAGTTGAATATCAGTATGCTACCGCCATCCCAATCGGAACAGCCATTGCCCAGAGTTTCAATGAAGATTTCGCTGAACTTTGTGGCGACATTGTTGGAGAAGAAAGCGTTCGCTTTGGCGTTCATCTCTGGCTTGCTCCGGCACAGAATATCCATAGAAATGTTCTTTGCGGAAGAAACTTTGAATATTATTCGGAAGATCCTCTTGTAAGCGGAAAAATGTCTGCTGCAATTACAAAGGGCGTTCAGAAACATGAAGGATGCGGAGTTACAATCAAACATTTTGCCGCCAACAATCAGGAACTGAACAGAACTTCAAGCAACAGCTGTGTAAGCGAAAGAGCAATGCGTGAAATCTATCTTCGCGGATTTGAAATCTGTGTAAAGGAAGCAAATCCTCTTTCTGTTATGTCCAGCTATAATCTTGTAAACGGTGTTCACACAAATGAAAATCCTGGACTTCTGTCAGATATCCTTCGCTGTGAATGGGGCTTTGAAAGTCTTCTTATGACTGACTGGGTAATCAACGGCGGAATGATTCCTGCAGACGCTAAACACAAAAGTCCTACAGTCTGGGGAGTTACAAAGGCTGGCGGTGATGTGTTCATGCCTGGAAGTCAGCGGGATTTTGAACAGCTGGCTGAAGGCTTCAAGGCCGGAAAAGTTTCCAGAAATCAGCTGGAAATAAATGCCACAAGAATCAGACGCCTTGCCAAGAAACTGAACAAATAAGATTTTAAGGTTAATGTAATGAGAACTTCTCTGAATAATAAGGAATTCCTTTCGAAGCTTATTAAGACAGCTCTTCCAATCACTCTGCAGAATTTAATGCTGGCATTGGTTGCTGTTTCAGATTCCCTTATGCTTGGAAATTTGGAACAGAACTTCATGGCTGCCGTAACTCTTGCTACTCAGATTCAGTTTGTCCAGAACATGTTCATGAGTTCAACTGTTGAAGCTTCTGCAATTCTCGGAGCCCAGTATTGGGGAAAAGGGGACAGGAATTCTTTGAACAGCATTTTCTGTACTACTTTCAAGATTTGTGGAGCTATCGGACTGATTGCTTTTGCGGGTTGTTTTTTCCTTCCAAGGCAACTGATGCTCATATTCACAAATGAAGAAGTTCTCATTCAGATCGGTATTGATTATCTCCGTATTGCAGGCTGGTCTTATCTTTTGACAGGTTTCAGTCAGTGTTATCTTGCCATTATGAAAGTGACAGGGCATCCGGATTCAACTGCAAAAATCAGTTCTTTCGCGGTTGTTCTGAATATCCTTCTCAATGCGGTTTTCATTTTCGGCTTATGCGGTGTTCCTGCTATGGGAGTAAAAGGGGCAGCAATTGCGACCTTGATTGCACGAATTGTGGAAATCATTATGGCTGTTGGTATGTCATATAAAAAAGATTATGTTCATATTCATTTCAGAGATATTTTCAAACCACATAAAGAACTGTTCCATGATTTCATGAAATGTTGGCTTCCTTTACTTGGCGCCTTCCTTCTGTGGGGTGTAGGTTTCACTTCTTACACAGCCTTTATGGGACACCTTGGAACAGACGCCGCCGCAGCCAATTCCATCTGTGCAATTGTAAGAGATGTGATCTGTTGTCTGTGTAATGGTCTTGCAAGCGGCGGCGGAATTATTGTAGGTCATGAACTGGGAGCCGGAAAACTTGAGAAAGGAAAAGAGTACGGCATCAAGGTTACTATTCTTGCTTTCATCTGCGGATTTTTGTCGGCTCTGCTTATGTTCATTCTTACGCCAATTGCCCTCAGATTCATAAAACTTTCTGACGGGGCTACAGCTCTTCTTTATCAGATGATGCTGGTAATGACGGTATACATGATTGGACGTGCCGTGAATACAATTATCATCAACGGGATTTTTGCCGCTGGCGGAGATACTCTTTTTGATTTGTACAGTCTTGCCGTTGTAATGTGGGGATTCGCCGTTCCACTGGCAGCTTTGGGAACTTTCGTGTTCCACTGGCCTGTGGTAATCGTTTATGCCTGTACCTGTCTTGATGAAGTCGGAAAGATTCCGTGGGTTGTTGTCCATTTCAGAAAATATAAGTGGGTTAAAGATTTAACAAGGTAGTGATTTTTGTGTTATAATATCCCTTAGGGTAGGGAAAATGACCAAATATTTATCACAGATTTTACCGTCTTTTGAACACAAGGTTGTTGCTTGTGATGGTACTGTAATTACTGACCTTTCTGACATCCAGAACATTCCGATTTCAAATCTTGTTTTTGATTCCCGTCAGGTAACAAAAGATTCGCTTTATTTTGCTCTTCCTGGAACTCATGTTGATGGAAATATTTATATTCCTCAGGCAATCCAGAAAGGGGCCAATGCAGTAGTTTTCCAGGGAGAACTTTCACCTTCAATCAAAGAAGAAACTGCAAAGGCTATTGTTGCCCGTTCTCTGGACAATGAACTCTCTAATGAAATTGTAAAATTTTCTCCTGTTCTGATTCAGGTTCCTGACGCACGTTTTTCAATGGCACCTTTATCAGATTGCTTTTTCAATTCGCCTTCAAAAAGACTGATTGTTCTTGGAGTTACGGGAACAGAAGGAAAGTCTTCTACTGTCAGCTTTATCTGGCAGCTTTTAAGAGCCTGCGGTAAAAAGGCAGGATTTATTTCTACTGTTGAATATTCCTTTGGTGGCGAAGCGGTTCCTAATCCGCAGCACCAGACAACTCCAGAAGCACCAATCATTCAGCATCATCTGAATGAGATGCTGGAAAACGGTTGTGAATATGCAGTTGTCGAAGCTTCAAGTCACGGGCTTTCAACAAAACTGAACAGACTTGGAAATGTGGTTTTTGACTGCGGTGTTTTCATGAACGTTACTCTTGAACATCTGGAGTTCCACAAAAATTTTGAAACCTACAGAAATGACAAGGCAAATCTTTTCCGCGCTTTGGATAAAAGTGATCACTGCAAACGAATTGCAGGGGTAGATGTAAAAATCAATTCTGTTGGAATCGTGAACCTTGAAGATCCGTCTGCAGCTTTCTTTGCAGAAAGCACAAGAAATAAAGTTCTTGGTTATACTTCCAACGGAAAAGCCGGTAAAGCAGCCTCTGAAGGTTCGGCTCCTGTTGAGCTTCCACCAATTCCGGAAGGCATGTCTTATATGACTGCTTCAAATATCGTTTCGGAAAAAGACGGCATTTCTTTTGATATGAGTTTTCCTGAAAATGCCGGAAGTGTTATGAATGTAAAAGCTGCTCTTCCGGGCGCTTTCAACGCATACAATCTTATGGCTTCCGTAATGGCTGTTTCCAGCGTTACCGGTTTAAGCTATGAAGAGGTTGCCTCAAAGATTCCTTCACTTGTTCCTATTAAAGGCCGCATGACCGTAATTGATGAAGGACAGCCTTTTGAGGTTATTGTAGATTATGCACACACTCCTTCAAGTTTTGAAACAATTTTCCCTCCGGTAAGAAAACGTTGCAAAGGAAAAATGTTCTGTGTTTTCGGAAGCGGTGGAGAACGTGATCTTACAAAACGTCCTCTTCAGGGAGAACTGGCCGCACAGTATTGTGATGTAGTTGTTCTTGCAGATGAAGACCCCCGCGGCGAAGATCCTGTAGAACTTCTGAAAATGATTGCGGTTGGAGCAGAAAAGGCCGGAAAAGTTATGGGTAAAGATTTGTTCATTATCCATGAACGTCAGAAAGCAATTCGTGAAGTGTTCAGCATGGCAAAGGAAGGGGACATTGTTCTTCTTCTTGGAAAAAGCCATGAGAACTCGATCATTTATAAAGATTTTGTAATGCCTTATGATGAAATATCAGAGGCAAAAAAAGCACTGGGAGAAATAAAATGACAGTAACTTTAATATACGGTGGAAAAAGCGGTGAACACGAAGTTTCACTTGTAAGCGCTGCAGCAATCGCAAGAGGGCTTTCAAAAAATTACAGTCTGAATCTGGTTGCCATTACTAAAAAAGGCAAATGGTATCTTCAGCCTGCATCTGAACTGGAACGTATTCTTGCTGATTCAAAAGCACATTTTGAAATCATCGAAGATGAAAAAATGGCAGTAAGTGTTGCTCCTGCCAGCGGAAAAAATGCTTTTACTGCAGGTGGAAAAGTTATTGAGACAGACTGTGTTTTCCCGGCTCTTCACGGTTCTTTCGGAGAAGACGGAAACATTCAGGGACTTTTTGAAATGGCCGAAGTTCCATACGTTGGATGTACTACAATGTCCAGCGCTCTTACAATGGACAAAGAAAAGACAAAACAGGTATGGCAGGCAGCAGGACTTCCTGTTGTTCCTTATGTTTGCATGCCTCGTTCTGTAATGATGGATTCTGTTGTTTATGACGCTTTCCTGGATGAAGCAGAAAAAGAACTGGGATATCCTATGTTCGTAAAACCAAGTTCAGCAGGTTCATCAAACGGAGCTGCTAAAGCAAAGAGTCGTAAAGAACTTGCTTTCGCCCTTATGGAAGCTTTCCAGTGGGATGACAAGGTTCTTATTGAAAAATCAATTGATAACGCACGTGAAATTGAATGTTCTGTTACAGGTAATGCTGTGTCGGGAGATCCAAACAACGACATTGAAGATGTAGTTGCATACATTCCTGGAGAAATCCTTCCAAGTCATGATTTCTATGACTATGATGCAAAATATAATGATGAAAACGGGGCTGCTCTTCAGATTCCTGCAAATCTTTCGGAAGAAGGACTGGAAAAAATCCGCAAGGCTGCAGTTGCCGCTTACAAAGTTCTGGACTGTTCAGGACTTTCCCGCGTAGATTTCTTCATCAGCAAAGAAGACGGTCAGGTATTTCTGAACGAAATCAACACACTTCCTGGATTTACTCCAATCAGTATGTTCCCAAAAATGTGTGAAGCTGCAGGGCTTGAATTTGCAGATCTTACAAAACTGCTGATTGATGAAGCTCTTGCTAAATTCGACAGCAAGAATCAGCTGATCAGAAGCCGCTAATCACGGGCTTTACGGTTCTTTTTGTAAGCATACATTTGTTCGTCGGCGATGGTGAGCTGGTCAATCAGGTTGTCATCGCCGTAACATTCTGAAAGTCCGAAACTCATTGAAGAGTTCACTTCTTTCATCTGCTTTGTAAGAGACTTTTCATATGTTGCTTTGATTTTCAGACAGGTTCTGAAAACATCATCGTATTTTTCATTTCTGAAAATAATCACAAATTCATCACCACCATAACGGAAAGCGGTTCCGTTATATTTCTTTGATTCAGTAAGGATAATTTCAGCGGCAATGATAAGTGCTTTGTCACCTTCCTGGTGGCCGAAGTTGTCGTTAATTTTCTTGAAGTTATCCAGGTCAATCATGGCAAAAAAAAAGTTATCTTCAGGAAGCTTTGTTCTTGAAATATCCTCGATATTTTTGTCAAAAGCTTTTCTGTTGTTGATACCTGTAAGTCCGTCTCTCATGGCTTCTTCCATAAGATGATAACGTTCAATTTCGAAATCTTTTGTAAGCTGTAATTTTACGATTTCAAATTTCAGAATCTGCTGGCTCACAACAAACAGTCCTATCTGAGTCATGAAAGAAACAAGAACAGTGGCAAAATTGTCTGCACTCTCAAAGGGGAGTGGTTTGTCACTGTCCCATACGATGAAAAACTCTGCGATGATTTCCATTATGAGGGCAAAAATGGCAGTGGTGTTTGTAAGTCTTTTGTCACTGTAAACAACGGAAAGCAAAATCGGAACTGCAAATGTGATGAGAATAACAGGGAATACAGAATGAACTATATTCATGATGAAAATCATCATTACAAAAAGGAAAGAAGCAACATAACTTTTTGTTCCGTCTTTCATAGGACTTTTATTTGCCCGATGCATAAGAGCGACAATGATACCGTTTATTATGAGTGGAAATAAAAAGAAATGACGGAGATAAAAATGTTCGTCGAAGTTTTCTTTTCCTGAAGCTCTGAAAAGAAAGAAAATTGCTATTTCAGTAAGAGTAATAATGAAATAAACGACTAAAGCGATGATAGAAATGGATCTGGTCCACCTCTTACGAAGTGAATCCAGATCACGGTTAATATTCTGATTGAAAAAGTTTTTTAGAAAACTCATTTTTTTGAACTCTTCTTAACAGAATCTTTTTTTTCTTTCTTCTCCGAGGTTTTTGTCTTTGTTTCTGCTTTTACCGTTTTTTCCTTCTTAGCTGGAACTTTTTTTGCAGGGGCTTTCTTTGAAATTTTTACGCTTGGTGCAAAAGGCTTTATGAAGTTTTCTGCTTTGTATTCAGCCTTTGCTTTTGCTGTACAGAGAGTTTTGTACATAGCGAAAATTGTTTCTTCTTTTGCAGTAGTTGCAGAAAGAAGAAGTGCCGATGCAACAAGACTTAAGGCTTCATCACTGGATTCTTTGTTGAACCAGCGGATGTTGTCAAAGTCGTTTGCTCCTGAAAGAAGCCAGGCATTCTTGCTGTTTATCATTTCAGAAACCAGAGGATAAAGACCTTTCTTTTCATCTTTTGCATAGGCCTTAAGGTCTGCTTTTGCTGTAAGGACAAAAAGTTTTGTCAGATTCTGGCGGTAATCTTTTACAGAAATATGAATTTCTTTTTCCGGATTTTCTGCCTTAAGCTTTTCAATCTGAGACTTCTGTGCGGCTTTAAGAAGGTCGTTGAACTTGCGAGGAAGAGCCCAGGTTGTTCCGAAATCTGTATCGGCAAAAGAAGAGGCAAAGGCGTAACAAAGAAGCAGTGTATAAAGGTCTTCTTTTGATTTGTCTTTTACAAGTTTTACGAAACCAGCAAAATCCTTTTCTTTAAGAAGAGCTTTCTGAAGATCAAAGGCAGCTTCGGAAGTTGCTTTTGAAGGTTTCTTTGCCTTTTCTTTTGCAGCGGCCTTGCTGGCTTTTTCTTCTTCTACCAGAAGTTTTGTAAGTTTCTTTACGCGGGCTGCATATTCTTTTGCACATTTTTTTGCATCAAAAGGTTTTGCGTCTCCCACGTAGTAATTTGCAAAGTTATAGAAATCTTTTGCCGGTTCAAGAGATGCTTCAACCAGTTCTTCGATTTCTTTTTTGTCGATAGGTTTTTCTTCAGTTTTCTTTTCTGCCTTTTCTTTTGACTTCAGAGCTTTCTTTGTTTCGAAAGGAGTGAGGGAGAATTCTTCTTCTGCTTCCTGCTTTTCTTTTTCGGCAGCGGCTTTTTCTGCGGCTTCGAATTCTTTTGCTACATTCGAAAGCTTCAGTTTTTCGTAAAGTTCTGGCAGAGTTTTTCCTGCAAAGGCGTCCAGTTTCTGGTACAGATCCTTATACATAAGTTCCTGCCATGCAGTTTCAATGTCTTCACAGCCTTTTCCGTTCAGGAAAGCGCACAGAGTTCTGTAGCGTCCGTCAGCTTCATCGGTAATCTGCTGGACATCAAGATAAACCTGAGTTTCAAATCCGTTCAGTTCTACATACATACCGTGGTCACAGATGTCTTTTGAACTTCTGATGAACCAGAGACCTGAATGGTGTTCGCGGAAGATTACAAATTTGTCATCTTCTGCAGTAAGTCCAAGGCCTTCAGAAATTGAACGGGTCATCTGCATAATGTCGTTTTCACCTGAACCGGTTTTTACGGCATAAGGTTCAGACTGCTTGATCCATCCGCAGGCTCTTTCATATTTATTGTTGTAGAACACGATTGCCTGTTCGTTTCCGGTTCTGTTTGAATAGGCAAATACGTTTTCGTTCACAACATTGTTGTTCCACAGTGAATAGAAAAGGAAGTTTTCAACGTTGGCAAAAAGGTAACGCTTCTTCATGAGAGGGAAGATGTCCTGCCAGTGACGGTCAATGAGCCACTGGTCAGGAGTTTCGTTTTTATAGGCCTTGGTGTATTCCATGCCGTATTTTTCTTCGTAGCCTTCAATCTGTCCGTGACCGAACATTGGAAGACCTGGCATGGTTATCATAAGAGTACATACACCAAAGTATTTGTCGCCTTTTCCGAACTGAGCAACTGCAGTTTCTTCGTCCGGGTTGTTCATGAAGTTTACATAACGCTTTAGAACCTGAGGATCAAAGGCGATGGTGTTTTTTACAGTGTCGCGGTATTTCTGGTTTTCTTCTTTTTTGAGCATGTTCATGAAGGCACTGTTGTATACACGGTGCATACCAAGGGTACGTACAAAGTATCCTTCCATCATCCAGAAGGCTTCGGCAAGAAGGAGAGTGTCAGGAACTTCCTGAGCTACGCGGTCAACAACTTCACGCCAGAATTCATTTGGAATTGCGTCGTTGAACTGTTCTGTAGAAAGACCTGTTTCAGACCTTGTTGCAATGTCTCCTCCGTGTCCTGGCTCCGGATACCACAGGCGGCGGATATGTTTCTTTGCCAGAACCATGGCGGCATCAAAGCGGATGATAGGGAAGTTTCTTGCAACGTGGAGAATCTCCTGCATAACTTCTTCTCTTGCCTGAGGATTCAGGAAGTCAATCTGAGCTGTGTCATTCCATGGAAGTCCTGTACCGTCGTTTCCGTGGTAAATATAGCGAACATCTCCGGTCTGATTATCTACACGCTTGAAGACAACAGAACAGTCATTTTTTGAATAGTAGTGGTCTTCCAGATAAACGGAAGTTCTTGGATCGTGAGAAAGGTTTTCCCCGTTGAAGGTGTAGTGTGGGAAAGGACAGTCTTTTCTCTGAACAAAAAGATCAGGCTTGTTCATAACCCAGTCGCCATCCATACCTGTGTGGTTTGGAACCATGTCAGAAGCAAGGCGGATTCCGCGGGCCCAAAGTCTGGCGCGGAGATTTTCTACAGCACTCCATCCACCGATATTCTCGGCAATGTTGTAGTCGAAAAGAGAGTAGGCGGATGCGGCGGCTTCAGGGTTACCGCAGATCTGCTTGATGCGTTTTGAAGCTTTACTTCTTTCCCAAAGGCCGATGAGCCAGAGACCTGTGAAACCTTCATCACGGAGTGTGTCCAGTTCACAGTCAGGAATTTTGTCCAATGTGTCGATAGGGTAGCCGTATTTTTTTGTAAGCTGGTCCAGCCATACAAGAACAGTTTTTGCCATAAGAACAACCTTAGGCATCCATTCTTTGTCAGGACTGTAACGTTCGTATTCATGCATCAGGTCTTCATAGCTTGGAGGAGCCATATCCGGTCCGTCCCATGGAGCACCGCCTCCAATAGGCTGCCATGAAGCTTTCTGTTCTTCGCTGATTGTATCCATACCGGTGAGAATTCTTTTGAGCCATTCACTCATGAAAGTCTTCCAGTGTTTCTGAATGTAATCCAGCTGTCCTTTAAGATCATCGGGAGCAAAAGCAACCGGTTCCTTAAGAAGAGTAATCAGGTCATGGTCAAAAGGTCCGTAAACTGGCTGTGTCTTTGCAAAGGCTTTGATTACAGCCCAGGCTTTTCCGTATGAAGAGTTTGCGGCAAGTTTCGTATCATCAAAAAGGATTTTGAATGGCTTGAAGGCAGGGTTTTCATTTGCCAGAAGAAGCATAATCATTTCTTCTGTTACCTGCTGACGGTTTGGACGTTCTGTTTCTGTTGCAGGATCCAGGGCAACGTCTGCAAGGTATTCTTCGGAACTGCGTTTTCCCTGGTAAACTTCTACAGGTGGGAATTCTTCCATGAATTCCATAAGAAGATCAGTGTAAGCATCTTTTCCGATGGCAGTTTCAATTTCAGAAACCAGTTCTGTCATGAAATCAGGTGCTTTGTTCTTGCGGTAAAGCATGCAAACGTGATGGAAAATCTCATCAATGAGTCCCATGGCGTTAAGGCTTCCTGCAGATACCCGTTTTTCGCTCATGCCTCTCTGGTCAAAAAGAGTGTTTAATTTTTCCTGGAAGGTACGAACGTTTTTAAGGTTGGCAAAAACAACGTTACCGCTGGATGCAAAAAGTCCATTATCAAAATTACAGAGATCGCGAATTTCGCGGCTGATGTGGAATTCATTGTAAGAGAGTGTCATAACTCCTATTTTAACCTTAAGAAGTAGTATTTTCAATTAAATAATATGTATGGAATAATTACATTTAAATTTGAGATTTTAGAGATAATGTGTTAAAATTGTAGAGTTATGTTAAATTTTATTAAGCAGTCATTTAACATTAAAAGTGAATTTATAGAATGGAAGTTGGAACAGCTGCATAAAACAGAAACTCTTTTTGTTTATATGCTGACAATAATGCACGGAGTTTACATCTTTAATGAACTCGGCGCTTTGCTGAGCCGTCCGAATATCCCTGAATATTATGTATTTGTTCTTGTGGCTTTAATGCGCCTTCTGCCAATCACTACTTTGACCATCAACTACATTCTCTACAAGAAAAAACTGGTATCAATCTATACTTACAATTACATAAACAACTTTGTGATGCTTTTTGTTGTTATTGCAACCGGGGTTTCTAAATACTTTGTTCCT
Organism: Treponema sp.; assembly: GCA_024402695.1. Taxonomy (GTDB): domain Bacteria; phylum Spirochaetota; class Spirochaetia; order Treponematales; family Treponemataceae; genus Treponema_D. Next base: position 170,958 of record JAKSTG010000001.1, on the reverse strand, counting down.
AAACCAAATAACCCTCTGGGATCAATTCTTATAGACTGTATTATTTCCATTATGGCAACGATTTTCATGCCTGCTGTTTTCTCTGTTTTCAATTTTGTGATCTGTCTTACAACTATTGTTCTTATGGGAAAATTCCTGCCTGAAACTGCCGGAGTTGTAAAAGACACAATTACAAGCCTTGTTCCATTCGGAATCGGTATGATTATCTTTGTTTTCTCAATCGATCAGAATTTCCGGAAAATGCACAAATACATCCGAAAAATCAAGACCATGTCTGTGGAAGACAGTCTGACCGGCCTTTATAACAGAAATATTCTGAAAGAAAAGGTTTTCGACAAACATTCAGAACGATGTTCTTATAGTGGTTGTATGCTTATGCTGGATATTGATCACTTTAAGGATGTAAACGATACCTACGGTCATCAAACCGGAGATGATCTGCTTTGTCGTCTTTCAGGGATTCTTTCCCAGAATGTTCGAAAAGGGGACTGGACTGTACGTTTTGGTGGGGAAGAGTTCCTTATCATCTTCAACGAACTTCCTCTTAAAGATGCGGTGACAATTTCTGAACGAATCAGAACTCAGGTTGAGAACTGTGAATGTGTACCAAGATTTACAGTTTCCTGTGGCGTCGCTTCTTTTTCAAGCGGCACCAGATTTGAAAGCGTCATTAAGAATGTTGATGACAAGCTTTATGAAGCAAAGAATTCCGGAAGAAACAGAACCTGTTCATAAGGTTGATCCTGACACCTTAAAAGGTGCCAGGATTTTTTTTTACAGCTCTTTAATGGCTTTACAAAGATCCTTGTCTTTTGAAAGTTCTTCAATGGTTGCAGGGATTCTGTAAGTCCAGTTGAATTTGTTTACGGACCCAGGAACATTTATGCGTTCCTCATCCGGATTTTCCTTCCAGTATTTTTCATTAAGATAAAGAAGGTCCTGGAGCGGCGGAATGAACCAGACACTTTCTGCCGATTTACAGGCTTTGAGTAAATCTTCAACAGAAAGAGATTTCTGTTCAGTTTTTTCTTCTTCTGAAACTTCTTCAGATTCTTTCTTTTCTTCGAGCAGCTGGCCTTCGTTAAGGATCAGGTCAGGATTGCTTTCCAGCCAGTCACGCATTGTGCTTGAATCGTGGACACTTGTTGTGCAGACACTTAACGGTTCATATTCCGAGAATGGAACATAAGGCTGTCCCTGTTCATCCCAGACACGGCACCAGCGCACAACGCGGAGACCGAGGATGTTCAGCTTTTTCATGACCCTTGGAACACATTCAAAGCCAACGCCAAGGTCTTCGCCGCAAGGAATCATTTTTGTTGCGGAGGTTAATGCAGTAAGGATTTCTGTGGCATTCTTTTCCCATGTTTTATTTTCTTTTTTGTTTACAGCTTCAAAGAGTTCCGAAAGCTTTTCTTTTTCGCTTTCGTTAAGGCTCTGCCATGAAGTTGAAGATCCGAAAATCCAGCTTGGAACGAATTTGTTTTTTGCTACATTTATAAGGGTACGGTCACTCCATTTTCCAACCAGATAATCCTTGATACGTTTTTCTGCTTCTTCGGTGCAGAGTTCAAGTTTCACAAGATCAGTTTCCCGGATTGTGCGGGATCCGAAGTTTTTCTTTCCATTTCCATCCAGAAGCCACAGTTCTTCGTTTGGAAGCTTTGTGGCAAAAAGTTTCAGGATTTCATGGCTTTTTTCGTGGTTCCAGGTAATGTCTTCGATTGCGCTTGTTGGAACATGAGGAACAGAAAGCCATCTTAAGCGGTTTTCGTCAAAACCAAGTTCAGTAAGGTCTTCGGTTTTGATTCCAGAGTAAGGTTCTGTATGACCGTTAAGGGCGTTTTCATCACATTCTGGAATTGCCCAGATACGGAAGAAACCAAGAATATGATCCAGACGGTAAGCGTCATAGAATTTTGAGGCGTTTACAAGTCGGTCTTTCCACCACTGGTAGTTATCTGCCTTGAGGTTCTTCCAGTTGTAGGTAGGGAAGCCCCAGTTCTGTCCTGAAGGATTTTCTCCGTCTGCAGGACTTCCGGCTCTGAGCTGCTGGTTGAAGATTTCAGGATGGCTCCATGCATCACAGGAATCTTCGTTCATAAGAATAGGAAGGTCTCCTTTGATAAGAATCTTGTTTTTGCGGCAGTATTCCACGCTTTCAGAAAACTGTTTTTCACATTCGTTCTGAAGCCATGCATAATAAAGATGGTCTTTAAGCAGGGCTTTGTCATTCCATCTTTTGTTGATTTCTTCGGCGCTTAATCCTGTGTCGGCTTTTTTCCAGCTTTTCCAGGAAGCCTGCATGTAACTGTATTTCAGGTTTTTGTAGACAGAGTAGGGAATTACCCAATCATTTTTTTTGATGAAGTCTGAAAGTTCTTTTGAAGGTTTAGCGGTTTTTGCAGTTTCTGACTGTGCGTAAACCAGACGGAGAAAATAATCCTTTGAGTTGTTTACTTCGTCATAGTCGAAACGTTCTGCATCTTTATGGTAAGAAATGAAAGCGTCGTAATTCTTTTTGAATTCTTTGTCCGATTTGTAGACTGCCTCAAAGCCTTCTATTGATTCCAGGGAAAGGTAGATAGGATGAAGGGCAAAAGCAGAAAGGGCAGAGTAAGGAGAACTCTGGGTTCCTGAATCATTTACGGGAAGCAGCTGGATAAGTTCCAGTCCCGCTTTTTTTGCAAAGTCTGCAAAAAGTTTTAAGTCTGTATATTCACCGATTGTTTTATCTGATTTTGTGCGAAGAGCTCCCAGTGGAACTGCAGTGCCTGAAAGTTTTCTTATAGTTGTCATAGAGACAAGTATAACATATATTCAGGAATCTACAAAAAACAGCTCAGTGGTTTTTAGCCTTAAGGAAAGCTTTGTAGATATCAGATTTTTTTGCTTCATCCGAAATGTCTCTGGCCGCATTGAAGGACCAGTCAAAATTGTTTTCTGCAACCGAAGCCTGGAGTATTCTCAGGTAGATTTGATCTTTCAGTTTGTTTTCTTTGGGGCAGCCTGTAAAGACGGAATATATGTAATTTGCCGAGTTCAGAATATCTTCATCCGAAAGAAACAGAAGTCTGACACATTCCATGCAGGGCATGTATGGGCACTGGTCCACAACAGAATCAATTTCTTTTGAATCTGCCTTAATCTGTCCATCACAAACCTTTTTCAGATATTCCAGACCAGAAATGAGCGTCCCGTAATTCTTTGAATCCTTTTCAGCCAGTTCCAGTGTTTCCTCAATCGTCAGAAAATCTCTGTTTGCTGTTTTCAACAGATCTATCGCAAAAAGCCTTGCCGAGAAAATAATAAAAACTGCCAGAACTGTAAAAACATTTTTCAATTAAATAAATCTCTCACACAAAAAAACACTATCACTTACAGCCATCTAACACACACAGACATCTCTCCCCAAATATATTAGCCTATGACAATACATCCAGTCAACTATTCCTTATTCCTTTATTCCTATTCCTTCTCTTTCCAATGCCAAACTGGTTTTGAAAGTTTGTTCGGGAAAGGCTGAAAATTGTTGAAGTCCGGCAGCCATGAAGTATCATCAGAAAGTTCCTGATAGAAAAGATATTCAAAGTCATATACTTCCAGCATGTCACGGATGTCTTCGTCTTCGGTTACGGAAGTCAGGCGATTTTCAATTTCGGAAAGGCTTCTATTTCTGGCCTCCAGACAGGAAGCTTCCTCTTTGAAAGGAACCGGAGTGTACTGGTTCATGAGGGAAATGATAGCTTTTCCGTCTGCATTTTCAGAAAGCCAGGAAAGAGCATCGCAGGTCTGCTCGAATTTGCCCGGTAAAAAGAGGTGACGGATGATTACGCCCTGAGTCATTTTCTCGAAAGTTTCCCCGTTTCGGTCAACTTCTTCTATTTTAATGGGATTGTTTTCGATCATCCATTTTATGGCTTTTGCGGCAACCTGAGGATAATCAGGCGCCTTGAAAAGTTTTGCGCTCAGGTCAGAATCAAGAGTTTTCAGGTCAGGAAGCCAGATTGTGACCAGTCCTTTAAGAAGTTCCAGCATTTCTACTGATTCGTAGGCGGAACTGTTCCAGCAGAAGGGAAGTGTACATCCGGCAGCTTTGGCGTCCCGAATAAAATCAGCAAGTTTAGGAATGTGGTGGCTTCCGGTGATGATATTGATGTTTTCGGCCCCAATATTCTGGAGATCAAGGCACATTTTTGTAAATTCTGTAGAATCTACGGCCCGGCCAAGTCCATTTTGAGAAATTTGATAATTCTGGCAGAAAGCGCAGCGGAGAGTACATCCGGTAATGAAAATAGTGCCGCTTCCGCCTTTTACAGTAATAAGAGGCTCTTCCCCAAAGTGAAGGCCGGCGCTTGCTATGCGAAGGTCGGATGGTTCTTTGCAGAATCCAGTTGATTCTTCACGGTTTACACCGCAGTGTCTTGGACACTGGGTACAGGCTTTATAAAGCATGGTGGTCTACCAGAATTGCCATAAGTTCGGTAAGTTTTCCGATATCCATGTCTTCGGCTTCGAAATTTACCAGTTCGGCAAGGCTTTTCCAGTCTTCTTTTGTAACAAGTTCGGCATTTTCGTCGGAATTGTTCAAAAAAGCCAGAAAAGCACCCAGTTTAGCGATTTCAGCGTCTGCAGGAGCTTCACTTAAGTCTGCCTGGTTCCAGATATAATTCTTTTCCCAGTAGTCAAAAATAGTCCCTGCCAGGCTTCTTTCTACCTGGGAAGATTTGGCGAAAAGGTCTGCCAGAGGGGTGCTCAGGCGATTGTAATCTGTTTCATTGTTGTGTTCGTGACGGTCCATTTTCTTCAATTTGGCTACATCACTGGTGAATTTTTCTACATCTGTCATAGAAAAGAGAATATCAGATTTGTATAGAATATAAAAGTTTTTTTTATTGACAATTGAGCGACGGAAAACTAAAATTAGTGTTATGGACTTGAGAACAGTATTAACAACAGACACAGTAAACCTGCACCTTAAAGGTACTTCGAAAGAAGAAATCGTAGACGAAATGCTGGACATTCTGGTTAAAGCCGGAAAAGTAACAGACAAAAAATCTGCATACGAATGCGTTATGGATCGTGAACGCAAGATGTCTACAGGTATGAAACACGGAATTGCTATTCCTCACGGAAAAACAGATACAGTAACAGACCTGGTTGCATGTATTGGTATTTCTGATAATCCGGTTGATTTTGACTCACTGGATCAGGAACCATGCAGAATCTTCATTATGACTCTGTCACCAATCAACAAGACAGGACCACACCTTCAGTTCCTGGCAGAAGTAAGCCTTCTGTTCAAGAGCCCTGAAAAACGTCAGGAAATCCTGAATACACAGGACAAAGCTGAAGTAATCAAAATTCTTACAGAATAGAATTCTCCGGGTACTTACCGGATGCTCTCGTATACAAATGCCGTGTGTTCATCGCACGGCTTTTTTTTTATAAAGGAGAAAGTTTATGGCAGAAAAGGAAACTGAAAAGAAGAAGAAGAAAAAGAATGTTTTCCTCCGTATTCTTGGTGGGATTTTCGGAACAATTCTGACTCTTCTTCTGATTATAGTAATCTGGCTTGGCGTAAACTGTTTTATCAAAACTGATATTACAGATTCTGTTCCTCCAGATTATTCAGTTCATCTGCGCACAGATTCCCTGTGGACTTCCGTAAATCCTTTGCTGGACCTTCAGGCCGCAGACCTTCTTCTTTCTGATCCTTCCCTGGCACAGGCAAAAGGTGCCTTCATAGATTTCAGAAAATCACCGCTTCGCGAAAATAAACTGGCAGGACTGGCACTTTCCCGTCGTCTGGACTTTATGCTTTATGACAACAATTCTTTTGTTGCTGTCCTGGATACAGGCTTTCTTTCTGGAATTGTGAAATTGGTTCCTTTTGCATTAAATTACGTCCATATAAAAAATGTGTCAGAAAATATTTCAATCGTAAAAAATTCGGGTATAACTCATCTTGAATATAAAGCAGGCGAATCTGTTTTTTATATCCTTATCCGTAAAAATCTTGTTCTTGTAACAGGAAGCGGGGAAGTGTTTGCCGATATTCTTAAAGGCGGCTTCAGCGCCCAGTATTCTGACGTAAAAAAAGATTCTTTCGGCGGAAAGCTTGATTCGCCTTTTTCGGTAACGGCAGACAGCAGAAAGATTCTTGCAATGGCCGGCGAAGGAAACAATTATATTGATGCCGTTAAGAATTGCCTTCCGGAAGACAGACTTGCTTCCGTAGATTTCGGTATTACAGACCATAACCTTAAACTGGTTGTGGATCTTCCTTTTGATGTTGATTCCCTGGATAACAGTAATCCTGTAGCTTCGGTCCTTAAAAAAGAATCAAAGATTCCGGTTCTTGTTCAGAAACTTCCGGAAATGGTTCAGTATTATACAGTAATTTCTGCAGGTACACTTCAGGATCTTAAAGAAGCATTTTTCTATGCGGCGGATTCTTCCATGAATCTTGAAAGCAAATGGCGTACAGCCCAAAGACTTTCGAATACAGTTTTCCATGAAGATCTTGAAACCTTGTTCTTCTCATGGACCGGAAATGAATACGCAGTGCTTGGTCTTCAGAACAAGGCAGATCCTGTTTTCGTAATCAGAATAGAAAAAGAAAATAAACGAAAAGAAGTTTTTGAAACTCTCTTCAAATCTATAATTCTTCAGAACGACACAAGTCTTATTATTGATAATGTGCGTCTTCCACGCATGGAACTTCCGTCTTTCCTTTCTGGGCTTCTTGAAAGTTTTGGAATCAGAATTCCGTCTCCTTACTATCTGGTAAAAGACGGATTCATTTATCTTTCCCAGAGTCCTGAAAATCTTGCGGCAATAAATGCTGCAATGAAAAACGGAACAAGACTGAGCCAGAATGAAACCTGGAAAGAAATCTCGGGAACAGCTTCACCGAATACTTCGTTAAGTCTTTTCTATAATCTTGAACGCAGTATCCCGTTCTTCCTGAAATCAAAATCTTCTGTTTCAAAAGTTTTGCAGCTTTACAATGTGGGAAAAGCAGACCTTAGAGTAAAATCAAATGTTCTGGAAATCTCCCTTATGGCAGTTGAATGTGAATCATCCGGAGTTTCGGGACTTAACGGATTCCCTGCTGATCCTGAAGGAAAAATCACTTCGGAACTTTACCAGTCAAAGATTCCTAACAGCCGTACTGTATTTTTTACTCAGCAAAACAAGATTGTTTCTTATGACCTTGCAAGCCGAAATAAAATTGAAAGGGAAGCAGATAATATCAAGTTCATCGTTCCTGCTGCCGTTTCCGGAAAAGCCGATAAAAATACTCCGGCTCTCTGGGCTGTAACTTCAGACGGAACTGTTTATCTTATGGATGAAAAACTTGAAGACAAACAGGGCTTCCCTATGATGACAGGATTTATTCCATCTTCTGCGGGGGCTGTTTCAAGTCAGGGCGTAATGTTCAATGCAAAGGGCAGAAGACTTGTTACTGTTTTCCCTGACGGAAAAATTGTGACCCGAAATGTAGATTCTTTTGACGACCTGGGAACAAAGCCTGTTTTCTTTGGTGGGGATGACGTAAAAAAAGACAGAGAAAGAGTGATTCTTTATGAACGCAGCTTCATGGGCGGACTTCACGTCCTTTCTGATAATCATGAATCGGAATTCTATCCTGTTGAAGGAATTGGGTTCGGGGAACCTGATGTAATTGATGCCGGCAACAAAGGTCTTTATGCCGGATTCGTTTCACAATCAGGACTTCTTTCGGTTATGAATCTTTCTGATTCTTCAGAACCGGTTACTTTGGATCTGGGCGGAGTTTTCTACCTGAATGTAAAGAAATGCGGAAATTCTTTCATGGCTTTGTCGGAAGAAGGAATCCTTTATGGAATTCCGCTTTCCGAAATCCAGAAAGGGGATAAGGTAACTTCGGCTGAAGAAGATTCAGTGGGTTCTTCAATTGTGAAAATCAAGATTCCGAACCTGACTGCCAGAAGCGGATTCCTTACTTCCTTTGATTTTGACGGAGACGGAAAAGAAGAAATTTTTGTCTGCGGTGAAGGCAATGTAATCTACGGCTTCCGTGAAAACCTTGAAATGATAGGCTGTTTTCCTGTTGCGGGATATGGCAAACCTTTGTTTGTTGACCTGGACGGAAACAAGAAAAATGATGTAGTCTGTCTTTCCCTGGACAATAAAATTTACGGATGGAGACTTTCATACTAAACGGAGAAGAATACTTATGAAAAAATCACTTTTTTGTTTGATTTTAAGCAGTCTTATTTTAGGCAGTTTTTATTCCTGCGCCAGTCTTCAGGAAGACAAACTTGTAGAAACTGAATCCGGTTTTGCAGTGGCTTCTGAAAGTGCATCCTTTGAAGATGCTTTCCGTGAATTCGATTCCGTTATTCTTAAGGGAAGCGTTGTAAGCATGAAAGAAATGGACAGATACTGTTCGGATGCGGAGAAGAGAATTTCGTCACATACTGAACCTGCCCTGATTGCACGCATGCAGGCCTATGAAGGACTTGTAATGCTTCTTGAAAAGAAAACAAAAAAAGCACAGGAATTATATGCCTCCGCAAAAGCTCTCCAGTCAGGAGATGAAGAGGTTCTGCTTTTGAATGCACGACTCCAGTCTTCTGTGGAAGACTCTCTTAAAGTTATAAACGAATATCTTACTTTTGATTCTGACAATCCTGTATTCCTTCTTGAAAGAGGAATCCTTCAGTATAAAAATAAAAAGTATTCTGATGCTGTCGCAAGCTTTGACAGTGCTTTCCTGATTTTTGAACAGGGTAATAAAACTTCTTACCGAGAAAGATACGGAACTCTTCGCGACAATGCATGGAAGCTTTTTTCATCGGGAGCAGAAGAGGTTGCAGTTTCAGATCCTGCCGCATATCTTTCCTGCCAGCGCCTGGTGGCAATGACTTTGGAAAATTCCTCTCTTCTGGAGGATTTCGGGCTGGACGTAAAAGCCACTCCTTCAGTTCTTGTCAAAAAACTTGAAGGCGCAGGTTTCTTCAGCGCTGTAGGGGATTCGGATTCTGACAGTTTTTCTTCGCGGGAAATGACCAGTTCTTCTGAACTGACCCGTACACAGTGCGCAAGATTCTTATGGAATGTTTATATCCGGGAAAGCGGTAACACAAAAATGCGTAACGCCTATTCTTCAAGATATTCTCGCCTTAAAAATCCTTCTTCGCCTATCGAAGACCTTCTTCTTAGCAGCATAGATTTTGATGCCTGTCTTGGTGTTGTTGAAAAGGAAATAATGCATCTTGCAGATGGCAGGCTTTTTGAAGGGGACAAACCTGTGTCGGAACTGGAGTTCCTGGAATATCTTAAAAACTGTGAAAAAGCGCTGAAATAAAAAGAAAGCCCTTCGGTAAAAACGAAGGGCTTTTTAATTTGCTTTTATTCCGTCCAGACTTTCTTAACAACGCTTATGTCGGAAATAGTCTTGAGGGATTCAGGACTGTTGTCTACGTGCATAAAGTCGTTACCTTTTACCACAAAGGACTGGTTGCCCGAAGTAATATGCAGCTTAAGTTTACAGTTACCGGTACTTCCCGAAACAAAGTCGCGGAGCGGCTGAAGGGAAAGATTTGAAATGGCATCACCATCAAGTTCAATGTGAACTTCACGGACTGAATGGGTTTCAAGTTTTGCCGGATCTTCAATTGAGTCAACGATGAAACTTGGGTCAGGTCTCTGGTCACTCATTTCAACTCTTCCGCGGAAGGCGTAGATTCCGCCGTCTACAATCTGAGTTTTAAGTTGTTCCCATTTGTCACTGAAGAAAGTCATGTCGATGAAGCCGTCATAGTCTGAAAGCTTTGCAAAGGCCATAGGAGTTCCTTTCTTGGTGACGATTGTGCGAAGTCCTGTAACCATTCCAAGACAGGTGTAGAGTTTTCCAGAATTACGCAGGTCCCATGGACGGGCACCGGCAGCAATTGCACGTTCTTTGTCTGTTTTTTCTTCCTGTGCAATTCTTGCGATTGTTGAAGCGCGGACTGTAACCGCTCTTTCGATGGCAAGTTTGTAATCATCCAGAGGATGTCCTGAAACGAAACATCCGATACATTCTTTTTCCATGTTCAGAAGTTCCATTCTTGGAAGGTCACCCATGATGTTGAATTTAAATTCTGTCATCTGGGCAAAGCCTGTGTCATCATCATCTCCGAAAAGGGACCCTTGAGCAGAATTTTTCTCTGCATTGATTTTTTCCGCATGTTCCATTGCGGCTTCCATGTTTGCAAGAAGGGTAGGACGGTTCAGGTTCAGGCCTTCTGCTTCGCCTGTATGGTCAAAGGCACCGGTCTTAATAAGGACTTCTATGGCGCGTTTGTTTACAGTGTGAAGATCAACACGGCTGATGAAATCCATGAAGCTGGTGTAAGGTCCGTTGGCTTCTCTTTCGCGTACAACTTCGATGGAAGCGGCTTCACCCATACCTTTGATTCCCTTAAGGCCAAATACGATGCGTCCGTCTACAACGTCAAAGATAACATCGGAACGGTTTACATCAGGAGGATCAACAGGAACTCCAATGCTGCGTGCTTCTTCGATATAAACAGGCAGAGTATCTGTAGAGGTGATTTCGTTTGTTAAGTTGGCAGCCATGAACTCTGCCGGATGGTTTGCCTTCAGGAATCCTGTGCGGTAAGCAAGAACTGAGTAGGCGGCGGCATGGGATTTGTTGAAACCGTATCCCGCGAATGGAACCATGATTTCAAAAATTTCACCGGCGTGTTCTGCTGTATGTCCCTGAGCCTTCGCACCTTCAATGAATTCGTCCTTCTTTTTCATAAGAACGTCCAGTTTCTTTTTACCCATGGCACGACGGAGCATGTCGGCTCCACCAAGAGAGAAACCGGCAATTTTCTGGGCAACCTGCATAACCTGTTCCTGGTAAACCATAACCCCGTAGGTTTCTTTAAGAAGAGGTTCCAGACAAGGGTCAGGGTAGTGGATTGTTTCAGGTTTCCATTTACCGTCGATATACTGAGGAATGTAATCCAAAGGTCCCGGACGATAAAGGGCGTTCAAGGCAACAAGCTCTTCGATACAGTGAGGCTGACACTGACGCAGAATCTTCTGCATACCAGGGCTTTCAAACTGGAAGATGGCAACAGAGTCACCGCGGCAGAAAAGTTCGAAAGTCTTTTCGTCTGTTTCGGAAACGTCATCGGTACTGAATTCAGGAGTGCCTTCCGGTCTGTGCTTGTTGATAATGTCTTCCGCATAGCGAATAAGTGAAAGGGTCTTGAGACCCAGGTAGTCGAATTTAACCAGTCCACAAGGCTCGATGATATCCATTGTGTACTGAACGGCAGTTTTCATTTTGCCGTCGGCATCGGTAATGGCAAAAACCGGGGCCCAGTCAGGAAGAGGAGTAAGACCGATAACCATACCTGAAGCGTGAAGACCAGTGTTACGGAACATGCCTTCAAGGCGGGTAGCCAGACTGAAAAGCTTCTGGTATTTAGGATCATCCTTAAATGGAATGAGCTGACCGCCGTCTGGGAATTTTTCTGTTGGCTCTTCAAAGGCGTTCTTCAGTTTTGCCTTAGGGTTTTCCGGAATACATTTTTTGAGCATGTTGACTTCGGCAAGAGGAATGTCCAGAATGCGACCAACGTCGGCAAGACAGTTTTTTGGCTTAAGGGTACCGAAGGTAACGATATGACCAACGTTCTCGTCGTGGTAAAGGTCACGGGTATGCTGGATGATTTCCTGTCTAAAGTCGAAGTCCATGTCAACGTCAAAGTCCGGCATGGATACACGTTCAGGGTTTAAGAATCGTTCGAAGATCAATCCGAAACGGAATGGGTCAATGTCTGTAATTCCCAGACAATAGGCGACAAGAGAACCGGCACCGGAACCTCGACCAGGACCGATTGGAATCCTGTGCTTAGGTTTGTTGTGAACTGTGTCCCAGTCAGATTTGGACCAGTTGATGAATTCCCAAACGATAAGGAAGTAACCGGCAAAACCCATGCCTGTAATGATTTCAAGTTCGTATTTAAGACGTTTCTGGATTTCTTCGTCTTCGTAGTTTGTTGGATATCTTTTCTTAAGACCTTCCATAACCAGATGGATCATGTAGTCGTTCTGGTCAGACTGGTAGTCATCACCATGGGTGCGGAACTCTGCAGGAAGTTCAAAGCGTGGAAGAGTGCCTTTAAGTTCAGGTGTGGAGTACTGAAGAATTGTCAGGTCACACATGTTTGCAATTTTTGTAGTGTTTGCAATCATTTCTTCCATGACTTCAGGAGTAAAGCCTTCAACGCCGTAGAAAGTCTGGCGCATTTCTTCTTCACTCTTGAAGTAGAATTCCGGGTGACGGGTTCCGTCGTCATCGGTTCCCATTGGAGTGCTGTCCTTGATCAGTTTTTTAAACCCGATACATTTAAGGGCATCCTGGGCTTCCCAGTCTTCTTTTTCTGTATAGTGACAGTCGTTTGTAAGTACAATTGGAATGTTCAGGTCACGGGCAAGTTTCAGGAGTTTTGGAGCAACTTCCCGCTGTTCTCTCATGCCATGGTCCTGGATTTCGATGTAGTAATGGTCCGGACCAAAAGTATCGCGGTAGGCTGCAGCTACTTTATAGGCTTCGTCAGTTCTGCCCGATGCCAGAAGCTGTGGAATTTCACCTGCAATACAGGCCGAAAGACAGATGATCCCTTCGTGGTATTTCTGCAAAAGTTCAAAGTCGATACGAGGCTTACCAAAGGCCTGTCCTTCAGTAAAACCGATGGAGTTGAGCCAGCACATGTTCTTGTAGCCGGTCATGTTTTCGCATAAAAGAATAAGGTGGAAATATTTGCAGCCTTTGCCGCCTTTTCCGTAAGGGGCTCTTTCCTGGGTTTTGTGATCGCCATAAGCAACGTAGAATTCACAACCTACAATAGGATTGATTCCATTAACATGGCAGAGTTTTTCAAAGTTCAGTGCACCGAACATGTTTCCGTGGTCTGTCAGGGCAACTGCAGGCATATTCAGGCGTTTTGCTTTGGCAACAATAGCGTCTATTTTCTGGGCGCCGTCCAAAAGGGAATAGTCTGAGTGAACATGAAGATGAACAAAGTTGGAAACCGGGGTTCCTTCCGGAGCTGCCGGAAATTCGTGGTAATCTGCCATTTTATTATCCTTTTATAAGTATCCCTAATTATACCAAAAAAAAAGCCCCGTGGGGGAAAAAAATCCACGGGGTTTAAGGGCAATAAGCCTTACGGAATCAGTCTAGAGCTTGAAAGAATCAATATCTTCCTGAATAGATTGGATATTGCGCTGTGTTTCAGCTGTATTTGAATTAACAACTGTAATTGCATCGGAAATCTGCTGTGCCCCGGAACCGATGAGAGCCATTTTTTCGTTGATGATACGGGTTACTGAGCTGAGAGCTTCCATTTCTTTGGCAATCTGTTCACCACCATTAAGCATTTCAGCCGAACCGTCTTTTACGATAACTGTTGCATTGTTGATAGAGCGCATAGCATCCAGAACCTGCTGGTTTCCGGAATTCTGTTCCTGCATAGCATTTGAAATAACTGTTTCCTGATTTTTTACAGTCTGTGCAAGACCGTAGATTTTTTCGAACTCAACCTGAACAGTCTTAATATTTTCAGAAACAGCGGAAATGCTTTCAGAAAGTGCTTTGAGGCTTTCGTCGATAGATTTACCCTGATTTGTAGACTGTTCTGCAAGCTTACGGATTTCATCGGCAACAACAGAGAATCCTTTTCCAGCTTCACCGGCGTGTGCCGATTCAATGGCGGCGTTCATGGCCAGAAGGTTAGTGCGACTGGCAAGAGTCTGAATCATGCTGGAAGCCTGCATGATACCTGCACTCTGATTGATGATGTTTTCTGCTGTATCTACAGCGATCTTAACCGATGCCTGACCTTTTTCAGAAGCTTCACCAAGACGGTTTACAGCTTCATTGTTCTTTTCAAGGATTTGAGTTACAGAATTGATGTTTGCAACCATCTGTTCAACGGCAGCAGAAGACTGTGTTACGCCTGAAGCTTGGTTTTCAATTGCAGTGTTAAGATTTTTGATGGTTCCAAGAATCTGGTTTACGGCAGCTGATGTTTCTTCAACACCGGCACTCTGATTCTGCATTTCTGATTCGACTGTGCTGATGGCATTTGAAATGTTGTTAACGTTGTTTCCAGCAGAGACCATGTTTGCAACCAGGTCTTCAGAAGAACGGGCTGTTGCAGTTGTTGATTTTTCCATTCCCTTAATCAGATTTTTTGTCTGATTGTAGAACTTATTCATGGCAATGATAACTGAACCAAGTTCTGAGCGCTGTGTAACAGGGGCTTCCTCAATTGTGTAATCACGCTGAGCAAGTTTGTCGGCCATGTGTTCAATGTTTTTAATTGCCCGTTTTACGTCATTAACCAGAAGGAATTCAACCAGGAAAACATGTACTGAAGAATAAATGAAAATAGGGAGAATACGTCTTGTAACGATAGCAGAGCCCAGTTCAATATTTGCAGGAACAAAGAGACATGCAAATATGTGGAATACAATACCGGTTACCATAAAAAGAATAACAAGAAGGTTTCTTGATGCATAATCCATAGTGATTTTTTCTTTGCTGAAAGGAAGCCATGAAAGGCGTTTTTCAATCATCTGGATTGAAGCTGTATAACAGAGAAGTCCTGTAAGGAACAGTGTTCCGATCATAAAGAAAGTCAGACTTGGAATAAAGGTCATAGAAGTTCCGAATTTTTCCAGTGGAAGAAGCTGTGCTGCGGCTCTTACAAATGAAAAACAGGTAATTGCACAAAGCATAATCGGAACTGCTATGTTTACATAATCCATTATCTTAAGTGTTTTATTCAGACGGTCAGTGTCTTCCTTAGATTCAGGATTACATTTCTCGATAATTTTTTTTGTAAAAATACAGGAAGCAACCGCACAGATTACTACAAGCGTAAAAATACATAAGACAACAGGTCTACTGGTCAAACTTTTCCATTCTTCAGTAGAAAGACCGCCTCCAAGATAGCAGAATGTACTTCCAAGTAAATTTGGTGCAAGATAAATTCCTGCAATCAAAATATAAGCGATCGAAGGAATTTTTGTTTTTGATGAGGTGTTTTTCTTTTCCATAAGCAGATATAAAGCCTCCTATGTTATAAATTCTGTTTCTTTTAGTGTTTCAAGAATATTTTAACATATAAAAGATAAAAATAATATAAAAATGTTAAAAACCTCCATAAATTAAGAAAATAACACAGAAATATTATCAAATTTAAAAAAAAATACTATAATAGAAAAATGCTCGAAAAAGTTGGAAAAGAAGTTATATCAAAGGTATCAGGATTGCCTTATGTTTTTGGTTTTATAGGACGTGTTCTTTCCAGCTCTTTTTTCTTTTTTACCCGTGAAAAAGCCGCACGCAAGATTCTCATAATGCAGCTTCTTTTCACCTTTATCGAAGCCCTTTCCCTTGTAGCGGTTCTTTCTCTGGCTTTGGGAAGCGGTCTTTATCTTGTCGGTAATTCCTTTCTTCTTTCAATCGGACAGTCTTCGTTGATTTACCAGATTCTTGTAATTGTCATAACCCGTGAACTGGGACCTCTTCTTGTTGCCTTTGTGGTTACAGCCCGTTCTGCTACCGCCATTGCAACAGAAATTGGCGGAATGGTTACAAGCCATCAGATCGAAAGTTATGTTTCCTTTGGTGTTGATCCTATTGGCCATCTGGCAGCTCCTCGTTTCCTTGGGGTAACACTTTCAGTATTCTTTCTGAATCTTTATTTTTCTTTCTGCGGAATTCTGGGACCTTTTGTTGTAGCCCGCTTTGTTGATCCTACAGGTTCTGCCGATTATTTCCAGATGCTTTTCCAGGCACTTTCAATCCAGACAATTCTTCTTTCCATTGCAAAGAGCCTGGTTTTCGGAATGATTATTTCCTTGTGTTCAACCTACGCAGGATTTGCAGTAATCCGTGCTTCTACAGAAATTCCGGTTGCCGGAATCAAGGCTGTAGGTAATTCTTTCTTGTTTATTATTCTGGCAGATGTGCTTTTTATTGTTCTGCCTTTTATTGTGTGAGGAGAGACGAAAAGATGGCTTTGTTTGATGTACAGAATATCGGCTTCTCGCAGAACGGAAAAACAATCGTAGATGATATAAGTCTTACAATTGAAAAGGGATCTGTAACAGGTTTTCTTGGAAGATCAGGATGTGGAAAAACAACCCTGATCAAACTGATTTCCGGAATCCTTGTTCCGACTTCAGGAAAATCTCTTTTTGAAGGGCACGACATTCAGACCATGAGCAAAAGCCGCAATCTGGAATTCAGAAAGCGTTGCAGTTTCATTTTCCAGGATTCTGCACTTTGGGCAAACCAGGATATCATGCAGAATCTCATACTGCCTTTGAAAATCCATTTTCCAAAAATGCCGCCTGAACAGATGGAAGACGAAATCAAGATGGCCTGTGAAAAGGTGAACTTCAACAAAGCTTTAAGTCTTCGTCCTGCAGATCTTTCTGCCGGTGAACAGAAAAAGGTAGCCTTTGCCAGAGCCATGATCTCAAAACCCGAGATTCTTTTCCTGGACGAAGTTACTTCCGGACTGGACATTAATTCCAGTGAACAGATTATGGATTTGCTTAAGGCTTTCCTTGATGACGGTAAAACGATTGTTTATGTAAGTCATAACAACGAGTTCATTAAAAACTTTCAGGGAACTCTTCATATTATCGAAGAGGGAAAACTTAAGACCACCCGTAAGGCGGTCAGAACTGATATTGATAAACTTATGGATAAAATAGACGGAGAGGAAGAGGAGAAAAAGAATGAAATTTAAAATTCGTTATGCAGACCAGATTGTAGGTTTTTTCTCGATTTTTGCTTTGATTGTACTTATGGTTCTTGTTTTTGCACTTGGTGCCAAACAGAACTGGTTTGTTCGCAAGAACGTTTATTACACTCAGTTTGAAAGCGGCTCTTCCATTAAGGCCGGTATGGATATTACCTACAAAGGATTCGGTATCGGAAAAATCAAGAACATTCAGCTGCAGAATGACCAGGTAGTCGTAGAGTTCTACATTCTTGATGACTATATGGATTATGTAAAAGAATATTCCCTTCTTGAATTCAGCTCAAACATTCTTGGGCTTGGAACTTCCTTTGTGTGGCATCCGGGAAAGGGGCAGGGCTTTATTGAACCTGGCTCTGAAGTTTACCGTTATGATTCCCGCGAAGGTATGAAAATCCGCGAGAAGCGCCTTATTGACGGCGACAAGGGCGGCGATTCAATTACAGCAATTATCGATAAAGTTGAACCTCTCCTGGATACAGTTACAAGACTTCTCCGTGATATTGACGACGGAATTACAGGAAATGTTCGTCCTGGACGTAACGGGGAAGAACGCAAGAATGAAATGGCCGAAATGATTCTCCACATAAAAGGCATTACAGAAAATGTTGAGGTTCTTACAAGAGACATTACTGTTCTGACTGCAAAGCTTGGCGGAGACGCAGGTGCAGTTGCGGCACTTCTTGGAGATGACGGCTGGAAATCAATTGAAGAAATTCTTGTGAACGTAAACGAACTTCTTTCTACAGTTGGAGGAATCGGAGACCAGGCAGGAACACTTCTTGAGAACACAACTCCTCAGCTGGATTCAACTCTCGGACAGATTGATACTCTGCTCCTTGAACTTCAGGACGTTCTTACCGGCGTAAAAAATAATCCTCTTATCAAAAAAGGCGTTCCAGACAGAAGTCAGGAAACAAGTGCTACACCGAATCTTAGGGCGGAAGAGTTTTAATAAGTAATAAGTAATAGTTAAGAGTTAAGAGTTGAGTAGTAAGAGAAAAATAATTGCCAGATAGAAGATAATTGATTGATTGAGAGATAGGAAATCTTTATGAAAAATAGAAATGTTTTTAGAAATATAATTTTTGCGGGACTGGTTTTCTGTGGAATGATGCTGTTGATGTCAGGGTGCAGCAGTGCTCCAAAACGCCAGATGGTTTATACAGACATTACCCAGCGTGCCTACGAAAACTATGAAAAGGCAAACGGTGCCATTACCCGAGGGGAACTCGATAAGGCCGCAAAATATCTTGAAGATGCCTACGCTCAGGCTGTTTCAATTGATAAGAATGATCTTGTATGTAAAATCCTTCTTTCCGGTGTTTCCTACAGAATCAAGAATCCTGTTGTTGATCTTTCAGAGAAATCTTTTGCACTTCCCGGAGATATTGATACCCTTATTTCCGAAGCAAAAATCGCAGCTGCTTTTGCTGAAGAAAAAAGCCAACCTTTACTGGATTCCATAATCCGTGTTTATGAATGCCGTGCAAGACTTTTCAAGGCACAGAACGGTCTGGATGCCTCAACAAATTCAGAAATCCAGAAAACTCTTGATGCGGAAGTAAAAAATCTTTCAAAAGAACCATATTACCTGGCTTTTCTTTACAGAACAAAAGGGGACTGGTCTAATTTCCTGATGAACTACGGGGCTGCTGCAGACGCTTATAAAGAAGCCGCAGATATTCATACAAAAAACCGTTATCTTTTTGAGATTGCCTATGACTGGTATCTTTGTGCCGGTTCCTATTCAAAGGCCGGAAAAAAAGTGCAGGCTATGGAATCCATTGGAAATGCTCTGAAATATGACAGAGATGCAGAAAATGTGTGCGGCATTGCTCAGGATTACATGGCTGCCGCTCATATTCTTTGCAAAAATAATCCGACAGAAGACGAAAAACAGCAGGCGGTTTTCTATGCAGAACGTGCCGCTTCCATTTACAAAAGCGCCGGTTTACTGGAAGAAGCTGATACCTGCATTGCATGGATAAACGAAAATAAGTAAAATAAACAAATATTTTCTATATTAGAAATAAATAATTTCTGTTTCAGGGGCTCTTATGTCACGCGATAAAATCGTTGTTCTTGATTTTGGAAGCCAGTATGCACACCTTATTGCAAAGCGTTTCCGTATGCTTGGTTTTTATTCTGAAATTGCACTTCCTTCTGCATCTCTGGATGCTTTTGAAAATGCAAAAGGTATCGTTTTTTCAGGCGGACCTGCTTCTGTTTATGATGAAAAAACTCCTGATTTCAATTCAGAAATTCTTTCACTTGATATTCCAATTCTTGGTCTCTGTTACGGACACTACATCGTTCAGCTTGGTTACAATGGAAAAGTAGGTAAAGCTGATGTAGGTGAATTCGGATTTGCAACACTCAATCTGAATCCTGAAGTTACTTCACCACTTTTCAAAGGAATTGATCCAAGCCAGCAGGTATGGATGAGCCATCAGGACGGAGTTCTTCAGATGGGTGAAGGATTTGAAGTTGTAGGTTCCACAAAAGACTGTCCTTATGCCGCTACACAGAACCTGGCAAAGAAAAGATTTTCTCTTCAGTGCCACTGTGAAGTAAAAGATACTCCATGTGGAAATCAGATTTTCCAGAACTTCGCAGAATACTGCGGAATGGAAGTAAACTGGGACCAGGACAAGGTTCTTGCAACAATCCTTGAAGGAATCAAAAATGATGCCCACAAAGCCGACGGCGACAAGAACGTTCTTCTGTTCCTTTCTGGTGGTGTAGACTCTACAATCGCTTTTGCACTTTTGAACAAAGCCCTTGGTCAGGACAGAGTTCTTGGTCTTCACATTGATAACGGATTCATGCGTAAGAATGAAAGCCAGAAAGTTGCAGACGCTTACCGCAAATTCGGTTTCAATAACTTCATCGTAGAAGATGCTTCTGAAAGCTTCCTTAATGCAATTGCCGGTCTTACAGATCCTCAGAAAAAACGTATGGCTGTGGGTGAAAACTTCATAAGTGTACGAGATGCTGTTGTAAAAGCACAGAATCTTGATGAATCAAAATGGATGCTGGCTCAGGGAACTTTGTATCCGGATATCATTGAATCGGGCGGAACAAAAAACAGTCACACAATCAAAACTCACCATAACCGTGTTGAAGGTATTCAGAAACTTATTGAACAGGGCATGATCATTGAACCTTTGAAAGATCTTTACAAAGATGAAGTTCGTGCCATTGGTAAAAAACTGGGACTTTCTGATGACCTGGTTATGCGTCATCCTTTCCCAGGACCTGGACTTTCAATCAACGTGCTTTGTTCTGAAGGAGTTCAGTCAGAAAAAGATCTGGAAGAACTTCCAAAAGCAAAAGCAGAAATCCAGAATATGAAGATTACAGAATTCTGTGAACACTGCATGGAAGGAATGGTTCGTTCTGTTCTTCCTGTTCGTTCAGTTGGTGTTCAGGGAGACTTCCGTACTTACCGTTTCCCTGCTGTTCTTGCATTTGCTCAGGATGAAAAGGGATTCTGTCATGTTCCAAAAATGTGGGATAAAGTTGAAGCCTGTTCAAGCAACATCACAAACTCTTCAACATACCTGAACAGAACTCTGATCAAGCTATGGCAGAAACCAGGCGTAAAAGATGATGATCTGAAACTTCAGAAAGGGTACTGTACAAAAGACAGACTGGACCAGCTCCGCGAAGCAGACAACATTGTTCTTACAAACCTTCATGAATCAGGCTGGTATGACAAAATCTTCCAGCACCTGACAATTACTCTTCCATACGCAACAAGCGCAAACCGTACAAGTTTCGTTCTTCGTCCTGTATGTTCAGAAGATGTTATGACAGCCCGCTTTGCTCAGCTTCCTTTGGATCTTCTTGATAAGATTGTTCGCGAAATTGCAGCTCTTCCATTTGTTGATGCACTTTACTTTGATGCAACAAACAAACCTCCTGCAACTTTCGGTTGGGAGTAATGTGTAAATAATATACTTTGAGTTTAGCAAAAAAAGGCGTCCAGAAGGGGGCGCCTTTTTTTTAAGTAAGAGTTTTGTGGTATAAAACTCTAGTAGAGTGAATGAAAAGTTTCTTGGGGCAAGGAGAATTCCGCCATTGGAAAATTATTTATCTTTAAATGAATATTGAATATTTGGGCAATGCTTTTGATAAAGTTAATTGTCCTTGCATTATCCTGAAATTAGAATATACAAACGAAAAGCTTTGTCGTAATAATCTGTTAATAAAAACAAAAGAACAAAACTATGTCATTAACAATAATAGACCTGTTACTGCAGAGTGTTTCAGCTTTTTATCTACTGATGATGAATATAATATTATCGCAAAGATAGATTCTGTTCCGAATAAAACAACTTTATTTAATAACGCAGACTTTGCATTGGGAATTGTTACTGGTGACAATGAAAAATATATTTCAGATGCAAAAACAAC
This sequence comes from Treponema sp., assembly GCA_024402695.1. Taxonomy (GTDB): domain Bacteria; phylum Spirochaetota; class Spirochaetia; order Treponematales; family Treponemataceae; genus Treponema_D. The sequence continues at coordinate 149,698 of JAKSTG010000001.1, read as the reverse complement.
AGAAAATGAAATTGTTTTAAAAGGAATGGATATTTATAAGTAATCAACTTGTCTTTGCCTATGATAATAAAAAGACACTCTTATTAAATAGTTGTAATCTTCTTATTTCTCATTTAGAAGGCTTACATATAAAATATATTATGGCAATTTTAAATTCCAGAATTGCTCAGTTTTATTTTAAGAAGAAATTCAATTCAATAAAAATTTTAAGGTCTCATATAGAACAAATTCCAATTCCTAAAGTTGATACAGATGTTCAAAATGAAATAATTTCGATTGTTGATTGTTTAATAAAAGAAAATGATCATAATAAAATTTTAGGCTTGTATAACAAAGTCGATAAAAAGATTGCTGATATCTATCATATTACAGCTTCAGATCTTTCTTTGATAGAAAAGAGTTCAAATAATGAAAATCTATTTCTGTTTTAGTAGTTCATAAAGTTCATCATAGAAAAAAATTTTTTGTAAATAAGTCTTTCTGTGAAAATCTATATTATTGTTATTCAAATGAAATTGACCTTCACCTTTATTTTCCCAGCTCTTATAGAAATTTTATAAAAATAAATTAAACAAAATCTAATTTGTTGACAAAATCAAAATAAACATTACATTCATAGTTCGGAGGAGATTTTTTTTAAATGAACAATTCCTTTTTTATGAATCAGAAAGTTTTTACAGAAAGACTAGATGAAATTCTCATGAGACGGGGCTTCAGTACAAACCGCAAGGTAAGGCGCCTTGTGCAGAATCATGAACTTTGTGTTAATGGGAAACGTGTTCTTATTCCTTCTACTCAGGTAAGTCTCAGACATGATGAGATTACTTTGGATGGAAAACCGCTGGGACTAAAACCTGATGTTTATCTTGTTATGAATAAAAAAGCCGGGTGCCTTTGCAGTAACAGTCCGGAAGGCGACAAACTTACTGTTTTTGATTTTGTACCGGATGAATATAAATGTGATGATGAACTTGGTGTGCTTCATACTGTAGGCAGATTGGATGGCAATACAGAGGGACTTCTGCTTCTTACTACAAATGGCGATTTTTCCCATGGTCTCGTCGTCCCTGAAAAGCATGTAGAAAAAAAATATTATATTGAACTTGATTCTCCTGTGGACGATGAAGAAAAAAGACTATGGATCGACAAGTGTAGGGAAGGTCTCTATCTTCCTGAAGCTCATTCAGGACCTTCTGTTTTTACAGAGCCTTCTTTGCTGGAATGGAATGACGACAATTCCTGCTTCCTTACAATTACTGAAGGAAAATTCCATCAGGTAAAAAGAATGGTAAGAGCTCTGGAAAATAGAGTTTCATATTTGAAAAGAGTTTCTATGGGGTGTTTCGTTTTGCCGGAAGATCTGGAGCCAGGTCAATGCAGATCCTTAACAGATGAAGAATTGATTATGTTATCGTAATACGACTTATGCACTCAGCGCGCATATGCGCGCTGACTTAAATAATTTCCACTAAGCAAACGGAGTCCGAGCCTTAGCGAAGGACGACGTATGCTCAAGCCGCGATTTCGCGCTGACTTAAATAATTTCCACTAAGCAAACGTTACCGTAAGGTAACGTATGCTCAAGCCGCGATTTCGCGGCGACACAAATAACTTCCACTAAGCAAACGGAGTCCGAGCTTTAGCGTAGGACGACGTATGTTTTACCGAATCCGCCGTCTTCCGGTGCTGCAAAACTGAATTCTTTTACACCGTGATAGTGACTCAGATAATCGTGTACTGCCTGCTGAAGCACACCACTTCCTTTTCCATGAACAATACTGAAACGAGGGAAGTTGTGGATTGCACAAAGATCCAGCTGATGTTCCAGGGCACGGATTGCTTCATCTGCATACATGCCCAGAAGACGTAGTTCAAACTGTGGATATTCGCTGTCTGAATCTGCTTTTTCAACAACAACAGAAACAGAAGAACGTGCTGTGGAATCTGCTTTTACAAGACGAAGATCTTTTTCTTTTGCAGTCATGCGGACACTTCCGAACTGAATGACCCATTGTCCTTTCTTGTTTTTCTCTACAAGAGTACCGCGGCTTTTCATTGAACCCATTTCAACCTCGGCTCCAGGAACAAAATCAAGAGGAATTTCTGTTCGTGTTGAAGATGCTTTTGTGTTGCCGGAAGTTTCTGCTGTAGAAGACACCGGTGCACTTTCTGCGTATTTTAAGGCTTCAGAAAGTTTCATCTTTTTCTTTGTCTTCTTGTGTGAAGTTCTGATTTTTTCTGAAGCTTTCTGAACTTCCATTTCGGCTTCGCGTATTCTTTCTTCTTCCGCTTCCAGTTCATTTTCCAGTCTGTGTCCGTTTGCTTCCAGTTCTGAAATATACTGTTTTACGCTTACGGTTTTGTCTCTGGTGATTTCTCCTTCACGGATCTGTCTGACAAGATTTTCAAGTTCTCTGCGGGACTGTCTCATGAACTCATCCAGCTCGCGGGTCTTGTTGTTTTTAAGTTCATGTTCTTTTCTTCTGAGCTGAACTTCTTTTTCTGCAAGACGAAGGGCTTTCTCTTCCTGAGCTTCGGCTTCTTTCTGTGTTGCGTTTCTGAGTTTGTCCAGTTCCGAATGTTTTTTCGAAAGTCCTTTAATCAAGGCTGAAACGTCTGTCTGTTCGGTTGCAATATAGTGCTTTGCATTTTTTACGATAAAGTGAGGAAGTCCTGATTTTTCGGCAATATCAAGGGCGTGACTTTCTCCAGGAACTCCCATCATAAGATGATAGCTTGGAGTCAGAGTGTCGCTGTTGAATTCAACAGAAGCATTGATGCAGTGAGGGTTTGTATAACCGTAATTTTTGAGAACTCCCATATGGGTTGTTACAAGAACAAATGCCTGGCGTTCAATCATATGATCCAGAACGCTCATGGAAAGGGCAGTTCCTTCCTGTGGGTCAGTGCCGCTTCCAAGTTCATCAAGAAGTACCAGAGTTGAAGGTCCGGCTTTCTTTACAGCTTTTGCAATATTCTTCATGTGACCTGAGAAAGTAGAAAGACTCTGGTTCAGGGACTGTTCGTCTCCGATATCTGCATAGATGTTGTCGAAAACCGGAAGTCTGGTTCCTTCACCGGCAGGAACTGGAAAACCGCTCTGGTTCAGCATGGAAAGAAGTGCGAAAGTTTTAAGTGATACTGTCTTACCACCAGTGTTTGGTCCTGTAATGATCAGGACTCTTTTTCCGTCCATAAAGCGGATAGTGATTGGAACACAGCGTTCTCCAAGTAAAGGATGGCGTGCATTGAGAAGAAGAGGCGGTTCTGAATCTGTATTGTTTTCAGCTGCTGTATCTTCTGTAGAGGAACAAGGAAGTGCGTAAACGCATTCGTTTTCTTTTCCCCATTTTGCTGCGGCCCAGGTGGCGTCAAAAAAGTTCATCAAAGGAATGTTTTCACGGAAGGCCGGGATTGAGGGCTGAAGTTCCTGAGTTGTTTTTATCAGGATTTTCTTGATTTCTTCCTGAAGTTCATATTCCTTTTCTATAAGTTCGTTTGTTGCGTAAACCGATTCTTCCGGTTCAACATAAACTGTACGTCCTGAAACAGAAACTTCGTGAACGAGGCCGTGGATCTTGTTCTGCTGTCCGGCTTTTACGGCAAGAACCTGTCTTCCGTTTTTGAGAACAGGAACCTTTGATTCAAGGATATCGTTGAGTTTCTGGTCTGTGCAGTAACGGTGCATTATGACCTTGATCTTATTGTTAAGGTCAGCGATCTGTTTTCTTATGGCTGAAATTTCCGGAAGGTCGCGGAGTTCTCCATCTGGAGTGATGATGCGGAAAATGATTTTCCATGCATCGGAAAGATCCTGAAGTTTTTCTGCTTCTTCAGGCAGACTTTTGAATTCAAGTTCAGTTTCCTTTTCTTTGATTGTTTCTGAAACTCTTTTTACTGCATTACAGAACTGTCCCAAAGCGTGAAGCTGTGGAAGAGTAAGACTTGAGCCTGTTGCGTGAATAATAGGCATGAGGGGATAAACCGGTTCCCAAGGAGAAAAGGGAAGTGTGTTTGTCCGTGACATGTATTTATCCCATTCACGGCTGGTGTTTTTAAGATGTTCGATTTTTGAAAGGTCGTGATATGGTTCTCTTCTGAGGAGGTAATTTTTCCCTTCTTCAGAAATGGCACAATCGGCAACAGAGTCTCTTATAGTGTAGTAATCAATTTGTTCTAAAGTTTTGTTCATTTTCTTTACAAATAAAACACGTCCTCCAAAAACAGACTCCCGGTCACAATCACGGCCTGCAGACCGCTAGCTAGCGTCGCTGCACGTGAAGCTCGTATAGGAAACTATAGAGCCGAGCTTCAAGTGCTTCTGCCGGCACGTGTTGTTTCCTCGCGTCTGTTTTTAGAAAGCTATTTTGTAAATCCTTTATTTCATTTAAAATCAAAATGCCACAAGCCTTTAAATCATTCAAATGAAATAAAGGAATGTGGCAATTCAGATAAATAATTAATTCGTTAAGAAAAAACTATTCGAAAATAACCTGTTCTTTCTGTGTTGTGGCTTCGCCTTCGGCATATGCAACTTTACCAATTACGTATGCTTTCATATCAGGTGTGTCTTCACGGTGATATTTGTGAGCGTTGTCATTGAACATTTTCAGAACAGCGTCTGCTTCTTTTGCGTTTACTGCCAGAACGAATCCAATACCCATGTTGAATGTGTTGTAGATTGAGTCCAGGTCAGCACCGCGGCGAATCAGTTCACCGAATACTGGTGGAATGTCCCAGCTGTCACGTTTGATGATAGAAATCAGCTGTTTCTTTCCGTCTTTTGCTTTTGGATACATACGAGGAATATTTTCATAGAATCCGCCGCCTGTTACGTGAACCATACCGTGAATTGCCTTGCGGTATTTTCCAAGAACTTCCATAACAGGTTTTACGTAGATGCGTGTAGGTGTAAGCAGTGCTTCACCGATTGTTTTTCCTGTATCTTTTCCGTCAATGATAAATGGATCCATTGGATTTGGAACCAGTTTGCGAACAAGGCTGAATCCGTTTGAGTGAACGCCTGTAGAAGAAAGACCGATAAGAACATCTCCTTCTTTGATTGCAGAACCGTCAATCATTTCTTTCTTTTCGCCTACTCCTACACCGAATCCGGCCAGGTCATATTTTCCTACATCGTAGAAACCAGGCATTTCTGCTGTTTCACCACCAAGAAGGGCGCATCCTGTTTCAACACAACCGTCAGCAACACCTTTTACCAGGTCAGCTGCAACTTCTGCTTCAAGCTTTCCACATGCAATGTAGTCCAGGAAGAAAGATGTCTGAACACCACAGCAAAGAATGTCGTTTACGCTCATGGCTACACAGTCAATACCAACTGTGTCATATTTTTTCATCTGGAATGCAACGTCCAGTTTTGTTCCAACACCGTCTGTTCCCGAAACCATTACAGGATTTTTGTATCCTTTAGGAATTTCGAACATACCAGCAAAACTTCCAAGACCTGTAAGCATTCCTGGGATCATTGTGCGTTTTGCGTGATCCTTGTATTTGTTTACAGCGCGGTAACCTTCTTCAACATCTACACCAGATTCTTTGTATGAAGCCATTTATATTCTCCTAAAAATAATTCTGTATTATGCAGGGGAAAAGCCTTCCCCCTGGGCTCAACCTCTGGCGTTTCGACAAGCTCAACGACCACAGTTTTCGCCACACCCCCATCTTCGGGAGCTCCGCCCCCAAACCTCGGGATTAGATTTCTGCAATGTGATCAGCCTGAGCTGAATCTGCAAGTTTCTTTCTGAAAGCAACAAGTTTTTCTTTCAGTTCAGGATATTTGATAGCCAGCATTTCTACTGCAAGGTATCCTGCGTTCTTTGCATTTCCGATTCCAACTGTTGCAACAGGAATCTGTGGAGGCATCTGAACAATAGAAAGAAGAGCGTCCATTCCGGCAAGGCCGTTTGTTACGCCTGGTGTTACACATTCAAGAGGAACACCGATTACAGGGATTGTTGTCATTCCGGCAATTACGCCGGGGAGAGCGGCTGCAAGACCAGCGCCCGCAATGATCACTTCAAATCCGTCCTTTTCAATCTGAGCTACAGTTTCAGCCAGAAGTTCGTGTGCTCTGTGGGCAGAAATTACAAATGCTTTGTATTCTACTCCGAATTCTTTGAGTACATCGGCAGCCTTTGACATTTTGTCTGTGTCAGATTTTGAACCAAAAAAGATTGCGACTTTCATAAGACTAAATATAACAAAAAGAACAAGTTATTACTATATAACCTGTAAAAATGTATCACTGATTTATACATTATGAGTTCTGCTGCAGGAACTGTTCTGCATCTTCACGGGTCTGAAGGAACATTTCCTTGTCCCGTACAACATCTGCAACGCTGAATTCCAGTGCTCCGGCCTGAAGAGTTCCGTTAATTTCTCCTGGGCCACGGATTTTCAGGTCCTGTTCCGCAAGAACGAATCCGTCTGTGCTTGTGCGCAGGGCTTTCATTCGCTCAATGCCGGTTTCGGTGATTTTTTCTGAATAAACAAGGAAACAGTAAGACTGAAGGTCGCTTCGGCCTACGCGTCCGCGAAGCTGGTGCAGCTGGGAAAGCCCAAAGTGGTCGGCTCCTTCGATTACAATACAGGTGGCGTTAGGAACATCAACTCCAACCTCAATTACTGTAGTTGCGGCAAGAATCTGGATTTCGCCTGACTGGAAACCTTTGAGGATTCTGTCCTGTTCTTCTTCGCCAACTTTGCTGTGGAGGAGGGCACATTTTACGCCAGGGAAAACATTTTTCGAAAGCTTTTCAAAAGCCGATGTGGCACTTTTAAGCCCTCTGGCATTTTCTTTTCCGTCGCCTGTCAGGACAAATTCATCTGCATCTTCTGCTTCCCCGATTGCAGGATAAACGAAGTAAGCCTGACGGCCTTCCTGAAGCTGCTGGCGGACAAAGTTATAGGCGTTCTGTTCATTGCCTTCTTTCACAAGATATGTGGTTATTTCTTTTCGTCCGTTAGGTTTTGTTTTGATTACAGAAACGTCCAGGTCTCCGAAAATTGTCATGGCAAGAGTCTGAGGAATTGGGGTTGCGCTCATCATAAGAAGGTGAGGTTCAAAGGTATAGGATTTTCCGTCGCTTCCGGAAGTCTTTTCCGCCTTGCGTCCTTTTGCAATGATTGCTTCTCTCTGCATTACTCCGAAGCGATGCTGTTCATCAATTACTGCAAGCTGAAGATCTTTGTATGCAACATCGGCACTGAAAAGAGCATGGGTTCCGATAATCAGATCAATCTGTCCTTCTTTAAGGGCTTTGAGGACTCTTGTTCTTCCGGAACTTTTTAAAGAGCCTGACATGAAGGCTACGCTTATGCCTAAAGGTCCCAGAAGTTTAGCCGCTGTTTCTGCATGCTGTTTTGCAAGGATTTCTGTAGGAGCCATGACGGCGCACTGACCGCCGTGATCTTTAATGCGGAGTGCCAGGAACAGAGCAACTAAAGTTTTACCGCTGCCTACATCTCCCTGAAGAAGACGTGCCATGGTGAAAGGCGGTTTTGTGCATACAGGATTTTCAGAAATGAGGATTTCATTTCTTTCTTTATAACCTAAATCTATTTCTGCGTTCATTTCAGAAATGACTTTTTCCTGGTCTTCTGTAAGAGAAAATGGAAGTGCTTCAAGAAGTTTTTTCTGGGTAGGAGAGAACTGTCCTTCTTCAGAAACTTCATGACCTTTACCACGTTTTTTTGCCCGTTCAAGAATTTTTTTCTGGAAAAAGAAAAGCTCTTCGTAAGCCAGAGTTCTTCTTGCCTCATCGGCTTCTTCCAGAGTTTTTGGCTTGTGGATTTTTGTTACGGCAATCTGTTTTGAAAGAAGATTTCTTGAAAGCCGCAGTTCCAGGTCCAGTTCTTCATCAAGGCCTTTGGCGTACTGGTTCAGGGCATTTTCAATTGCGGTGCCAAGTTTTTTCTGAGTCAGGCCTTCAGTAAGAGGGTAAACGGGAATTACACGGGAATCTGGAGGAAGCTGGTCTTTGTAATCTTCAAGGGCACCGTTCTGCGAAAGTTTTGAAATCTCAAAAGCGGTGCATTGAAGGGTTCCGTATTTTACTTCGAATTTTCCTGTGACAGAGGCTATGGCTCCGGCAGGATAACTGTTTTCCATGAAAGGACGGTTGAAGCACACAAGGGTTCCTGCGGCGGTTCCGTCGTGGATATGAAGTTTCAGGGTTTTCATGTTTCCGTAGCCGAACCATTCGTGTCCGGTAATCTGCACAATAGTATGGACTTTCCCAAGATTGAAATCTTTCAGGGGAATTTTCTTTGTGCGGTCTTCGTATTTTTTAGGATAATATGAAAGCAGATCGCCCACCGTAAAGATGTTCAGACGGGCAAGTTGTTTAGTCATGGCCGGTCCCACACCGTTTACGGCGGAAACCGGAGTGTTGATATCTGAAAGCTTCATTTAGAAACAGTATAAATCAGAATGGAATGGTGTTGAAGAGTCCTACAAGAACAGCGCAGAGAATATTTCCCAGAACGTAAACCAGAGCAATTACAATGAGAGTTGTAAGAAGAGTTCCTTTATAGCTGTTTTGATTTCTATAGAAAGGTTTTGAAATTGCCTGAACTATAGGACGCAGGAAACTGTCCAGCTGATACCACATTGTGTCATAAGTGTTTTCATTCTTTTTAACAAGAAGAACGATGAAGCGGATAAGCATAAGAATGAACAGAAGGCCAATAAGGGAAGAACATAATCCCCAGATCTGGCGGACAATTTCGCCAAGTGCATTTCCCAGCATGAATCTTCCGCGGGCTGCTACTGATCCAAAAATGGAAGAGGCGAGGGAAAGAATTCCAAGTGAAATGATTGGTGAAAAATCAACGTATCCTACATGAGTCCATTTTAATCTGCTGAAAACGTGAAGATATGGTTCTGTGATTTTTGAGATGGTCTGTCCGAATTTTGTGAACTTAGCGCCGGGAATCCAGCTCATGATGATTTCAATGAAACAAAGAATTGTGTAAATTGTAATAACTGCGGCAAGCAGAGAAAAAACTGTAGTCATAAGTTAAATATAAACATAAAAATATCTTGCGACAATATTAAAATCCTATTTTCAAAGATAGGGGAAAAACACTATAATTTCATCATCCAAAACTTTTATCTATATAATAACGGAGTCAAATCTATGTCTGTTACATGGTCAAATGCTGACACTCTTCCATCATGGAAGAAACTCATGTCGCTGAAGGGAGTTTCTGTAAAAGAAGCTCTTTCTGCAAAAGATGCTGCAAAACGTGTTGCTAAATATTCTGTTCCAATGGCTGCAGGTCTCACTTACAACTACGCTGCAAAACAGGTAAATGATTCAGTTCTGGCTGAACTTAAAAACCTGGCTGAAGAAGCACAGCTTGTTGCCAAATACAAGGAACTTTACAACGGTGCAGTAATCAACACTGGAGAAAAACGTATGGTTCTTCACCAGCTTACACGTGGTCAGCTTGGCAAAGATGTTATGGCAGACGGTGTAAATAAACGTGAATTCTACGTAAAAGAACAGGAAAGAATCGCTGCTTTTGCAAAGAAAGTTCACTCTGGAAAAATCGTAAACGAAGACGGTGAAAAATTCACAACAGTTTGTCAGATCGGTATCGGTGGTTCAGACCTTGGTCCACGCGCTATGTACCTGGCACTGGAAAACTGGGCAAAGAAAAACAAGACTTTCAAAATGGAAGCACGTTTCATTTCTAACGTTGACCCTGATGACGCAGCAAGCGTTATGAAGTCAATTGATATGGCTCACACAATCTTCATCCTGGTTTCAAAATCAGGAACAACTCTGGAAACTCTTACAAACGAAAACTTTGTAAAAGCATTCCTTAAAAAAGCAAAACTTGATCCTTCAAAACATATGATCGCCGTTACATCAGAAACTTCACCTCTGGCTCACAACCCTGATTACCTTGAAGCTTTCTACATGGACGACTACATTGGCGGACGCTACTCTTCAACTTCAGGAGTAGGTGGAGCAGTTCTGTCACTGGCATTCGGACCAAAAGTATTTGCAGAATTCCTTGAAGGTGCTGCAGAAGAAGACAAACTTGCTGCCAATAAAAATCTCCTTAAGAACCCAGCTATGCTTGATGCTCTTATTGGTGTATTTGAAAGAAACATGCAGGGATATCCTGCAACAGCAATCCTTCCATATTCACAGGCTCTTTCACGTTTCCCAGCTCACCTTCAGCAGCTGGATATGGAATCAAACGGTAAATCAGTAAACCGCTTTGGTGAACCTGTAAACTACTCAACAGGTCCTGTAATTTTCGGTGAACCTGGAACAAACGGACAGCACTCATTCTACCAGCTGCTTCACCAGGGAACAGATGTAACTCCACTTCAGTTCATCGCTTTCTCTGAAAATCAGACAGGTGACGATGTTGTAATTGAAAACTCAACAAGCCAGGTAAAACTGTGCGCAAACGTAACAGCTCAGATTGTTGCTTTTGCCTGCGGTAAAACTGACGAAAACCCAAATAAAGCATTTGCAGGTGAAAGACCTTCAAGCCTTATTTACGGTCAGCAGCTGAATCCAAAATCACTGGGTGCACTTCTTGCTCACTACGAAAATAAAGTTATGTTCCAGGGCTTCGTTTGGAATGTAAACAGCTTTGATCAGGAAGGCGTTCAGCTCGGTAAAAAGCTCGCTATGACTGTTCTTGGCGGTAAAATGGAAGGAGCTCTCAAAGCATTTGCAGGCCTCCTGATCAAATAGAAAACTTACTGGTTTTAAAAGATAAAAAAAGCGGGATCCCTGTCTTTCGCAGTTGCTGGGACCCGCTTTTTTTGTGATCAATTTTTTCAGGTATTAAAAAAAACTGATACATTTGCCACAGAAAAAAGTGGGACGCAGGCGAGAAGATAGGGAGGGACCCTGTGGGAGGAATCCCTATCTTTCGCCGTTGCTGGGACCCGCTTTTTTTTCTGTGAGTAAAAATGTGTAGTTGTTTTCTTTTTTAATGACTGATAAACTTTCCTCATTATGAAATTAGATCCAATTTTTGAAGTAAAAAACAATTCACTTTTCCTTATTGCTGACGGTACAGCGGTAAATCCTTCTTCTTTTTCTTTCGTAGAATTCAATCAGTCTGATATCGAACTTGATGAAGAAGTTTACAACGAAGAAACTCTTGCCGCATGGCGCGAAGATTTTCTTGTAAAAGATGAAAAAGGGGAGTTTGTTGTTCTTGCTCCACACGCTTCTATGGATCTTTCAAATGCCTTGAATTTTGAACGTTTCTGCAATACCTGCAACCACTCAGCCCGCCGTGTAAAGGACTGTAAAAGTGTGGCGGGATTCCTTTTTGACGAAACTTTCCTTTCTTCTGACACAGAAAAACGCGTTGCAGAGTTTACAGAGCTTCTTGCCAAGAAACATGCACAGTATGTTTATTTTGTTCAGAAATCCGTTGCAGAAAAACTGAATATAGCCGAAAAGCTTCAGAATCTTGCAATTGTGTTGTATTAAACCGTAATCTTTGCGAAAAACCGTAAAGTTTGCGAAAATTTTGCAAAATATTCGTAATTATTCCTAAATAATTGATAAAATTCTCTTGAATTCATTCATTCTTTATGACATCATCTCAACTAATAGTTTTGAGGTGGTGATAATATGAACTCAAAAAACCGCAATAACGGTTTTTCAAACTCATGCTTCTTTTTCTCATTACTGGGTATCCTTTTCAGTGCAGCAGCATTTTGCATTTACTTTATCGTACCTGCTGAAGGAACATCAGATGCTTTTCCGGTAGTATCTGAAATGGGAAGAGAAGAACCGGCTGCAACAATCGAAGAAGTGCCTTATTTTGTGGACTATCTTAATGAAGTGGCACAGAGCAGCTTTAAGAAAGATTCAGACAATGGTCTGGTTTTATACAGAAATCCTGAGTCCCGTGCGGCTGTTGAATGGTTTTATTCACACGTAACAGGGAAGTCTGATGTAGCAGATGCTATTCTGGTTGAAGCCGAAAAGAACAACATTCCGTTGTCTCTGGCTTTTGCCCTGGCTTACACAGAAAGCCGCTACAACGCAAATGCAGTAAACAGGAATTCAAATGAAACAGTGGATAGAGGCTTGTTCCAGCTGAACAGCAGCTCTTTCCCAAATCTGGCAGAAAATGATTTCTTTGATCCGGCTACCAGTGCAAAATATGGTATGTCGCATCTGAAGTTCTGCCTGAACACAGCAGGAAACGAAGTTTCCGCTTTGGCAATGTACAATGCAGGTACCGGTAAGGTCCGTGCAAATAGAACACCACAGTCTACCCTCAATTATGTCGGTAAGATTATGGCGTATCAGGATACAATTGACAGACTTTTTGAAAATGAAGTTGCCTCCTACTACGAAACAAAGCTGTCTTCAACTGCATCCGTAGCAATGGCTGCAAAGAACTGAGTGTCACTCAGTAACCTTTCCGGTCGTAAGTAAAATCCTCCTTTTATTTAAACAAGCCCGTTTTAGTGTTTTCGGGCTTGTTTTTTTTAACGGGGATGACTTCTTTTCTTTGAGGCTTTGTCTGAGTACATCATCTCGTCGGCTTTGGCGATGACTTTGTCGATTTTTGTTTTTGCCGAAATGGAAGAGGACTTTGCGCCCACGCTGGCATTTATGCTGTAAGGTTTTCCGCTCTTATGGTTCAGCTCTGTAAGCAGAACAGAAAGCTTTTCTTTGAAGGACAGAATGACCTTTTCCGGTTTTTCTGAAGAGATGACAGCAGAAACAAATTCATCTCCGCCAAAGCGGGAACTGATTGAATCCGGACCACCTGCAATTGAAATCACTTCCGCAAGTTTCTTGATGGCCCAGTCACCTTCCTTGTGGCCGTAAGTATCATTGATGAATTTAAGTTCATCCATATCAATAGAAAAAATAATCAGATGCTGTTTTTTGTTTTCATCCTCGGAAGCCGACAGTTCTTCTACCTTTGAAGTAATTTCCGTGAAGAAGCCTCTGCGGTTGTAGATGCCTGTAAGAACGTCACGGACAGTCATGTATTCAAGTTTTGATCTGTATTTAATTGAAGAAAGACCCTGGCTCAGAACATTGCTGAAAACTTCAATGCTGTTAAGGGGGCGGCTTGTGTCGTCATAAGAGGAAACAAGATAACCTATGTTCTCTCCACCGAAAGACAGGTTCATGAGTACAAGGTTTGTGATTCCTGACTGAATTATTCTTTTCAGATCCGGGATGTATTCTGAATGTCGTATTGGCGGAACATCATAATAATGTTCATAGTTCTCTGAAACTATGAAGCAGTCAACAAAATGGCTGTAAGGATTTTCGCTCGTATAAATCTTTGAGGATTTTGGAGAATCAAAATCATGGTTTAAAAGAACCCAGGTATTCGGGTTGTAGAAACCTTTGCCAGCAATAGTACGCCTGAAGCTTTCCAGATCCTGTGAATAAGCAGAAATAGTTGCCAGTTTGTGTGAGAGCATGTTTATGTACTGCAGGCTTCCAATGCTGTTCATGGCTTTGAGGGCCAGATTCAGCTGGTGATTGTTTTTACGGTTCTGACATCCGCAGGACTGGGAGAAAATGATTTCCGGATTCAGACTCTGGATTTTTGGTACCCGGTCTCCTGAAATCAGTTTTAGGAGGCTTTTGAAAGTCAGTTCTCCCAGCTGGACATAATTGCATTTTGCAGTAGTAAGGCGCGGAGTAGAGTAGCGTTCGAATTCTACTCCATCGTAACCTGTTACGATTACATCGTCAGGGACTGAATAACCGTGGTTGTTAAGACATGAAATAACTGCCATGGCCATTACGTCGTTGCTGCAGATGAAGGCATCCGGCAGAGAAAGTCCTGATTCAAGAAACTTTTCCATTTCGGCCATGGTAGGGCCTTCCCAGAATTCTCCGTAGAAGAGACGTTTCTTTTCAAAAGGGATATCGTGTTTTTTCAGGGAGCGTTTGAAAGCCTTTATGCGGGCATCGCTGAAAATGTTGTTCTTTATGCCTGCAACAAAGTTCAGGGTTTTACAATTATGCTTTTCAATTACATGATCTGTAATTTTTTCAATGTAGTCTGAATTCTGATAAATATAGCTGTGGCAGATACTGCTTTTGTAGCCAAGGGATATGACAGGCAGTCCGTTCTCTCTGAGTTTGTTCACAAGAGAGTCCCCCAGTTCTTTGTTGTTCATGATGTTCTGGGTGATGATAACCCCTGATACAGTCTCATAGTTCAGAAGAGAAAAAATGCTTGTATCAAGAAGCGGTTCGTAATCCTGCATGGAAGAGTTCAATGCATCAAAAATGAATACATTCCATCCTGCAATTTTTGCGGCAGAACAGATGCCTTTTATTGCATCTGATTCTTCATTTATAGAACAGTTACCGGTAATAACCGCAATAGATTTTGCCTTAATATCCTGCATAATTTTATTATAAACCTAAATGTCCATAATCTCCAAATAAGTTATTAGGAAAAAATACTGTAATAATTAGGAAAGGTTTAGGAATGTCTTTATTGATTTACCGTTAAATTTTTAACAGTAATTCACAAATTCGGCTAAAAATGGTAGAATTCCGGTGATTTTGGGGCAAAAAATCTTGAATTCACATTCCCTCAAAGGCGGAGGTTTTCTATAATGCAATCATCTAGCGAGTTACCAAAGGCAACACGGAAACGCCTGGTTCAGTTTCTGCAGATTCTAAAAGGATGGCAGAATGACAGGATTAAGTCTGGAGATCTTGCAAGACTTACAGATTGCACAGAATCTACCGTAAGACATGATATTTTTCTTGCCGGTTTCGCTGGTGGAGTTTCAAACGGCTACAGCAGGGATGCTCTTAAAGACTTTCTTTCTGTGAAGCTGGGCTTTGAAACAGAGAATCAGGAAGTGAAAAAGTGCTGCATAGTGGGACTGGGACGTCTTGGAGCGGCCTTACTGGATGACAGCATTTTTCAGGATTCCGGATTTCGAGTGGGATGCGGATTTGATTCAAGCGTAAACCGTGTTGAAATCATGCGTTCCAGTTTTCCGTTGTACCCGGCTTTCGAAATGGAAGGGGTACTCAGAAAAGAAAAAATCGAACATGCGGTTCTGTGTGTTCCTGATAAGGATGCCCAGAACATGGCTGACCGCCTGGTAAAGTTCGGCATAAAGGGAATTGTGAATATGACCACAACCTTTATAGCGGTTCCCGACGGTGTGCATGTGGCAGATGCGAATCCTGCTTTAGCCTTAATGAGTCTAAAAAAATTTAATATAAACTGACAATGGAGTTGGTTCTGTCTGAAAAGTTTTTGACCGGACTGACTCATAAGGAGTTACAAATGGCAAGAGTGTATAACTTTTCAGCAGGACCAAGCTGTCTTCCTGAAGACGTACTTAAAGAATGTGCCGCAGAAATGATGGAATATGGCACAACAGGTCAGAGCGTTATGGAAATGAGCCACCGCTCAAAGGCTTATGAACCAATCATTCAGGATGCAGAAGCAATGATCCGCAAACTCATGAATGTTCCAGAGAACTACAAAGTTCTTTTCGTTCAGGGTGGTGGTTCTACTCAGTTCGCCATGGTTGCTCAGAACCTTGGTATCAAAAACAAGAAAGCAGCTTACATCGAAACTGGTGTTTGGGCAAAAAAAGCCGCGGCAGAAGCTAAACACCTTGGTGTTGCAGTTGATGTAATTGCTTCATCTAAAGACAAGAATTATTCTTACATCCCAAAAGTTGAAAAAGTTGAAGGTGACTACGACTACGTTTACATCTGTTTCAACAACACAATCATGGGAACTCACTACGAATACATCCCAGAAACAGGAAACATTCCACTGGTAGCTGACCTTTCTTCTTGTATTCTTTCAGAAGAAGTTGATGTTTCAAAATTCGGACTTATCTTCGCAGGTGCTCAGAAGAACCTGGCTCCAGCCGGTGTTACATTGGTAATCGTTCGTGAAGACCTGATTCCAGAACCAGAAGCATGTCTCCCTGGAACTCCAACAATGAGCATGTACAAAACACACGCTGACAATGACAGCATGTACAATACACCACCATGCTACACAATCTACGTTCTTGGAAAAGTTCTTCACTGGATCGAAAAAAACGGTGGTGCTGCAGGAATCAACAAGCTGAACGTTGAAAAGGCAAAATACCTTTACGACTTCCTTGATTCAAGTGATTTCTACCACGCAACAACAGAAGTTGGAAGCCGCTCACTTATGAACGTTCCTTTCCTTACAAAATACTCAAACGACGTAACAAAGGCAGCTGCAAAAGTTGATGAAGCTGAACAGACAGCAGAACAGAAAGCAGCCCTTGCAAAAGAAAAGGAAATCAACGCTAAGTTCGTAAAAGAAGCAGAAGCTGCAGGTCTTGTAAACCTTAAGGGACACCGCCTTGTTGGTGGTATGCGTGCTTCAATCTACAATGCTATGACTCTGGACGGAGTAAAAGCTCTTGTAGACTTCATGAAGAAGTTTGCTGCTGAAAACTAAGAAAAGGAGGAAGACGAAAATGTACAAGATTCAAACTTTAAACAAAATCAGTGCCATCGGTCTTAATGTTCTTGACCGTGACAACTACGAAATTGCAACAGACATCAACAATCCTGATGCAATCCTTGTTCGCTCAGCTGATATGCACGAAATGCAGCTTTCAGAATCTGTAAAAGCAGTAGCACGTGCAGGTGCCGGTACAAATAATATTCCAATTCCACAGCTTACAGAAAAGGGTGTTGTAGTATTCAATACTCCAGGTGCTAACGCCAACGCTGTAAAAGAACTGGTTATGATGTCACTTCTTCTGGCAAGCCGTCCAGCTGTTGCAGCCAACGCATGGGCTAAAACACTTTCTGGTAAAGGTGATGATATTCCTGATCTGGCAGAAAAAGGAAAGAGCCAGTTCGTAGGGCCAGAACTTAAAGGAAAAACACTTGGTGTTATCGGTCTTGGTGCTATCGGTGCTATGGTTGCTAACCTGGCAATCAAATTCGGAATGGATGTTGTTGGTTATGACCCATTCCTTTCTGTAAAAGCAGCTCTCTCACTGGATCACAATGTAAAAATTGCTGAAACACTTGATACTGTTTACGCAAAAGCTGATTACATCACAATTCACGTTCCACAGACAAATGATACAAAGGGTATGATCAATGCTTCTACAATCAAAACAATGAAAGACGGTGTTCGCATCATCAACATTGCTCGTGGTGGACTGGTAAACAATGCAGACATGATCGAAGCTCTGGATTCAGGAAAAGTTGCATGCATGGTAACAGACTTCTGTGCAGAAGAACTTCTGAACCATCCAAAAGTAATCTGTATGCCACACCTTGGTGCTTCTACTCCAGAAGCAGAAGACAACTGTGCAGTTATGGCTTCACAGCAGCTTAAAGACTTCCTTGAAAACGGAAACATCGTAAACTCTGTAAACTTCCCAAAAACAGTTACAGACAACCCTGTTCCAAAGGGAGGAACACGTCTCTGTGTATTCCACAAGAACGTTCCTGATGTAATTTCAAGCTTTACTAAATTCCTTGGTGAAGCTCATCTGAACATTACAGGAATGGTTAACCAGGCTCGTGGTGACGTTTCATACAACCTTACAGACGTTGATACAATTGTAAGTGATGAAATTATCCAGAAACTTGCTGCTCTGGATACAGTAATTAAAGTTCGTGCAATTCACGGCTAATGAGTAAGGCAGAACCGGGGCATTCCGGCTCGCCTGACGGCTCGCCGTCGGGTGCTGCGTGGCTCCGGCTTTCGCCTCCGAACAAAAAAGGAACTGTTTCTTTTGAAACAGTTCCTTTTTTGTTTGTGCTTCGCACACCACTACGCCCCCTAATGCGAAAGAAAAGATTCCAGACTTAAAGATGCAAATCTTCTTTTTTCGTGCTAAAATTAGGCAGGTAAAAAAGTTATGCGTATTGCAATTTGTGAAGATGACAGGCCTTCCCGAGATTTTGAAACAAATTTAATTCGGGGCTGGGCCCAGCGAAAAAATATAAAAATCACACTGGATTCTTTTTCAAGTTCCGAAAACTTTTTATTCGAAACAGAAGATCGCCTGGAATACGACCTTTTAATTTTAGATATTCAAATGGGCAAGATGAATGGTTTTGAACTTGCCAAAGACTTAAGGGCAAAAGGTTACACTGGGCAGCTTGCGTTTCTTACAGGCATTATGGATTATGCCCTTGAAGGTTACGAGGTTGGTGCAATTCGTTATATTCTAAAACCTGTCAAAGAACAAAACCTTTTCGAAGTTCTGGACCGGGCTTACGAAGAATTTTCAAAAACAGAAGATAAATTTTTTGTTCTTAAGCAAGGATCAGAAATTTTAAAAATCCCCTTTAACAAAATAATTTATATTGAGGCCAGGGGGCATTATATTCATCTGACAGGAATTCAAAAAATTTTATCAGACATCTTTGAAACTGAATGGAAGGGAACCTTCAGTTCAATAACTCAAGATTTTGAAAATCAGGATTTTTTCTGCCTTAGAAGAGGCCTTTTGGTAAACCTGCTTCATATCCAGAAAATTACCCGTACCGAATGTATCCTTGATACAGGAGAAAGCCTTCCTGTAGCTCGTGGAAACTATGAAGAATTAAATCAGGCTTTTATTTCGTTTTACATGGAGAAAAATATATGAGTCTGTGGCTGATTATTTTATGCATTTTTCTTCCTCTGATTATTCTTACTGCTTTATTAACTTTTTTTCTTACAAAACATTCTGACGAAAAATGGCTTTATGAGTTCCAGGATTCAATCCTGAAAAAGCAGCGGGATGAAGTAGAAAATGTTTACAACACGATGCGGGGCTGGCGGCACGATTATCACAATCATATGCAGACTTTAAAAGCTTACCTTGCAATGAATCATATAGAAGAAATCGGAAAATATCTGGATCATCTGGAAGAAGACTTAGACAGTATTGATATTGCAATTCGCACAGGAAACACCAGTGTTAATGCTATTTTAAGCAGTAAGATTTCTATTGCAAAGAAAAATTTAATAAACGTAAGTTGTAAAGCAACTGTTCCCCAGGATTTAAAAATATCTGATGTACATCTTTGTGCTGTTATAGGAAACCTGCTGGACAATGCCATAGAAGCCTGCGAAAAAGTTCCTGAGCAAAGCAGATTTATCAGGGTTTATATCGGAATTTTTAAACAGCAATTGTATATTTCTGTAACCAATGCTACAGAATCCACCCGCCGTAAAAAACTTTCAGAGTTAATAACATCCAAAAAAGGTGAACATGGACTTGGGCTTCGTCGTGTAGATAAAATTGTTGCACAGTACGACGGCTATGTTAATCGCAAAAATGAACCAGGTGTTTTTGCTACCGAAATCATGTTGGGAATGTAGAAAACATGCATTTCGTGCACTAAATTTTGCATTTGGTGAACTGTTCAAAAAAATCCCTTTTTTCTGTATTACAATTCAGACATAACTTATACAGGAGTTAAGTATGGAAACTAAAGTAGTACAGAACACAGTAAAAGAAGGCATTTCATTTGGAACAGCATTAGCAATGGTTATAAGCTTTGTTACCTGGAAATCAGTAGGCTGGGCTATTCTGCACGGCTTATTTGGCTGGGCTTATGTAATTTATTATCTGATTAAATATTAGATCAAAATGGACTAGGAGAGGGTGTTTTATGAAAGAAAATAAAAATCCAACAGAAAAGAAAAATTCAATGTTCAAAAATATTGGAATTGTAATGAGTGCCTGGGTAAAAAAATATCCAATCGCACTGTTGTTTATTCCAGTTTATCTTGCTTGCCGAGTTGTATCTCCATTTTTGGGCTCTCTTTTGTCTTCTAAAGCAATTGGAGCAATTACAGTGGGAGACCCTAAACAATTTTTAATTACAGTTATTGGTCTTCTGGCAATTATTTTTATTTGCTCTTCAATAACCAATGTTCTTGGTTCTGTTTTAATGGGTCAGAGAGTTTATACCCGCCTTGGAGTTTTTGCCCAGAATCTTTTTAGAAAAGCTCTTACAACAGATTATCAGAACGTAGAACTGCAGAAAAATCAGAAAATTCTTGGAAAAGGAGCAAACTCCCTCGGTTCAAATTATAACGGTCCAGAAGAAGTTATGAACCAGACATTGAACATTATAGTTATTCTTCTTGGAATTGGTTCTTACGGTACAGTTATTTTTATGATTGACTGGAAAATCCTTTTGGCTGTTTTTGCAATGTTTGCAGGTAACCTTATTCTTCAGACAATGGCAATTAAGTATAACGACAAGCACCGTGAAGAAGGCTCGGAAATCTGGCGTAAGAAAAATTACATCAAACAGAAAAGCATGAATATAAGTGCCGGTAAAGATATCCGCATTTATCAGCTTAAAAACTGGTTCCATCTTTTGTTGAACGATGTTATTAAACGCCGCCGTGATTATACAAAACGTATTGAGTTGCACTGGTTTTTTCCAACAATTTCCGACGCCTTGTTCAACTTTTTGCGGGAAATCCTTGCCTACAGCATTTTAATTAAGCAGGTTCTTACCGGTCAGATTGATGCAGCAACTTTCACCCTTTATGTAGGACTGATTGGAAGCTTCTCCAACTGGATTTATGGTCTTTCTGGAAATTTTAATAACCTTAGACGTGCCAGCCACGAATTTAATGATTATTTTGACTTTATGGATTTGAAGGAAACTCTTGGCGGAAAAAATCTTCCTGTAAATCCAGAAGAAAAACAGACTGCTCCAGAAATTACTTTCAAAAATGTGGAGTTTACTTACGACGGAGCAGAGAAACCAACTTTGCAGGATTTGAATTTTACAATCCACGCAGGAGAAAAAATCGCTTTAGTTGGAAACAACGGTGCTGGTAAAACAACAATTGTAAAGCTGCTTACAGGACTTTACAGTCACACTGGCGGAAACATTCTTGTAAATGATGAACCAATTCAGAACGTTTCAATGGAGCAGTATCAGGACAACATAAGCGTATTGTTTCAGGATACAGTTCCTATGGCCTTTTCTCTGGAATCGAACGTGGCCAGTGTGGAAGACGATAAAATCGATCACCAGCGAGTTAAAGATTCGTTAAGAAAAGCTGGCTTACTGGAAAAAGTAGAAAGTCTTCCTAAAAAAGAAAAAACTTTCATTACCCAGAATCTTGATGATGATGGCATTTTACTTTCTGGTGGAGAAACTCAGAAGCTTCTCCTTGCAAAAGCAATTTACAAAAATGGCAACTTCCTTATTCTAGATGAACCAACTTCTGCCCTGGACCCAATTGCCGAAAGTAAGATTTACGAAGAATACAATGCAATGGCTGCTGGCAAAACTGCAGTGTTTATCAGTCACCGCCTGGCAAGTACAAAATTTTGCGACAAAATAATGTTCCTTGACGGAGGAAAAATTACAGAGTTTGGTACTCATGAAGAATTAATGCAGCGTGGCGGAAAGTATAAGGAAATGTTTGAAATCCAGAGCCAGTATTATGTGTAGAGAGGGAAATTATGAATAAAAGAATGAATACAATCAAAAAGGTTTTAAAACTTACACATAAACTTCAAAAGGGCCACATCAGCCTTATTGTTATCAACCGACTTGTAAATGCGGCTATTCCATTTTTAGATATTATTTTCACAAGTATTATTCTGGATCAGCTGATTTCCAGAGTGCCATTTGAAGTGATTATGAAAAATGCAATTATTATAATCAGCATTAGGGCAATTACTGGTTTGTTTTACTGGGGAATGGAGCATGTTATTGCGGTAAACTCTGCCACATTGAACGAAAAAATTGACCAGATGATTTGTGAAAAGACTTTCGATATTGATTACGACATTCTGGAAAAGCGTGAAACTCTGGATATGATTAAAAAAGCCGAAGAAGGTATGAACTCCCACGGAAACATTACCGGCTTCTGCCAGAACTTTGCAGGAATTGTAGAAATGATTGCAAAAATCATCTATTCAATTGCAATTCTTGTACCACTTTTTATTCCAAGCAGCTATGTTCCAGCAGGATTTTTGCCACAGCTTTTGAATAAATGGTATGTGGTATTTGTTTTGGTGGCAGTAATCATTGTAAAAGTTGCGACTTCTACTGCAATCAACAAAAAGAGTCAGAAAACTCAGCAGCAATTCTTTATACAAAATGTTCGTGCTAACCGTGAATATGGTTATTATTTTAATCTTATGTTTGAATATTCCCTTGGAAAATATATCCGCTTATACAAAAGTCAGAATATGGTAATGGGAAAAGTTGCTGGTACTTTGAACTGGATGGAAAAGCAATTTATTAGTCTTTTGGCGGGAATTAATTTAATTCAGTTGCCGGACTTTTTGGTACAGTTTCTTGTTCAGGGCATAAGCTATGCTTTTGTTGGTCTTAAGGCAATTTACGGCTTTATTTCAGTTGGTAGTGCCCTTAAATATATAACTGCTTATGGGCAGCTGGTAGACAGCATTTCCGGTATTTCTTACAGCATTATTGATTTGGGAATTAAATCTGAATATCTTTCTTACTTCTACGATTTTATGGAAATTGAAAATAAGCAGTACGATGGAACAATTCCAACAGAAAAGCGTGACGACAACGAATTTGAAATTGAATTTAAGGATGTTTCTTTCAAATATGCAAATACAGAAAATTACGTCTTGAAGCATTTGAATCAGAAAATTAAGATTGGAACAAAAACTGCCATTGTTGGTAAAAATGGTGCCGGTAAAACAACCTTTATCAAGCTTTTGTGCCGCCTTTATGAACCTACAGAAGGTCAGATTTTGCTGAATGGAATTGATATCCGCTATTACGATTACAAGGATTATACTGATTTGTTTTCAGTAGTTTTCCAGGATTTCAACTTATTTTCATTTTCAATTGCAGAAAACGTTGCTTCCAATGGAACCTATGATGAAGCAAGAGTTACAGATTGTCTGAATCGGGCAGGTTTTACAGAGCGCCTTGCAAAGTTAGAAAACGGAATTAAAAGTAATATTTATCAGCAGGAAGATGGGGGAGTTGAAATTTCTGGAGGTGAAGCACAAAAGATTGCTATTGCACGAGCCTTGTACAAGGATGCGCCGCTTGTAATTCTAGATGAACCAACATCAGCTTTGGACCCGGTTTCTGAATACGAGATTTATAAAAAGTTTGATGAAATGGTAGAAGATAAAACTTCTATTTATATTTCACACCGAATGAGTAGCTGCCGCTTTTGTGACAACATTCTGGTTTTTGATGATGGGCAGATTGTAGAGCAGGGAAGTCACGATAAGCTTTTGCTGAATAAAGGTTTATATAGTGAGCTTTGGAATGCACAGGCTCAGTATTACGAGTAAACAGGTTAAATAAAAGAGGGCTGTCCTGGCGGACAGCCCTCTTAAGTTTCTGACTAAGGGGGATAGGACTTTTCTAAATTACCCTCAGTCACCTTTTCCTTCTAAAACTTATCTGTTCTGTTCTTTGATAAGAGATTCGTAAGAGTTTCTTGTTGCTTCGTACTGTTCCTGAGGAGTTACGTATCCACCGTAAACATTCCAGATGTAGTCACCAAGCTGGTTGATACCTGTAATCATGTGGATAAGGTTTGCTTCTCCGTTTTCGTACATCATCTGCATTGTTTCATCAACAGCGCGTTCGTCACGGAAACGTGGGTACCATTCGTCTTTCCAGTTATCAACTGAGTAACCAGGTGTAATATCTGACCACAGGTCAAATGCTTTGAGGATTTTTTCTGCACGTTCCATGTCGTAACATGCAGGAAGAACTACGTAGTTGTCGTTGAAGAGTGTCTTGTATTTTCCGTCTGTGTTTGGTCCAAGAGGGAAGGCAACAAAACCGTAATCATCAATTACATCTTCAAGTTCTTTTGCGAAGTATGCCTGGTGACAGCAGAAAGCTGTTTCACCGTTTTTGAAACAAGCGTACATCCAGTCCCAGTTTGCTCCTTCCGGCATTGGTTTTTCATAGTTTGTAACCATTTTCTGAACCCAGAGCATAGCTTCTGTTGTTTTTTCGTCGCCTACGCGAGAGAAGTATTTTCCATCTTTGTCTTTGTCGATGAAAGTTGAACCGTTTGACTGAACAGCCAGTGTTGCAAAGTCTACAGAGCCTGAAGCCATTCCGAATACATCAATTACACCGTCGTTGTCGATATCGCGTGTTGTTGCTTTGAGGACTTTTTCGAAAGAATCCCAAGTCCATGTTCCGTTAGCCTGCATGTCATAGATTGATTCTGGATCGATGTTGGCTTCGCGAAGAAGACGTTTGTTGAAGTAAAGACCACCACGTGGTTCCGGAGTGATGTGGCGGCAGGCGTAAACTCCGCCTTTCTTTGAACAAAGGTCAAAAGTTGATTTTGCCCATTTTTCTGCAGTCCAGTCTACAGACTTGAATTTGTTCAGATCATAGAACATTCCTGCTTTAAGTCCTGAACCGATTGAACGGTTGTCTACGAAGAACAGGTAGTTTTCTTCACCACCAACAAGACAGAAGTTTGAAACTGTCTGTGGGTGAGTGTTCCAGTTTGAAACACCAATCTGATCGAAGTCCATGTTGTATGTGTAGCAGATGAACTTGCGGAATTTTTTTGCATCATCTTCTGACTGTGAGTGTGTTGCTTCTGAAGAAACTCCGCTTGAAGGAGACCAGTAGTCGGCAAGTCTGATTACCATACCGTCGAAGTCATAAGGTTTTCCTGTTTTTGGATCTTTCTGAACTTTGTAGTCCTTGAACTGTTTCTGAAGAGCCTTGAATTCAGCTTTGTCATCTTTGCTCATTTTTTTTGGAGCAGCAGTAAGTGAACCTGCAACCAGAAGAGCAGCCATAGCTGATACTACAACTTTTTTTGTTGATTTAAGCATTTTTCTATCCTCCTGTGATAAAAACGATTGCTCATAATAAGTGAATTTTCTAACTTAAGTATAGCATTGTTTTTACGTTAAGCAAGAAGAATTTAATATAATTTTACTTAAAATTATTACTTAAATTTAAGTAAAACGATTAATCATAAAAAAAAGCCGGAAGACTTGAGTCTTGCCGGCTTTTTTGTTCAGTCAGAAACTGAATTATTTTGCACGTTCGATGAATGATCCGTCGCGTGTATCAACGATGATTTCGTCGTCAATGTTTACGAACAGTGGAACGCGTACTTCGATTCCTGTGTCCAGTGTAGCTGGTTTAAGTGATTTACCAGAAGTATCACCTTTTACACCAGGTTCTGTGTATTTTACTTTACGTCTGTTTTCTACAGGAAGAACGATACCTACTGGGCTTCCTTCGTAGAATGTGATTTCAACAGGGATTTCTTCACCTTCAACAAGGTATCCTGTGTAGTCACCGAGCTGTTCAGAAGAAAGTTCGAACTGTTCGTATGTTTCCTGATCCATGAATACGTAGTTTGTGCCACCTTCGATGTAAGAAAGAGCAGTGGTACGTTTGTCCAGTTCTACTTCGTCGAATTTAACACCGGCGTCGAGACCAACTTCCATTGTTGATTTTGTAACAAGGTTCTGTACGCGGAAGAATGTTGTCATTCCCTGGCGTCCTGAAACCTGACGAAGGAATTTCTGTACGATAAGTGGTTCTTTAACTTTCTTGTCATTTTCGTAGTAGAAAGCTGTACCAACTCTCAGTTCAGATGTCATTAACATAAATATTACCTCTAAAAATAAAGTTTACAGATTATTTGCTATCCATTTTAATGGATTTATTAATAAATGTCATCAGGTTGTTAGCAAGGTCTCCATTTGCCTTTAAGGATTCTGCAAAGGCACGGAAACCGGCTTCAAGTTTTTCAAGGTTTGTCAGAAAATCGAAGATTGCCTTTTCTAACTGGTCTTTCTGTTCAGGGCTCTGAAGGTTTACTCGGGACCAGGCTTCTTCAACAAGGGCGAATTCATCTCCGAAGAAAGGTTTCATTCTGTCCAGAAGTGCCTGCATTTTTACCATGTGGTAGTTCTCATTCTGGGGATAAGCCTGCCAGATGAATGGAATGCCCATACAGCAGGCCTGTGCCATGGAATCTTCTCCGCGAATAATCATGAAATCCATGGACTTCATCATGTTGTCCCAGTCAGGCTGGTTCATATATGAAAGAGCGGTGGTCTTGTATTCCGAGTGTTCCTGGCTGCATGCATTCAGGATGCTTTCCTGACCGGCTCCGCCTGCAATGTTCAGAACAGTGTCTTTGCCGAAAACCCTGTTCATTGCACGGATTACAGGACTCCAGTCTGAAGGGTAGGCAAAGAAGAGGGCTTTGGATAATTGGCCTTTGTGGCTTTCAGATTTCTTTTTCCCTTCATTAAGAAGAAGACCTCCGGTTTTCTTTGTGAAGCCCGGCATGAAATTCACTTTTGGAACAAGGGCAGTGCGGGTTAAAGACTTAAGGCAGTGAAAATCATCTACCCAAGGTTCTGCAGAAAGGTAATCAATCATGATGATGTTCACGATGCCGTCTACCCGGTCTTCAAAAAGGATTTTGTCAAGCCAGTCAGGCTGTCCGCACTGGAACATTTCAAGAATTATTTCCGGAGGATTGTCTGTAAAAGTCTTGTAGCAGAAATCGTAATCTGTCCAGTCATATACTTCCACAGTCCCGTTTTCGCAGGAACATTTCTGGAAGGGCAGGTCCGGATTAATCTGACTGTTGATGTTGTGAAAAGCTTTAAGGTTGTTTGTAACAAGACGGATGTTCAGGTCCTGTGAATTATTTTTCTGAAGGGTTCTGCAGAGTCTCCAGGAAACACCGATGTCGCCGTAGTTATCAACAACATCAGCGAGGATTACTAAATCTGTTACTGCCATTTATGACTCTACTGGATTTTGCTGTAAAGACCTGAGAATTCTTCACGCCATTCAGGTTTTGTATCGCGGTCTTCTACTTCAATGATTTTTTTGATTGTGAACTTTCTCTGGTCACGTGGGTTTTCAAAATAAAGGATTCCGAAACGGCCCTGACCGATGTATGCGATTTTTTCGTTCTGTTCAAGTTTTTCTTTTGACTGGAGTTCAGCCATTACGCAGTCAAAGTGAACCGGAGCGCCGGCTGTTTTGTCATGGATTGCACCCGCAACATCATCGATGCGTTTTCCACATTTAGGACAGATAACTTCGCGGGCTTTAAGTTCTACGATAGACTGCAGACGCTGTGATTCTGCTGCAGGATCTTCATACTGTTTTTTGTTAAACTGGAAAACCTTCTGCCTGAGTGCAAAAGGTTTTTCATTTTGAGTTTTATTCGAAGAATTGTTTTTCTGATTATTCCAGTTGTGATGTCTTCTGTTTCGTTTGTTTCTGTCCATAGTGTTTCCTCAATAATGGGGAAACAAGTCTAGTCTTCAGTTTCCCGTAACATAAGTTCTTCCGGATTATCTATCAGCTTCTGACTGATTACAAATGCAATTCGCTGTACTGCATCATCAAGATAATTCGAATCATGAATTTTTTTACGCAATTCTAGAATACGTGGTGACAGCTTCTCTTCTTCTTTTTCAAGAATCATTACAGAAGTGTCATGTTTAACAGCATATGAAGGAATCATAAAAGCTCCGAAAAAGCGTTTTCTATATGGTAAACAGGAGGAAGACCCTGCATATCATTTATAATTACATCGAACCTAACCAGGTATTTACTATATTTTCGATGTATTTGTAGAAAACGTTTAGAGATTTTTATAATCCTTTTTTGTTTTTGAGGTCCCAGAACTGCCGCCAGCATGTCAGATGTGGCGTTAGGCAGAGTCTTTACCTCTACAAAAACGATCAGATCTCCTTTTTCTGCTATTAAATCTATTTCTCCGCTTCTTATTCTCCAGTTTCTGGCTACGATTTCATAGCCTTTTGAAACCAGGTAATCTGCGGCTCTTTGTTCTCCTTGTTCCCCTGTCAGGTTGGTTTCTTTGCTCAAAATCTTTTCAAATAAACCTATAGGTCTTCAAGAAAATCAATCATAACCCCTGTTTCCAGAGATTCGACTGCATCAAGTTCCTCTGTAAGCTCTTCTGTAGGTTCGAGTTCAGATTCCTGCAGTTCTTCCGGTTCCTGAAGTTCTTCTGGTTCTTCTACCAGTTCTTCGTCTTCTGCCATAACGTGACCGTCAGAAAGAAGGAAAGGAATGTGCCATTTTGTAAGTGCTGCCATATGGTAGGGTTTAACGAATATTCCCGATTCAATGAACATGTTTTTTCCATCATCGAAGAAAACCGGCTTTGAGAAACGTATTCCTGGCTTTATAGCTGAAATTTCAATTCTTTCCATAAAGTAGTCTCTTTTTTATATATGGCTTTTATCCTGCAAGGTGATAAAAGAAAAAATAAGGGCAATTGCTTCCCAGGCTTCTTCCGGAACAATAGTCCCGATTTCCTGCACTGAAAGAAAATCAGTAAGTCCTCCATCTTCTACTATCATAATATCATTCATTTTTGCGCATTTCAACAATTCTTCAGCAAGGAGCCCTTTTGCCGACGCGGTGATGAATGGGGCTTCAGCTCCTTCAGGATATTTAAGGGCTACGGCTTTTTTAGTATGAAGTGGTGATTTTTCGCTCATGCCAAGCCCTCCGCAAGTGGAAAATCTTCAAGTCTGGATCCGGTTCCGTCAATCAGGTCGAAAGGAACCTGCTTTACGTTCTGGGTAAGGGTATGAAGTTTTTCTTCAAGTTCCTGGCTCCGGTTTGCTGCCTTGCCTGAAAGGGCGTATAAAATTCTTGAAATTTTAGAGCTGCTTCCCTTTGTGCCAAGAAGGAATCGGTATTCAGAGTCCCAGAAGTTTATCTGAAGGTTCATCTGCCTGAAGGCTTTGTCGCTGCTACCAAGAAGAAGCAGGATTTTTCCGTTTCCTGTAACGGTCTCCTCGAAAGGATTTGTTATCTCAAAAGGAATAGTAATCCAGGAATTTTCCGAAGTCCTGTCCTTGAAGAATCCAAGGTGATTTTTCAGGGTAAGTTCTCCGGGATTGTTCTGGAGTTCTCCGGAAAGCAGGGAGTTCACAAAAGACTTTACTTCCTTTAACCAGTCAAAATCCTGAGGAAAAGGGCTGGAGTTGTCCCCGTTTTCTTTTTTTTGGTTTTCCGGAAAGTTTTGGTTATCAAAAATAGAAGGAATTGAGTCAGAAAGGATTCGTTTCTGGGCTTTTTCAGTTTCTTCTTCAAGGGTTTTCTGAGGATTTTCTGATTTTGCTGCTTTGAGCCTGATTTTTTTCATTGTTGCGGGATCAAATTTCATTCCCAGCTGCTTGAACTGTTGCAGTATTCTGAAGGAAAGGTTATCCGGAGGCAGATTCAGGGCCGAAAGAAGGGATGCAAGGGCAGGGGACGAAACGGTTTCAAACACATCTCCTGTTTCAAGAAAACTTGCCGTAAAAACTTCTTTCATTTCGGAAAGAGCTGAAGAACTGTCTGGTATTATGGAAATGAAACCGTTTTTCAGGGAAAGCCGGCCTGTTAATGTGTCTCCCGGCTGCAGGTTCCGCTCCGAAGACAGAAGGATTCTTACTCCCGCAACAGAAGCTTCATATTTTCCGTTCCCACGGCTTCCAAGGATTCTTACCAGAACAGGACTTCCGTCTTTAAGGTTGTCTGAATAACGGACCAGTTTTGGCGAGGCTTTATGTGGATTTACTGCTTCTACAGGAGTTTTTTTCATAAGAATCTGACTTTAATTATAACAGTGGTTGTTAAAACAAAAAACCCCGGTGAAAACCGGGGCTTTTATCAGCTTAAAACGCTGGAGAAAACTTATTTGTTTTCTTCTGCTGCGGCTGCTGCTTTTGCTTCAGCTGCTGCCTGAGCTGCTGCGTTACGAGCTTCGAGAGCTGCATTAACTTTAGCACCAACCAGTGTCTTAACTTTAGCTGATTTACCAACTTTATCACGGATGTAGTAAAGTTTAGCGCGGCGTACTTTACCTGGGCGTACGATATCAACTTTTACGATACGTGGTGAGTTGTAAGGGAATACACGTTCAACACCTACACCGTAAGAGATTTTGCGTACTGTGAATGTCTGGCGTGCACCTTCGTTCTTCTTGCAGAGAACCAGACCTTCGAAAATCTGAACACGTTCTGTTTTACCTTCAATAATTTTGAAGTAAACTTTTACTGTGTCTCCAACATTGAAGTCCTGAGCTCCAGGACGTTTCTGTGTTTCTTCAATTGTCTTAATAAGATCCATTTTAGTCTTCCTTAGGATTAGGATTTGCAGGCTTCTTTTTTCTTCGTTTAGGCTTGTTGTACTTAACCGAAGTCTGCTCTGTAATTTCCTCAATCATCTTTTCGGCTTCTTCAGAAAGCTGTCCGTTGAGTCTTGCAGAAACGATCATATCAGGTCTGTTTCTGAAAGTTTTCAGGATGCGTTTTCTAAGACGCCACTTTCGGATTTCTTCGTGATTACCTGAAAGTAAAACTTCAGGAACCTCAAGTCCTTTGTATACAGGAGGTCTAGTATACTGAGGGTACTCCAAAAGTCCGCCACAATAACTTTCTTCTTCCAGTGATTCGCTGTTTATAACACCGTCAATCAATCTGTAAACAGTATCGATTACGACAGTTGCAGCTACTTCACCGCTGGACATTACGTAATCTCCAATGGAGATTTCCTCATCAACGTAAGTGTCGATTATTCGCTGGTCGATACCTTCGTAACGGCCGCAAATAAAAATCAGTTCGTCTTTGCAGCTTAATTCTTTAGCCTTAGCCTGTGTAAACTGCTTTCCGCTAGGTGTTAAGTAAATAACAGTCTTGCGTTTGGCTCCTACACTGTCCAAAGCTTCTCCCAGTGGTTCGCAAAGCATTAACTGCCCGGCTCCTCCACCGTAAGTCCCGTCATCACAAGTTTGGTGCTTATCGTGGGCAAAGTCCCTGATGTTCACCAAATCGTAGGCAATAATATCCTTTTTAACAGCCCGGGCCATGATTGAGTTTTCAAAATAAGCCCTGACGATATCAGGAAATAAGGTCAGCACAGTAAATTTCATGGAATTACTCCAGAATCCAGAGGTGCATCAATTGTACTGTCTGATTATCAACATCAACTTTACCA
This sequence comes from Treponema sp., assembly GCA_024402695.1. Classification (GTDB taxonomy): domain Bacteria; phylum Spirochaetota; class Spirochaetia; order Treponematales; family Treponemataceae; genus Treponema_D. Next base: position 118,697 of record JAKSTG010000001.1, on the reverse strand, counting down.
ATGAACTGGTCTTTGAATGGTATAAGAACCGTTCTGACCTTACCGTTGGAATCATATTTAATGCTGTCATCAATACAGCTGCAACTCTCGGAGAGAGAAACCTGTAACAGGTAACCAGCCCCGCCTTCCAATACGTCTGTGATAGTTCCTACAACTGTAGGTGCAGCAGACGCTGCCGAAACTTCTCCATTCCAAATAATGGAACAGTCTTTTAAGTCTTCAATGTACCACTCGTCCTTCGAAAGAGGGTGAGCGTACTTTCTTGGTACTAAGATTTCCCAGCCGTTATACTTTCGTATTTCTTCGTCTGAATTAATACCAGAAAACTTCAAATATGCAACATGACTTCCGCCGGAGGCATTTTCTACCTTACACTTGCGTTCTTCATCACCATGCCGCAAAGTAACTTCTTCCAGTTCAAGCAGATGCTCGTAATGGCCTGAGCTACTTTCAATCTTACATTCCCCCGCGTATCCATGAGATCCGCGAACGAACCCAACAACCAGCTGTTCTTTTTTCATCGCAGGCTAGTCCAGAATATCAAGACTGTAATGTTTACCGTCTTTTACTGCAGAAGCGCTTAATACAGTTCTCATTGCTTTTGCAATGCGGCCGTATTTTCCGATTACTTTACCGATATCGTTTTCCGCAACTTTAAGCTGCAGAACTTTGCCGCGTTCGCCTTCAGTTTCGTTAACAGAGACAGCTGACGGATCATCAACTAAAGATTTAGCGATGTACTCAATCAGGTCTTTTTCCATTTACCTACTCCTGAAAACTACTTTGACTGTTTGTTCAACAGTTTGGCAACGATGTCAGTTGGCTGAGCACCTACACCAATCCAGTACTTAACGCGTTCTGCATCGATTTTAACCTGTGAACCTTCAGCAGCGATTGGCTGGTAAGTTCCGAGTTCTTCGATACAACGTCCGTCACGTGGTTCACGTGCATCCATAACTACAACGCGGTAGAAAGGACGTTTTTTAGTACCAAATCTCTTAAGTCTGATTTTGACCATTTATTCCTCCACAGGGCTTATTAAAAGTCCTGAATTTTGCATGTTAATCACATGGATATAATAAGTCCATAGTGAATGTGAATAATAATTATATTGAAAAGTATTATGTGTTTCAAGGGAAAGGAGAGTGTAAGAATCAGATTATAAAACAATAATCAGCGCAAGTATAAAAAAATGGAGAAAATTGACATTTTTATGTAATGTTATAAAATATATTTGTTATCTAATAAAGTTTCGCATTAGTTTTGTAAGTTATTTATTTTTTAGTGAGGCAGTATATGAGAAACTTTATAAGATTTATTAGTTCAGCTGTTTTTGTTTTAAGTCTGGTTTCCTGTTCCGTAATGATTGAAGATTTAAGAAACTGTACTAAAGGAGCCGAGTACGTAGTTGAACATTACAAGGAAATAAAAGCTGAATATAAAAAGTCCGAAACAGATTGTATTCAGACAAATCTTGTGAAAGATGAAAAGGGAAATCTTGTTCCGTCATACGAATTAGTCGAAACAGAAAAATTCCGCGGCGAAGTAAATGATCTCACCAGGGCAGAAGCTAAAATCTATGAAGGCTTCTATGACCTTTCATTTGATCAGAAAAATATCCTGGAAGATGATTCCTGTGTAATTCGCATTTATTACAATAGAAAAGAAGTTACTGTTACTGTAAGTATTGGTGAAGGAATCTGGAACTATTCTGAAAAGAAACTGGATTCATCAATAGAAGATGATAAATTAGACCGTAGTTTTACAAGAAAATATGGATCAAGTACCGGACTGGATTTTGACGGACTTCTGGATAACGCAGGAAAAAAAGGTTCATCGTTAACTGGTTATATTCTGTCGGACGGATCCGAAACTGATTTCCTGCCTGAATACTATCCTGCAGAAAATGAAACTTATACTGCAGTGTGGGAAGAGGGGAAGCCTGCAAGTTATAAAATAATTCATCATCTGGAAAAATCAGATTCTGAAGACAGCAACATAGAGACAGATGAAAATTATGAAGTCATTCCTGAATATACAGAAATCAGACAGGGAATTCCGGAAACAGAAACTCAGACTCAAGGTTGTGCAAAAAATATTCCCGGATTTACAGCAAAGCCTCATTCAGAAGAAGAAATTGCTTCGAGCGGAACTACAGTAGTTGATATATATTATGTGAGAAATGAAATAGCTCTTACTGTAAGCATTGGGGAAGGACTCTGGAATTATTCTGAAAAAAAACTTGATCCGTCTGTTGAAGACGATAAGGCTGACCGAATCTTTACTGGCAAATATGGAGCTGACACAGCAAAGGATTTTGAAGGTATTCTGGATTATGCCGGAAAGAAAAGTTCTCTATTAAAAGCATTTGTTTTGAGCGACGGAACAGAGATTGAAAGTCTGCCCGAAACTTATCCATTGGAAAATGAAACATACACCGCTGTATGGGAACTCGAAAAGCCAGTTGAATATCAGATTCTTCATTATTTTGAAAAGCTTGATTGCACAGATAACAGCATAGAGACTGAAGAAAATTATGAAGTCATTCCTGAATATACAGAAATCAGGCAGGGAATTCCGGAAACAGAAACTCAGACTCAAGGTTGTGCAAAAACTATTCCGGGCTTCTCTGCAAAACCTCATACAGAAAAAGAAATCTCTTTAGACGGGTCAACAGTTATAAAAATTTATTATGTAAGAAATGAAGTAACGGTTACTGTCAGTATGGGTGAAGGCATCTGGAATTATTTTGAAAGAAAACTTGACCCTTCAGTTGAAGAAGATAAAACAGACCGCAGCTTTACAGGAAGATTTGGTGCAAGTACCGTACGGGCATTTGAAGGAATTCTGGATCACGCCGGAAAGAAAAGTTCCGTGCTGAAAAATTTTGTTTTGAGTGACCTTTCAGAAAGGGAAGCTTTGCCGGAATATTTTCCTGCAGAAGACGTAACTTATACTGCAATATGGGAAAATGAAAAGCCGGTCAATTATAAAATTGTGCATCATTTTGAAAAGCTGGAATGCACAGACAACAGCATAGAGACAGAAGAAAATTATGATGTTGTTCCGGAATATACAGAAATCAGACAGGGGCTACCGGAAACAGAAACCCAGACTCAGGATTGCGGAAAAATAATATCAGGTTTTACAGCAAAGCCACATGCAGAAAAAGAAATCTATTTAACCGGAACAACAGTTATTAATATTTATTATGTAAGAAATGAAGTAACGGTTACTGTAAGCATTGGGGAAGGACTCTGGAATTATTTTGAAAGAAAACTTGATCCTTCAGTTGAAGAAGATAAAACAGACCGCAGTTTTACAAGAAGATTTGGTGAGAGTACTGCACAGTCTTTCGAAGGACTTCTGGATCATGCCGGAAAGAAAAGTTCTTTCTTAAAGAGTTTTGTTAAGTCCGATGGTTCAATTATTGCTGGTTTACCTGAAAGTTATCCTGCAGCAGATGAAACTTATATTGCGGCCTGGGAACTGGAACCACCTGTTAACTACAAAGTTTTTCATCACTTTGAGAAGCTGGAATGCACAGATAACAGCGTAGAAACAGATGAAAATTATGAACTTGAGGCTGCTTTTACAGACACAATATATGGACTTCCAGAGGATGAAACTCAAACCCAGAGTTGTGCAAAAACTGTTCCGGGCTTTACAGCCAGACCTCATTTTGAAAAAGAAATTGCTAAAGACGGGACAACTTCTGTTGATGTTTACTATGTAAGAAATGAAGTTACGGTTACTGTAAGCATTGGGGAAGGACTCTGGAATTATTCAGAAAAAAAGCAGAATCCTGCTATTGAAGAAGATAAAACAGACCGCAGCTTTACAGGAAGATTTGGTGAAAGTACCGCGCAGGTTTTTGAAGGACTTCTGAATCATGCCGGAAAGAAAAGTTCCGTTTTAAAGAATTTTGTTCTGAGTAATGGTTCTGTGATTCCTGCCTTACCGGAAAATTATCCTGCTGGTAATGAAAATTACACCGCAATGTGGGAAGAAGGACAACCTGTAAATTATACGGTTGTTCATTATTTCGAAAAAGTAGATTGTACAGATAACAGTGTAGAGTCTGAAGAAAACTATGATAAAAAATCTGAGTATACAGAAATCAGACAGGGAATTCCTGAAACGGAAACTCAGACTCAAAGCTGTGTTAAAAATATTTCAGGTTTTACAGCTAAGCCTCATTCAGAGCAGGAAGTGACCGCTAATGGATTAACTGTTGTAAATATTTATTACAACAGAAATTCCTATGCAGTTGAGATTTCTCCAGATGAAGGTTTATGGAATTATGATGACTGGAAAGCAGATAAGACTGTGACTCAGGATGTATCTAAGAAAACTCAAAATGGAAGATATGGTACAGATATCGACTGGAGTGTCCTTAACTCTCTTAAGAAAACAGGAATGAAACTGACAGGTCTGAAGAATAATGACACTGATGAAGTTATTTTAAGAAAGGATCTTCCTGAAACAATTCCTGCCAGAAAACTCAGTTTTACTGCTGTCTGGACTGTAAAAGATCCTGTTTCATATAAAGTTAATTTTATGACTGAAACTTTGGAAAGTGCTGATTCCGAAAATACTTCAAATTATGTTTTAAACAGTTCTGATACTACTAAAACCGGAGTTCCGGAATATTTTACTGAAGCAGTTGCAAAGGAAATTCCTGGCTTTACTGCAAAAGAAATAGTCCAGCAGGAAATAAAAGAAGACGGTTCAACAGTGGTTTATGTTTACTATAAACGAAATACTTCAAAAATAACCTTTGATTTGAACGGCGGATACTGGAATTATCTAAGTTACAGAAATGATAAGACAACTGTTGTTCCTGAAAGTTCTGTCAGGGAATTATCCGGTAAATACGGTGAAGCCGTAACTCTCCCTGACTTTTCTGAAATTGGAAAACGTGCAAATGATTTTGACGGATGGAAAAACCTTTCAGATTTAAGAAAATATTCACTTGATGAACTTGTGGGTGTTGTTACAACATTCGGTGTTTCAAATATTGTTCTTCAGGCCCAGTGGAAAATGGGAGATGGATATGAATATAAAATCCGGCACTGGCTTGAAAATCTTACAAGCAATAACAGTTCAGATAAGTCAAATTACAGTCTGGATTCAGAAGTAATAGAAAAAGGTGAAGAAATCGGAGATGAAACAGAAGCTGTAGCTAAAACATATAAAGGTTTCACAGTAAGCCCTTTTGCCCAGCAGGCCATAAAAGACGGTGGAGCAACTGTTGTAGATATTTATTACACAAGAAATCCTTCCAGGTTTGTTTTTGACGCTAATGGTGGAAATATTACAGCGGGACAAGGTGAAGTTTCAGGAAAATATGATGCGGCTTTTGATCCTGAAAGAACTCCGACAGCTGCAAAGTCAGGCTGGACTTTTGGCGGATGGAAATATAACGGAAATATCGTTTCTAATTCTTCATTCAAAATAGAAAACCAGAAATTCGATTCAGAAGATAAGCTCTTTCAGGCCTATTGGATTTCAACAGAATCTGTAAGAACGGTTTCAATGTTTGGTGACATTGTTTTAGCGAAAACTCAAGATTTAGGTAAAGTTGTTTGTTCTGTAACTTTACCGTCTGGTTATGAAACTGAAAACTGGACCTACCAGTGGTACGTAGACGGGGTTTATACAAGTAATGAAACTGTATTTACAAGAACTTCTCAGGCTTTAGGAAGGGGTGTTCATACTATAACGGTAAAAGTAACAATGAATGGTCAGAATTTTACCCAAAGGGTAACTGCAACAATAGAATAGTTTTAAGGAGGCAGTTATGAAGACAAAGAACAATTTTTTACTTTTGATTTTACTTTTTTTGATAATTCTTTCAGGATGTGACATTTCTGTTACACAGACTTTCGGAAAAGAAAAACGGACTGACGGAAAAGCTCTTGTTTATATTTCTCTTAGAGATATGTATTCGCGTACCGCCATGCCGGTTTTTGACTGGAATGATTTTACTTATGAATTAGTTGCGGTTCAGAATCCTGGTGAAGCTTCTCAAAAAGATCCTGAGGTTCTGTTCAGCAATCGTAGTTATGATCAGCTTGTTCAGGGAATCCCTCTTGATCCTGCAAATTATAAATTTACTCTGAATGCTTATAACGACTCGCTGAAAGTATTTTCCGGTAATCAGACTATAGATTTGTCTTCCGGGGATAAATCTCTTTCTTTTCTAATGTATACGGTTTCAGGCGGTAAGGGCAGTGCCTCTGTTAAAATCCGTTATCCTAAAGACAGCATTGTTTCGAAAATATACGCCTATGTCAGTGAAGATATCTTTGAAGAAAAAGAAGGAGACGAAATTGTCTCTAGAATTGTTTCGGGAAGAATGGAGGCCGTTTATGAGACTGAAAATCTTGATTCAAATAAAGAGCAATATGCCATTATAAAATTCTATGATTCGAATAATGCACTGATTTATTCCTGTGCTGAAAGTCTCATTGTTGCAGGAGGTTGTGTTTCAAAATCTGTAATTGAATTAACTGATGATGACTGGCATGCCTACACCTGTACAATTACCCTTAAAAAAGATGATGCAGGATGGGTTTCTTCGGGTAAATCTGTATCGCTGGTAAATAAAACTAATTCATCAAAAGTATATCAGCTGAAAGATTCTGCAGGTGGTAAATTTATTTCTTCAGTTGCAGAAGGAACTTACTACATTTTTGTAAATGATGAAAATACCGGTATTGAATTTAATTCCGTAAATAAGAATGCGGATGTGAATTATTATACAATATACATGACTCCTGTAAAAAACAGCACAATGGTTCCTGTTTCTGGCGGTATTGATGTGAAAGATAATTCTGCAGTTGTTCAGGCAGAAAAATCATTTACATACCAAATTAAACTTTCAAATGGTTATGAAGTTCTTTCCGGCTTTGTGTTAACGCAGAATGAACAAGTTGTTGATGGTGCCAGTTTTAATACAGACATAATAATTGATTCGGTTAATGAAACAACTGTAATAAGGGCAGAAGGAATTACTCCAAAAGAATACACAATTTCTTATTCGGATAATGGCGGTGGTTTCGCAACTTCGCAGACTGATGGACAGGCATACTGGTATAAATTTGAAGATACCTATACTCCGCCGGTAACCTTTACTGCCGAAGAAGTAGTTGTTCTGCCCGCAATTGAGAATATAAGAAAAGATGATAAATTCTTTGATGCCTGGACAGATACTCATGGAAATATAATTATTGATACAGAAGGTGTATTTGAAAATCTTGTGCTTTTTGCAAACTGGAAAGATGCTCCACGTTCGGATGATATTAATAAAGTCATTTATGCAAATGGTTTTAATCTGATAATCAAAGGAACTGATGCAAAAAATACGGCAACTTCTATTTATATTGATTATAATGGTGACGGTCTGGTAAATGATGATGATTATCAGATTACCTGTACTAATATTACAACCAGTAAGAGTAATGACTTTACAGATTATGAGCTTCGTGCCGGAAGTTCAGACGGATCTTATGTTCCTAAATCAGACTTTGTATTTACCATGACAGGCGGAAAGATTTCTGCAATATATGGTCTGAATTCTCAGACTCAAAAATACAGCAATAAATCTACACTTCGTATAAGTGGAACTGCACAGATTGGAAATATTGAAAATCAGGCAACTGTAATAAATCCGGACTCAACAACAACTACAACAGCAGCTTCTGTAAAAGGTATTATGCTGGATACTCTTTCTTCTGAACGTGTGTTTATTGTAGGTCAGATGACTAATCTTTCTGATACTGCAAAAACTCCATATGAAGTTACCTGTGTTTCAACAAAGAATTATGATAGAAATGAAGAACATGTTGTTGCCGAAATTGCCAACAGTAAATATGCAAGCCTTGCAAATTTTACCTGTTGGAATGTTGCTGCTGATGAAAATGACTCTTCAAAGAAAAATTATACACAGATAATTCTTACTAATAAGGAAGTTCTATTTAATAGCGTGGAAAAAACTTACATTAACATGGCGGATAATTCCGGTGTTGTTTTGCCCGCTGAAGATGAACTTATGTGGGAAGATGATGAATTCAGATTTGATGCAGAGACTGTAAATAAACCTTGTTCAGTATTCTCTCTGGCAATAGAAAACGGGACTTTCCGTGTAAATGAAAGAACAACAATTACAAATAATAAAACAGACTCTGAACAGACTGTGGAATCAACTTTGACTTATATGGCTCAGCCAACACCATTAACTTATGTTGAAGAATTAAAGTTTGAAGAAAATTACGTATATATGCAGGTATTCTCCAGCGGAGATCTTCTGACTCCATTAATAATAAATGATTTTATTTCTCAGGTTTATTTTAAGAAAAATAATGATGAAGAAAAAATAAAGATTACCCTTAATATAGAAACAGTTCCTTCTGCTTTTATCCGTGGTGAAGGAGATGGTTCTGGCGGAGCAGAATTTAAATATTTTAATGGAAGCTTCTATAAGCGTTATTATTACGAAAATGATGAAGATAAAACAGATTATAATGGTGTTACACAAACAAGTGGTTCTAATGATGGAAAAAAATTACAACTTATAAAGTGGACTAATTCTTATAATAAGGCTAAACAGAAATCTTTTAATGGTTTAAAAGGTTATCTGATGAACATTACATCTGAAGTTGAAAATAATTATATTTATGATACTTATTTTAAGCTTCAGCCAAACCAGTTGAGCTGGGCTGGTGGTGCAACCTTTGTTCCTGTTGCTAAAACAACTGGCATAATAAATGGGGAGGAAATTCCTTGGTGGGACCAGGATGTTACTGCAAATTCTACTAATAAAACAACTCCAGGTGCAAGAACATCTTCTTCTAAGTGGTACTGGCAGGCTGGTCCTGAAGCTGGTATGTGTTTCTGGTCAGTTGCAGCCGCAAATTACGGGAAAATTGATGGTGTATTTGAGCGCTGGAATAATGCAACTCTTCATAGTGATGTATATACTTCAGATATAGATTCTACAGATCCTCAGTATCTTATCAGGGGCTCTGCAGGGGCAGAACCAAACGGTGAATCTGGAAGCACTACAAGTGAACCATGTTTACAGTTCCTTGCCGGAAGACTGACCCCTTCTGGAAAAGATTATTATGCAAACGGATTCTGGAATAACCAGGGAGATCTTAATAATCAGAGTAGTGGATATGGCTGTACCGGTTACTTTGTTGAGTTTACTCCTTATGAAACAGAATACGGTAAACAGGTTGCAAATTACCAGGCAATTAAACGAACTGCAGAATATTAAAGCCGGAGGTGTTGTTATGAAAAAGATTCTTTTATTTATTTTGTTTATTATGGGAGTTTCCTCATTTTTCTTTGCTCAGGCTGCAGAATCTGATGAGGAAATTGATCCAGGTTTTACATATCAGGACGGAGACAGTGTACTGAGGGTGGGGGGTGCTTTTTCCTGGCAGGCTGCAATGGGCGATCTGAATGACTTTGTTTCAAATTATCTGGGTGGAGGAATGGAAGCAGAATATGACCTTTCTCTTTTACCGGTTATGAAACCTGGCTTTAGCGTAAAAGTAAGGGGAAATTCAGGTTTCTTAAAAGATGATATTTTGTCTTATTTGTGGAATCTTCAGTTGGCTCCAGGAATATATGCACGGTTTGAATTTTTTAATAACCAGGTTGTTATTCAGCCCGGATTGAATTACGGAGTTCAACTTAATTTCCCTAAAGCTAATTCTAAATACAATAATAAACTGGATAAAGTTTATGCTGACCAGATGCTTGAAGGTTCTCTTAGTTTAAGATTTTCACCGGCAAATTTACTGAACGGAAAAATTGAACTGGGAGTTACTCCTTTTTATGTGTTTGGACCTGAAAAAAACAGCTCTGCCCATTATGCAGGAGCAGAGCTGTTAATCCTTTATAAATTATAAATTTCAGTTTTAATTCTTAATTGTTGAAGCGGGACAGGAACTGCTTTGTGCGTTCTTCTTTTGGACTGTTGATTACTTCTTCAGGAGATCCTTCTTCAACAATGACTCCGCCATCCATGAAAATAATGTGGTTGGAAGTGTCACGGGCAAAGGCCATTTCGTGAGTAACTACAACCATTGTCATCTTTTCGGCAGCCAGATCCTTGATTACGGCAAGAATTTCGCCTGTAAGTTCAGGGTCCAGGGCTGATGTAGGTTCATCAAAGAGCAGAACCTCTGGTTTAAGGGCCAGGGCACGGGCGATTGATACACGCTGCTGCTGTCCTCCGGAAAGTTCACAAGGATAGTTGTTTTCCTTGGCAGAAAGCCCCATACGGTTCAAAAGTTCACGGGCAACGGCCACGGCTTCTTCTTTTGAGCGTTTCAGTACACGGATCTGTGGTTCAGTAACATTCTGAAGGACAGAGTAGTGTGGGAAAAGATTGAAATTCTGGAAAACCAGACCTGCATTGAGCATGATGGACTGAAGGTCTTTTTTGGGTGCATAAACGCCGTCTTTTACCAGGTATTTTCCGCAGATGGAAATAGAACCGTCTGTAATAGTTTCCAGATGAGAAACACAGCGGAGAATTGTAGATTTTCCCGAACCTGAAGGTCCGATAATTCCCAGTACTTCACCTTTTTCTACAGAGAAAGAAACATTTTTAATAACTTCTGTAGATCCGAAAGATTTTTTCAAGTTTTCAACTTTGATGATTTCGTTCATTTAGTTTTCTCCTGCAGAAGCCTATTTGTAGTAATTCAGTTTCTTTTCGATTTTCTGGAAGGCGAAAGCAACAACCCAGTTCATTACGAAGTAGAAAATACCGGCAATGAAAAGAGGCCAGAAAGAGAAAAGGGCGCTCTGACGTTCTTTTGCCACCATCAGAAGTTCCATAACACCAATAACAGAAACAAGCGCTGTGTCTTTTACCAGAGTGATTACTTCATTTCCCATGGCAGGAATGATGCGTTTGATTACCTGTGGAAGAACAATGCGGAAAAAGGTCTGTTTGGATGTATACCCAAGAACGCTGGCAGCTTCGTACTGTCCTTTTGGAATAGCTTCGATACCACCGCGGTAGATTTCAGAAAAGTAACAGGCATAATTGATTGAAAGAGCCACAATGGCAGCTACAAAGCGTGGCCAGTGGAAAGTTATTCCGGCGTTGAAAGATTTGTTCAGCCAGTTGATGAACAGGCCTGGACCGAAATAAACGATAAGCAGCTGGAGCATAAGTGGGGTTCCGCGAATAATCAGCAGGAATACATTGGTTGTTCCAGAAAGAATTTTCTTTTTAGACATTCTTCCGTATGCAATAGGAAGTGCCAGCGGAATAGAAAATAAAAGTGTAAGGAAAAAAACTTCAATCGAAACTCCGCAGCCTGCGAACATGGCCTGGAGCATTTTTACATAACGAGGTGACATAGATTAAGTATATAAGGAATAGCAGATATTGCATAGTTATTATGCAGCATCGCAAGCTATTCCTTTTTTCTATCAAGCAATTTCTTATATGTAGAATCGATAGCAAAAGCACCTAAAGGAGCGGTGATGACAATTGCAAGAACCGCAACTGTCAAAACGACATCTCCACAGGCAAGGCCTAAACTCAAAGGGATTCCTCCGATTGCAGCCTGGACTGTGGCTTTGGGGGTATAAGCCATCATTGAAAAAAGTCTTTCTTTTTTATTCAGGTTTGTTCCAAGAAGGCATACAAAAACGCCAAGCATTCTGAAAATCAAAGCTCCCAGAATTACAAAAATGGCTGTTACGCCGACTTTTCCAAGATAACTGATGTTCACAGTGGCACCTACTAGAACAAAAAGGAACACCTCAGCGCCGACCCACAGTTTGTTGTATTTCTGTGATAATCTTTTTGATACCTCATTCCGGTATTTTTGAAGAGAAACACCTGTAAACATTATTGCAATCAAGGCTGAGAAAGTGATTGCAGTTGTAAGCATATCTTCAACTGCAACTAAAACAAAAGAGATGGAAAGCATTATAAGAATTTTTACTGTATCTCTGAGGTGTACTTTCCCGAAGAAAAAGGCCAGCAGTCTTCCGGTCAGCAATCCTATTCCAATTCCAAGAACAATGGAAATTGGGATGTTTACGAAACTCATTACAGAAATCTCGGCTCCCTGAATCATTCCAATAAAGGTAGTGAACAGAACGATTACATAAACGTCATCAACTGAGGCTCCGGCTAAAATAAGTTGTGGAATATTTTTTTCTTCGCCATAGCCTTCTTCTATGAGTTTTACCATTCGAGGGACAACAACAGCCGGGGAAACTGCCGCAAGGACTGCGCCCATAACGGCAGCTTCAAGAAGAGATATTCCGAGTAATTTCGGAGCTAAGGCAAGCATTCCGATAAGTTCAAAAGTTGCAGGGACAAAACACATCATTACAGCCGGACGTCCGATTTTTTTCAATCCTGAAACATCAAGACTTAAGCCCGCTCGTGTAAGGATGATAATAAGTGCGATTTTTCTGATGTCTGCTGAGATTGCCAGAATAGAAGCATCAAAAATATTAAAAACATAAGGGCCAAGTATTATTCCGGTCAGCAGCATTCCCACCAAAGCAGGCAGTTTAATCTTTTTACATACCCAGCCAAGTGTTGATCCAACCAATAAAATCGCAGCAATACTTAATAACATAAAGTCCTCTTTTGACACATGCATTATAACCAATAATTCTTATTTGGCGGAATAAAAGATCTTAAAAAAGCAGCAGCTTTGCAATACTAAAATAAGCAATTAACGACAATGCATCTGCAATAGTGGTGATTAAAGGACTGGCCATTACAGCAGGGTCGAAGCCCAGTTTTTTTGCGCATAACGGAAGAATGCTTCCAACAGTTTTTGCAACAAGAACTGTAACAATCATTGTCATGCAGACAACCAAGGCTACTGTGTAGGTCACATCTGCATTTCCAAGAAGCATTCGGTCAATAAGCATGATTTTTCCGAAACAGACGATGGCCAGAACAACACCACATAAAAGGGCAGTGGCTATTTCCTTCAGAACAATTCTTGGTAAATCTTTAAAATCTATTTCACCCAAAGACAAGGCGCGAATAATGATAACAGACGACTGTGAACCAGAGTTTCCGCCGGTATCCATGAGCATTGGGATGAAAGCGGTAAGTACAACCTGAACAGCAAGGGCATTCTCAAAATTGTTGATTATCATTCCTGTGAAGGTTGCAGAAACCATTAAGAACAGAAGCCATACAATTCGGTGCTTGAACATATAGAAAGGACTTGAATGCAGATAGGTTTTATCTGATGGAGACATACCACCCATGATTTCCATATCTTCGGTAACTTCATCTTCCATAACCTCAAGAGCATCATCAAAGGAAATGATACCAACCATTCTTTCTTCAGAATCAACAACAGGAATTGCGTAGAAATTATATTTTGCCAGAAGCTTTGAAACCTCTTCCTTGTCATCGTGAGTGTTTACAGAAATCACATTGGTCTTGAGAAGATTATCAATAAGCATTTCATCGTCGTTGCACAGAAGAAGGTCTTTTACGGAAAGTCTGCCGATTAGCTTGCGGTTTTCTGTTACATAACAGGCGTAGAAAGATTTCTTATCAACTCCAGTTTTTCGTAAAAGATCGATGGCGGCCCCTACAGTAGTTCCAAGACTTAAAGAAACGAACTCTGTTGTCATGATTGATCCGGCTGAATTTTCCGGATACTGGAGAATCTGGTTTATGTCTTTTCGTTTTTCAGCATCTACCTGTTTCAGGATTCTCTGAACTACAATGGCAGGCATTTCTTCTACAAGATCTACCGCATCGTTTACATACATTTCTTCAAGAATGTCTTTCAATTCTGTATCAGAAAAGCTTTGAATCAGAAGGCCGTATTCGGCTAAATAGATATGTTAATTAGATTTGCTTCGGAAAGTTTCGAAAGAACCCCACTGACAGAAGCAGTTTAACATTTTATTCGCCGGATACGAGCCGCTACTACTACCGTCACCCATAAAGGTTCCTCCTTTTTAAGATTTGTTTGTGTAAAATTTATCGTCTATGAAAAATAATGTTAATTTAATATCCGACAGAAAAAAAGCCGGTCTCTGTGAAATTGAAGTGTATTTCAAAATCCAGTTGACCGGCTCTTGTTATTTATTTTTCGTTAATTATTTGATTACAGAAATGTCCTGTGAGAACCATTTAGAACAGATGCTTGCAACTGTTCCGTCTGCCTGCATTTCTTTCAGGATTGTCCATACTGCATCACGAAGTTCTGGTTCGTTTTTGCGGAAACCGATTCCGTATTCTTCGTTTGCCAGAGCTTCAGAAACGATTACAAGATTTTTTCCTGTTGTTTTGATTGAGTATGCACCTACAACTGAATCCATTACAACACCGTCAACACCACCAATTTCCAGGTCGTTGAGGGCTGTTACGTTTTCTTTGTAGTAAACTGTCTTTTTCAGAGAGTCTGCGAAAGCTTTGTTTTCTTCAACAGCTTCCTGAGCAGAAGATCCTGACTGAAGGCCTACAACTTTTCCTTTCATGTCAGCAAGAGTTTTGATGCCTGAGTCAGCACGAACGATAAGAACCTGTTCGTTGTTCAGGTAAGCTGGTGTGAAAGAAAGAGCTTCTTTTCTTTCTTCTGTGATTGTGAATCCGTTCCAGATACAGTCGATTTTCATTGTCTGGAGTTCCATTTCTTTTGCATCCCAGTCAATTGGCTGTGCTTTGAATGCAACACCCATACGTTTTGCAACTTCTTTTGCCAGGTCGATGTCGTAACCGATGATTGTTCCGTCATCGTCTGTATATCCCAGTGGTGGGAAAGAGGCGTCAAGACCGAGTACGAAAGTTCCGCGGGCTTTGAGGGCAGAAACTGCATCAGAAGCGGCTGCTGGTTTGTCCTTCTTTGAACATCCGATTGTTGAAAGTGCGATTGCTACTGCACAGATAACAAAAAGTGATTTTTTCATTTATATATCTCCTATAAATTAATTAGCGATTTTTTTAAGTTCCGCAATCTGTTCCTGAACTCGTTCTGGAGCAGGACCACCGATTGTCTTGCGGATTTTTACACAGCCTTCCGGTGTGATTTTTTCGAAAATGTCTGCTTCGATAAGTTCGCTTTCTGCACGCATTTCTTCAAGACTCAGGTCATCAAGACGGCAGTCTTTGTCGATGGCGCGGCGAACACAGCGGGCAGAAACTCCGTGGGCTGTGCGGAATGGCATTCCTTTGCGGACCAGGTAGTCAGCAATGTCGGTTGCGTTCAGGTATCCGCCGTCACAGAGGGAAGCCATGCGGTCTTTGTTCCAGGTGGCTGTAGAAATCATGTAAGTAAATACGCGTACACATGAAAGAACTGTGTCGATTGAATCAAACAATGGTTCTTTATCTTCCTGCATGTCGCGGTCGTAAGCCAATGGAAGTCCTTTCATCATTGTAAGAAGAGCAAACTGGTTTCCGTAAACTTTTCCGGTTCTTCCGCGGATAAGTTCTGCGAAGTCAGGGTTTTTCTTCTGTGGCATGATTGAAGAACCTGTAGACCATTTTTCAGAAAGTTCGATGAATCCGAATTCTACAGTGTTCCAGAGAACAACTTCCTCGCTGAAGCGGGAAAGGTGCATCTGTATAATAGAAAGACAGTTTGCTGTTTCCAGGAAGAAGTCCTTGTCAGAAACTGTATCCAGAGAGTTCTGTGTTACGTTTGCAAATCCCAGAAGATCAGCTTCGTATCTGCGGTCCAGTGGAAGTCCGCTTCCTGCCAGGGCACAGGCTCCGATAGGAGAGTAGTCTATGCGTTTCAGGCAGTCAGAAAGACGGTCAATGTCGCGGACCAGCATCCATGCCCAGGCACATACGTGGTGAGCAAGGGTTACAGGCTGTGCGTGCTGCATGTGGGTAAAGCCAGGCATGAGAGTGTTCAGGTTTTCTTCTGCAATCTTTACAAGTGCTGCAATGAGAGTCTTGAGGGAGTCCTGAAGTTCAGGAACGATGCGCTTAAGGTAAAGGTGTTCATCAAGACAAACCTGGTCATTACGGCTGCGTCCTGTGTGAACTTTTTTTCCGGCTTCGCCAATGCGGTCAGTAAGAGTTGCTTCAACAAAAGAGTGAATGTCTTCTGCAGAGTAGTCGATGGCAAGTTTGCCCGATTCCAGGTCAGCCTTGATTGATTCAAGTCCTTTTACAATCTGGTCTGCTTCGTCATCTGAAATAAGTTTTACATGGGCAAGCATCTTTGCATGGGCGATGCTTCCTTTAATATCATCCAGAGCCATACGTTCATCAACGTGGATAGAAGTTTCGAATGCAACTGCTTCGGCGTCCGGTCCGTCCTGAAAACGTCCGTGCCACAGAGCTGCGTGGTTGTCATTAGTCTGAGTTCCGTGTGCGTTCATAAAGTTTATATTAAAGAAAATCAATGATTGTTGAAAGTGGAGAATCAGCAGAAATAGTAGAATTGAAAAAAACGAAAAAAAAAACGGCTTTGGAAAACCAAAGCCGTTTCATTAAGGATATAAGTCAAAGCTTATTTCTGGCGTTTGATTGTTACATCCATGTGTTTGTTAGGATCTGTTGAAGGAACATCTTTGCGATCAACAACCAGGTTCAGGTCTGTGCTCAGTGAAATTGGTTTTGTGATAGCATAAGAACGGTTTGTTTCTGCACAGTCAAAGCTGATTGTGAGACCTTTTGTTCCTGCTTTTACAGTATAGTTAGTGATTTTTCCATCGAAAGAAATAACAAGGTCATTTCCTTTGTAGATTTTAATGTCGTTGTTACCGATTTCCCAGTAAGCATCCCATTTAGCGTCATACCATTTTCCAAAGTTCCAGTCATCTGGAAGACGGATCTGAGTTGCAGGTTTTGTAAGATCAACATCATCTGCGGCTACAGCGAATACACAAAGTGCTGCCATGATTGCAGCTACGATAAATTTTTTCATTTGATAATCCTCCGTAAATGAAAAGTATCTTAATTATACTCTCCAATTTCTCTATTTTCAATAGATTTTTTAGAGAATTTGGAGATATATTTGAAGTTAGAGGCCTGCGTTTGCAATCTGTTCTGTGATCATAGGAACAAGCTGCTTTTTGCGGGAAACAACATCCTTAAGATAGTAGATTTTGTTTTCCATGCGCTGGAAAGAAAGAGAATCTTCAAGTTTTTCGTCTGCATCGATCAGAAGGATACTTGAAAGTCTTGTAATGTCTGTAACCAGAAGGGCTGCAAAAAGTGCTTTGCGGCTTTTTCTTTCCATGGCCAGCTGTTCGAAGTATTCTTTCTTTTTCGAAAGGATTTCGTTTGTGTTTCCAACTTCAATCTGGCTGATTGTGTAAGTCAGTTTTCCTTCTGTGTATTCTTTCATATCCTGATGAACAACGCTTTCTGGAGTACGACCTGCAATGCGGCTTCCGGCTTCGAGGATTTCTTTTCCAAGTTCCTGCCAGTCCAGGTTAGTGATGTTGGAAAGGTATTCGGCAATATCACGATCCTTGTCTGTTGTAGTAGTAGACTGGAGGATAAGAGTATCACTCATGATTCCGCACAGAAGAAGACTTGCAATTTCTTTTGGAATTGAAATCTTGTTTTCCTGGAAAAGCATTGTAATCAGAGTTGATGTTGAACCGATCGGTTTGTTTATAAAAGTAATCGGATAAGTTGTAGGCATGTTACCCAGTCTGTGGTGGTCGATGATTTCCTGAATGCGGATGTTTTCTATGCCGTCACAGGCCTGGCTGATTTCGTTGTGGTCTACAAGAATTGCGTCTACTTTAGGTTC
Organism: Treponema sp.; assembly: GCA_024402695.1. GTDB lineage: Bacteria > Spirochaetota > Spirochaetia > Treponematales > Treponemataceae > Treponema_D. The sequence continues at coordinate 100,947 of JAKSTG010000001.1, read as the reverse complement.
TACGTTTACGTCGTGTTCAGAAATAAGGCCGATAAGTTTGTTGTCATCATCTACAACAGGGAGACAGTGACATGGAGAAGCTTTAAGTGCCGGTCTGATTTTTGTGATTGTATCTCCTTTGTGAACGGCAGGAATTGTTTTGTCGCTCATTACAGAAACCGGAGTAGAGTAGGCAAGCATCATAGATGTTGCGGCTACAGGGTAAGGACTGATGATAACCGAAACTCCGTTTTCTTCAGCCTTCTGGCGCAGTTCTTTTCCAAGTACATAGTTGGAAGAAAGGATAAGCAGTTTGATTTTTGCATCGATACAGAGTTCATGGATGCTTTCACGGTCTGAAGCAATGACAACGATATTTTCACTGGCGTGTTCCTGAATTTTCTGGGCAAAAGAATTTGAGTGGGCTGCACCAACCAGAATAGATGCCTTGAAGATTTCATCTTCATCGCGCAGAACTATTGGCTGTGCATTCAGAGTTCTTGCAATGCCGCCAATTGAAGTTGTAATAGGTGTACGCTTAACAGGATTCAGCAGGGAAAGAAGGTTTCTTGTAAAGTGAGTGTAATGGAGAATTGAATGATAGTGTCCTTCTGCATCAGTTACAGGAATAACACGTACTTTTTCAAAGTCTTCCATTTTACCGATGGCGCTCCATACAGAAGCATCATCTTTTACAGAGTATTCCAGATCCGGCATAAAGTGTTCAACTTTAGGCATAAGGTTCGGAAGGTATTCAGGACTCTGAACATTGAATTTTTTGAAGATATAGTCGGTTTGAGGGTTCAAATGTCCGGCACGGGCGGCAACATGATTTTTGAACCCTAAAAGTTCCTTAAGTTTTGCATAGGCTACTGCAGAAACAACACAGTCTGTGTCAGGATTTTTATGACCGATAATGTAAGTTTTCTTTTCCATAAATACATAGTTTATCGACTTTTGTATTCATGAAAAAGGGTTTTTAAAAACTTAGTTTTTTGCTTTCAAAGGCAGGATTTTCTGCTTGTAAACTTTGCTGTAGAAAATCAGGCTCAGTCCGATAGACATAACTTCGGCAATAGGGAAGCACCACCAGATATTGTCTACAATGCCTGTAAGGGAAAGCAGATAGGCGGCTGGAAGAAGAACCAGCACCTGACGGCATACAGAAACAATCATGCTGAGCATTGCGCTGCGAAGACTCTGGAATACAGATCCCAGAACGATGGCGATGGCGGCACCTACGAAAGAGGCGGCGATGATGCGCATTGCAGGAATACCGATAGAAAGCATTTCTTCGCTGGCGTTGAAAATCTGCAGAAGCTGTTTAGGAAAGATTTCGAAAATAGCAGTTCCCAGGGCCATGATTGCAACAGCGATGGAAAGACCTGTTTTAATGGAAGAAGTAAGGCGTTTGTAGTTCTGAGCCCCGTAGTTGTAGGCAATGATAGGAACGATACCGCTGTTGAGTCCGAATACAGGCATAAAGATGATGCTGTTCAGCTTGAAGTAAATACCATAAACCGCAATGGCTGTTGTAGAGAAGCTTGCAAGAATCTTGTTGATAAGAGCTGTTGTAAATGAAGTGATTGAGCTCAATACAATAGAAGGAACTCCAACGCGGTAAATCTGTCCGATAACGCGGATGTCAGGGCGGAAGAGATATTTAAGGTTAAAGTGGATTTCTTTGTTGTATTTGAGGTTCAGTGTGAAGGCAATGATCATTGCCACAATCTGTCCGAGAACTGTGGCCCAGGCAGCACCTGCAATGCCCATTTCTGGGAAAGGTCCAACTCCGAAAATCAGAATAGGGTCCATGATGATGTTTGTAAGGGCACCTGCCAGCTGGCTCCACATGGAAAGCATTGATTTTCCTGTAGACTGGAGGAGTTTTTCTCCCATCATGGCACCGTAACAACCGAAACCTGCAAAAAGAACGATTCTGGTGTAAGTAAGTCCGAAATTGCGGATTTCTTCCATATCAATCTGTGCATAGAAGTAAGGTTTAAGAAGGAATAATCCAAGAACTGCAAAGACTGCATAGGTTGCGAAGGCAAGAAAAATGCCGTTCATGGCTGCTTTGTTAACATCTTCCTGACGTTTCTGTCCAAGACGAAGGGAAAGAAGTGCGTTTACACCTACTGAAGTACCTACGCCAAAAGAAATCATCAGATTCTGAACAGGGAATGCAAGAGAAACGGCTGTAATAGCGTTTTCTGAGATTTTTGCAACGAAATAGCTGTCAACAACATTGTAAAAGGCCTGAACCAGCATGGAAAACATCATTGGAAGTGACATGCTTAAAATAAGAGTGAAAATAGGCATTGTGCCCATTTTGTTTTCTGAAGAAACGTTTTTATCCATAATGGAGGAAATTATATAGAAAAATTATTGTTAGTGTAATAGAGAATTTACCTTTTTTTTCTTGTCGACTGGGGTAATAAGAAGTATTATTTAAATACTATGATTACACCAGAAGAATTAAAAGAAGAATTTCTTAAAATTTATCATGAATCTTCAAATCCGATTCTGATTACTTCGGCTCCGGCAAGAATCAACATTATCGGAGAACACATTGACTATAACGGCGGATACGTTTTCCCTGCTGCAATTGACAAATATCTTTTTGTTGCCATAAGAAAGCGCAATGACAATAAAATCTTCTATAAAGATTTGTTCTATCATGATGCATATGAATTCGATATCAACGATGATTTTGCATATAACGAAGATTACCACTACGGAAACTACCTGAACGGTATTCTGACAATCATGAAACGCCGCGGATTCTCATTCCCATGCGGGTTTGAGATGATGATTGCATCAAACATTCCGTCTGCCGGCGGAATCTCTTCAAGTTCTGCACTTGAATGTGGTTTTGCCTGGGCTGTAAATGAACTTTACGGCTTCGGAATCAGCCGCAAAGACATCGCTCTTATGGGGCAGCAGAGTGAACATGAGTTCATGAACGTAAAATGCGGAATCATGGACCAGTACATCATTGCTACTGCAAAAGCCAATACAGCAGAACTTCTTGACTGTGCAAAAATCGAAAGCGAATATGTGCCTCTGAATCTGGGAGAATACAAATTCGTTGTAATGAATACAAAGAAAAAGCGTGAACTGGCAGACACAAAATACAATGAACGTCGTGCAGAATGCGAAAAAGGTCTTGAAATGCTCAAGGCTGCAGGTGTTGATATTCCAAACCTTTGTGCTCTCTCTATGGCAAAATTCGAAGAAGTGAAGGGTGCCATTACAGATGAAACAATCCTGAAGCGTGTTCGCCATGTTGTTTCTGAAAATGAACGCGTTCTTAAAGCCGTTGAAGCACTTAAAAATGATGACCTTGAAACACTCGGTAAACTTCTTTATGAATCTCACGAATCACTTAAGAATGATTACGAAGTTTCATGCGAAGAACTGGATGTTCTGGTTTCAATGGCATCTGAAATGGACGGATGTATTGGTGCCCGTATGACAGGTGCCGGTTTTGGTGGATGTGCCATTGCCCTGGTAAAAGCTAACCGTGCAGATGCATTCATGGGAAAAATGAATGTGGCCTATACAAAAGCTATTGGGCATGACGGAGGATTCTTCTCGTGTGCAAGCGGTGATGGAGTGAAAACAGTTTAATATGTATTGCGCATTATCTTTTGACGACGGACCAAATACAACAACAACCTATCACATGCTGGATGTCCTTAAAAAGCACGGAGTAAAAGGTTCTTTTTTTGTTATCGGGCAGAATGTTACTCCTGAATCAGAAAAAGCCATGAAAGCCTGCGCTGAATACGGCTGCGATATCGAAAACCACAGCTGGACTCATCCTTTCATGACAAAAATGACTGTAGACCAGATCAAGGATGAGATTTCCCGCACAACAAAGATGATTGAAGAAAAAATCGGGGTAACTCCAAAGTTCTTCCGTCCTCCATTCATCGATGTAAATGACACAATGTACGAAAACATCAACCTTCCGTTTATCTGCGGAATGGGCTGTGAAGACTGGGTGCCTGAAGTTTCTGCTGATGAACGTCTTAAACGAATGATCGATATGGCTTATGACGGAGTAATTTACCTTCTCCATGATATGGAAGGAAATGAAGCTTCGGTTGAAGCCGTAGACAAACTTATTCCTATTCTTAAAGAAAAGGGATTTGAGTTCGTGACTGTTCCTGAGATCTTCGAAAAGTGCGGTGTTGATCCTAAGACACCGAAGGCTCTCTGGAGAAATATCCTTCAGGAAGAAACAAACCACTAAAAAACGAAGGCGGATCTTAAAAGACCCGCCTTTTTTTATACAGTTTTGTAAACTACCTCAAATTCTTCAAAAACTACCGGCATTGTGGGGCTGAAGTCATAGCCTACGATGTCGGAATCTTCCTGGAAGAACTCTGAATATCTCTGCCGGAAGCTTGAAAGGTCCTCGTCGGCGCCTTCTTTCTGGGCCATTTCCCAGGTTATCTCTTCAAAAGGCAGAATCTGCACGTTTGTTGTCTTGATTACGGCAACGTGTTCACCTTTCCAGTTGTTCAGAACGTAATATTCGCTTTTGTGGGGTAAAGGTTCGTTGTCTATGTGATAACCTGCCAGGGCAGAGAAATTGGCAGTCTTTTTTCCACATAAAATCAGTGCCAGAATGGAGGCGAATTCCTGGTCTTCATCGGCATAGGTCAATTCTCCTCCGAATGGAGTGGAATCCGGCAGTTTTTTTTCTGAAAGGAAGTTGTTCCAGTATTCATCAAGTGAAGTCATGGTAAAAATATATCACAAAGAAGCGGTTTTCGTAACTTGATTGAGGCTAAAAGTGTTTTATTGAAAACAAGTGTTAAAAACTGTAAAATTAAATACTTAAAAAAGATATAGGAATTGAAAATGAAAAAGATATTTGCTGTTCTGATGGTACTTTTACTGTCAGCAGGTTTTGTTTTTGCTGATGAAGCAGCCGACGATTATGATGATGGTTTTGTTTACGAAAACAACGGAAAAGGGGACCAGTATCTTAAAATCGGAATCATGCCATTTTTCCCTCTGAACTTCGGAGACCAGCTTAAGGTTGGTGGTGGGGCAGAAATCGGTTATTACCGCTTTGTTTCGGAAAGCATTGCCATGGGTGGTGAAATTACAGTTACTTTCAATCCGACCCTTGCTAAAAACGCACTTACACTCATTCCAATTACTTTCAATGTAATGTATCAGCCTGTTTTCGGAAAAATTGAAGTTCCTCTTACACTTGGGGTTGGTACCTATTTTGCAACAGCACAGAATGCTTCTTACTTCCCGGGACTTTCTCTGGTTGGTGAAGCAGGAGTTTTCTACAGATTTTCAGAAATGTGGTCTTTCGGGGCTGAAGGCAAGTTTGTATGTACTCCACAATGGGTGAAAAATTCTGAATATAACAAAACCGGATTGTTTGCAGGGCTTACAATCTGCGCAAGATATCACTTCTAAGGATTGGAGAGTTTTTGTATGAAAAAGATTATTAAGGCACTGGCAGCACTTTTTACTGTTTCAATCCTTTTTTCAGGATGTTTCAATCCTGTTTTCTGGAATATTGAAAAAGAAGTTCCTCTTCTGAGCGGATCTGTAAGCGGAACAATCAACTCTATTCTTCACTTCGGAGACCAGGCAGACGGTTACGTAGTTACAAGCAACGGTTCTTCTGTATATTACAAGCAGAAGAAAGTTGAACGTGACGGTGATGTTCCTGTATGGAAGAAAAGAGGTAACGATACTTTCACCAGCGTTAAGTTCAGCTATGATGACAACAAATATGTTGGACAGTACATCGCAAAACTGGCAGCTGACAATGCCCGTGTTTACGCACTTACTTTTGAAGTAAAAGAAAGTGATAAAGGTGAAGTTGTTCCAAAAAAATATCATCTTTATTACACAGAAGATCTTCAGGCTTCAGACTGGACTGAAATTGCGGATGCAGAAACCTACCTTTCTGCAGACTACGGGGCTTATGAAATTGATGATGCCAGAGACATCTATGTAAAAGCCGGTATTTTCTGTACAAACGCAGAAGTTGAAGCTGAAAGAAAAGCCTATTTCAGAACTTACGAAAAAGAAACAAAGAAATATTCTTACTATGAACTTGGAACAAGCCTTACTTCTGTTACTCCTGTTGCAGGAGATTCCACAGAAGATGTTACAGAAACAGCAATGAACTCTGTTGTTTACCACGGCGGAAGTCCAATCTTCTTCTCTGGTTCAGTAGCAATCGCTGGTAGTGACCGTTACTTCTTCACAAACTCAAGCAAGGTAAAGCAGATCTTCATGAAAGTTGATGATGAAGCCGAAGCAAGAGTTATTCATGAAGCCGGTTCAAAAGTTATTTCTATGGCACTTACAAATGACTACTTCATTTACGGAACAGGAAACACAAGTTCTCTGGTAGTAAATGATGGTGGTATCAGCCACATCAAAATGGACAGAATCAAGACTGAACAGAAGGTTTCTGCAACAGACACTTTTGTTTCAAATGCTGATGCAGTAATGACTACTTCATATCAGGTTCGTGCACTTCTGGTTGAAGATTCTTCTAAAAATGAAGCAGATGCAATTATTTTCTCTGGAATTTCTTTCAAGTCTTCCGGCGGTTCAATTGCAGTTTCTTTTGAAAACAAAGGGCTCTGGGCTTATTACCCTTCACGTGGTAACTGGAACAGAGAATAAGACAGTTACACTTTCTGGAATCTGAATTTGGCTGATGATCTTTTTGCAAGAAGCAATAATACCTCTGAACCTTTGGCAGCCCGCATGCGGCCAAGAAACCTGGACGAGTATATCGGACAGGATCATATTGTAGGAAAGGGAAGACTTCTTCGCCGTGCCATTCAGGCTGACCAGCTTACATCAGTCATTTTCTATGGACCTCCGGGCAGCGGAAAAACAACCCTTGCCCGGGTTATCGCCAATCATACAAAATCAAATTTCATTACCCTGAATGCTGTTCTTACCGGTGTAGCCGATATCCGTGAATCAATCAAAAAGGCGGAAGAATATAAGAATCTTTATTCCCGCAGAACAATCCTTTTTGTTGATGAAGTTCACCGCTGGAACAAAAGCCAGCAGGATGCTCTTCTGCCTTGGGTAGAAAACGGAACAATCATCCTTATTGGTGCTACAACTGAAAATCCTTTCTTTGAAGTAAATAAGGCTCTTGTAAGCCGTTCCAGGGTTTTCCAGCTGAAAGGACTTACTCAGGAAGATCTTCATAAGGCAGCCCTTCAGGCTCTGGCAGACAAAGACCGCGGTTACGGAAACTGGAAGGTGGTCTTTGAAGACGGAGCTCTTGAACATCTTATTGAAACAGCCAATGGAGATGCCCGTTCTCTTCTGAACGCTCTGGAACTTGCAGTCGAAACAACTCCGGAAAAATGGGATCCAAAAGCCCTGACTCCGGTTCCGGCTTATGGAACTGAAATTTATATTTCAAAAGAAACCTGTGAAGAATCAATCCAGAAAAAAGTTGTTCTGTATGACCGTGACGGCGACTACCACTATGATATTATCAGCGCTTTCATAAAGTCTCTTCGCGGACGTGATCCGGATGCCGCCATGTACTGGATGGCACGAATGGTAAGGGCAGGGGAAGATCCTCACTTTATTTTCCGCCGCATGCTTATTTCTGCCTGCGAAGACACAGGTCTTGCGGATCCGCATGCTATTTCGGTTGTGGAAAGCTGTGCCGCAGCTTTTGACCGCGTAGGATTTCCTGAAGGAAATTACTTTCTGGCCCATGCGGCGCTCTATCTTGCAACAGCTCCAAAGTCCAACAGTTCAATGGCTTTCTTTGATGCCATGAGCGCAGTCGAAAAAGAAGATCTTGATATTCCAAATCATCTTAGGGATGCAAACCGGGATGCGGAAGGTTTTGGCCACGGCTCCGGTTATCTTTATCCTCATGCATATCGCGACCACTGGGTTGCACAGCAGTACCTTCCGGGAGAACTTGCAGGACGGGTATTCTATACTCCTACAACTCAGGGCTATGAAGGTCAGATCCGCGGAGATGTTCTTGCCCGCCGCGAACTTCAGATTTCTTCTATTCTTGAACAGAATTCTGTAGATAAATCCGGCACTGAAAATCCTGAAAACGGAAAGATTGAAGGCGCCGGACGTATTTCTGACTGGTGGATTGATTTCCATTTCAAATCGGGAGATGAAAAGAAACCTGAAAATCTTACCTTTACTCCTAAGGATCAGCAGAAGGAAAACAATCTGACCCGTGCTGACCGTTTCTGGCAGCAGAGACTTGATTCCAACAGAGCGGAAGTTCTTCTGAATATCCGTAACACAATGATAAAAATGGCAGGAGTTCTCCGCCATCACAGAAGTCTTGTATGGAATGCAGATACAGGACTTCTTCTCTGGGAAATCGCAAGAAAAGCTCCGGAAGGACTGACCTGCGGTGTATGTAAAAACGAACAGGGAAAATCAGTTCTTGAACAGTACGGACGGACTCTTGATGATCTGGACAGACCTGTTCTTTATCTGAAGAAAGAATCCCTTAAGGAAGACCTTAAAGGTTTCTCTGAAGAAGGCATTACTTTTGACAGACTTTTCTATGTGGATCCTTTCGTTACAAAGCAGAATATAGAAGAATCTGCACAGTCTCTTAAGGAGCTGGCAGAAGAGAATCCTGAAGTCCTTTCTGATGGCTGGCGTTTTGTTATCTGCCAGAAAGTGCCTTCCGGCGGACAGCGTATTTCGGAAATAATCAGAAACCAGATTCTTCCCGAAAGTTCAGAACAGAACAAAAAGGAACTGGCCCCTGTTATTGAAAAAATGCTTTCGGCAGAAAATGAATTCTTTGGGGACATGGATAATCCTCTGTTCTCATGGAACGGTAACACTGTAGAGGAAGCTTTCGCTGGGGCAGGCTTCAAGGCAAAGGCGGAAACTGCAGACAGCCTGGAAAAGAAACCTGTAACAGGGGACGATATCCGAAAATGGTTCAATATTTCAGGTTCGGCTTACGGACGAAAGCTTGCGGAAGCTCTTGGAGTTGAGGAGCTTCAGAAACTGGTCAGCTTCCTTGAACAGGAAGGAACAGGACGTATTTTCAACTGGAAGAGTGAATTATGTTTTGTTGTTGTGGAAAAACAGTAACTTTACTGTTATAATCAAATAAAAAAACAAGGAAACAAATATGGATAAATTCGTACTTTCAGTTCTGGTAGAAAACCATGCCGGTGTTTTGAGCCGTGTTTCAGGTCTTTTCAGCCGCCGTGGATATAATATTGATTCTCTTACAGTTTGTGAAACAAGTAATCCTGATCAGTCCCGCATGACTATTGTTGTTCGCGGTGATGAATACATTCTGGATCAGATCCAGAAACAGCTTTCAAAACTTGTAGAAGTTATTTCTATTCTCAAGTGTGAAGGAGCATCTTCATGTCAGCGTGAAACAGCCCTTATTAAGGTAAAGGCAGAAGGGGAAAAACGCGGAATCATCATTGAAACCTGTGATATTTTCCGTGCCCACATCGTTGACGTTGGAATCAATTCTGTAATTGTTGAAGTAACAGGTAGTGAAGAAAAAGTAGCTTCTCTTATCCGTCTGCTTGAACCATACGGAATTCTGGAATATGTAAAAACAGGTCTTACAGCTCTGGAACGTGGCGAAAGCGTTCTGGCATAATAAGTCCTTGCATAATCAGTCTTATCTGATATAATTAACTATCTAGTTATATTTACTCTGAATTCGTTCTGGGAGGGGTCTGATGAACGAATGGCTGAAAAACATGATGGGCAAGATCAAAGAACTTTGGTCTAAATGGAAGCCCATCCAGAAAGTCATATTATTTGGAATTATTGCGGTCGTTGTCGTTGCAATTGTCCTGACCGCAAGAGTCTCTTCAAAACCAAGCACTGTACGTCTCTTTAACTCACCTGTAACAGATGAATTTGCCCGTTATGCTATTCTTGATCGTATGACACGGGAAAACATCAACGCAGATTTTGATGACAACGGTTACATTTCTGTTCCTGATGAAATGACGGCACGGCGCATGCGTGAAATCCTTATCAGTGAAAACCTGGTTCCTTCAAATGTGGATCCTTGGGCAGGATTTTACGACAGAAGCTGGTCTACAACCGATGCAGATCAGAATGTAAAGCTTAAGAATACTATTCAGAAGCAGTTGAAACAGCATATCGAAGCCATTGCGGATGTTTCCATGGCTGATGTTACAATTGTTCTTCCTGAAAACAGAATATTTGCCGCAGACCAGAAACCGGTAACTGCAAGTATTATCCTTAAAACAACACCGACAAGTACTCTTACAACAGACAAGAAACGTATCATGGGTATCCAGAAACTGGTTCTTACTGCTGTTGAAGGACTTACTGCCGAAAACATCATCATTACTGATATTGATTCAAATATCCTTAATGATTTTGAAGCAATGGCAGAAAGCGATGCAGTTGATGTTGTTGCAAAACAGAGAAAACTCATTCAGAAAGAAGAAACCAGACTTCGTGCTGAAGTTCTGAAAATGTTCCAGCAGACTTACGGCGAAGATCGCTGTCGTGACATGCGTATTACTGTAGAAATGGACATGTCAAAGAAAAGTTCTGAAGCAACAGTTTATTCTCCAATCGAAATCAAAAAAGACAATCCGGATACTCCTTATGATGATTCGGAATATCGTGATACACTTCCTATTTCTCAGCAGACTGTAACAAAGGAATGGCAGGGGACAGGATACAATCCTGAAGGTCCTGCCGGAGTTGAAGGCCAGACCCCGCCTGTATACTCAGACATGTCTAATGTTATCGGTAAATCTGTAGAGACAGGAGTTACACAGAATAACGTAATCAACACAAAGCAGATTTCGGAAGTAACCGCTCCAAAAATCGACAGAATTTCTGTTTCAGTAAACCTTGACGGTAAATGGTATCTTGCCCGAGACCCTAAGACCAGAAACTTCATTATTGAAGAAGATGGTCCACGCGCAGGTTACCGCCACTGGACTTACGAGGCTATTACACCTCATGAATTGAGCGAAGCAGAAAGAGGCCTTAAGGCTGCTGTTGGTTATAACAGAGACCGTGGAGACAATGTTGTTGTAACAAACATTGCCTATGACCGTGATGCAGAACACAACGAAGCTGATGATGCTTACTTTGCAGCTATTCAGCGAAAAAAGACCATTCTTCTGGTCCTGGTTGCTCTTGCAGTTGTTCTTATCGGCTTTATTCTTTTCAGAGTTATCAGCCGAGAACTGGAACGTCGCCGCCGTCAGAGAGAAGCAGAACTTCTGGAAGCGCAGCGTCGTCGTACAGAAGAAAACCTTTGGAATGCAAAGGACGACGAGCAGGTTGTTTCAATGTCTGTTGAAGAATCACGCAGACTGGAACTTCAGGAAAATGCAATTGCCATGGCAAAAGAACATCCGGAAGATGTTGCTATGCTTATCAGAACTTGGTTAATGGAGGAATAAAATGGCTGAAGAAGAAACAACCTCAAAATCACCTGCAAGTAATCCAAAACCGGTTCCAAAGCCGGGAAGCCTTAAACCTGTAGCAAGTACAAAGAAAAACAGCAAAGATTATAAGAGTCTTACAGGTCGTCAGAAGGCTGCAATTTTCCTTATTTCTCTTGGACCTGATGTTTCTGCCGAAATCATGAAACATCTTCGCGAAGATGAAGTAGAAACTCTTACATTTGAAATTGCACGTCAGGAAAAAGTTGACGCTGAATTTAAAGATGCAGTTCTGGAAGAATTCCAGGAACTGATGAATGCACAGAACTTTATTACAACCGGTGGTATCGACTACGCCCGTGAACTTCTTGAAAAATCTCTTGGTTCTCAGAAAGCAATCGATATTATCAACCGTCTTACATCAAGTCTTCAGGTTCGTCCGTTCGACTTTATCCGCCGTACAGACCCAGCACATTTGTTGAACTTTATCCAGCAGGAATATCCTCAGACAATCGCTTTGATTCTGGCTTACCTGGAACCTGGAAAGGCTGCCGTTATTCTTCAGAATCTTCCTGAAGAAATGCAGGCTGAAGTTTCAAAACGACTTGCAACTATGGACCGTACATCTCCTGATGTTCTTCGTGAAGTTGAACGCGTTCTTGAAAAGAAACTTTCTACACTGTCTTCAGAAGACTACACTGCTGCCGGTGGTGTTGAATCAATCGTTGAAATCCTCAACCTTGTTGACCGTTCTTCTGAAAAATCTATTATCGAATCTCTGGAAGAAGACGATCCAGACCTGGCAGAAGAAATCAAGAAACGTATGTTCGTTTTCGAAGATATCGTTATGCTGGACGACCGTGCTATTCAGAAAGTTCTTCGCGACGTCGATCAGCAGGAACTGGCAAAAGCCCTCAAGTCTGTCGATACAGAAGTTCAGGACAAGATCTTCCGCAATATGTCAAAACGTGCCGCATCTATGCTTAAGGAAGATATGGAATTCATGGGACCTGTTCGTCTTAAGGACGTTGAAGAAAGCCAGCAGAAAATCGTATCTATCATCCGCCGTCTTGAAGACTCCGGAGATATCGTTATTGCACGTAGTGGTGAAGACGAACTGGTATCGTAAGCCTGAACCCGAATATAAAAAAAGGATTTATAGAAAATGGCAAAATCTGTTTTTCGCCCAGGCGAAATGAAAACAAATGAAGAAAAAGTAATGCTTCCTTTGGTTCATAACTTCCAGCCTGAAGAAGAAGTTATCGAAGAGGTTGTAGAAGAATACACAGGACCTACTGCTGACGACCTGCGTCGTGAAGCAGAAGCTTTTAAAAAGCAGTGGGAACTGGAAAAACAGAATTATGAAGCTAATGCCCGCGGCCAGGCTGATCAGATTATCAAACAGGCAGAAGATGCTGCTTTCCAGGAAGTTAAGCGCCAGACTGATGCCGCCGCTGAAATCAAGGCTGCTGCGGAAAAAGAAGCAGAAGCAATTATTGCCAGAGCAAAAGTTGAAGCTGATCAGATTGTAAGCGATGCACAGGTTCGCCGCGACGCCCTTGAAGAAGAAGCCCGTTCACAGGGATTCGAACAGGGGCACCAGGCCGGATATACAGAAGGCAAAGCCGAAGCTGACCGTCTTGTTGACCGCATGCACAAAATGCTTGAAGCAGTTATGCAGCGCCGTGAAGAAATCCTTCGTGACACAGAAACTCAGATTGTTGAACTTGTAATTCTTATGAGCCGCAAGGTTATCAAAATTATTTCTGAAAACCAGAAGAACGTTATTATGGCCAATGTTCTGGCAGCCCTCAAAAAAGTTCGTACCCGTGGTGAAGTTACCCTTCGCGTTAATCTTGAAGATGTAAAACTCACTTCTGAACATACAAATGAATTCATCAAGCACGTTGAAAAGGTTCAGGGTATTACCGTTATGGAAGATTCTTCTGTAGAAAAGGGCGGTTGTATCGTTGAAACAGACTTCGGTGCTATTGATGCACGTATTTCAAGTCAGCTTACAGAACTTGAAAATAAAATCATCGAAGTTTCTCCAGTTAAGAATATCAAGCGTTCTGATTCACTTACAGGCGAAGTATAAGACTGTAACGCAGATTAAAAGGGTGGGAAAATGCGTTCATCATATACAAAAGATTTTAACTTTACAAAATATCTCTCTTCGGTAGTTGATGCCGAAACTATTCTTTACATTGGCCGTGTTACTGCAGTAAAAGGTCTGGACATTGAAAGTGAAGGTCCACGTGCAGTAATGGGCGAAATGTGTACAATCAAACTTAATGACGGTACTAAGCTTCTGGCTGAAGTTGTTGGTCTTGAAGGCAAGAATGTAAAACTTGCAGCCTTTGGTTCTACAAAAGGAATTGAAGTTGGTTGTGAAGTTGTTGCTTCCGGAGATGTTCTGCAGGTTCCTGTAGGTATGAGCCTTCTTGGACGCACAATCGATGCAACAGGAAAACCTGTAGATGGACTTGGAGAGCTGGTTCCTGAAACTTTCTATCCCGCAGAAGCAGATCCTCCTGATGCCATGAAACGCCGTCAGATTACTCAGCGTATTACAACAGGTATCCGCGCAATAGATTCACTTCTTACTGTAGGAAAAGGTCAGCGTATAGGTATTTTTGCCGGCGCCGGTGTTGGAAAATCAACACTGCTTTCCATGGTTGCCCGTAACACCAATGCTGATGTAAACGTTATCGGTCTTATTGGTGAACGTGGTCGTGAAGTTCTGGAATTCATTAAAAGAGACTTAGGCGAAGAAGGTCTTAAAAGATCTGTAATCGTATTCTCTACAGGAGACCAGCCTTCAATCTGCCGTCTTCGCGCTGCCTATGTTACTACTGCCATTGCAGAATATTTCCGCGATCAGGGCAAAGACGTTATGCTCATGATGGACTCAGTTACCCGTTTTGCAAAAGCCCAGCGCGAAATCGGTCTTGCAAAAGGTGAGCCTGGAGCCCAGCGCGGTTACACTCCATCTGTTTTCGAAATGATTCCGAAACTTCTTGAAAGAACAGGAACAAATGACAAAGGTTCGATTACTGCTTTCTATACTGTTCTTGTTGACGGTGGAGACATGAATGAACCTATTTCAGATACTGTACGCGGGGTTCTTGACGGTCATATCATTCTGAATCCGGATCTGGCTGCTGCCTCTCATTATCCTGCAATTGATGTACTGCCTTCTATTTCTCGTCTTGTAAACAGAGTTTCAGGAAAAGAAACAAAGAAAGCCCGTGACAAATTGCGTACCTGGATGAGTACTTATCAGAAACGCGAAACAATGATTACTTCCGGTATTTATCAGAAAGGAAGCTCTCCTGAAGTCGATGAAGCTATTGATATGCATGACGCAATTGAAGCTTTCCTCTGTCAGGAAGAATTCGAACCTTGTCCTATGAAGGAGACTTTGGATAAACTTTCTGAACTTACAGGCATTCCTATTCCTCCTGAGGAATATTCGGATGTTCCTGCCGCTGATTATTCAGGTTCGGCTCAGCAGTAGTTTTCCAGAAGTAGAAGGTTTTCTTTATGGAAAAGTTTTCTTTTGAGCTGGAAGAGGTTCTTGAAGTCAGACGTTTCGAGGAAGAAGCGGCTCAGGGAGAACTGGCCAAAGCACTGGCTGTAGAAACAGAAATCCAGAACAATCTTAATACAATTGCTTCTCAGTATGCTGCCACAAAAGCAAATGTTAAAGGCAGTTTGAATCCTGCTGATTACATCGCGTCAAATCAGTATTATCAGCTTCTTGAATATCAGAAAGAAGAACTTCTGAAGCAGATGGCTCAGGCAAATCTTGTTACAGAAGAAAAAAGAAAAATCCTTCTTGATGCCATGCAGAAAGTTCAGGCTCTGGAAAAAATGAAAGAAATTGAACTTAAGAAATATAAAGTGGCTTTACAGAAAGAAGAAGACAATGAAGCGGATGAAATAAATTCCATCCGCTTCAATAAACAGGAATAATCAAATCAATTAAATCTTAGTATCTGAAATCACTTCCACCAATAAACTCACGGATTATTGAACGAGGCGGAACACAGCTTCCAGGAATTGTGCTGAACATGTTCAGGAAATTTAAAAGCTCAGTTGCTTTTGCGTATTCTTTCTGCTCCGGTTTTACACAGCGAAGAAGAGGAGCTGCGTAAGTACGAAGAACTGCCAGTTCATAATCAAGAGCAGTATTCAGAACTGCATCTGCATTGTTCTGGAAAGGAAAGATGTGAAGTTTTTCACCTTTTGTAACGCTGTCCCAGGAAGCAATTGTTTGGGCGGCAGTGCGGCTTCTATAACGGGAATCGCGGACAATGCGGCGGATCAGACGGTTGTCTGTTGTGCTGATTCTTGCATGGTCGTCCAGATTCAGCTGGGTAAGAGCCGAAAGATAAATCTTGAATTTCAGTTCATCCGGAATCTTTGGAGTCAAGTTCGGATTGAGTCCGTGGATTCCTTCCATTACGAGAATCTCATTTTCTTTCAGTTTCATCTTTTTGTTGTCTTCAAAATACTGGCTTGAAGTGTGGAAGTCATAAGATGGAAGCTGGACTTCTTTTCCTGCAAAAAGATCCAGAAGATTCTGGTTCAGAAGCTCAATGTCCAGAGCTTCAAGACATTCAAAATCAGGTTTTCCGTTTTCGTCCCGTGGGGTTCTTTCCAGTCCTGAATAATAATCATCAAGACTTATAACCTTTGGTGTTATGCCGATGGCCTGAAGTTCAAGGGCAAGTTTCTTGGAGGTTGTTGTTTTTCCGGAACTTGAAGGTCCTGCAATAAGAACAACACGGACAGATTTCCTTTCTGCAATCTGGGATGCGATTTTTGAAATGTTTTTTGTCTGGAAGGTTTCTGCAATATCAACAAAATCCTGTGTGCTGTGTTTTTCAAGACAAAGCTGATTCAGTGAAGCTACGGTTGTAACACCGATTCTTTTTCCCCAGGTTTTGTATTCCGAGAAAACTTTTGAAAGAGCAGGCTGATCTGTGAAAGGTTTCAGCAGGTTTACATTTTCTGTTGAAGGGTAGCGGAGAAGGAATCCGTCGCCGTATTTCATAAGGTCAAAAGTTTTCAGGGCTCCTGTATTAGGAACCACAGGTCCATAATGCATGTCATAGAAACCTTCAATGTAATCAAGGATAACGCCTGGTGGACAGTTAAAGTCCAGCATCTTGCGGGTTTCTGTAAGTTTTTCTTCTTCAAGAATTCGGCAGGCCTGGGAATGAGAAACAAGCTCTGTTTCAATCGAAAGGTTCTGCTTAACCATATTCTTCATTTTTGAAAGAAGCATATCAATCTGGCTCTGTTCGATTTCTTTGCCGTCATCAAAGGTATAGAAATATCCGTAGTCAATGGAACTGCCTACAATAAGGCGTTTGCCCGGGAAAATCTTGTGGGCAGCGGCGGCAAGAAGGAGACAGAGGGAACGGCGGTAGATTTTTGCTCCTTCAGGACTGTTGTTTGTTACAGGTTCTACTGTGCAGTCGTATTCAACGGTTTTGTTCAAGCCGCAGATTTCGTTGTTTACGAGGGCACCGAAAATAGTTTCTTCAGGAAGTCCTGTATCCAGAATAAAATCACGGATTCTGGAAGATTTAGGGACACTAATATTTTTCTTAGGTAAAGTTACGCTGATGTTTGAACTCATATTTAACCTCTCTGAAAATTTTCTATAATAATAATTATAGGACATAATTGGAGAAAGTGGAGAATATATGGAAGAATATTTGTATTGCGTACAAATATTGGAACTTGTATATTTATGCAGATTTTTGTATATTTATGCATAAATATTGAAAAATACTTCAGAAAATGAAATATTGAAATATATTAGGAGGCCTAAAATGGCAAAAGGAAAAGTAATTCTTGCTTATTCTGGTGGACTTGATACAACAGTTATCATCCCATGGCTCAAAGAAAATTATGATTATGATGTAATCGCCGTTTGTATCGACGTTGGTCAGGGCGATGACTGGGAAGCAATCAAAGGCCGCGCCCTTAGAACTGGTGCATCGGCTTGTTACGTTGTAGATGCTCGTCAGGAATATATTGAAGAATACATCTGGCCTGCTCTTAAAGCAAACGCTGTTTACGAAGATGAATACCTTCTTGGTACTTCAACAGCACGTCCTCTTATCGCAAAAATCCTTGTTGAATATGCACGTCAGGAAGGCGCTGTAGCAATCTGTCACGGTGCTACAGGTAAAGGAAACGATCAGGTTCGTTTCGAATTCGGTATCAAAGCTTTCGCTCCAGACCTTCAGGTTATTGCTGCATGGCGCGATGACAAATGGAACATGGACAGCCGTGAAGCTGAAATCAAATTCCTTGAAGACCGCGGACTTGAAGTTCCTTCAAAGAAAGACCAGTCATACTCACGCGATGAAAACATCTGGCACCTTTCACACGAAGGTCTTGAACTTGAAAAAGTTGAAAACGAACCAAACTTCAAACACATGCTCAAGAACACAACTGTTCCTGAAGACTGTCCAAATGACGGTGAATACGTAACAATCGAATTCGAAAAAGGAATTCCAGTTGGACTCAACGGTAAAAAAATGAACGCTCTTGATCTTCTTACAGAACTGAACGTAATTGGCGGACGCAATGGTGTTGGTCTTGTAGACATCTGTGAAAACCGCTTCGTTGGTATGAAGTCTCGTGGTGTATACGAAACACCGGGTGGAGCAATCCTTTACTTCGCTCACAGAATGATGGATCACATCTGTCTGGACCGCGAAACATATCACTTCAAACAGCAGATTTCTCTGCGCATGTCTGAACTGATTTATGACGGAAAATGGTTCACAACTCTTATGGATTCTTGTATGGCTTTTGTTGATAAAGCTGAAGAAACTGTAACAGGTTGGGCAAAAGTTAAGGTTGTTAAGGGTGCAATCCGTGGTGCAGGTTCTGGATCTAAATACAGTCTGTACAACGAATCAATTGCTTCATTCACAACTGGTGAACTTTACAACCATAAAGATGCACAGGGCTTCATCACACTGGCAGGACTTCCACTTAAAGTTCGCGCTATGATGGAACAGCAGGTTGGCGAAGGTCAGGCAATTGCAGAAAGCAAGAACCTGAAAAAACGTCCTACAGAGTAAGTCGCAAAAATGACGTCCTGTCATTTTTGTTTACCAAGAAAATCATGCACCGAATCGGTGTATGATTTTCTTGCCAGTTTTTTTTATAAATTCAAACAGCGCCATCCTTGGCGCTCTTTTTATATGATACAATAACCCTAATGACAATTAATGCAAAACAACTCGAATTTATTTTAGACAATACTCCTGCTACCCAGAACATCATGCTCATGGGAAAACACGGGATCGGTAAGTCCAGAATCCTGGAAGATTATTTTACAAAGAAAGGGCAGAAGGTTGTTACACTTTTTCTTGGTCAGATGGCAGATCCTTCAGACCTCATTGGGCTTCCGGAAAAAAATGAAGAAATCGGAAAAACAGATTTCATGCTTCCTTACTGGTTCCCTACAGACGGTTCTCCTATCGTTCTCTTTCTTGATGAGTTAAACAGAGCTCGTCCTGAGGTTCTCCAGACAATCATGGACCTTACACTGAACCGTAAGCTTGCAGGAAAGTCTCTTCCCAAAGGCAGCCGTATCATCAGTGCCGTAAACAACGGAAACGAATATCAGCTTACAGACCTGGATCCAGCCCTTGTGAGCCGTTTCAATATTTATGAGTTCGCGCCAAGCGTTGAAGACTGGATTACCTGGGCAAAGAAAAGCGGAATAGATGAAAGGGTTGTTGATTTCATTTCTGAAAACCCTGAATACCTGGACAGTTTTGATAATGGCGAAGCAGAAAATCTTGAACGTTCTCCTGACCGCCGAAGCTGGGAACGTGTAAGTGAAATCCTTAAAAACTTTTCTGAAATCACTTTTGAAATCAAAGCTTTGCTTACAGGAATTATCGGTTCTGAAGCAACGGCAGTGTTTTTTGATTTTGCAAAATCAGAAAAAAATCTTTCTGTAAAAACGATTCTTTCTTCAGATTTTGCAAAGGTTGAACCGGAAATCCGTCAGCTGGATATTAGCGGAATCACACAGCTTAATAATTCTATTTTCAAATATATCGAAAGTTTTTCAGAAACTGCAGATGAATCTGAAATCTCAAAAGCCGCAGAGAATCTGAATAAATATTTTGAGCTGCTTCCTCTGATTTCAAAAGAATATATGATGCATTTCATCAGTCTTTGTTCTGCTCAGATCTTCCCAAAAACTCTTGTGTTCATGACAGAACATTGTGGAGATCTGTATTCAAAAATTCTTGCTTCCATAAGAAACTGAAAATAACAGATGACTGCAACTGAAAAAAAACTGAAAGATATTGTCGCCTCATGGTTTTATACAGAACCGCTCCTTTTTTCGGCAGTCTGCAGTCACAGACTTCTGGAAAATCCGGCACTTTCAATTCCTTTCAGAACAGGAAATTTTCATATTGAATTTTGCCCGGAAATACTTGGCAAAATGCCACAGAAACTTCTGGAAGAATATTTCAAGATAGAAGTCTACAGAATCCTTCTTCTTCATCCTTATGCACGACAGCCATACAATGCAAAAAAGATGGTTCTTTTTCTGGCCAGTGATGTAACGATTGCTGCCATGCATAGACTTCCGGAAGGAGTTTTCTTATCAGGCGTTGAATACATGAAAAGCCGGGATGCCGCATACGCAAGAGCTCTGGAAAGTCCAGGAAAAGTTTTCATGTACGAAAATCTTTCTTTTGAGGAATGGTATAAAAAACTTCTTGATCTGATTTCTGAAACTAAAAATGGTCAGAACGCAGGTTCAGGGGATGATGCAAGTAATCTTCTTGCCCAGGCAGATGAAAGCGCTGCCCTGTGGGAAGAAAATGAAGAAGCCCAGAACAAAATCAAAAATGAAATTCAAAAAGCCGAAGTTGATGAAGGCTGGGGTGGAATCGGGGGAGAACTTTCCCGTGCCCTTACAGAAGAAGTGGATTTTTCTTTTGATTACAGACGGGCACTTTCAAAGTTCCGTTCTAACATTGTAAGTCAGAACAGAAAGCTTACCCGTATGAAGCCTAACCGCAGATTCGGTTTTCAGGCTATGGGAAGCCGATATGATCGAAAGGCAAACATTCTGATTGCGGTAGATGTAAGCGGTTCCATTACAGACGAAAGTTTCAATCATTTTTACAAAGCCATAAAAAATATTTTCTTCCTTGGCATTATCGAAAAAATCGATGTGATTTTTTTTGACACAAATCTTAAGAATCTTAAGCCGGTCACTTTCAAAAAGAAAATTGATCTTGGTGAAATTAAAGGGCGGGGCGGTACAAACTTTCAGCCTGCCATAGATTTTTATTCAGAACATAAACGGGAATATAACGGACTTATTATATTTACTGACGGGCAGGGACAGATTCCTGTTGTAAAGGAAAATGGGTCCAATATTCTGTGGATTATTTCGAACAGAAGGGATTATGAAAAATGCCGCCAGTGGATAAATAATCTTCCGGGAAATAAATCAACATATCTTCCTTTTTAGGAAAGGGAATGAGAAAACCGCAGCATAAAACAGGAGACGAAATTGTTTGACGATAAAGAATCAGATTTCTGGAAAAGCAGAATAAATGAACTTCAGCATAGCAACATGACAAGACCAGGTGCAGAACGTCTTGGTTTTTCTGAAGTGCCTGAAAAAATCAGGGCCTTTGAAGCTTCTCATCCAGATCTTGTGACAAAGGCAACGGACAACGGTTCTTATATAACCTGGGAAATTTCTGTGACCCAGACTGTAAAGATGCGTGTGTTTTTCCAGTCCCAGATAAAACTGAGTCTTTTGCAGGTGACCGCCGGGGATCCTGTAAAAATCTGCGACGCAAAATGTTTCTATGATCCATTTCCTGAAATCGAAGCCTTTGTTGCAAAAATCCCGGATTATAAGAAAGAGCTGGAAGAAATTATTAAGGCTGGGCTTCAGCTTTCCAAAAAGCAGAAGATTGCAGGGGAATTCATGAAGGCTTATCTTCAGGAAAAAATCCCTTGTGATAAATATTTATGGCAACTGGTTCCAGCCGAAGAAGGTTTTAGTCTTTTGCTTACGGATGCCAAGACTTCAGAAGAAAAGAAGATTTCTCTTTCACTTGAAGGCTTCAGACAGGAAATCAGCAACAACCTTTTTATTTGATAAATCATTTTTCAAAGGGTAAAATTAAATTCATAGAAAATGACGCTGGAAACCGCTATTGAAGAGTTCCTTGTGTATCTTTCCTCTGTACGTACTCTTTCGGATAACACTGTAACAGGTTACAGAAATGATTTTGTTCATCTGATTGAATACCTTGGAAAAGACCGGGAACTGGAATCAATCAAAAAAGAAGAACTTCTCATAAGTATTGGAATTCTTTCCAAGAAGAAAATGGCGGCCGCATCTATAAACCGTTACATTGCCGCTGTAAGGACTCTTTTTGCCTACTGCAAGAAAACCTGTTATCTGGAAATAAATCCTGCGCTTGAACTTAAGACGGTAAAACTTCCAAAAAGACTTCCAAAATTTCTTACAGAAAAAGAAATTGATGATTTATGTTCCATGCCTGAACGGAAGGAACTTTTGTGGCAGAGCCGTGACAAGGCGGTTTTTGAAATGCTTTACTCTTCCGGCTGTCGTGTAAGCGAAATAGCAAACCTTAAATTCAGTGATTTTACAGACGGTTTTCATGCAGCCCTTATTCGTGGTAAAGGAAAAAAGGACCGTTATGTATATTTTGCCCAGGACGCCCAGGAGGCCCTGAAAAAATACCTTGACGACAGAGAGAAATTATTCGTAGATTTAAAGTTAGAAGATAATGTGGAAAATGTTTTTGTAAACCAGAAAGGCGGACCTCTTTCTGTTCGTGGAATCAGCTGGATTCTTTCCCGCTATTCAGGCGCCGAAGGAACAAACCACCAGATTTCGCCTCATGCTTTGCGCCATACTTTTGCAACTGCTATGCTTGGAAACGGTGCCGATGTCCGTCTGGTGCAGGAACTTCTTGGACATTCCAGTGTATCTACAACCCAAAGATATACCCATATTACTACTGAAAAATTGATAGAAACATATAATAAAGCACACCCTCATGCAGGAGATTCAAATGAGCAAAAATAATGGAAATTTTCCACGCATTCGCAGTACAACAGTTCTTGCTGTAAAAAAGGACGGAAAAGTTGCAATGGCCGGTGACGGACAGGTTACTTTAGGCGAAACAGTATGCAAAGGAAATGCACGTAAAGTAAGAAAAATTTATGACGGAAAGATTCTTACAGGATTTGCCGGTTCTGTTGCCGACGCCTTTACACTTCTTGACCGTTTTGAAGAAAAAATCAAGGAATTCCACGGAGATCTGACTCGTGCTGCTGTTGCCCTTGCAAAAGCCTGGCGTACAGACCGTACTCTTCAGAAACTTGAAGCTATGCTTCTGGTTGCCGACAAGGAAAAGATCCTTCTGATTTCTGGAGACGGAAACGTTATTGAACCGGAAAACGATGTTATAGCAATCGGTTCCGGTGGAAACTACGCATATTCTGCAGCTCTGGCCTACCTTGACGGTTCTTCATATTCGGCTGCAGAAATTGCAGAAAAATCACTGCGTATTGCGGGAGATATCTGTATCTATACAAACAGCCACATTACAGTGGAGGAACTGAACTAAAATGGTAAAACAGCAGGATTTAACACCAAGTGAAATTGTAGAAAAACTGGACCAGTATATTATCGGACAGAAAAATGCAAAGAGGGCAGTTGCCGTTGCTCTGCGCAACCGTTATCGCCGTCTTAAACTTCCTGAAGAAATTCGTGATGAAGTAGCTCCAAAGAACATTCTCATGATCGGACCAACAGGAGTTGGTAAAACAGAAATTGCACGCCGTCTGGCAAAGCTTTGCGGTGCTCCTTTCCTTAAAGTTGAAGCTACAAAATATACAGAAGTAGGTTACGTAGGCCGTGATGTAGAAAGCATGGTTCGCGATCTTATGGCAGTTGGTATCAACGACGTTAAGGCCGAAATGGAAGAAGAGCTTAAAGAGAAATCTGTTTCTGCCGTCGAAGAAAGACTGCTTGATCTGCTTCTCCCAGGAAGCGGGGATGCAAAGAAAAAAGAAGAAGGTAAAGGCGTAGTTCTTGGGAACATTTTCGGGGGAGCTGCTCCAGTACAGAATGCTAATGTAATTCAGCTTGGGGATGGTTCAGCGGTTTCTGAATCTTCAAAAGAAGAGGAAGATAAGGCTGCCGAAGACAATTCAACCCGAGAAAAATTCCGCCAGTGGCTTCGTGAAGGCAAACTGGAAGACCGCGAAGTTGAAGTTACCGTAAAACCTCACGGCGGAGCTCCAAATATGGAAATAATCGCCGGTGGAAATATTGAAGACCTGGAAAACAGCATGCAGGGAATTGTGAATATGATTAACGGTGGCGGAAAGTCTAAGAAGCGCAACGTTACAATTCGCGAGGCCCGCAAAATCATTTCGGAAGAAGTTCTTGAAAGTATGGTAGACCGGGACAAGGCTGTTGATATTGCCAAAGAAAGAGTTCAGCAGTCGGGAATTATCTTTATTGATGAAATCGACAAAATAGCAGTTCATAATGAAGCTCACGGCGGAAGTGTTTCCCGCGAAGGTGTTCAGCGCGATATTCTTCCAATTGTTGAAGGTTCAAATGTAAATACAAAATGGGGCGTAATTGATACAACCCATATTCTGTTTATTGCCGCCGGTGCTTTCAGTATGAGTAAACCAAGTGATCTTATTCCGGAACTTCAGGGACGTTTCCCTCTGCGAGTTGAATTAGAAAGCCTTCATAAAGAAGAATTCCGTCGCATTCTGACAGAACCAAGAAACAGCCTTATTATGCAGTATACAAAACTTATGGAAACAGAAGGGGTTACTCTGAACATAACAGAGGATGCCATCGACCGCATGAGTGTCATTGCAGAAGATGTAAATGCAAAGGCCGAAAATATCGGTGCCCGCCGTCTCCATACAATTATGGAAAAGGTTCTTGATGAAATCAGCTTTGATGCAGACAAGCACAATGGCGAAACAATTACTGTTGATTCTGCTTATGTTGATTCAAAACTGAACGACGTAGCAAGCAACGAAGACCTGAGTCGTTATATTCTCTAGAAAAAAATATGAATTCCAGTTTCAGTCCGTTGTCGAAGAAGGTAATATATTTTTCCCTTAAGAGACGGGAATAGCTTTGAGACTGATTCCGGAGAACCTGAATATTATTTTTGAATAATTTTATGCAAAAAAAATCCCCCTTTTACCAGATAAAAGTAAAAGGGGGATTTTTTATAGGCTCTTATGAGCCTGTAAACTAATCAAAGATTAGAGTGAGTTAGAAGAACCGAGAACGTCGCGACATTTGTGTGCATACATTGCTTTAGCAGCATCGCGTGCAGCTGTCAGGTACTGACGTGGGTCGAATGCATCTGGGTTTTCAGCAAGGAACTTACGAACAGCTGCTGTCATAGCAAGACGTCCGTCAGAGTCGATGTTGATTTTGCAAACTGCTGATTTAGCAGCTTTGCGGAGCTGTTCTTCTGGGATACCTACAGAGTTAGGGATTTTTCCGCCGTACTGTTCGATTGTTTTAACATCGTCTACAGAAACTGAAGAAGATCCGTGGAGAACGATAGGGAATCCTGGGAGTTCTTTTTCAATCTTTTCGAGTACGTCGAAAGCGAGTGGAGGTGGAATAAGAACACCGTCTACCAGTTTGCACTGTTCTGGTGTGAACTTACAGCGACCGTGTGATGTACCGATAGAAATTGCAAGTGAGTCACAACCTGTTTTTGTAACGAAGTCTACAACTTCTTCTGGTTTTGTGTATTTTGATTCTTCTGCAGCTACTTCGTCTTCAACACCACCGAGAACACCAAGTTCGGCTTCTACAGTAACATCGTGTTTGTGAGCGTAGTTAACTACTTTTTTTGTAAGTTTTACGTTTTCTTCGTAAGAAAGAGCTGAACCGTCGATCATAACTGAAGAGAATCCAGAGTCGATACAGTCTTTAGCAACTTCGAAGTTTGGACCGTGGTCCAGGTGAAGAACTACAGGAATAGCCTTGTATTTTTTTCCTGTTTTTTCTGTCATTTCTTTTGCAAGTTCTTTTGCATATTCTACAGCACCGCGAGCCATGTTGCGCAGGATGTATTTGTTTGCGTAAGCACGAGCACCTTTAGAAACCTGCAGGATTACAGGAGACTGTTCTTCAGTACAAGCCTGAATAATAGCCTGCATCTGTTCCATATTATTGAAGTTGAATGCAGGGATTGCATATCCACCTTTAATTGCCTTTGCAAACATTTTTTTTGTGTTTACAAGACCGAGATCTTTGTAAGATACCATGGGATTACCTCTTAGAAATTCATTTCCTTATTAGGGATTACTCATATATTATGAAATTTAGAAAAGATGTGCAATATAAGGAAAAAACTTGTCATGTGTACTTTAGGAAGGATTTATCATTTTTCTCTAAACTTTCTATATTTAATGCCGATTTTGTAAGAGACGCATAGTATTGTTGGAAAAATAATACTTGACGGAATTTAGTTAGTTTGGGAAAATTATATGATTGATGTGATTCGTTTGGATGGGGAAAAATACTGGGTGAATCCGCACATGATAGAAAGTATGGACTCTCTGCCTGATACAACATTAACAATGTTGTCAGGAAAAAAACTCATCGTAAAGAATTCTCCTCAGGACATAATTGATAAAATAATCGCTTACCGCCGCAAAATCGGCATTGAAGCACAAGAGGTTTTATAAATGGATATAGCAACAATAATTGGTATTGTCGGTGGTGCTGCCATGATCGTCATGTCAGTTATGACTTCCGGTGGGTCGATGGGTAACATCATCAACCTTCCTTCTGTTGCCATGACAGTTGGTGGTTCTTTCTTTGCCATCTGGATTGCAGCCCCTCTGAAAAAGGCTCTTGGTATTTTCAAAGTTATGGGCAAAGCCTTCAAGATTCCTGATTTTGGTGAAAAAAATATTGTAGTTAATATGCAGGCACTTTCAGAAAAAGCCCGCCGCGAAGGTATTCTTGCTCTGGAAGACGGTCTTGATGACCTGGAAGATCCTTTTATGAAAATGGGTCTTCGTCTTGTAGTTGACGGTACTGACGGAAACATCATCCGTTCTGTTATGGAAAACGAGCTGAACCAGTGTGAAGCACGTCATATGTCATGGATCAACATCATCAACCAGTGGGCCGGTTTCGCACCTGGTTTTGGTATGATGGGTACTGTTGTAGGCCTTATCGGTATGTTGAACAACCTGGAAGACAAATCATCCCTCGGTCCAAACATGGCCGTTGCTCTTATTACAACACTTTACGGTTCTATGATGGCCAACTGGCTTATCACTCCTTTCGGACAGAAACTTCTTGATCAGAACGCTCAGGAAATCCGTGCTAAAGAAATGATTATTGAAGGGGTACTTGCTATTCAGGCAGGTGAAAACCCACGTATTATGGCTCAGAAGCTTCTTACTTATCTTGATCCTGTTACAAGAAAAGCAATCGAAGCAGACGTACTGAAAGACTAGGATTTAGGTAGAACGGGGAAAATAAATGGGAAAAGCAAAAGAACCAGATAAACCGTCAACCGCGTGGCTCGGTACCTATGGTGACATGATCACCCTGATGCTCTGTTTCTTCGTTATGTTGTATAACCCGTCGGAAATTGATCCGACTCAGCTGGCAACAATTACACAGAGCCTTCAGATGAATGAAACAGAAACCACTTCCGGCGGTATGTCTCTTTCTGCAGGTCGTCTTGCTGATCTTGGTAACAACATCAACTCTCTTCCTGCTGTAGAAAAAGGAAGATCTTTGAGCCTTGCAAAAAAGAAGGCGGTAAGTCTTTTTGCACCTGATGTAAAAACAAATAAGATTTCCATCACAAGTGATGAACGCGGGCTTGTTATTACTCTTGCTTCAGATTCATTCTTTGAAGAGGGTAGTGCAACTCTGAATATAAACCAGACAAGAGATACACTTCTTCGTCTTTCTGAGTTCTTCAAATCAGACGAAGTAAAGAACCGCCGGTTCCGTATCGAAGGTCACACAGACAATACTCCGGTTGCTTTTGATTCTGAGTTCCTCAGTAACTGGGAACTTTCAACAGCCCGTTCAACAAATGTTCTTCATTACCTTGCAGATTACGGGGTAGAGGAAGACAAGTTCTCTGTTGCCGGTTATGCCGACACCAGACCAAAGTTTTCAAACGATACGCCTGAAGCCAGAGCTTATAACAGACGTGTAGATATAATTATTCTAGACGAGGGACATTTTTAGTGGTAAAATGAAGAGAATTCTTAAAAATTTTCTACATTTAGACAATTAAAAATGTTGCTTGCTGGAGGGGAAATGGCAGACAATGACGATTTAGGTCTGGATGATGGATCATCATCGGCACCTGCAAAAAAAAGTAAAATGGGCGGTCTCCTGCCCGGTCTTCTCAAATGGATAATCATAGCAGTCGCAGCAGTAATTCTTATCGTTGTAGTTGTTTTCGTTACAGTGAAAATTGCTACTAAGGGCAGTTCAGGTCCTGCAGGCGGACAGCCGGCATCTGTATCTTATACAGCCCAGCGTGAGATTCTTGACTGGTATACATCACTTGGTGTAGTTCAGACAACAACATGTGATGAGATTCCGGCTACAGTTCGTGTAGATGTAGTACTTGGTTACAAAAAAGACGATAAAGCAACTTCAACAGAAATTACACAAAGAACAGTTGAGTTGAAGGACTTTTTACGCCGATACTTTAACAGCAAGACTGCAGCTGAACTTAAGAACACTGCAAATGAAGAAAGACTGAAGATTGAACTCAGAAACGCAATCAATGATAAGTATCTTACTAGTTCAAAGATTCGTGACGTTGTTTTCCTTCAGAAAGATGTTATCGAACAGTAAGCCATTTGGCTCAGTAAATATTTAGGGGAAGATTCGGCATGAACGAGGTTCTGTCACAGGACGAAATTGACCAGCTCTTAACTGCCATCAGTTCAGGTGATTCTGAAGTTGATGACTTTAAGCCGGTTTCCAGTGCCCACAAAATCAAAATCTATGACTTCAAACGTCCTAGTAAATTCTCAAAGGAACAGCTTCGTACTATTTCGAACCTGCATGAAACCTTTGCGCGTAACACCACAACATCCTTGTCGGCTCAGCTGCGCTCAATTGTTCATGTACACGTAGCTTCGGTAGACGAACTTACATACGAAGAATTTATCCGTTCTATTCCAACCCCAACTACTCTTGCAATTATCAATATGGATCCGCTTCCTGGTAATGCGGTTCTTGAAATTGACCCAACAATTTCTTTCTGTATGATTGACCGTCTGTTTGGTGGACGCGGTGCTATTGCAGGCAATAAAAACCGTGACCTTACAGATATCGAACAGGAAGTAATGGAAGGTGTTATCGTTCGTATCCTTGCCAACCTTCGTGAAGCATGGACACAGGTAATTGACCTTCGCCCTCGTTTCCAGACAATCGAAACAAACCCACAGTTTGCTTCAATCGTTGCTCCAAACGAAATGGTCGTTCTTATTACTCTGGAAACAAAAGTTGGTGAGGAAGAAGGTATGATGAACTTCTGTATTCCTTACCAGACAATCGACCCGATTATTTCAAAACTGTCTTCACAGTTCTGGTATTCGTCTATTCGAAGTAAATCTACAACTCAGTATCTGTCTACAATCAAAGGACAGATCAATGATGTTGATATGGATATGATTGCCGACTTCGGCAGCATAAACCTGCCGATTAGAGACGTTCTTGCACTCCGCGTAGGAGATGTTGTTCGTCTTTCAAATATTAAAGTCGGAGACCCTCTTTCTCTGAGTGTCGGAGACAAGAAAAAGTTCTTCTGTCAGCCAGGTGTTGTCGGAAAGAAAATGGCTGTTCAGATTACAGGAAAAATTGAAGATGTTGATACGGAAGAGTTTGAAGAACTTTCCGTAGAAGGAGATGGAACATATGAGTGATGGTGCAATTTCACAGGACGAAATCGACGCTCTTCTTTCGGGCGTTTCAATGGACGGATTGAACTCTTCCGGACAGGTTTCAAGCGGACCTGCAGTTCATATTGATGTGCCAACACTTCAGGGACTGGCCGATGAGCTCAAACCAAAACTGGAAGCCAACATTAACCAGTATACAAACGCCTCTTTCTCTGCAGGTAATCCTGTAGTTGAACTGGTAGACAGAGACAGAGTTCTTTCACGTCTTCCAGAAGTAGTAATCGGTGTAATGGCTGATTACAACGGCGGAATCAACGGAGAACACATGTATCTTCTGGCTCCTGAGTTTGCTCAGAAGCTTTTCTCTCTTGTTAATTCAGAAGAAGTTACAGAAGTTGACGACATGGTTCTTTCTGTAGTTTCTGAAATCGTAGCAACACACGTAAGTGCACAGATCAACAGCCTTGATGCAACAGGAAAACTTCCTGGTCTTTCTTATGCTACACCAGATTGTGTTAATGAACCAAAGGCAATGGTGCGTTTCCCACAGGGAGAATTTACACTTTGTACATATCCTCTTACAGTAGACGGCGAAGCCTTTACTCTTTGGGAATGTATTGCCGGTGATATTTCTGAAAAAATGAGTGCTGCTCTTGGCGGTGGCGTTGAAGAAGCTGCTCCTGCAATGGATTTTGGAATGGGCGCTTCTATGGGACAGCCTGCTGCTCCTCAGATGGGCATGGGACAGCCTCAGATGTCTATGCAGCCACAGATGGGCATGGGTATGGGAATGGCACAGCCACAGATGGGTATGGGCATGGGAATGCAGCAGCCTATGATGGGTATGCCTCAGATGAATATGGGCATGAACATGGGAATGAATGTTCCAAACGTTCAGTCACTTCAGTATCCAAACCTGCAGACAGCAATGAATCCTGGAGAACAGGGAAATATCGGTCTTATCATGGACGTTTACATGGAAATGACCGTAGAACTTGGTCGTACCAAAAAATCCATCAAGGAAATCCTTGGAATGGGTGAAGGTACAATCATCGAGCTTGAAAAACTTGCCGGTGAACCTGTAGATATCCTTGTAAACCATAAACAGATTGCAAAGGGTGAAGTTGTAGTTATTGACGAAAACTTCGGTGTTCGTGTAACAGAAATCCTTTCTCCAATGGAAAGAGTTTCTGATGTTCGCTAAAAGTAACGATATACAGAATACCGGTGCGGAAGTGGGGACTTTCGCCCGGTATTTTTTTAATGCTTGAATAAGCAGAAAATTTTTCTTCTGGGTGGGGTAGAAAAATGGTTTTCTCTAAAAAAGGTCTTTTTCTTTTCTTTTTAATTTCCTTATCAGTTTCTGTTCTGTTTGCACAGACAGCACAGTCAAATACTCAGTCATCTGAAACTCAGGTTTCTTCACAGATCAATGAATCTGAAATCTCTCTTAATATGCCTGATACTGGAACTGCTGGTCTTTTCCAGACTGAGACCCGTAAGAAATCTTCGGTGTGGCCTTTCATTAAAATGATTCTCCTTCTGGTGGTGGTTCTTCTTGCCGTTTACGGTTTCCTTTTTTATATGAAACGTCGTGGCAAGGGAACAAGATCTGATGACCAGTTCCTTCGCCGGGTTGCTTTTTTGAATCTTGGTCAGGGAAAATCAGTTGAAGTGGTTACTCTTGTTGACCACGGAGCCTATCTTCTTGGTGTTACAGAAGGCGGAATCAACCTTATTTCTGAAGTAAAGGATCCTGAACTTATTCAGGCTATGAATCTTTATGCAGACAAACAGACAAATTCTTCAAAGCCTAAGAATTTTGCCGACGTCCTTGATATGTTTATGCCGGGTGGTCCTCGCGAACCTGCCGAAAGAAGAACAACTGAAAATGTTTTCGCTTCCGGAGAACAGGAAATGGACCAGCTTTTTCAGGCTGGAACAAGCAGACTTAATGAAAAGGAATAGGGGAGAATAAATGAAAAATATGTTCAAAAAAGTATTCCTTGTTCTGGTCCTTGCCCTTACAGTTTTCAGCGTTTCTGCCCAGTCTTTCCCACAGGGATCAACTCAGGGAACAACAGAAATGAGCCGGAATGTGACACAGCCTCAGATTCCAAATGTTTCTGTTCAGATAACACAGCCTCAGACAGGAAGAGAAGTTGCTTTTTCAGTAAGAATCCTTCTGCTTCTTACTGTTCTTACACTGGCACCAAGCCTTTTGATTCTGGTTACCTGTTTTCTCCGCTTTTCAATTGTTCTGGACTTTATTAAGCGAGCTCTTTCTTTGCAGCAGGTTCCGCCTACAGCAGTTCTGAACGGCATCGCTTTGTTCATGACTCTTTTTGTAATGTGGCCTACTTTTTCTACAATGTATGAAAAGTCTTTCAAACCTCTTTCAGACGGTCAGATCGGAATTGAAGAAGCCTACCGTGAAGCAGAAGCTCCTGTTCGTATTTTCATGTATTCTCAGATGGCCGAAGATCCTTCTTATATCGGAACTTTTATGAGCATGGCAAAAATGGACAAGCCAAATACTCTGGCAGACGTTCCAACCTACATTCTGATTCCGGCCTATATTCTTCATGAACTGACTGCCGCTTTCAAAATCGGTGTTCTTCTATATATTCCGTTCATCATTATTGATATGGTTGTTGCCAGTATCCTCATGTCCATGGGTATGATGATGCTGCCGCCGGTCCAGATTTCCATGCCGTTCAAGTTGATTCTTTTTGTTCTGGTAGACGGATGGGGACTTCTTACAAACCAGCTGTTCCTTTCGGTAATAAAGTAGGAGGGTAGAAATTGAGTACAGGTGAAATCGTTTCCCTCATGCGCGGGGGAATAACCCAGATCATTTCTCTTATTGCACCATGTCTTCTTGCGGCTCTTGCAGTAGGTCTTGTTGTTGCTATTTTCCAGGCAGTAACTTCCATTCAGGAACAGACTCTTACTTTCCTGCCAAAGCTTATTACAATCCTGGTAGTTCTTGCCATTTTGGGCGGATTCATGTTCTCTTCCTTGGGAGAATATACAGTAACCCTTTTCTCACGAATACCGGACTTCGCTAAATAATGCTTGATTCAATTATTGCCAAAGCTCCATATTTTCTTCTCGTTTACGCACGCTGCTTTGCAATGATTGTTACTCTTCCACTTTTTTCTATGCGGGCGGTAAACCGCAGGGCAAAGCTGGCTCTTTCTTTTTATATGGCTTTCCTTATGTTCTCTGCAATTGACTTCACCGCATACGAAGCCCTTGTAGCGGAAGACCAGGCATTTTCGCTTCAGTTTCTTCTTCTGGTCATGGGAGAAGCCCTTATCGGTCTGATTATGGGGTTTTTCCTTCAGATTATTTTTGCCGCTTTCAGTACAGCTGGTCAGTTCTTTGCTTTCCAGATGGGGTTCTCTGCCGCTTCGGCTTATGACGCCCTGAGTCAGGTTGAAAACCCTCTTATGGGACAGTATCTGAACCTTATTGCCATGCTGGTCTTCATGCAGAATCACTGGTTTCAGATGATTTTCATGAAAGGACTTATGGGAAGCTTCAAGGCAATGAATGCTCTTTCTCTGGTTACGGGAACAGAAACTGTTGCCCGTTTCATGCTCAAAGGTCTGACAAACCTTTTTGCCGATGCTCTTGTAATTGCTATCCCTGTTATGGGGACTCTTCTTCTGGTTTCTGTGGCTACAGGTCTTCTTTCAAAGGCCGCTCCACAGATGAATCTTCTGTCGGAAGGATTCCCGGTTATGATTCTTCTGGCTTTCTTCCTCATCCTGAACATGCTTCCGGCTATGAGTGATTTCTTTACCCGTGCCTTCTATACAGGGGTTTCGGATCTGACTGCATTCTTTGCGGAGTTCGGGAAGTAGGAGGGGTAAATGGCTGCTGAAGAAGAGGGAAGAACCGAAGAACCTTCGGAATACAAGCTTGAGAAAGCCCGTAAAGAAGGTCGCGTCGCAAAAACTCAGGAACTGGCAGGAAGTCTTGTGCTTTTGCTTACAGTTCTGCTTCTTATAGTCCTGGGTAAGATGATCCTTACCAATTGTGCAGAGCTTATGCACTTCTATTTTACTCGTACTGCAAATCCTAATGTCCGTGACGGAAGCCTCTGGTATGCGTTTCTGAACTTCTTTGCAAGAATCATTATCCCGATGGGAGCTGTTGGACTTGTAGGTGCAATTGCCGGAAACGTCATTCAGACTAAAGGACTTATTTTCAGCTTCAAACCTATTGAGCCTAAGTTCAACAAGATACTTCCGAAGTTCGGAGAATATTTTAAAAGAACTGTAGGATCGCTTCAGGGACTTTTCAATATTCTGAAATCACTTGGAAAAGTAGCAATCATTATTTTTATTGCTTATTTCCTGATTCGCAAAAATATGTGGGATATTGTTGAGACTATTGCCACTGGAAGCATAGTAAATGCACTGAAAAAGGTTTCTGTTACTGCAGCAGAGCTGGTAATTATAGTTTCTGTAATATTCGTTGTCATTGCCATTCCTGACTATTTTGTGCAGAAGCATGAGTTCATGGAAAGTATGAAAATGACAAAGCAGGAAGTGAAGGAAGAAATCAAGGAAATGGAAGGAGATCCTCAGATGAAGGCCCAGCTTAAGGCCATGCAGCAGGAAATCCTGAAACAGAATATTCCGAAAGCTGTAAAAGAATCCAACGTTGTTATTACCAACCCTACACATTTCTCGGTTGCCCTGAAATATGACAGCCAGGTGGAAAATTCCGTTCCTGTTGTAAACGCAAAAGGTGTGGACAATGAAGCTTTCGTGATCCGCCGTATTGCTACTGAAAATAATATTCCTCTTGTGGAAAACAAGCCTCTTGCCCGTGACCTGTACCACAATATTGATGTGGGGGAAGAAGTTCCTCCGGTTTACTGGAAAACCATCGCACTTATCTACTCTCAGCTTGCACAGAAAGAAAAAACAGATTTTATAAAGAAATAAAATTGTTGAAAAAATATCTGTATCAAGGTAAAATAAAATACTAATATCTCAAAAATTTCTACTTTTGATAAAAGTTTGGCTTTGGGTGGGGGCTTAATGGCAAACGAAAATCGAGTCGTTGACCGTATTTTAAATATCGTAAAACAGAGCTATGTAGGTATATTCGCTGTCTTCGTAGTAATCTTCATGATTCTTCCGGTTCCAAAAGTACTGGTAGACCTCATGATGATACTTAATTTGTCGGCATGTATCATCGTATTGCTTACTGTTATTACTATCCCCCGTGCAGCAGATTTTGAATCTTTCCCTCGAATAATCCTGTTCCAGACGATGTTCGGTCTGGGGCTTAATATTTCTTCGACCCGCCTGATTCTTACAGGCGACATTATCCAGCGAGGAAGCCGCATTGATATGCCGGGCCAGAGCAATATGGTCCAGGCTTTCGCAAAAATCGTAACCGGAAATAACGTAGTTATCGGTTTTGTAATCTTCATTATTTTGATTATTGTTCAGGTACTGGTTATTACAAAAGGTGCTACCCGTATTTCTGAAGTTTCTGCACGATTCACTCTGGATTCCATGCAGCCTAAACTTTTTGATGTAGATAACCGTCTGAATTCCGGTGCCATTTCTGATGAAGAGGCACAGGAACTGAAAGCTCAGATCCGCCGTGAAATTGACTTCTATTCAACAATGGACGGTGCTTCTAAATTCGTTTCGGGAAACGTAAAAGCCGGGATTGTCATTACAGTTGTAAACCTTCTGGGTGGTTTCATTATCGGAATGGTAATGAAGGGGATGGATTTCAGTAAAGCTCTTTCTTCTTACTCAAGTCTTACAATTGGTGACGGACTTCTTTCACAGCTTCCTTCAATGATGATTTCTTTTGCCACAGGTCTTCTTGTTACTGGTACTAAGAGTGATGACAACCTGACACAGCAAATCATCAACGACTTCAGCCGTGACGGACGCATTTATGAAATCCTTGGTGTTGTTCTTATTGTTCTTGGTATTGCTCTTGGACTTCATACACCTTCACTTCTAATCATGCTTGTTCTTTCAGGTGCAGCCTTCATTTATGTTGGTTTCCGAATGACCAAGAACAATGTTCAGAAAGAAGAAAAGAAAAAGGCTGCGGCTCAGAAGGAGGCCGCTGGAAATCAGCCTGCAACAGCACAGCGTCAGGAATATCCTCTTCTGGATCCTCTTTCAATCGAACTTGGCTTTGCCCTTATTCCTCTTGTAGATAAAGAAAAAGGTGCGGAACTTACAGGACGTATCGCAAACATCCGTATGGAAGCCGCCAACGACATGGGACTTATCGTTCCTAATATCCATATCCAGGATAATATGACCCTGGATCCAAATGAATATGTATTTAAGATCCGCGGAATCGAAGCGGGGCGTGCCACAATCAAGCTTGGCTACTACATGGCAATCAATACAAGCGGAATGCCTTTGCAGGAAATTTCAGGTGAAAGAACTCAGGATCCTACATTCGGACTTCCTGCTGTGTGGGTAAGCGAAGAAAAACGCCAGGAAGCAGAAGAAGCCGGTTACACAATCTGTGATCCTTCAACTGTAATGGCAACTCATATTTCAGAACTGATTCGTTCAAATGCAGACATTATTCTTGGAAGCGAAGAAGTCAAGAAGATGATGGACAAGGCCCAGGAAAAATATCCTGTTCTAGTTCGCGAAGTTCAGGAAGAAGCAAAAATGTCTTACGGTCAGCTTGAACGTATCCTTAAGAACCTGCTTGCAGAAAGAGTTTCAATTCGTGGAATCGAAACAATTCTTACTGCCATTTCAAACTATGCAGGAGTTTCAAAGGATGTCTGGTTCCTTACACAGAAAGTTCGCGAAGCTTTGGGGCTTCAGATTGCAAAACAGTATGCAGACAGAAACAATGTGCTTCATGTGATGGTTCTTTCTCAGAAACTGTCAGAACTGGTACAGGATCATGCTTTCTATCCGAAAGACGGATCAAAGCCTATGGTAGCTTTCGATCCTGTTGACGGAAGAAGATGGAAGGCCTGTATTTCAGCAGCTCTTGCAAGATTTGAAAATATGGTTCCTGTAATTCTTTGTGCACCGGAAGTAAGACAGCTGGTTCATTCACTTTGTGAACTGGATATGGCCGGTGTTGTAGTGCTTTCTACAAGTGAAGTATTCAATGCAGGTAAAAAAGTGCAGCTTGAAGTAGTCGGCGAGATTACAGATGAAAATGAAGGAATGTAAAAATGACGGAAACTGAAGGTGTAAAAAAGATCGTAAAAAACTCACTTGATGACTGCAAAAGAGCCCTCTTTGAAATGTACGGTTATGACTATTCAATAGTCCGTCACTTTGAAGTGAAGAAGGATCATTTTCTGGGCTTGTGGTCAAAGCCAAAGATGTGTGTAATGTATCAGGTTAAGCCACGTTCAACTCTAGCAGCTCCTTCATACAATGAAGTTTCTGGAGACAAAGATTACCTTCTTCGTCTTGCTACAAAACAGTATGCGGAAGAAGAAGACGACCGCCTCCAGAAGAACCGTGAAGCAATTCTTAATCAGAATACTTCTACTCTTGTTACTGCACAGATGCAGCAGATGAGCCAGATGCAGGCTGCCCTTGAGCAGGTGCAGGAAACTCTGAACAGACAGGCTTTCAGTGCATCGTCAGAAAAACATGAAACAATCGCAAGAATCGAAGAACTTCTTGCTGACAATGAATTTTCTTACAGCTACATAAATATGATTTCGGACAAGATCAGAAAAACTTTCTCTCTTGAACAGCTTTCTGATTTTGAACTTATTGAAAAATGTGTTGTTGACTGGATCGGCGAAACTATTGAAGTAGACAAAGGTCACCATGTTCGTCCGCCACACATCACAATTATTGTTGGACCTACAGGAGTAGGGAAGACAACAACTCTTGTAAAGCTGGTTGCCGCACAGGTAATTGCATACAAGAACTCGGGCAGAAAGTATGAAGCCCGCCTTATTACTACTGACTACAGCCGTGTTGGTGCTCTGGACCAGCTGAAGCACTTCGGTGAGATTTTCCACATTGAAGTTAACAAGGCAGAGAATGTGGATGACCTTAAGAAGCTCCTGGATAGTTACAGACTTCACAGTGACGGAATCTTTATTGATACCGGTGGATACAGTCCTAATGACAGTGTACACATCGGGAAACTTAAGGACTGCGTTTCAGTTCCTGGAGTTACTCCGGATATTTATCTGGCTTTCGATGCAAAGACAAAATGCAGCGACCTGAAAAATATCATGAATAATTATGAACCTTTTGCATACAATTCGGTAATTGTCACAAAATGTGATGAATCGAAATTGTATGGAAATATAATCAGCAGTCTGTACGAAAAGCATAAGAAAATTGCATACATAACAGACGGACAGAATGCTGCAAGAAATCTGGAAAAAGCTGATCCGGTTTACTTCCTTGAAAGACTTAAGGGATTCAATCTGGATATGGATCATATCAGAGAACATTTTAACAATAGTGAGGAAAATTAATTATGGAAGAACAGGCAGAAGAGCTTAAAGCCCTTATGAGAGATGAAGAAACTCCCGTTCAGCCAACAGTATCGGCTGCTTTTCCGAGACCACAGAGAGCAAATCATAATACCCGCATTATTGCTGTTACAAGTGGAAAAGGTGGTGTAGGTAAGACAAATATTTCGGTAAACATGGCCATTGCTTATGCACAGCTTGGCAAGAAAGTAATCCTTATTGACGGTGACCTTGGAATGGCAAACGTCAATGTTCTTCTTAATGTTGTGCCTAAGTACAACATGATGCATGTTATCAACGGTAAAAAGACAATGAAAGAAATCATTCTGGACACTGAGTTCGGAATTAAATTCATTGCCGGTGCCAACGGTTTCTCAAAAATAGCAAACCTTACAGTTGAAGAATTGAATGATTTTGCCGTTCAGTTCAGCCAGCTTGGAAGCGCAGATATTATCATCATTGATACAGGTGCGGGAATTGCAGAAAACGTTCAGCGCTTTGTTGCCGCTGCAGATGAAGTTTTTGTAGTTACAACACCGGAACCAACTGCAATTACAGATGCTTACGGAATGATCAAGGTTATTACAACAGAAGTTGTAGACAGACCAATCGACATCAAGTTGATCGTAAACCGCGTTCATTCTGCAGACGAAGGAAAAAGAATTGCGGACCGCATCATCAACATTGTAGCTCAGTTCCTGAATCACAAAGTTGAATATCTGGGCTGTGTTTACGAAGACAATACAGTTCAGACTTCTGTTATCAGACAGAAACCTTTCATTGTTGTAAGTCCTACATCAAAACCTGCTGTATGTCTTAAACACATTGTAGGAAAAATTGAGAAAACTGAACCGGAAACAAACGAAGGCGTTTCCAGCTTCCTTAAGAAATTTATTGGAAGAAAAGGTAAATAGATGTATAATAGTAGGATAAGGGAGGCGGAAAATTAAAGATATTAAATTTGCCGGATTTTTTGCCGGTGGTGGCTTTCTTCTTTCCCTTATATGCAGTATTTTCTCCGGAGCCGGTGCAGGCAGGACAATTCTTTTTGCACTGTTATTTGCAGTGGTTTTTGCAGGCCTTGGATTCGGAGTATCAATCCTGAACCGTAAGTTCCTTTCTGTGGACGGCGATTCGCAGTCTTTAGGAGCAGGGGATTCAGGTGAGAAAACTGGTTCCGGTGACCGTAAAGGTCAGGCAGTTGATCTTGTAGTTCGTGATGAGGATCTTCCTTCGGACGAAGTTACAGGTCAGTATATTGTAAGCTCCGGTCGAAGCATGCTTACACCAGACGATGTTCGTCAGGTTTCTGCGGCACCGGCTCAGGCACAGGCTGCCTATTCAAGAGCAGATGCTGTGAAAGCTGCAAACAAAACTGCAGCAACAACAGAAGGCGGAGCACAGCTGAGTGATTTTTCCGGATCTCAAACTGATACGGAAAAACAGTTTGTACCCGTAAGAAATCTGGAGACACTTTACAATGTTTCCGGAAAAGAATCAGTTCAGCCGGGAACACCTGCTGGAAAAAGTGAAACTTCGGTGCAGAAACCTGCACCATCATCATCGGACAGGACCTTCACCGCAGAAGATGAAGACCTGGATGTTCTTCCTTCAATGGAAGATATGGGAGACCTTGATTCCGCTCCGTCAGGTTCTTCTTATGGAGAGAGTGGAGTGAATACGGAATCTGATTTTGCCTTAAGCGGAGTCAGCAGAAAAGCAGCGGATGAAACCGTTATTCAAGATGCCCCGCTTATGGCAAAGGCAATTAGTACAATTTTATCGAATGAATCATAGTTAAAAATGTTTTCATTTAGTTATGGTGAGTGATATGGCAGAAGTTGAAGAAAACTCAGTTAATGATACAAAAGAAGAAGATCTTCTTTGGACTCAGTACCGCAAAACTCAGGATCCTGCTCTTCGCGACAAGTTTATCAGACAGTATATGCCTCTGGTAAAATATGTTGCCGGAAAAGTTTCTGTAGGTATGCCAAACTGCGTTGAATATGACGACCTTGTTGGATTCGGTCAGTTCGGCCTGCTGGATGCAATTGAAAAATATGATCCTATAAAAAACGTAAAGTTTAAAACCTACGCTGTAACTCGTATCCGCGGTGCAATTTTTGATGAACTCCGCCAGCTGGACTGGGTACCTCGCAGTATCCGTCAGAAGTCTCGCGAAATTGAAGACGCTATTGTTTCCCTTGAATCAAAACTGGGACGTTCTGCAACAGATTCTGAAATTGCAGATTCCCTTCAGATGTCTGAAGACGAATACCACCGTACAATCATGAAGGTTAGTGGAACAAGCGTTCTTTCTTTGAATGATGTATGGTATTCAGGTGATGACGGAGACAATGTTGCCATTGGTGACAACATCGAAGCTCCATCAAGTCTCGAACCTGATAAGATTGCCGAAAGAGAAGAAATCAAAAAAGTAATTGCCGAAGCTATTCAGGAACTTCCTGAAAAAGAAAAAATGGTAATTGTACTTTACTATCACGAAGACCTTACTTTCAAAGAAATTGGTGAAGTTCTTCAGGTCAGCGAATCTCGCATTTCTCAGCTTCATACAAAAGCAAACCTGAGACTGCGTGCAAAACTTACAAATATCCGCAGAGGAATTATTTAGGAAGGTTATGGTCTCACTTGAAGTTCTCCGTGAGGAAATGCAGAAACGTCTCGAAGTGGACAAACTTCTTCACAGTGTTGAAGTTCGTGGTGATACTATTGACGATGCATTGCAGGATGCAGCTGTTCAGCTTGATGCAAAGGTAATCGACCTGCAATATGAGGTTCTGGAAAAAGGAAACGACGGTCTTCTTGGATTCGGAAAGAAGCCATGGTTCCTTAGAATCTACCAGAATCCTGAAACAATCAAAAAAGAAGCTAAACTTGCCTCAGACGATCTTTTTGCATCTTCTTATATGGAAGAAGCAATCGAAGTCAAAGATACAGACGGAATGTTCTATATCCGTCACTTCAGTTCACGCATCATGCTTAAAGTTATTCCTCCTGTAGGAAAGGGTTCTCCTGTAGACTATAAGGAAATCATGATGGAAGGTCAGCGTTCAGATACACTGGCTTTGGACGAAGATCTTATTAAGAAATATGCAAAGAACGGAACCGACGGCGAATACATCGCAATCGGAGATTTCAAACATATACCTGCCGGCGATGCCCTTATTTCAGTTGATATTTCAAAAGATGAAATGCAGGCAACAATCACTGTTTCTGCTCCTGGAGCAAGCGGTGCCGAAGCTTCTGCAGAAAATATCGTTCGTCTTCTTAAGCAACAGGGTGTTCTTGCCGGAATTGATGAAAATAAGATCAACGAATTTGTTGATAATCCTGTTTACGGTATTCCTTACGAAGTTGCCGCAGCTGTTCTTCCTGTTAATGGAAACGATGCTTACATTGCCTATAACTTCGAAACAGATCCTAAAAAACTCCGCGCTAAAGAATCTGAAGATGGAAACATCGACTTTAAGGAACTTAACCAGATCCAGAACGTTGTTGCCGGTCAGGCACTTGCCACTAAGATTCCTCCTGAAAGAGGAAAGGGTGGAAAAACAATTTGCGGACGTTATCTGGAAGCAAAGAACGGAAGAGACATTCAGGTTAATCTTGGGGCCAACACTCACTTTGATAAAGACGGTGTAACAATCGTTGCAGACTGTGACGGTGAAGTTATGCTGGTTAACGGTAAAATTACTGTTGAGCCTGTTAAATATCTTGATGCAGTTAATATTAAAACCGGTAACATTACCTTCCTTGGAAGCGTTATTGTTAAAGGTTCAGTTGATGACGGTTACAATGTTAAGGCATCTGGAAGTATTGAGATCAACGGTTCTGTCGGAAACAGCCGTATTGAAGCCGACGGTGACGTTACAATCCGCCAGGGTGTATTCGGTCGTGGTGAAGGATACATCAGAGCCGGTAAATCTCTTTGGGCGAAGTTTATTCAGGCTGCCCATGTTGAAGTTGAAAACAATATCATCGTTTATGACAGTATCATGAACTCTGAAGTTACAGCCATGAAGAATATTATTCTTCGCGGTAAAAAAGCACAGATCACCGGTGGTCATCTTTTTGCAACAGAGGAAATCTGTGCAAGAAACATCGGTTCTCCTGGTGGTGGTACAGAAACTGTTCTTAACGTTGGTATTGACCCTCGTGCAAAGAAGACCCTGGAAAATTACCAGGATGAAATGGCAGCACTGTCTAAAGAACTTGAAAGTCTTGATCTGGACATTGCAACTCTTGAGCAGCTCAAGAACATCAGACGCAATATTTCTCAGGAAAAACAGGAAAACCTTATCAAACTCAAAAAGCGTCATGATGAAATCATTGCACAGACAGATGACCTTACAAAACAGATCGAAAAGATTCAGGATCACCTGCGCGAACTTAAAGCAGTCGGAAAAGTTAAGTGTGAAGGCACTGTATATGCCGGCGTAAAAGTTTATGTACGCGATGTTCTTGATGAAGTAAAAAATGATGTAAAAGGCGTTACATTCTACTACGACAGAAGCTTTATTAAGCGAGGAAACTACGAACCGCCTTCTCTGAGCCAGGAGGAAATGAATGGGTATTCAACCAATTGATCTCCAGGTAATGTATGCCCAGAGTGCCAATGTCTCTAAAATGGCCGGTAATGCCCAGGCTGCCCAGCTTTCTGAATCTATCATGCAGCAGACAACTGTTGTTCAGAATAATCTGGAAAATTCAAAACGTGTTCACAGCGCAACAGATGACAAGGCCCAGAATACTAAAGTAGATAACGAAAAAAGCGGAGGCTCTTCAGGAGGCTTTGCATCCGGAAAAAAATCCGGGGAACAGGACAGCAATGAACCGGAAGAAAACGGTTCAGGTAATTCTGTCTCAATGGGACCGAAATATCTCGGTTCAATTATTGATATTGTGGGGTAATTCTTGTGGTTTATCTTGTAGCAGCACTCTGTGTATTTAACATCATCATGTGGATTATCTTCGGTATCAGATTCCATAAGATTTTTTCTCCTGACGGTATGATCGATAAAGCAAGAGACGGCATGAACCGTCTTTTGAGCAGCATGCAGAAAAATACAATGACCAGCGTAAACCTGGTGAACGAGACTATCCAGAAACTGGAACAGTCAAAAATTGCAGCCGAAAGAAAAGTTGATGAAATCAATAAAAGAATTGAACTTTTGAGCCGTGAAGCAGGGATGCTTCAGTTCCAGCAGACTGTAAACCAGACAGTTCAGCAGCCTATTCGTCAGCCGGCAAAACAGGTCTTTGTTGATCCAAATGCTGTATATTCTGTAAAAAAGAACGAAAACAAGGACGGGCAGGGAGATCTTTTTGATTCCATGTCCTCTTCCGGTGTGACACCTATTGTTCCAAAAGATGAAGTCTTTGTTACGTCTTCCGGTGCCGCCTACAAGGAAGTTCCAATGATTTCTACAAGAGTCCTTGATGAAACTCCTGCTTCAGACGAAGGCGCTCAGGTAATTCCTAAAATCACTCCCAAGAAATCAATCAATGAACAGGTTATGGAACTGTTCAATAACGGATTTGATGTTTCTGAAATAGCATCCAAACTGAATCTTTCTGAAGTAGAAGTTCAGTTTATTATAGATTTGAGTTAAAATATAAATAGTGAGGTTTATATGAAAGTAACTAAAAACAAATGGGGTGTGCTTTGCGACGGAACAAAAGTTAATCTTTGGACTGTTTCAAATGACAAAATGAGTTTCTCTGTAACAGATTACGGATGTACTCTTACAAGCATTGTTGTAACAAACAAAAACGGTAAAAAAACAGACTGTCTTCTCGGTTTTTCTACACTTGAAGGCTATCTGAATACAAAATTCTGTTTCGGTGCCATTGTAGGCCGTTTCGCCAACAGAATCGGAAAAGCATCTTTCACACTGAATGATGTAAAATATCCTCTTGATAAAAATGACGGTCC
Organism: Treponema sp.; assembly: GCA_024402695.1. GTDB lineage: Bacteria > Spirochaetota > Spirochaetia > Treponematales > Treponemataceae > Treponema_D. Next base: position 57,074 of record JAKSTG010000001.1, on the reverse strand, counting down.
AAACACTCTCCACGGTGGTTTTGATGGATACGACAAAATGATGTGGACTGGAAAGGCTGTTGAAACAAAAAAACAGGTAGGTGTTAAATTCACACGCGTTTCACCTGACGGAGAACAGGGCTTCCCTGGAAACTGTAAAATTGAAATTGCATATCTCCTTGATGAAGATAATAACCTTACATGTAAATATACTGCAGAAACAGACAAGGCAACTCCAATCAACCTTACTAACCATGCTTACTTCAACCTGTCTGGAAAGGGTACAATCGAAGACCACACTGCAAAATTCTACTCAAAATACATTCTGGATGTAGATTCAAAGCTGATTCCTAACGGAAAATTCGTTGATGTAAAGGGAACTGCCTTCGATTTCAACAAAGAAAAGAAAATCGGTAAAGATATTAAGGATGTTGGAGTAGGATACGACCACTGTTACGTTACACAGGCCTATGTAAAGGGCGGATGTGCAAATCCTCTGGATGAAAACAAGGTTGTTAAGTTCGGTGAAGTAATGTCACCTGAAACAGGCATCAAAATGACAGTTTCTACTAACCTGGAAGGCTGCCAGTTCTATACAGGCAACTATATCGGCGGAATTCTCGGTAAAAACGGAGTAACATACGCCCGCCATGATGCTTTCTGTCTTGAAACTCAGGCTTTCCCTGATACACCTAATAAAAAGGACTTCCCAAGCTGTATTCTTCAGCCTGGTCAGAAGTACAAGGCAAAGACAGTTTATACCTTTGAATAAGGTTATGTGATAATGAAGCGGGACTCCAAAAAGTCCCGTTTTTTTTTGTAGAAACTTCAATTTTTTCTTATTTTCTTCATATATTGGAGATTTCTTTTGAAAATTCCCCTTTTTTGAATTATTATAGAAGAATATTAGCGACACTATATATTGTGAGGTTCATAATGGATGTTCAATTACAGGAACTGATTGATAAAATCAAAAAAGATGGTGTAGCTGCAAGCGAAAAAGAAGCTGCCAAAATCATTGCGGATGCCGAAAAAAAGGCTGCTGCAATCGTTAAGGATGCTGAAGAAAAAGCTGCCGCTATCCTCAAAGATGCAAAGAAAGAAACTGCCCGCATGGAAAAATCCAGCGAAGAAGCTGTTATGCAGGCAAGCCGTAACCTTCTTCTTTCATTCAAAGACTCTATTGTTGCAACTTTGGATGGAATTATTCAGACAGAAACACAGAAGGCTGTTACAGAAGATGTTCTTAAGAAACTTGTGCCTGAAACAGTAAAAGCATGGGCAAAAGAAACCGATGCTTCTGAACTTTCAGTTCTTCTGGCAGAAAAAGATCTTAAAAAACTTGAATCAGCATTTAAGACTTCACTTAAAGCTGAAATCAAAAAAGGTCTTGAAATTAAACCTGATAAAACAATCTCTGCAGGTTTCAGAGTTGGTGTTAAAAATGGTGCTGCATTCTACGATTACTCAGCAGAATCTGTTGCCGAACTCTTTGCACTGTATCTGAATCCAAAAGTAGCAGGACTTCTTAAGGAAGCTGCTCTTAAAACTGAAGAAGCTGGAGAATAAATAGTGGCTGCATATTATTTTTTGGTATCACAGCTGCCATCTCTTGGGAATATCGGTGAAAAAAGCGCCATGCCAATTACCGAATCTTCTTTCAAGGAACTTTGTTCACGTTACATGACTGAAAGTGAAAAGAAAGTTCTTTCAGGTCTGTCACTGGTTCCTCCACGGGAGGAGGCCGATACAGGATCTGCATTTTTGAATACCTGGTATCAGAAAGAAAGAGATTTGCGTCTGGCTCTTGCACAGATTCGTGCCCAGAAAATGAAAAAGGAGTCTTTTACTCTGCCGGGAAGTTGTACTGCAGATATTCAGCAGGCAGCTAGAACCGCAGTCGGAATGGACAGTCCTCTTTCGGCCGAAGAGTACCTGTATGAATACAGACTGAAGCTTCTGGATGAGATTACCCCGATTGATAATTTTTCAACTGATGCAGTTTATGCATACGGAATCAGATTAATGCTGGTTTCCAGAATGAAACAGTTTGACGGTGAAAAGGGAATTACTTCTTATCATCAGATTTACAATTCAATTCTGGGACAGGACTAAAATAGTAATATATTGGAGATATAAATGACGGATACAAAAGCAAAAGTAGTCGGCATCAACGGTAACATGGTTACAATCGAATTCGAAGGTAACGTTGCCATGAACGAAGTTGGCTATGTAATTGTAGATGGCACAAAACTGAAGGGTGAAGTAATCCGTATCCGCGGAAACAAAGCCCAGATGCAGATCTACGAAATGACTCAGGGTATCAAGAAAGGCGACAAGATTGAACTTACAGGTGATCTTCTTTCTGCTGAACTTGGACCTGGTCTTCTTGGACAGGTTTTTGACGGACTTCAGAATCCTCTTCCTCTTGTTGCTGAAAAAGCAGGTTTCTTCCTGGAAAAAGGTGTTTACGTTGACTCACTTCCACGCGATGTAAAATGGGACTGGACTCCAACAGTAAAAGTTGGCGACACTCTTATGCGCGGTGATGCAATCGGTACTGTTCCTGAAGGACCATTCACACATAAAATCCTGGTTCCATTTGATCTTTATGGAATCCTTAAAGTAAAGAAAGTAACAAAAGCCGGAAGCTACACAATCGAAGAAGTAATGGCTGTTGTTACAGACGAAAAAGGAAAAGACCACAAACTTACAATGGTGTTCAGATGGCCTGTAAAGCGTGCAGTTGACTGTTACGCAGAACGTCTGGCTCCAAGTGAACCAATGGTTACACAGGTTCGTCTTATCGATACTTTCTTCCCTGTTTCAAAGGGTGGTACATACTGTATCCCAGGACCTTTCGGTGCCGGTAAAACTGTTCTTCAGCACACTACATCACGTAATGCCGACGTTGACGTTGTAATCATCGCCGCTTGTGGTGAACGTGCCGGTGAAGTTGTAGAAACAATTAAAGAATTCCCTGAACTTAAAGACCCTCGCACCGGTGAATCTCTGATGAAGCGTACAATCATCATTTGTAACACTTCTTCAATGCCTGTTGCTTCCCGCGAAGCTTCGGTTTATACATCGGTAACACTGGCTGAATATTACCGCCAGATGGGTCTTCACGTTCTTCTTCTTGCAGACTCAACATCCCGCTGGGCACAGGCTCTCCGTGAAATGTCTGGGCGTCTGGAAGAAATCCCTGGAGAAGAAGCATTCCCAGCTTACCTGGAATCTTATATCGCTGCCTTCTACGAACGCGCAGGTTATGTAAAACTCCGTGACGGAAACTTCGGTTCTGTAACAATTGGTGGTACAGTTTCTCCAGCCGGTGGTAACTTCGAAGAACCAGTTACACAGGCAACTCTTAAAGTTGTTGGTTCATTCCATGGTCTTTCACGTGAACGTTCAGATGCACGTAAATATCCTGCAATTGAACCAATCACATCTTGGTCTAAATACAATTCTGTTATTACAGATTCAAAAGTTGATTATGCACGCCGTATCTTTAAAGCCGGTGTTGAAGTAAACAACATGATGAAAGTTATCGGTGAAGAAGGAACTACAACAGAAGACTTCGTACTTTATATGAAGAGTGAATTCCTGGATTCAGTTTACTTCCAGCAGAACTCTTTTGATGAAGTTGATGCAGCCTGTTCAGTAGAACGTCAGCAGTATCTTTTCAATAAGGTTGTTCAGGTTCTTGGATCTGATTACGAACTTAAAGACAAAGACGAAGCCCGTAACTACTTCAACGATATGCGCCAGATGTTCATTGACTGGAACTACACAAAGTGGAACAGCAAAGAATTCAAGGCAACAGAAAAATCAATTGAAGAACACTATGCTTCAAAGAAAGGAACTCTTTCTGCCGAAGCAAAAGCAGTACTTAAGGATGGTGAATAATTATGGGTAAAGTATACAGCAAAATTGAATCCATCACTGGTAGTGTTATCACTGTAAAAGCAACAGGTGTTGCTTACGGTGAACTTGCCGAAATCGAAACACGCTTCGGAAAATCACTTGCCGAAGTTAATAAAATTGATGAAGATACAGTTTCTCTCCAGGTTTTCGCCGGAGGACGCGGTGTTTCAACAGGGGACCACATTAAGTTCCTGGGACACCAGATGGAAGTTTCTTTCTCTGATGATCTTCTTGGACGTATCTTCAACGGTTCTGCAGAACCACGTGATAAGGGACCTGCTCTTGCAGACTCGCTTGTTACAATCGGTGGTCCTTCAGTAAACCCTTCAAAACGTATCATGGCTCGTCGTATGATTCGTACAGGTATCCCAATGATTGATATGTTCAACACACTGGTTGTTTCTCAGAAACTTCCAATCTTCTCAATCTCTGGTGAACCTTACAACCAGCTTCTGGCCCGCATTGCCATGCAGGCTGAAGTTGATGTAATCGTACTTGGTGGTATGGGTCTTAAATACGATGACTACCTTTACTTCAAGAAAACTCTTGAAGACGGTGGAGCTCTTTCAAAGACAGTTATGTTCATGCACACAGCTGCTGACCCAACTGTAGAATGTATGAAGATTCCTGATCTTTCTCTGGCAGTAGCAGAACAGTTTGCTCTTAAAGGAAAAGATGTTCTGGTTCTTCTTACAGACATGACAAACTTTGCCGACTCAATGAAGGAAGTTGCCATTACACAGGAGCAGGTTCCATCTAACCGTGGTTACCCTGGAGACCTGTACTCTCAGCTGGCTGCCCGCTATGAAAAAGCCGTAGACTTTGACAATGCCGGATCAGTTACAGTTCTTGCAGTTACAACAATGCCTGGAGATGACGTTACTCACCCGGTTCCTGATAACACAGGTTACATCACAGAAGGACAGTACTACCTTAAAGGTGGTCGTATTGAACCTTTCGGATCTCTTTCACGTCTTAAACAGAACGTAAACGGATCAACCCGTGATGACCACCGTGCTCTTATGGATGGTATGATTCGTCTTTACTCTTCATACAAAGATACTCTGGAAAAGAAATCCATGGGATTTATGATGAGTGCCTGGGATGAAAAACTCCTTCAGTACGGATCAATGTTCGAAAAAGAAATGATGGACCTTTCTAAAAACATTAAGCTGGAAGATGCTTTGGATTTAGGATGGAAAATCCTGGCAAGCTGTTTTGAACCAAAAGAAACTGGTATTAAAACAGCTCTGGTTGAAAAATACTGGCCTTCTAAATAAGTAATAGGGAATAAGTAATGGGGAATAATTTTTATTGTTGCAGAAATCTTTCTGGCCTTAGAAAGATGTTTGTGACAGTAAAAGGATAAATGTATGGCAAAGATTAAGCTGACAAAAAATGAGCAGAAGGTTCAGAAAGATGCGCTGAAAATGTACCAGCGCTATCTGCCAACTCTTTTGCTCAAAAAACAACAGCTTCAGACAGAAATCCGCACAATTGATGCCAAAGCCAAAGAGGTCCGTGAGCAGCGTGTGAAACTGGAAGCCGAATTCAAAGAATGGATTTCGGTATTCGGTGAAGCCGATGCATTTAAGCCAGACATGGTAACAGTTCGCAATATTAAGAAAGGTTTTGGAAATATTGCCGGTGTTACTATTCCGGTTTATGAAGGTGCCGATTTTGGAAGAGGGGACTACGACTTGTACGAAGCTCCTCTTTGGATTGATATGGCTGCAGATCGTATGGAAAAAACTCTTTCCCTGGATCTGGAAGCCGAAGTGCTTGATGAACAGGTTCGTCTTCTTTCAAAAGAACTGCGCACTACAACTCAGCGCGTAAATCTTTTTGAAAAAGTTAAGATTCCTGAAACAAAAGCCAATATCAAGAAAATCTCTGTTTATCTTGGTGATGAACAGGTTGCGGCAGTTGTCCGAAGTAAAATATCAAAGAAAAAGCTGCAGGCAGCGGCAGAAAACAAGGAGGCTGACAAATGATTGAAAAAATGCAGAAAGTCTCTATTGTAGTTCTGAACCGTGAACGTGAAGAAGCTCTGAAGTCTCTTAGAAAACTTGGGCTTGTTCATCTTGTACCTGTTGAAGGTTCAAGCGAAACACTTGCAGTCTATAAAGAATATCTGAATAACGCAGTAGTGACAGAATCTATTCTTGGAGAAGTAAAACTTCCTAAGAGCGGAAAGAAGAAGTCTGCACCTAATATTTCCAATGCAGATATCATTCAGCTTTGCCGTGAAATTGTAAGCGAAGCAGACCGCAAGAAGCAGATTCTGGAAGAAATCTCTGCTGATGTTGCAGAAATTGACCGCCTTGCAAAATGGGGCGACGTAAACCCTGCAGATTTTGAATATCTGAAGGAAAAAGGAATTGGTTTGAAACTTTATGAAGTTCCTGCCAATAAATATCAGGAAATTGCAGATACAATTGAAACTGTAAAAGTAAATGATGATAAAAAAATCATCCGTTTCCTTCTTGTTTCCGATAAGAATGAACGTCCTGAAAACCTTATTCCGGAAGCTTTCGAAGTGCCTCTTCCACGCTGTTCAACTGTTGAACTTCAGGAAGAAATTGTTGCCTGCAAGGTAGAACTGGAAAAAATCCAGAAAAAGCGCGAAGAAAAAGCAGTTTTCCTTCCTGCAATTAAGTCTTTCAAAAAGACTCTGGAATATGATATTCAGTTCGAAAACATTAATGCCGGTATGGGCCGCGAAACTCTTAAAGATGAAGAAGCAAAGGCAAATGACCTTGCATGGATTCAGGGTTACGTTCCGGATCTTAATCTTGAAGAATTCAAAGCCTTTGCAAAATCACATGACTGGGCTGTTGCCTGGCAGGAACCTGAAAATCCTGAAGAAGTTCCTACCAAGCTTAAGAACAACAAGATTGTAAGTTTGATTTATCCGCTTACAGACTTCCTTGGAACAGTTCCTGGTTATGCAGAATACGACATTTCCGGATGGTTCCTGCTGTTCTTTACAATCTTCTTCGGAATGATTTTTGGAGACGGCGGATATGGACTTCTGGTTACAGCAGCATTCGTAATCCTTTCCATTGTTAATACAATCAAAGGAAAAAAGAATCCTGCATTATTCCCACTTGCAATCCTTCTTGGAATAGCAACTGCAATCTGGGGTATGGTTACCTGTACCTGGTTCGGTCTGGATATGAAATATATTCCTGACTGGCTTAAGGCACTTTCAATCCCTCAGATTTCAAATGCAAGCAAGGGAATGACATGGCTTCCATTCTGGGTAGAAGAGGGAGCAGGAATTGAAGGTCTTACAACAGACAAGTTCCTTATGATCTGGTGTTTCTCACTGGCTCTGGTTCAGCTGTCTGTTGCTCATATCAAGGCAATGATCAGAAACCGCAAAAGCCTGAAAGCTTTGGGTGATTTCGGTTCGATGATTCAGCTTTGGGGTATGCTTTACGTTGTACTCATGATGGTTGTTGATGGAACTATCTTCAATCTGGGAGTAGTAATTGGTGGCATTCCTGTTGGATTGGTTTGTGTTGGACTGGTAGCTGTAGGCTTTGTTCTCAGCTTTGTCTTCGCAAATTATGAAGGAAATATCGGTGAATCGGTAATGGCAAGCGTTAAGAATATTATTTCTGTACTGCTTGGTGTTGTAAACGTATTCTCTGATATCGTTTCTTACATCCGTCTTTGGGCTGTAGGACTTGCCGGAGCTGCAATTTCGCAGACTGTAAATGAAATGGCAGGACCAATGCTTGGTCACTTCATTCTGTTTATTGCTGCTATTGTTCTTCTGGTATTTGGTCATGGTTTGAATATGATTTTGAACCTGCTTTCTGTTATTGTTCATGGTGTTCGTCTGAATACGTTGGAATTCTCAACTCATTTGGGCATGTCATGGTCTGGATTCAAATATGAGCCTTTCAGTGAAAAGGCTGAATAAATAAATATTAAATAATCGCCCTAAACGGGCTAGGAGAAAAATTATGGATTTTGGAATGTTAGGTGCTGCTGTATGTATGGGTATTGCTGCTATTGGTTCAGCAATTGGTATCGGAATTGCCGGTCAGGCTGCTATCGGAGCTTGGAAAAGATGTTATGTAAATAACAAACCTGCTCCTTTCATCCTTACAGTTTTTGCCGGTGCTCCACTTACACAGACAATCTATGGTTTCCTTCTTATGAACTCAATGAAGGGAAAAGCTGCTGAAAACCCAGGATTCTACCTTGGTCTTGGTATTGCATCAGGTCTTGCTATGTGTTTCTCTGCTATTGCTCAGGGAAAAGCCGGTGCAGCAGGTTCAGATGCTCTTGGTGAAACAGGAAAAGGTTTCGCTCAGTACATCATGGTTGTAGGTCTCTGTGAAACAGTAGCCCTCTTCGCAATGGTATTCTCTATGATTGCTTAGTTACAATTTATTGGAACTAAGCAAAACAACTGAGTCAAGACTTTAAGCGAAGCGTGTCTTGACCAGTTGTATCGCGTAACGCCTCGTCAAGGCTTTAAGGGAGCATCGCGACCGTGCCTTGACGCTTCGCATCGCATAGGTAAAATCCTAAACAAAAAAAGCATCCGAAAGGGTGCTTTTTTTATACTATCTTTACTCCTAAAGAAGTCAGAAGACTGGCCGCATCAGGGAGTGAAAAGGCCGCATCCTTCAGGTTGCAGGTTTTTGCATCTACCAGATAACCTTCCGCATTTGAAAAATCAGCTTTTGTAAGATTACATTTTGAAAAAGTAGTGTCAGAAAGTTCGGCACCGCTGAAATCAGAATTTGTCAGGTTGCATTCAGTGAAGTCGCTTCTGAAAATCTTGCAGCTGGAAAAATCAGATTTAAGAAGGGGAAGACGGAAAAAGGAATTGTATCTGAAAAGGCAGTCCTTGAAGCTAGAAAAAGGAAGCGAGACATTGTTTTCGTCTGTAACTGTATTCCAGTCAATTCCAAGAAGATTGCAGTCTTCAAAATCGCAGAAAAGCGAAATTGAATTGACCAGGTCAGGATTTCTGATTGTACAGTTTTTGAAGTGACATTCAGTGAACTGGCATTCATATATTTTTGAGTCTTCTATTGTGCAACCGATAAAAGTACAGTAATAAAACTCGTAATCTTCAAGCTCTTCATCTGAAATAGTCAGATTTTCGAAGGTTTGGTTTTCATAATACATCTGAGACTCCAAATAAAATCTATAAAAACTCTATAAAATTGTTATAGCATAAAATCTCTTCATAGACTATAAATATAATTATGGATAGAAAAGAAATGTTTGAAAAAATCCTTGCCGGTATGGAAGGAATCGAAATTGAAAAGGATATTCCTTCACTTCGTGATGCTTTTAAGTCATCATTTAACATTGGAACAAGTGTTCCTGTATACGATCTGACAAAACCTAACTTTGAAACAGAATTAATCAAAAAACATTTTAATACAGTCGTTGCAGAAAACTGCTGCAAAATGATGAATGTTTATAAAGGTCCGGATAATTTCTTCTGGGATGAAGCCGATTTGTTCTTTACCTTTGCAAGAGATAACAATCTTCGCGCCCGCTGGCATAACTTTGTATGGCATGGACAGTGCGCTCCATGGCTTTTCTATAAAGATCCTTCAAAAGTTGATATGAAAGCCTTCTTTGAAGGGAAGGTTCCACAGGAAGATTTTGCTTCTCCTGAACAGGTTGAGAAAAGAGTTCAGACATGGATTCAGGCAGTTTGTGACCGCTACCGTGGAAGAATCGTTTCTTATGATGTTGTAAACGAAGTTATCTCGGACAAGAACTTTGCTCTTCGTACCCGCGAGGATCATTCTTACTGGAAAGAAGTAATGGGACCTGATTATGTTGAAAAGGCATTCCGTTGGGCTCGCGAAGCTGATCCAAATGCAGAGCTGGTTATTAATGATTACAATCTGGAAACAATCGCAGAAAAACGTCAGGCTGAATATGACTTTGTTAAGGATCTTCTTTCAAAGAAAGTTCCTGTTACAGCAGTTGGACTTCAGGGACATATCAATATGCAGACAAGCAAGATTGATTTCATTGAAGAAACAATTGAAAAATATGCATCTCTTGGAGTAAATGTTCTTATTACAGAACTTGATGTTTCTTTCTTTGAGCATGATGACAAAAGTCCTCTTGTTTTGAGTGAAGAGAACCTCAATAAACAGGCTGATTTCTACTACGAACTTTTTGAATGCTTTAAGCGCCAGAACAAGAAAGGAAATCTTTCTGATGTTATTCTCTGGGGTGTAAGTGATTATACAAGCTGGAAAAATCATTTCCCTGTTCCAGGCCGTGGTGATGCTCCTTTGCTTTTTGGAAAAGATGGAAAGGCAAAACCAGCCTTCAAAAGGATTCTTGAGACTCTGTAATTACAGAAGATTTTGTGATAAAATATCTGTATGAGTAATAAAGTATTCAAATATTCTGTAACCCAGAAAAAAGAAAGATATAAGAAAAGCTTCCTGATTATTTTTTACATTGTATTCATCATTCTCTTTTTGAATGTAATCGTTGATTTCTTTATCTTCCCTGTAAAACAGAACTCAGTTTCCATGACTCCTGATATGAGCGAAGGAACTATGGTGCTTGTTACTCCAATTACTTCCGGTGTAAAACGCGGGGATATAGTTCTTCTTGAGCCTCAGCTTAAGGAAGAACATTCCGGTTTTGCGTACTTTACAGACAGACTTGTAAGATTTTTTACAGCTCAGCAGCTTTCAATTTTCAAGAAAAGCAGTTTCCCTGGAACAAGAGAAAAATTCCGCAGAATTGTTGGTGTTCCAGGTGATACAATTTATATGCGTGACTATGTTATGTATATAAAACCTGCCGGTGAAAAACATTTCCTTACTGAATTCGAATTTGCGCAGCTCAGAAAAAAGTACCGTCCGTACAATGTTACTTTTATGTCTGCACCTCCTACATGGGATAATGAAATTGGTGTCAAAGGAAACTTTGATGAAATGGTTCTTGGCGATGATGAATATTTCGTTCTTGGTGACAATCGCAAAGCCTGTGACGATTCAAGACTTTGGGGAACAGTCTCAAAAGAGGAAATGCTTGCCAAAGCCTTGTTCAGTTATTTCCCATTCAAATCAAGTCGTATTTACGCACAGTAATGACTTTATATATTCACATTCCTTTCTGTATTTCAAAATGCGCTTACTGTGATTTTTTCAGTAAGCCTTTTTCATCTGTAAAAGATTCTTATGTAGATGCTCTTTGTAAAGAATTGGATTTTCGGTTTAAGCACAAGGAAGGTCCAAGAACAGTATATATAGGCGGGGGAACTCCAAGCCTTCTTTCTGAAAATCAGCTTAAAAAAATTATTTCTCATATTCCGCTCTGCAATGTTAAAGAGTTCACCATAGAAGTTAATCCTGATGATGTTAATGAAAAACTGCTTACTATGTATGCGGAAAATGGGATTACAAGAATTTCCTGTGGCATTCAGTCTTTGAATGATAAATCTCTTGAAGTCTGCAACCGCAGAGCAGGAAGGGCAGAAGTTCTGTCAGCTTTGAAATGTTTTAAGGAAAACTGGAAAGGTGATCTTTCTTTTGACCTTATTTCAGGACTGCCTTATGAAATTGAGGAAACCTTTATTGAAGGTTTGAAGATAATTTCTGAATCCGGTGCAGATCATATTTCTTTGTATGCCTTAACAATTGAAGAAGAAACTCCTCTTGGGAAAATGATAGATAAGGGGATTATTTCCTATGATTATGAAAAAGCCGACAGCATGTGGCTTTTGGGCCGCGATTTTCTTGAGAAAAATGGCTTCTCTCAATACGAGGTTTCTAATTTCTGCCGTAATGAAAAAGTGAGTTTTCATAACATGGCTTACTGGGAACATGAGTCCTATATAGGCTGTGGAAGCGGAGGAACGGGAACAATCTACAGGGAAGACGGTTCGGCCTTTAGATGGACCAACTCCTCAGATTTGAAAAGCTACACAGATTTCTGGAACAGTTTGTCTCTTGAAGGAAATTTGGATGATGCAATGAATAAGATTCCTCAGGAAACAGAAGAACTAGATAAAGAAACCGAAATCTTCGAGTTTTTTATGATGGGGTTACGCACCATAAAAGGGGTAAGTCGAAAGCGGTTCGAAACGCTGTTCAATAAATTACTTCCGGAAAATTTTGTTCTTCAGATGAAAAAATGGAAAGAGCAGGGACTTTCAGAAATCCATTCTACAGATGATGATGAAATTTATACTCTTGGAAAAAAAGGAATCTGTTTTTTGAACCGGTTTCTTACAGAACTTGAACTCTAGTCTTTTTTATTTTTAGGAATAGTGATGGTAAATTCACTTCCTTCACCAAGCTTGCTTTTTACATCAATTTCCCAGTTGAAGGTACAGATGATGCTTTTTACAACGGAAAGACCGATACCCATTCCTTCTTCTCGACGGGAATTGGTTCCGCGATAGAAAAGGTCAAAGAGGTGATTTATGTCTTCTTCCGACATTCCTTCGCCTTCATCACGAATCTTAAGTTTTACTGAATCTTCTGTTTCTAATCCTACTATTTCAATTTTGTCGTTTTCTTTTGTGTAACGAATTGCGTTCATAAGGATGTTTTCAAAACAGCGGTTTACAAGCATAGCATCAAGAGGAACGCATATTTCATCTTTCAGGTTTATATCGGCTGTAATGTTTCTTTTGAATACAGTTCCTGTAATGCAGGCATCCTGGGCAAAATTGTTTATGAGAGTAGAAATTGATTCACATTTAAGGTTAGCACGCCAGTCTTTTGTCTGAAGCTTCATAAAATCAATCAAGGAGTTGATCATTGTTTCAAGCTGGGAAGTTTTTGTGCTGATGAGAGAAAGAGTTTTTTCCATTTCTTCTTCAGAGACCATTCCGTCAGAAATTGCTTCTGTATAGCCTTTGATAATGGCTACCGGGGTACGAAGGTCGTGACTGATTCCCATGATGAATTTATTCTGGCGGGTCTGAGCATCTTCCAGAGAATAACGCATTCGTTCCAGGGAATCTGTAATTGATGTGATTTCGTTTTTGTTTTTCTGTTTGTTTTCTATCTTAACATTCAGGTTACCGTCAGCGATATCCTGCATGTGTTTTTCGATAACTGCAATTGAGTTAAAGATTGTTCTTGAAATAAAAGTGATAGTAATGACACAGGCTACAACAAGAAGGAAAAGGAAAATAATGAGATTTTTAGCCATGTGATATTTTTTGTTTATAGATCCTTTGTTTTTCGGTACTCGGGTTAGAATAATTACATTAGATGCCTCAGTTTCCATGGCAATAAACTGATAGAAAAAACCGCTGCTTGAATCTTCGATGAAGTTCCAGAAAAGGGTATAGTTTAATTTATTTGAAGCCTGTAACTCGGGGATAGTAGAAGACAAAACTTCGAAGGTTTCGGAAAAGATTGCAGTCTGCACATCCAGTGGAAGTCCTGAAAGATAGGCACTGATTTTTTTCAGGTCTTCATCACTGAGTTTTTCTGTTGCTCGTTTATTTATCTGCTGTGTGCCTTCAATAAGTACACGGTTAGGAGATGTAAAATAATTGTAGGCAGGAAAGAAAAGTGCACAGAAAACAGGAATTGCGATGATGAGAATAAGAAGAATAGAAAACTGAGATCGAATCTTCATGTTATTTTTTCAGCATGTAACCTTTGCGGTAAACTGTCTGAAGAAATTCCGGATTCATAGGATCTTTTTCGATCTTTTTACGCAGGCGCTGGATGTAAACTGCAACTGCTGTAAGATCTCCGTATGAAACTTTCCAAACATTGTTGTAGATCTGTTCTGGTGAAAGGGTCTCGTTTTCATGTTTCAGCATGTATTCGAGAACTTCGTATTCCTTTGTTGAAAGAGGGATTTTTACTGTTCCTTTTTTAAGAACGCAGGAATTAAGAAGAAGAGTGTATTCACCGAAAGTAAGTTTTTCTTCGGCTTTTGCAGTTGTAAATGCTTGACGGCGTAAGTTTGCCTGAACACGTGCCACAAGAACACGAGGTGAGAAAGGTTTTGTAACAAACTCGTCTGCACCGATTCCAAGCCCCTGGATGATGTCTTCATCAGCATCACGTGCCGAAACAATCACAACAGGAATTGCCTTGTCGTTTGTTTCGCGGAATTTTTTAAGGAATTCAAATCCGCTCATTCCTGGAAGGTTAAGATCAAGAATGATAAGGTCCGGAAGAGCACCGTTATCAAGGTCTGCAAGGGCGTCTTCTGCTGTTGCAAAAACCTTTGTGTTCATTTCTGACTTTTCAAGGTACATGGACATAAGAGAAGACATTTCTTCAACATCTTCAATGATAAAAACTGTAGGATTTGAACTATTCATACTATATATATGATATTTACAGAACGTGCTTTTCGCAAGTCCCGTGATTTTTTATAACATTTTTTTAAATTTTATAAGAATTTTTTATTTTTATGGGAAAAATCCAAATTTCTTCTAAACTAAGGACTTTTTTTTCCGAAAAATAGAGTATGAACACATTTACACGATCAATCGATTTATTACAAAGAGAGATGGATGCCACTTCGCTGCGTTATCAGGTTACTGCAAACAACCTGGCTAACTCGGAAGTTCCTAATTTCAAACGCACTACCGTAAACTTCGAAAGTGAGCTCAAAAGAGCTTTCGAATCAGAAGAAAAAGCAAGAAACGGATTCCAGCTTACCCGCACAGATTCACGACACATTCCTTTGAACGAGCCATACGATTACCGTGATGTTCAGCCACGCCGTGTTTTGGACTACACCACAACAGCCAAAGCCAACGGTAACAATGTTGATGCTGAAGTTGAAGCCAACAACATCCTGCAGATTCAGATGCAGTATCGTCTGCTCACTCAGCTGACAAACTTTGAATTCAGTCAGATGAATATCGCTATGAAGAAATGAGAGGGGCCGCTGGTCGGCCCGTGATTGATTGGGGACCGTTAAAAAAAATGCTTGAGAAGCATTTTTTAGGTCATCCATAATCTAGCCGAACCTCCTGTTCGGCATTATGTGAAAACTTGAGAAGCATTTTTTAGGTCATCCATAGTTAAGCCGAACCTCCTGTTCGGCAGCGGAAAAATGCTTTTCGAAAAAGGAATAAACTATGGGAATGTTTACAAGTATTAATATTGCCGCAACAGGCATGAGTGCAGAACGTCTTCGTTCTGATGTAATTTCTGATAATATCGCAAATGCTTCTACTACACGCACACAGGATGGCGGAGCCTTCAAAAAATCAATGGTTGTTCTTACTCCTGTAAGCGACGCAAATCCTCAGTGGAGAAGTCCTTTTACTCCTTCTGACCTGGATAATGGTCCTGGAAAGGGTGTAAAAGTTCTTGAAATCAAAAAAGACACATCTCAGGGACGCCTGGTATATGATCCAAGCCATCCTGATGCAATAAAATCGGGCCCAAATCAGGGTTATGTTGAATATCCTAACGTAAACATCGTAGAAGAAATGGTAAACCTTATTTCTGCTTCCCGTGCTTACGAAGCCAATGCTACTGTAATCAACGGTGCAAAGGATATGTTCTCTGCTGCTCTCCAGATAGGACAGTAAGTCGTTTAATACTTGCCGAAGGTTCTTTTCGGCATTAAAATGAAAGACGGGTAGGGAAAAAGATGAAAATTGCAGAATTCGGTCAGTTACAGATGACCCGCACAAATCCGGCACATACAGGAGTTTCAAAACTTACAGACATTGCCGGAGCACCTCTTAATGACATTCCATCAAGCGCCGAAAACGGTATTGCAAAAACACGTGCTTCTTTTCAGGATTACCTGATTGAAGCCATGAGTTCGATGAACCAGCAGCAGGTGGATGTTTCAAATCTTTCACAGCAGCTGATTACAGATCCTGACAGCCTTGATGTTCACGACGTTTCTATTGCCATGAGCAAAGCACGTATGTCGCTGAACCTGGCCCAGTCAGTAATCGACAGACTTGTAACCGGCTGGAACGAAATTTCAACTTCACGCTAAACTATCAGTTTACTCACGCTCCTAAAAGCATACAGATCAGTCTGACTGCAAAGGCAATGAGCCATGCAATGCCACACTGTCCCAGAACCATGTATAATGCCCATCCGTGTCCAAGTTCACGTTTTGTGGCTGCAATGGCGGCTACACAAGGTGTATAGAGGAGGCAGAATACAAGAAGTGGTATTGCGGCTCTTAAAGGAAGAATTTCCGAAAGTACTGCCTCACTTGAGAACAGGACTGTAAGGGTTGAAACAACACTTTCTTTTGCAACAAATCCAGAAATCAAAGAAGTAGAAATACGCCAGTCGTTGAATCCAAGTGGTTTGAAGATTGGAGAGATGAATCCTGAAATCATGGCAAGGATACTGTTGCGGGAATCTTCCACAATAGAAAAATGAATGTCGAAGGTCTGAAGGAACCAAACAATCACTGAAGCCAGGAAAATGATTGTAAAGGCTTTCTGAAGGAAGTCGCGGGCTTTTTCCCAAAGAAGATGTATTGTTGTTTTGAATCCCGGAAGACGATAATTAGGAAGTTCCATAACGAAAGGAACAGCGTCTCCGCGGAAAATTGTTTTTCTGTAAATAAGGGCTGTCAGTATACCAGTTAGAATTCCACCAAAATAAAGCATTACCATTACGAGTCCTGCATAGCGCGGGAAGAAAGCTGCACAGAAGAAAGCATATACCGGAAGTTTTGCCGAACAGCTCATGAATGGAGTCAAAAGAATAGTCATCTTTCTGTCCCGTTCAGAAGGCAGTGTTCGGCTTGCCATGATTCCAGGAACGGAACATCCGAATCCAATAAGAAGAGGAACGATACTGCGTCCAGAAAGTCCAAGCTTTCTTAAAGGTTTATCCATGATAAAGGCGATTCGAGCCATATATCCTGTATCTTCAAGAAGAGACAAAAAGAAGAACAGAGTGATGATTACAGGAAGGAAGCTTAATACAGCGCCCGTTCCACCAAATATTCCGTCTATTACTAAAGACCGGACAACCGGGTTTATGCCAGAAGAGGTAAGGGCAGAGTCTGTAATTTCCGTAAGCTTTTCAATTCCGGCTTCCATAAGGTTCTGACCTGCAAGCCCGATTACATTGAAGGTCAGAAAGAAAATGGCTGCCATAATCAGAATGAAGACCGGCATGGCAGTATATTTACCTGTAAGGATGCTGTCGATTTTCTGACTGCGTATGTGTTCCTTGCTTTCTTTTGGTTTGATGACAGTCTGGGAAACTACTTTCTTTATGAAACTGTATCTCATGTCTGCGATGGCGGCGGCTCTGTCTAAGCCACGTTCCTGTTCCATCTGGATAATGATGTGTTCAATCATTTCTTTTTCATTCTGGTCCAGCTGAAGTGATTCGGTCAGTTCTTCATCACCTTCAATTATTTTTGTGGCGGCAAAGCGAACCGGAATGTTATGTTCTTTTGCGTGGTCTTCAATAAGGTGAATGATGCCGTGAAGGGCTCTGTGAACCGCTCCACCATGGTCCTGAGGATCGCAGTAATCGGTGCGCCCAGGACGTTCCTGGAATTTTGCAACGTGAAGGGCGTGATTCAGGAGTTCATCAACCCCTTCGTTCTTACTTGCAGTAATAGGAACAACAGGAATTCCCAGCTGACTTTCCAATTCATTGATTTTTATTGTCCCGCCATTGTTATGGACTTCGTCCATCATGTTGAGGGCAAGGACCATAGGGATTTCAAGCGTCATAAGCTGCATTGTCAGATAAAGGTTTCTTTCAATGTTTGTTGCATCAATAATGTTTATTATTCCAAGAGGTTTTTCATCCAGGATAAATTTACGGGTTACAATTTCCTCGCTTGTATAAGGAGACAGGGAATAAATGCCCGGTAAGTCGGTTATTTCTGTAAAAGGATTGTCTTTTATCTGCCCTGATTTTTTATCAACAGTGACCCCCGGAAAATTTCCGACATGCTGACGGCTTCCTGTTAGCTGATTGAAAAGGGTTGTCTTTCCACAGTTCTGGTTTCCTGCAAGGGCAAATGTAAGCTTTGTTCCTTCAGGAACAGGATGTTCATCTGCTTTTACATGGAATTTGCCGCCTTCTCCAAGTCCCGGGTGTTCATGTTTATGAATGTGATTTTTTTCAGCAGGGGAAAGTTCTTCGCCACAGAAATCACAGGTTTCAGAGACCTGATTTTCTATTTCAATCTGTTCTGCGTCGGAAAGGCGGAGAGAAAGTTCATAGTCATGAATTTTTACTTCAACAGGATCACCCATAGGTGCATGTTTTGTCATGATTATTTTTTCCTGTGGGATAAGGCCCATGTCAAGAAAATGTTGCCGGAGTTCTCCGGTTCCACCAACAGATTTTATTATTGCTGACTTACCGATAGGAAGATCTTTTAAGGTCATAAGATGTCTCATAGATTTGTTAGTTATGTGTAACTAATTTTATAAAAAAATGTATTTTGATGCAATATAAAAAAGGAAGGGGTAGACATAAGTTTTAATTTAAGTTATTATATTAACACTTTCGGAGTGGTACCCAAGCGGTAAGGGATCGGTCTGCAAAACCGTCATTGGTTGGTTCAACTCCAATCCACTCCTTAAAAGACTCTCAATCGAGAGTCTTTTTTCTTTCCAGGGTGTTGTAGCAAAGCTCCATCCTGATTATATATATGCGGCAGTTTCTACGGAGGCTGCCGTTTTTTTTTAATATTTTTTTTTTTTGATTTTCCTTTTTTTTCAAAAAAACACCTATATATATAGTGATTTTTTTTTCCAGGAAGTTTTTATAAATATGAAAAAAGAAGAAAATAATGTGTCTTTTCATTATAAGGACCGCTTGTTTCGGGCAATATTCAGCGATCCAGACCATAAGGACTGGCTTTTATCTCTTTATAATGCGGTAAATGGATCCAGTTATACCAATGTGGATGATCTTGAATCGACAACTCTTGAAGATGTCATTTATATGAAAATGAAAAATGATATTTCTTTTATTTTCAATAATCAGATGTCATTGTATGAACATCAATCTACATATTCCCCGAATCTTCCTTTGCGGGGGTTTATGTATTATGCAGAATTGCTTCGTACCCGTTATCATAATCAGAAAATTTATTCTTCATCGAGAATAAAAATTGCAACTCCGAATTATATAGTGTTCTACAATGGAGATAGGGATATAGGAGAAAGGAAAACCCTTCGATTATCGGATTCATTTGAAGTACCTGTAAAAAATTCTGATGAGATATATGAATGGACTTGTACTATGCTTAATATAAATAAAGGCAAAAATAAAACGCTTATTGAAAGCTGTCAAGCCTTACAAAGTTATGTTGAGTATGTTAATATGATTAAAGAAAACCGCATTGCGGGACTTAATTTAAACGATGCCGTTGAAAAAGCTCTTGATAAAGCAGTGAGTATGCGACTTTTGAACGGTTATTTTGAGCGCCATAGAGCAAGGATAAAAGCCATGAGTTTGACTGAATATGATGAAGAAGAAGCAAAGAAAGTATTCCACGATGACGGCTATAACGAAGGCGTTCAGGCTGGTGCTGCTCAGCAGAAAGTAAAAGATGATTTAATTTTGGCGGCTGCATTGTGCGAGAAAGATGCTGCATTGAGCGAGAAAGATGCTGCATTAAGCGAGAAAGATGTTGAAATTGCAAGACTGAAGGCGCAGTTGGCGAAAATGAAAGGGGCTTAAACGCCTGTGGTAAGGATAAAAGCCATGAGTTTGACTGAATATGATGAAGAAGAAGCAAAGAAAGTATTCCACGATGACGGCTATAACGAAGGCGTTCAGGCTGGTGCTGCTCAGCAGAAAGTAAAAGATGATTTAATTTTGGCGGCTGCATTAAGCGCGAAAGATGCTGCATTAAGCGAGAAAGATGCTGAAATTGCAAGACTGAAGGCGCAGTTGGCAAGTAAGTAAGTTTTAGGGCTGTTTTAAATTCCATATTTGGGTGTCTGGAGAGTTTCTTCAGGCACCTTTTTTTGTAAAGGTTAGTTTTGAATGAAAGGGGAATGGGTAAAAAAAAGACCGCTCGAATGAGCGGTTATGATAGTTCTATATACGATTTTATAAAAGAGCTTTCAAAAAAACACACGAACAAAAAAGTTCGTGTGTTTTACATTAGATTAGGAAAAAATTACTGTTTTTCCCATCCCCAGCTTCCGTTTTGTGTAAGATCGATTTCCATAGGAACTTCAGAGCCGTCAGCTTTTGTACCTGTTACTTTTACAATTTTTACAGTTGCACTTACTCCTTTGTTCTGAATTGTGATTTTTGTATTTCCATCTGGATTTTCACAAACAGCAGATTTTGCTGCAATCTGTGGGTAATTTTCTGGCTCATATGTCTTGAACTGAACATTAGCAGGAATTTCTGCAAATTCTACGTTCAGGCTTTTGAGACCAGTTACATCAAAACCAATTTCTGCCCACTGTGAAGAAGATACGTAAGTTGTAGCATTTACTGCTGGTGCTTCTGGTTCTGATTTTGGTGTTGTTGAACCATTTGAACAGCTTACGAGAAGAGCTGCTGCCATTGCGAATGCTGCGAGCATAGATACGATTTTTTTCATTTCTTTTTTTCCTCCGAACAGGAAAACTATCCTGTCCATGTCATGTTTTTTCTAGAGAACATAGGCACACGACCTAGTGGTTTTCTCTTATAAATAATAGTCTAACACAGTTTTGACAGAGGTCAATTAAAATTTAATTATAAATGCGAAATAAATGCTGATTTTTAAGTAAAAAAATGAGATTTTAAATCAATTCTCTCCAGAATATAGAATTTTTTCTACTTTTTAGAGAGATTTCTTATAAGTTCGGTAGCTTTTTTACATTCTTCCGGGCTCGAGAATATAAGGTTTTCGTTTCCGCGGCTTTTTGTTGCAACTACCAGGTTTGAATGGTCGTATTTTTCCTGTTCTTCTTCGGGAAGGTTCAGGATTGGGAATGTAACTATGTCATCAAAGAAAACGGTAACGCCGTTTGCAATAACACAGTTTTCGTAAATACCATACTGGCCCTTTGTGATGAAGTCTCTGGTATTCATTTCGGCGCCTGCAACAGAAACAAGACAGAAAATGATTTCGTATGCCGGACGGAAATCTCGAATCAGGAGAATAAAAGGCAGAAAGAGGGCCCAAAGGTAATTCCCCATAAAGAAGATTTTTGACCGGTTTTTTACAGGAAGAATGAGTTTGCCTGCCCGGGACATGATTTTTTTTGAACGGGGTATGGCTGAAAGAACATCCGCAATAAGTAAAATATAAGTAATAATAATCAGAGTGATTTTAAAATTCATTGTAAATCCTTATTTTGAGATTTTTTTGAGCCAGGCTTCGAGAGCTTTTACTCCTGAAGGGAAAGCTATAGGAAGGGCTTCTATATCATTTTCTGATGTGATTTTGTGAACCTGGATTTCTGTAACTTCACTTTCTTCTGCTGTAAGTTTTTCGGCCAGTTCTGGAACTGTCTGGCCTGCAGGAAGTTTTATGCTGAAGAACATGTCGCAGGTTTTGTAGGTAATGTTTTTGTATTCGTAGGTATTTGGAAAAGTGGTAAGAAAGGAAATGTCTTCTTCAGAGATTTTCAAGCCCACTTCTTCCCAGGCTTCGCGGATTACGGCATCTTCGGCCCGTTCATCGGCGTCAACAAAGCCGCCTGGAATCACGATAAAACCTTTGCGTGGATCTTTTGCGCGGACCTCAAAAAGAACGTTGTTTTCATCATCGTAAAGAATCAGTCCTACAGCAGCGGCGATGTTGCAGTATAAGTCAAAGCCACAGTCAGGACAAACCCATTTTCTTGTAGAAATATTATCTTCTGTAGATTTTGGGTTCAAAACATTTTTGATGTTTGTGCTTTTGCAGTTCGGACAGAAATTAAAATCATTTTTCATAAAGACCTACCTGAAACTTCTGATTGTAAGGGCATCTGCAAGGGCTTCTGCTCGTTTTACAGTCTGGGCAATAAGAGGAACAAAAAGTGGGAGCATGGCCCGGACTTTTGCCAGTTTTCCTTTTACCTGTTTAAGACCACCGCGGATGCTCTGGGTTTTAATGATAGAAGCTGCTTCGTCCACCAGAAGAGGAATGAAGCGGAACATGATTTCGATTACAAGAATGAAATATCTTACTGGAATACGGATAAGTGCCAGGGGCTTAAGGAGCAGTGCCAGTCCATCAAGAAGATCATATTCCGGTGTTGAATAATAAAATCCGCTGATTTCTGCAACAGCCCCAAGAGTTCTGACTATAGTACAGACGCAGAAGAAAATTTTCGAAGGACTGATAGTAAAGAAGCGCCATGAAGTGTAAAGAGTTTCTCCTGCCTTTGCAGGAAGGAACATGATCTGGAAAATCGAAAAAAGGGCCAGGAATGGAATGAGTTTAAGTGCGGCCACAAAAAGTTTCTTTGCAGGGAATCTTGCAAAAAGACAGTATATAAACCCAATGGCAGTCATAATGCAGGTGAACAGAAGGCTTCTTGCGGCCAGGTTTGCGGCAAAAACTGCAAGGAAAAGAAGGATCCTGATTGCCGGGTGCATTTTAGAAAGAAGGCTGTTTTTTTCTGTCTTATGACTGAAGCCTTCAGAAACTTTACGGAGTGAAGCAAGGGTTTCTGCCGATGAAAGAATCTCCGTTTCAGAAAGTCCTTCGGAATCAGGAGTTTCCGGAACTGCCTGTTTGCCGTTCACTATATGAACAAGGTGGTCTGCAAAATCGGCTTCGTCTTTTCTGTGAGTGCTGAAAACCACTGTTTTTCCTTCTTCGCAAAGAGTTTCAAGCAAGGAAAGAATTTCTGCGCGGGACGGTTCATCAAGACCTGCAGTTGGTTCATCAAAAAGAACAATATCTGATTCAAGGGCGATTATGCCTGCAATTGCAAGTCGTCTCTGCTCTCCGCCGGAAAGTTCAAAACTGCGGCGTTCTCCGAATTTTTCATAGGGAATGGAAGCCTGAGTCATTGATTTTTTTACAAGTTTTACAAGGTCTTTTCCACTTTTCCCCTGGTTTCTTGGACCAAAGGCAACATCATCTGCGGCAAAGGCTTCGAAGAGGGCTCCCTGTGCATTCTGCTGGCAAAGAGCCGTAGTTCCTGACTTTAAGATTTTCCCGTTTTCAGGAGAAAGAAGTCCCGACATGAGTTCAAGAATTGTAGATTTTCCGCTGCCCGAAGGTCCTGTAAGGGCAGTGATTTTTCCTTTTGGGATAGAGAAGGAAAGATCACTTACCTTTGATTTTTCGTTGTAAGAAAATGAAACCTTGTTAAAAACGAGGGCAGGGGTGTTGTCTGAAGAATCTGCTGAAGTTTTGTGCTTGTGATTTTTAATAAGTTCTGGAACCAGATTGTGTCCTTCCGGAGTAAAGTCGCTTACTTTCCCTGTAAAGACGATTCTGCCTTCCTTCATTGCAATTACATTCTGGGCTCTTCTTACGGCATCTTCGTCGTGGGTAATGTGGAGAATTGTGTTTCCGTTCTGGTGCCAGTAATCAAGGAAATTGTAGATGTCCTGACGGCTTTCCGCATCCAGCATGGCCATGGCTTCATCCAGAACAAGGATTTCAGGCCTAAGGGCGATAATGCCTGCCAAAGCCACTTTTTGTGTCTGTCCCAGGGAAAGGGAAAGGGTAGGATTTTCAGAACGGTCCAGCATGCCGGTAATGTTCAGACTTTCAATAACTCGAAGTTCTGTTTCTGCCTTTGAAAGTCCTTCGTTCTGTGGTCCTATGGCAGTATCTCGGCTTATAATGCCAGAAATGATCTGATTTTTAGGATTCTGGAAAACCATTCCGATTTTCAGTCCCTGGCCCACTGTAACGCTTCCGGAATCAGGAGTTTCCAGCCCCGAAAGGATTCTTGCCAGAGTAGACTTTCCGCTGCCGTTATGGCCTGCAATGACGGTATAGCTTCCTTTTTCTATTTGAAAGGAAACATCATTTACAGCTTCTGTTTCTGCGTGCGGATATTTGAATGTAATGTTCTGAACGGAAAGTGCCTGCATAGGGGAGATTTTACCATAAAGAGCAAAAAAAAACAGACCTTCGAAAGGTCTGTTTTTCTTCATGAAAACCGGAAGTTTAGTCTTCCCATTCTACTTTGACTTTGATTCCACCTTTTGAAGGTTTTTCAGCCTGTTCTTCATTCTTTTCATCACTTGCCTGAGACTGTGTGTTTCCTGACTGTCCCATTGTGATTCCTTCAGATTCGCTCTGAGTTTTTACAGAAGAACCAGATTTCTGTGAATCTTTGCGTGCTTTTTCGAAAGTTGAAGAAGCCTGTCCGTCTGAACTGATTTCGCTTGACTGTCCGCCAAGAACCAGAACACCGCCTTTTGGAGCGTTAGGGTCAACATCATTGATATCTGTTCCTGCGTCGCTTTCGCCGTCTGCAGGATCTTCTATTTCATCAAGGTTTGAGTTTTCGCGGGCTGAATTGTCGTACAGTCCTGCAGGAGTAAGTACTACTGCTCCAGAGAAACAGATTACAGAACCGTCATCAAAGGAAATGAAGTCTGTTCCGCGTACTGATGCAGTTGCAACAGGACCTCTTACAGAGTAGCTTACCTTCTTATCTGCCGAATGGTTTACTTTTGAGCGTACAGCACCTGTGTTCAGATAAACGTCTACAACATCTTTTGAAGCGTTTGAAGAAAGTTTTGTGAGAGTAACACGGGAAAGGGCTCCAAGCTGCATGACTGAATCGTTGTATCTGATTTTTGCTTCAGACTGGAAACCAGTACTGATTGTTTCGGTTTCTTCGATTTTGTCGCCTGCTGCCAGTGGAATCCACTGATCATTGCGCTGAACTTCGACTTTCCCCTTTACTGAAATAACTTCAGCTGGTTTTGCAAAAACAGAAACTGTAAAGGTCAGGGAAATCAGGATCCCTGTAAAGATTTTTTTGTTCATTTTCATACCAATCATCTAATTCCTCCAGACTTCCTAAAACGAAAGAGCCAGCTTCAAAGTGGCTGTAACTTTATCCAGATCACTTACATCAAAGGATTTGAATCCCTTAATGCCGGCCGAGATCTGAACATCCGAAAGGATATTGTAAATATAGTTGACTTCTGCCTGTAAACCTTTTGTTGATTCTGTACTTTTTGAACTGAAGATTCCCTTCATTGTTGCTGCCAGCATCATATCATTTTTGATAGCAATGTTTGAAGAGATTGAAGGAACTATAATTCCAGTTGTTTCAATGTCACCCATGGCTGTAGAACAGGCAGGATGTGCAGTGAAACCAATATAATTTTCGCTTGCGAATTCACAACCTGCTGTAATATAGGCAGGACCTGTGAACACAGAAACGGAAATGTTTGTGTAATTCATGAAGTCGTCAAAGTTTGTTCCAAATGTTGAAAGTGCATTATAGAAGACTTTGGCGGCCAATGGACCCGTAAGGGCTGCTGTTGCATACATGCGGTTTGTCTTTTCTGAGTTTTCACAGTCAAAGATTCCGTATGCCTGAAGAGACAAGGTCTGGTTCAGGAAGAGGGAAGGCAAAGACACAGCTGCAGAAACAGGAATGTATTTGTCTGCCAGTGAATAAACCTTTTCCGGATCAACGCCTGAGTCTCCAATCATTGTAACAGCATTGCTGTTCAAAAGACCAGTGAAACCTGCATAAGCCGAAAGGTTGTATGAAGGAGTAACATAATTTACGTATGCACCGTCTGAAGTCTGTGCAAAGATTGCTCCAGAAAGATCCGAAACCTGGAAACGTCCCGCAGAAATATTCAGCGTATTGTTTCCCATTTTGATTGAGTTGGCATATTTCAAAAGATCCAGGTCAATCAGGTTTGTTACAGCTCCGGCTTTTGAATTGTACGAGAATCTGTACATTCCTTCAGCCTTGATATAAGAAGTGCCGTCTTCCGAAAGTGGAATAGAGCCCCACAGGTAGACTGCATTCTGCTGTGTCAGTGCGGAATTGTTTGCATAAGAAGTTGTGTTATCTGCAAGACCACCCCATTCAAAGGCTGCAAGTGCAGAAGCGGCAAGAACTGTTGTCAGGAAAGCAGAAATTATTCTTTTCATTTTACAGTTCCTCTGTGAACGGATTTTCACCGAACTTCATATTGCATTTTGTAAAAAGACTTAAGGCTTCACGTCCTGAAAGTTTCTGAGAAGGATCATGGGAAGCTGGAATAAGTCCCTGTGCTTTCATGTTTTTGAAGGCGTAGCGTGGAGAACAGTTGGAAACTTTGTAGAGCAGTCCACCGTCAACATTGAAGAGTTTTGAGTAAACTGCAGCTATGTCAGAAAGGGTTGCAGAATCTCCGGCAACTGCCGAAGCTGAAATCTGACCGTTTTCCGAGAGTGCTCTTACGGCATCTTCGAAGGAAGCGTCATCGGAGATGAATCCCTGGGCGCTGGCAGAAATGTAACAGATTTGACCTACCGTTACTTCAGGGGCGTCCAGAATTTCTGTTACTGTATCTGCAGACTGTGCGTAAAGAGCAAGGCCCAAAAACAGGGACAGTACAAAAAGGATAATTTTCTTCATAATCTCCATTTTACCTATAAAAATGTTCTGTTACAACAATAAATTACACTGACAAGGGTATTTTTAGTGATTTCCACCTAAGAGCAGGTCCATGCACTGAACGGCAGCCCCGGAAGCACCTTTTCCAAGATTGTCAAAACGGGTTGTAATCATGATTCTGTCATCATTTCCGTATACAAAAATCTGCATTTCGTTTGTGTTTGCAAGAGTATTTGCAGGAATGAACTGTTCCGGAAGAGTTCCTTCACCCATGAATCCGCATACATGAACATTCTTTGTTTTGTCGTCTGTGGCGTAGTGGTCGCGGAACATTTCCCAAACTTCCTTTGCAGTAACTTTCTTTGAAAGAAGACGGGCGTGGAGTCCTACTGTTACTGTCATTCCCTGGAAATAATCACAAACGTAAGGATTGAATACAGGTTCGTAATCCAGACCTGAAATGATTTTGATTTCAGGAAGGTGTTTGTGCTGCTGAGTCAATGCGTAAAGACGTGGAGAATCCAGTTCCGGATTGCGGGCAGGATCTTCATACTGTGCAATGGCTTTTTTGCCGGCTCCTGAATAACCGGAAACTGCATGGATTACGACCGGGTAATCTTTTGGAAGGATTCCTGATTTTACAAGAGGGTAAAGAATTGCGATTGATCCTGAAGCATAGCAGCCAGGAACTGCAATTCTTTTTGATTTTAGGATTTTCTCTTCAAAGGATTTGTCCAGTTCCGGAAATCCGTAAGCCCAGTCAGGATTTGTTCTGTGGGCTGTGGATGCGTCAATGATTACTGTATCCGGATTTGTACAGAGATTTGCCGATTCAATGGCAGCTGCATCCGGCAGACAAAGGAATGTGATGTCGGATGCGTTTATAAGCTTCTGTTTTTCGGCAGGATCCTTACGTTTTTCTTCATCAATCGTAAGGATCTCAATGTCTTTTCTGCCTTCAAAGCGTTCGTAGATTTTAAGGCCAGTTGTGCCTTCTTTTCCATCAATAAAAATCTTAACCATAATAGAAAAGATTATATCGATTTTACTCCAGTGCTTCCATAACTCCGTGATAAGAAGGTTTTGCGTAGTATCTTCCGCTTATTTTTCTGAAAAGGAGTGGTTTCCCTGAAGAACGCCAAGAATCTTCGTCGTTGATTCCCCAGATTGTAACGCCAGAAACTCCGTGACTTCCCGGTTTCTTTGCATATTTGCGGTAAATCTTGAAGTATTCTTTGTATGCTTTCTTCTGGTCTGCATCTGAAGGAGCCTTGAATGTCTGGTAAGAGCTGTCAGCAGCTGGTCCTGTAATATCAAGTTCTGTTACCTGAACATCAAGTCCTTTTTTAATGAAGGCTTTGATTGCATTTTCGTAAGTGCTTGCGCTAGGCCATGAAGCCTGGTTATGGCTCTGCATGCCTGCAATATCAATACGGGTAGGGAGTTCTGCATCATCTTTGTGGACAAGAATAGTGTCCAGAATCTTCAGGTATCCCTGGTGTTTTGCTCCGTCGAATTCGTTGTAGTCGTTGTAGGCCAGGAGAACATCTTCCGGGGCATATTTGTTTGCAAAACGGAAGGCATTGATGATGTATTCGTAGTTTTCTTTTCCATATACTGTTGCCCAGTTTGAGTTTCCCGGTGCGCGGAGGAAGGCTCCTGTTGTGGCACCGTCTGAAAGGGCTTCGTTTACAACGTCCCAGGCGTAGATGATGTGTTCGCCTTCAGGCATATTTTCGGCCTCCCAGTCAGAAACATGTTCAAGAACTGTCTTGATATACCATTCCTGGCGGGCTGTCATTTCATCTGCTTTTACAAAAGCTTTGTTTGCATTGTAGTCTTCGCAGAAGAAAGCTTTTGGTGTCTGGGAATACCATACAAGAACGTGACCGCGCATTTTGAGTCCCAGTTCTTTTGTTTTTGCAAGACAACGGTCTACAGTTGAAAATCCGTTTAAAGTGTCAGGAACTGTGATTTCTTTGCCGTTTGAACCTGTGAATTTTGTTTTTCCTGTAACATTAGGAATCTGTGTGTTATTTCCCCAACCCATGGCAAAGAAAGAATCTGGTTTAAGTTCATTTCCCATAGTGATTGAACTGGCGTGGCGCTTGAGTCCCTGCTGTTTTTCCGGGTCATTGAGCAGTTCATTTGCTGATGGTACCAGACCGAAGTGTTCAAAACCGGCTTTCATGGCAGCTTCTTTAAGGGAAGGAGCATTGAGCCAGTAGTCATCTTCAGAAAGACCTACAGGAACCTGGTCTATATAGTCAATTTTAAGCTTGAAATTCTTTACAGTAATCTTGAAATTGGCATTTGTGAAAGTTTTGTCTGTATTTTCGTTGTAATTTGAAAGGTAGAAAATGGCACCGCTTTCAATTTTTACAGATTCTTTACCTGAAACAGAAATATATCCGTCTGCGTCCTTCAGTTTTTCGGCTTCTGATGTATTGAAAGGACATGTGGCGATTTTAGGATAAGTGCCGTCCTGGTTGTTTACCTGCCACATAAGGTATCCGGTATCGCTGGTGCTGTTTTCAATGAGCATGTCACAGGAGAAAGTAATTGTGGCTTTTTTCCCGTAAAGCTTTTCATTCAGTTTCTGCTGCCAGAATGACCAGCTGTCGCCTCCGCCGTTAATAGTGAAGTCGTTTTCAGTAATTTCCATTACTGCAGGAACATCTGACCAGGCATCTGAATTGGAACCCGGCGAGCATGAGGCGAGCAGGAACAGAGTACTAAGCACTGCCAGCAAGATTGATGAGAGTTTTTTCATTTTGTTTTCCTTCTTTGTTTTTTATTGTTTTCTACCTTATATAATGAGGCATAAATTAAGATTTTATAATCAGAGATTTTTTGTATGCGGGTTTTAGGGCGGCAGCCCTAGGAGAAGGGGTAGCGGAAGACGCTTGCCGGCTGGAGCGAGGGGAAGGCTTTCCCCTTAACTATATTCCAACAAATTCTTTTTTCTATTATAATGCTTTGCACAAATCGAAATATTTTTTTTTAGGGGTACTACTATGGCAGAAAACGAAGTACGCGTACGTTACGCTCCGTCACCAACTGGTATGCAGCATATCGGTGGTGTAAGAACTGCACTTTTTAACTATCTTTATGCACGTTCAAAGGGCGGAAAATTTATTCTGCGTCTGGAAGATACAGACCGCACACGTTATGACGAAAAATATGTTCAGAACCTTTACGATACAATGAGCTGGCTGGGAATCGACTGGGATGAAGGCGGCTCAAAGGGCGGTGAATACGGTCCTTATGTTCAGTCTGAACGTTTTGAACTTTACAAAAAATATGCATACGAACTGGTAGAAAAGGGTGAAGCCTACTACTGTTTCTGTGATGCAGAACGCCTGGACCGCATCAGAAAAATCCAGACAGAAAACAAAATGGCTCCAGGATATGACCGCAACTGCCGTCACCTGACTCCGGAAGAAGTTAAGGCAAACCTGGACGCTGGAAAACCATATGTTATCCGTCTTAAGGTTCCAATGGAAGGCGAAACAAAATTTGCTGACCATCTTCTTGGCGACATTGTATGGAAGAATGAAGACATTTCTCCTGATCCTGTTCTGCTTAAATCAGACGGATTCCCAACATATCACCTGGCAAACATTGTTGATGACCACTTCATGAAAGTAAGCCACGTTATGCGTGCTCAGGAATGGATTCCATCAACTCCTCTCCACGTACAGATGTACCGTTCCTTCGGATGGGAACATCCTGAATTCTGCCACCTTCCAATGGTAAACGGTTCTGACGGAAAGAAACTTTCAAAACGCCACGGATCAACTTCCCTGAACGAATTCCGTGCCCGCGGTTACCTGCCACAGGCAATCGTAAACTACGTAGCACTTCTGGGATGTTCATACATTGACGGTCAGGATATGTACACTCTGGACGAACTGGCCCAGAACTTCAAGCTGGAACACCTGAACAAGGCACCTGCTGTATTCGACTACAAGAAACTGGAATGGTACAACGGAAACTATATCCGCCAGCTTTCTGCAGAAGAACTTTATAAATGGACTCTTCCATTTATTACAGGAACAGGGGACGCAACTCTTGAAATCAACCCTGAAAATCCACAGCCAAAACCAAAAGTAGGACCTGAATTCTCTGGTGTTGCTATGGGCGAAGACGGTGAACCATACTGTGTAGACGAAAGCATGGGACTTTCTAAGGCTGATGTTAAACAGCGCCTTATGGATCTTATGCCTCTGATCCAGGAACGCCTTAAGTTCCTGTGTGACGCTGCAGAAATGGTACGCTTCATGTTCGTTCCACTTACAGTTCCACCTGTAGAAGAAATCGTTCCAAAACGCATTGATGCTGCAAAAACTAAGGAAGTTCTTGAAAGTGCAAAGGATTTCGTAAAAATGATTCCGACAAGCGACCATGAAACTGCCGAAAACTTTGCAAAAGCAGAAAGCGAACGCCTTGGAATTAAACTTGGTGACTACATGATGCCTGTTCGTATGGCTGTAACAGGAAGCCGTGTTTCACCACCACTTATCGGTTCGATTATGGCTCTTGGTGTTGAAGAATCACTTAAGAGAATCGATATGACTCTGGCAACTTTGTAATTAGCAGTGATCTAGTGTAGACACGATTACACGTTTCTGATATTATTTCCGATACGTGTATCGTGTCTTTGACGGACAAGCGTTTAATCCCCGTTTTACGCCGGTTGCGTCACACTTTCACCAGTCAAGAGAAGTATAAAAGATTACCGTTTTCCTAAATCTCTTCTTTTTGATGTGTTAAATTTTTTTTATAAAACTTAATAGAGGTATATTCATGTACGCAACTATTGAATTCAAAAGCAAGCAGTACAAAGCAGAAAAAGGTGCTGTACTTACAGTAGACAAGCTTGATGCTGAAGTTGGATCAACAATCGACATTGATACAGTTCTTCTGGTTAGCGATGGCGACAAAGTAACAGTTGGAACACCATACGTTTCTGGTGCAAAAGTTACAGTAAAAGTAGGCGAAACTTTCAAAGACAAAAAAGTTCTCGTTCTTAAATACAAATCAAAGAAAGACTATCACCGTATCATCGGTCACAGACAGCAGTATACAAAAGTAACTGTTGAAGATATCAAATTCTAAGGAGCTAGATTATGGGAAGAACTAGAGGCGGAAGCGGTGCTAAAAACGGACGCGATTCTAATCCAAAGAATCTGGGCGTAAAAAAATATGCTGGAGAATTTGTAACAGCTGGTTCAATTATCGTAAAACAGCGCGGTACAAAATTCTACCCTGGAAACAATGTTATGAAAGCTGGTGATGACAGCCTGTTTGCTACAGCAGATGGAAACGTTGTTTACTCAGAAAGAAACAACCACAAAATTATTTCTGTAACTCCAGTTGCAGAATAAGTTGTAAATACAGCAGTTTATGAAGCCCGGTACAAAATGCCGGGCTTTTATTTTTATAGTCCCCGGAAAACTTTTTGGGGAGAAAATCATTGAATTAGAATATTTAAGAAAAGACTTTTAAAATAAGACAAACAACGCGAGCATAAAAAATTGAGTACATGGGGCAAGGAGCGTAGCGACGGGTTGTTTGGGAGTTTTAGATTAAAATGCTTGAAGAAGTGATTTTATTTTGTTGAACACAAAGCGGGAGTTTGAAAAAAAGAGTACATGGGGCAAGGAGCATAGCGACGGGGGCCCCATGGGAGTCCTTTTTTTTTCAAACGGAAGCTGATGTGTTCAGGAGAAAAAGATTATTCCTTCAAATATTTTAATATAAGGAGCGAACCTTATGGCTTTTGGTTTTGCAGACGAAGCACTTATTGAAGTAAGAAGCGGAAAAGGCGGTAACGGATGTATTTCTTTCCGCCGCGAAAAATATATTCCTCATGGTGGTCCTAACGGCGGTGACGGCGGGCGTGGCGGTAACGTTTATTTTGTTATCAAGAAGAATATGCGTACACTTTCCAAGCTTCGCCACAAGCAGTGTTTCAAAGCAAAGAATGGTGGTGACGGACAGGGATGGAACCGTTATGGAAAAGACGGTGAAGATGTTATCGTTCCGCTTCCACCGGGAACAACAATCTGGGATGCCGAAACAGGCGACCTGATCCATGACTTTACTAACGAAAAAGAAAATGAACCTATGCTCTTTCTTGAAGGCGGTAAAGGCGGATGGGGAAACGTACACTTCAAGACTTCAACAAACCAGGCTCCACGTTATGCACACCCTGGAACAGAAGGGGAAACAAGAAAACTCCGTGTTGAACTTTCGATCATGGCCGATGCCGGTCTTGTAGGATTCCCAAGCGCAGGTAAATCATCTTTGCTGGCTGCTTTCACAAATGCCAGACCAAAGGTTGCCCCTTATCCTTTCACAACAAAGATTCCAAACCTTGGTGTTCTTCGTGTAGATGATGAAAGCGATGTTGTTATTGCCGATATTCCTGGAATTATTGAAGGCGCCTCCGAAGGTCTTGGACTTGGTGATCAGTTCCTTAAACATATTACCCGCACAAGCTGTTTGATTTTCATGATCGACGCTTCGGATACTTTTGAAGGTACAAACTGTTTTACAGCTTACGAAACTCTTAAAAATGAACTTGCAAACTATTCTGAAGAACTTCTGAATAAACCTCGCATTGTTTTCTGCAACAAGATTGATGTGGAAGGCGCTTATCAGAATGCTGTTGATATCATCAAGGAAATTCAGAAAAACGAACCGGAGACAATCTGTGTTCCAATTTCTGTACTGAATAACCGCGGAATGAAAGAAGCCCGCGAAGCTATTCTTAAAATGGTAAACAGAAACGAAGAAAAACTTTCAGTTGCCCAGCAGAATGAAGAAGCTTTCGGAAGTTCGTTCATGGCTGATGTTTGCGTTGACGATATGGAAGAAGACGAAACTCAGTATCCTGGAATGGAAAACTAGTTTTTGACAAAGGCAAAAATGAAAATTGCAGTTTTAGGCGGAACTTTTAATCCTTTGCATAACGGTCATGTGATGATTGCAAGGGAAGCTTGTGAAAGACTCGGATACGATAGAGTCCTTTTTGTTCCGGCTTTTTTGCCGCCTCATAAAAGAGTCAGTTCAAAGGAAACTGCTTTTGACCGTCTGGAAATGGTTGAAGCTTTCTGTAAGGAAGAAGGCAGCGGTCGTTTCCTTTGTGAGCCCTGTGAAATAGAAAGAGAAGGGGTTTCTTATACCTGCGATACTCTGGAATATATTTCGGAAAAGTATAAGAACGAAATAAAAGGAAAACCTGCTTTCATTCTGGGAGAGGAAGCTGCTGCGGAATTCCATAAGTGGAGGAATCCGGAGCGCATTGCAGAGACTGCAGATCTGATTGTTGCAAGACGTAAGCCCGGCGATTTGATTTCGGGGCTTTCGCAGAACAAGGCAAATGTTCCGTCGGGAAACTTTACAGGAGATTTTTCCGCCAGTTTTAATCCTGAGACTTTCGGGTATCCTTTTATTGAACTTCAGAATCCGGAGATGAGACTTTCTTCCTCTGAAATCCGGGTTTTAATAGAAAATGGCGGAGACTGGGAAAAACTAGTTCCGAAAGTGGTTGCAGAGTATATCAAACAGAAAAAACTGTACATGGAGGACTGAGTTTCCCCCTTGGCATTTTACTGAATCCTGTGGAATAATATTTCAAAGGTATTTTGATTATGGATATAGATAAACTTACAGAAGATGTAGAAAAATATTGTAAAGAAAATCTTTCAGAAAAAAGATGGGCCCATTCAATTCGTGTAGCTGACATGTGTGTTGAGATCGCAGAACTTTGCGGATATGACAAGAAGAAAGCTTACCTTGCCGGTATTGCCCATGACATCTGTAAGGAAATTCCTAAACCTGAGATGATGAAAATGGTAGAAGAGGGGGGGTATACAGTTTCTGATTATGAACGTAAAAATCTTTCTCTGCTTCACGGAAAAGCAGGTGCCCTTTTCCTGAAAAATCATTTTAATATGGATGATAAGGAAATTTATTCTGCAATCGAAAATCATGTTTCAGGAACTCTTGAAGTTCCTCCTTTGGGAATGATTCTTTATATTGCCGATAAAAATGAACGTGGACGGGATCACATTTCAGATGAATATATCAGGGAACTTTTTACCAAGCCTGTACGCGAAATGTTTGCATTTGCAGTTGAATCCAGCGCAAAATATCTTACAAAAAAAGGGTATGTTATTTACGAAGATACCTATAAAATGATGAAAGAACTTGGGGTAAAAATTTAACGGGTGGGGATGAATGAGAAAAATCAGAGATGAACAGAAAGGAATAATCTTTCTTGTTATTATGTTTACAATTCTGATCGGGGCAGCAGTTTTCTTTGCTCTTTCACTTCGTACAGATAACGTTGCTGAAAGTCTTGAAGAAGATCAGGTTATCCGTGAACTTTTTGTTTTTGAAAATGATGACGGCGGTGTTCTTTTTTCTTCTGTTCTTGTTTATTATCCTGTTACACAGAGAGCAGCCATCGTAAACGTTCCTTCAAATACCGGAGCTATTTTTCAGTCTCTTGGACGTGTAGATGCCATCGAAGAAGTTTATAAACAGAAAGGACTTGTATCATATAGAAAAGAAGTAGCAGATCTTCTTGGTATGAAGATTCCTTTCTATTCTGTTATTCGTCTTTCTGACATGAAAAAACTTACAGATCTTCTTGGCGGCTTAAGAGTTTTTATTCCGTCACCGGTAGACTTTGAAGATGAAAACGGAAAACGTATTCTTCTTCCAAGCGGTGCCGTAAACCTGGACGGGGACAAAGTAATGATGTATCTGACCTACAAGCTTCCGGATGATGAAGATTCTTCGGAACAGGAAAGATATGCGAACGTAATGGCAGCCTTGTTGACTGCCTTCCATGATAAGAGCTATCTGGTTCTGAACCAGAAAAACTTTGGAAAGTATACAGAGAGTATCTCGTCGAATCTGGAAGCAGATGATACATTTACTCTGTTTAAAATGATTTGTAATCTGGATGCAGAATCCATTATCAAATTGAACATAACCGGAATGCACCGTGTTAATGAAGGTAAGGTTCTTCTTTATCCTCAGGAAAACGGAACATTCATCAAAACGGCAATCAAGCAGACAACTAACATGCTGACTTCTACCGGGGGTACACAGACAAGCCGAATCTATGTGCTCGAAATTCAGAACGGAACTACTGAACAGGGACTTGCAGGTCGCACCGCTGATCTTTTCAGAAACGCAAGTTATGATGTTCTTAGTCCGGTTAATGCTTCAGGTTATTACGATAAAACCGTCATTATTGACCATATCGGAAACCAGGAGATTGCCAAAATGGTTGGAGAATTTATACACTGTACAAACATACAGGAAGAAGAAATTAATACGGAGGAAGAAGTTGAGAACAGTTCGGCCAACGTTGACTTTACTGTAATTCTTGGTAAAGACTTTAACGGCCGCTATGTTATTTCATCTTCGAAATAGGAAATGGGAAAGACAACTGAAGAAAAAGCTCTTGAAATCGGACAGCTTCTGGAAGACGGAAAAGGAACAGATATCCGTGTTCTTGATATTTCAGAACTTAACAGCTGGACTGATTATTTTGTTATCTGTACTGTAACAAGTTCTGCTATGCAGCAGGGTCTTGCTAAACAGGTAAAAGATTATGTTAAAGCCAATGATATGGAAATTCATGTGACAAACCGCAAGGCTCCTGATGGAGATGACTGGAATCTGATTGATATCGGACCTGTCGTAGTTCATCTTATGTCGGCACCGGCTCGTGAATTCTACGATCTGGAAAAACTCTGGCACGCAGGTAAAGTATTGCGCTAGGATTTGGCTGCTGTAAGGCAAAATTAAAAGCCACCTGGGAAGAAATCTCAGGTGGCTTTATTTTTTTTAATCATTTTGACTCCCGGTCACAAAATGGGTTATCAGGGACGCGCATATTGCGCTGCATGTGAAGCGCGTATAGGAAACTATAAAGCCGCGCTTCAAATGCCCCTGAAACCACATTTTGTTTCCTCGCGTCAGAATGATGTTAAAGAAAAATGCCACCGGCAGTTTTCCGCAGGTGGCTTTATTGTTTTAGATTCATTCTGACTCCCGGTCAGAAAATGGGCGGGGAACAAAATGTGGTATCAGAATAGCTTAGTTCTTGATAACGTCCTTAATAGCGGCGAGAAGTTCTGAGTATTCTGTGAAAGCAGGGTACTGTGGGTAGTCTGCTTTGATTTTGTCTGTTGTGCGGAAAAGGAAACCAGCTTTTGAAGCCTGAATCATTCCCAGGTCGTTGAAGCTGTCTCCAGAAGCGATTGTTTCATAACCCATAGACTGAAGTGCTTTTACAGTTGTGAGCTTTGATTTTTCACAGCGCATTTTGTAGCCTGTGATTTCGCCGTTTGGTGCAACTTCCAGTGTGTTACAGAAAATTGTAGGCATTCCCAGTTTTTTCATGAGAGGGCCTGCAAACTGTTCGAAGGTGTCAGACAGGATGATTGTCTGGCAGTTTTCACGAAGTTCATCCATGAATTCTTTTGCGCCAGGAAGTGGATCAATTTTTGAAATAACTTCCTGGATTTCTTTAAGTCCCAGTCCGTGTTCTTTCAGGATGTTGATGCGGTATTTCATCAGTTTGTCGTAATCCGGTTCATCACGGGTTGTTCTTTTAAGTTCAGGGATTCCTGTTGTGTTTGCGAATTCAATCCAGATTTCAGGAACCAGAACGCCTTCCATATCAAGACATGTAATATACATATAATTCTCCATAAAAAAGATTTAAGGAAAGTATAATTGTTTTACAAAATCATTTCTATCCGTTAAAATAAAATGATTAAAAGGCTAAGGGGAAAAGTCTTAATGGGAACAAGTGCAAATTTAAGTCATATCATTCGTTTTTATGCAGAGAAACAGAATTCACCGTTTATTGATTTTATTGAATTCTGTGCATATCTAAAAAAATACGCAGAACATCACGTTGAAGAGCAGGCAGAGCTTGTAAAATATCTTGGTGATCCAACTTCTACAGTAACTGCTGAACTGGAAGGACTGCAGGCTAAACATATTGCATCAATCGTAACCCATGACAAGAAAAAACTGATCGTTTCTGTAGCCTTCATTTCTGCGCAGTACACCAAACGTTTCAAAGACATTCTGGAAAATGAATCAATTCCATATCCTGTTGTAACTGATCTTCCGAAAATGTTTCCAATGGAAGTTCTGGAACAGAAAAATTCCAGTGACTATATTAAGGAAATTCTTGAGAAGCAGGATACTAAATCACAGTGTCTTTATATAGTTCATTTCAGTCATGAATGTCCGTCTATGGTTCTTCCTGCCTGTATTCCTGTAAAGGTTCTCATGGAAACTTCAAAAATCAAGATCCGCAGGGTTCTGGCAAAAGATGAATTCCATGATTACTATCTGAAAAAACTCAGAAGTTCCAATCCGGGAAAAGAACTTATTATCCAGCACTTTTTCCAGAATTTTGTAGACAATAAATTCCAGAGCGACAATATTGAAGACACTCTTTCCAGTGATGATTATTACTACTGGAGCCAGCTCTGTTATTTTATCCGCCAGGATTTTGAAAAGATTCAGGATAAGACAATTGAAGATGT
This sequence comes from Treponema sp., assembly GCA_024402695.1. GTDB lineage: Bacteria > Spirochaetota > Spirochaetia > Treponematales > Treponemataceae > Treponema_D. Next base: position 19,124 of record JAKSTG010000001.1, on the reverse strand, counting down.
AAATATTCTTCAGGCTATTGAAATCACTGAAATCAACAATGTTTACCTGAAGCAGAAAATGCAGACTGCTCAGAAGAAGCAGGATGCGCTGAAGACTCTGGCCTTTACTTTGAAGAAGCCTCCTTATATTTACACTGTAGATCAGATGCTGAAGTTTAAGGATAACAACGGCAAGAATCTTTACGGTCAGTATAACGAAGAGGATTTCAAAAACTTCCTTATTAAAGAAACAGGAGAAGCTCCGGAAGGACAGCTTCCACCTCTTCTTGTTTTTAAGGTTGAGTCAGGGACTAAATATTACATTTACAAGAATAAGGTAATCCCGTTGACTGTTCGTCTTTGTAATGAAGCCCACAATGCCATTGAACAGACTTTTGAAAACCGCTGGTATGAAAGCCTTTACAATTACGAAACTCTTCCAGAAATGAAACATGCAAAAGAGTTTGATGCGGCACTGGCAGAAGAAATTCGTGTTCAGGCTCCGGTTCTTTGGGCCCTTCTTAATGCAAATTTCATGACTCTGATTTCTTATGAAAAGAACGCAGATGATAATCTGGATGGGGGAAGAATATTCCATGGAAATGAACTGCTTCCTTTCAGTGAAATTCTTATGCTGAATCAGAGTGATATTCTTGCTCAGGCAAAGATGAGACTTCCGTTCTGGTACACAATTCCGGTTCTTTCATGGATTTGTGCAATGTTTTCAAACAGAAAGAAAAAACCTAAGTCTGAAAAGAAAGTGAAGGGAACTGCAAAAGGATTTGAAGATGTTGTAGACGGCGAAGTCGGACTTCCTGAACTTGAAGAAATGAAAAATGCTTCAAAAGGAAAGAAGAAAGCCAAGAAAGATGTCCTTGCCGATATGGCTGAAAATCTGGTTCAGGATTTCATTACTGAAGGATCTACACTGGACCGCGAACTGGACTTCCTTTGTAAGCAGTGGAACAAAATGATTACGGCCCAGGCAAGTCTTCAGCTTACAGAAGATGTAAACTCTCTTATCAGAGACTACATGCGTAAGGTTATAAACACTCTTACCGCTTCAACCTTTACTGTAGAACGAGTAAAGAATCTGGCAAAGGCTCTGGTAAAAACTCCTAATATGCAGAAGATAAAAGAAGAAGAAGCTTTGACCCAATATGTTGAGCTTTACATTCTGAAGCTGGTATCAAACAGGTAGCAAAAAAAAACGGAACCTCAGGTTCCGTTTTTTTTTGTTTCATTTATTTTTCAGATTGTGGATGTAACTCAAGGTTTCAGACTTTGAAAACTTTTCTGATATTTGAATCTACCAGGTCGCTGAGTTCGAAAGGCGACATGTTTCTGTGTTCTGCAACAAAACGGTATGTATTGTCTACAAGACAAGGTGTGTTTGTCTGCCCGCGGAAAGGAACAGGAGCCAGGTAAGGAGCATCTGTTTCACAGAGAATTCTGTCTGCAGGAACCATGTTCAGAAGTTCATGCATTTCTTCCATTTTTGATTTTTTTGTGTAGGTTACGCTTCCAGAAAAACTGATGTACCACCCCAGGTTCAGGAAGGCTTCGGCCTCTTTTGTTCCATAACTATAGCAGTGGATGATTCCGTTGTTGTAACCGATGTTTTTTATGCAGTCCAAAGTGTCTTCAAAGCCATCGCGGCTGTGAACAATGTAGGGGAGGTTAAGCTCTTTAGCCAGTTCCAGCTGCATTTCAAAAAGTTCCCGTTCTCCTTTATAGATTTCTGAGTTGAAAGTTTCTTCTGAACGTTCATCAACTCCCGAAGGATTCCAGTGATGGTCGATGCCACCTTCTCCTACAGCAACTATTCTTTTTCCGCTGGATATCACATCCTTCAGTATTTTCATCTGATTGTATCTGTCCTTGATGGCTTCAACGTCTGGCCAGATTCCTGCTGAATAATAAATGAAGTTGCGGGCTTTTTCGGCTGCAACAGGATCTGTGATTTCGGAAATGGCTTTTTCCATTGCTTCCTGACGTTCTGCCAGGTCATTGCATCTGGTTCCTATGTCCATGCCAAAAAAACAGTTTGAGGCTGCCATGTGGGTAAGAATGTCCGTACCGTTAAGACCCCTGTCTGTAACAAGATGATGAAAATGAAAATGTGTATCGCTGAACATGTAAAGAATTATAAAGAAGAAAGGGTCCGGATGAAATACCCGGACCCTAAATGGAGATTAATTATGGACTTTAGTTTTATTTCTTTTCGTCTTCAAAATAGCTGTTGAAGGCTTCGTCTGAATGTCCCTGTGATGAAGAACTTCCTGAAGTTTTTGTTGAGTGTTCTTCTTCTGAAATGTTTGCGCTTTTCAGGTTGTCTATTGATTCATCTGACATTTCAGGCTCAGGAAGAATAAGGGCGGCAACGAAGTAAATGACAATTCCAGCTCCAATTCCGAAGAATATCAGGATTACTGCTGCCAGACGGATGATTGTTGCATCGATTCCGAAGAAGTCTGCGATTCCACCACATACACCGCAGATTTTTCTATTGTTTGATTTTGTAAGCTTTTTCATGATTCTTTCTCCTTATGATAAATTATTTTAATTTACAGTTTACTGAACCCATTCCGCAGTTTACGGAAATGTGGTTTTCTTTCTTGTTGCCCGGTGTTACTGTCTGTACTCCGGAATATTTCTGGTCCCCGATACGGAATTCTCCAAGTCCAACTTTGCAGTCGTAAGAGTAGTCGTCCAGAGTTCCAGGAAGATCGATTGTGATTGCTCCCATTCCACAGTCAATGTTTGTGCGTCCTGTCAGGTTGCCTTTTACTTCAAGGTTACCCATTCCGCATCTGATATCATTTGATTCGCCGGAAAGTCCGTTGATGATCATGTTTCCAGCTCCGATGTTGATGATGGTTTTCTTTGCTGAAACAGACAGTTTCTGTGTCTTAAGAAGTCCTGCGCCTAGCTGGATTTTTACTTTGTCCAGGTTTACGTTTGCAGGAACTGTAATAAGAATGCGTGGAATAATACGGCTTTTTCTTTCATGGCTGAAGAAATCAAATACCTTCATCTTTTTGATGCTGTTTACATAAAGTGTCTTGTTGGAAACATAGCAGGTAAAGCATTCTGATCTGATACCTCTTGTTTCGATCATCCATTTGTTGCCGGGAATGGCGACTGCGTGACATGCGCCAAGGTCCAGAGCCAAGGATTCGATTACATCATTTTCGAAAGTGAAACAAAGTTTGTCGTCATTGTCGTAAACAGTTTCTGTTTTGCCATCGTTATTGTCTTTCTTTTCTGTTCCAACCAGAGCGTTTGAAAAGTTTTCCATGATTTTTGCAGCAGCTTCTTCAGGAGTTCCCAGCTCACCAATAACTTTCTGGTCGTCATCTGCTTCTTCGAAATAGTCAGAGTAGTATTGAAGAGCTTCTGTTTTTTCATCATCTGTGAGGGAAGTAAGTCTTCCTCTAAGTTCGTTCAAATATTCTTCTCTTGTCATTTTATTCTCCTATAAGAATATTGTTTAATTTGTCTCTGTATTCAATCCAGTCTTTCTGATAAACAGATAAGAACTGGAATCCTTTCGCGGTAACCTTGTAGTACCGTCTGTTTCGTCCCTGAAACTCCTGATCAAAAGTTTCAAGACATTCTTCTTTTTGCAGTCGTCTTAGCACCGGATAAAGGGTGCTTTCTGAAACATCCATTATTGAGCGGACGTCCTGGGTAATCTTATAACCGTAGGAAGAACCGCCGTCTTTAGCAACAATTGCCAGAACAACTGCATCCAGAAGGGAAGCGCTTATGGGGAATGCCATAAATCCTCCTGTTCTATTCTAAAACGTTCTGAATTATATTGTTTATGTTTTAATATTATATCCAATATAATATTATGTCAAGAAAAATGCTGTTTTTTATGCAATATTATTTCAAAAAACAATGATTTTCTTTAATTTTTTGCTGTTTTCCTTTAATATTGCATCATGACTCTTCTAACTGTAAACAATTTGCGAAAAATCGGACGTGAAAAAGACCTTTTCAGCGGGGTAACTTTCGGTCTTCAGGAAGGCGAAAAAGCTGCCCTTATCGGTCGTAACGGAACCGGTAAATCTACACTTTTGAATACTATCGCAGGGGTTTTACAGCCGGATGACGGTTCTGTTGTATTCAACAGGGAATGCGGTGTTTCTTTCCTTCCGCAGAATCCTGCCTTTGAAAAAGAAGATTCAATCAGAGACCATATTTTTAAAAGTAAAAGCGAAAAACTTAAGATCATCCGCGAATATGAACAGGTATGCGAAGAACTGGCAGATAAACCGGGGCTTTCAAAACGTTATGAAGAGCTGAATAAACTTATGGAAGACAAGGATCTGTGGACTTATGAAAGCCAGATTTCTTCCATCCTTTCAAAACTGGGAATCCATGACCTGGACCGCAAAATGGGTGAACTTTCCGGAGGAATGATAAAGAAGGTGGCACTTGCCCAGGTTCTTGTAGAAGACGCTAAGCTTCTTCTTTTAGACGAACCTACAAACCATTTGGATATTACAACAATCACCTGGCTTCAGAAATATCTGCATGATACAGAAAAGTCTGTTCTTATGGTAACCCACGACCGTTACTTCCTGGATGCAGTCTGCAACAATATTTATGAACTTGCCAGAAACAAGCTTACGCTTTATCACGGAAATTATTCCGAATACCTGGATAAAAAAGAAAAAGAAGCAGAAATCGAAGCCAACACAGAACGCCGCATCGAAAGTGTTCTCCGTTTTGAAAGGGAATGGCTTCTTCGCGGCCCTTGTGCCCGCGGAACTAAAATCAAGGCTAGAATCCAGCGGGATGAACAGCTTATTAACCGCGAAAAATTCCAGGCAGATAAAGGTTTCACTTTTGAAGTAAAAGGCCGTCGTCTTGGGGGAAAAGTCCTTGAACTGCATGGTGTCGGAAAATCTTTTGAAAAAGGCTTTTCTGATCCTGAAGGAAGAAGGGAAGCGGTTCTGAAAGATTTCAGTTACATTTTCACAAAGGGACAGAAAATCGGAATCTTCGGGGATAACGGAAGCGGAAAATCAACTCTCCTTAATATCATTACAGGAAAACTCCAACCTGATACAGGAACCGTTGTTGTTGGGGAAAATACTTTCTTCGGCTATTACAACCAGAATCCGGTTTTCCCAGATGTAAACATGACCGTTCTGGAATATGTTAAGGAAGTGGCACAGGCGGTTGAACTTAAAGACGGCACAGTCGTTCGTCCTGAAAAATTCCTTGAAGAGTTCGGCTTTGAGGGCCGCATACAGTATTGTGCTGTTTCCACTTTAAGTGGCGGTGAAAGAAAACGTCTTTTCCTGGTGCGTTTGCTTCTTACAAATCCAAACTTCCTCATTCTGGATGAACCGACAAACGATTTCGATATTTTTACAATGAATATTCTTGAACAGTTCCTCATGCAGTATCAGGGCTGTCTTCTTATTGTAAGCCATGATCGTTACTTCATGGATAAGGTTGCTGATTCACTTTTCATTCTTGAAGACGACGGCAGTGTAAGCGGATTTGTCGGAAAGTGCAGCGAGTATGTTGATTACCGCGAAACTCTTCAGGCTGAGCTTCACAATAAAACTGAACCAAACCAGGCTTCTGCTCCAGCAAAGTCCGCTCCGGTAGAAGAAAATAAGGAACCTGCAAAGAAAAAACTTTCCTATAAAGAACAGAAAGAGTTCGAAGCCCTGGACGGAGAGATTCCTGTTCTTGAAGCAAGAAAGACAGAACTTGAAAATCTTATGGCAAGCGGAACTGCAGCAGGGGATGAAATCGTAAAGGCTACTGCAGAGTACAATGCCCTTACTGCAGAACTGGATTCGAAATACGAACGCTGGACGGAACTGGCTGAAAGAATGTAGGGAACCCCAAGGAGAAGTTTTTTATGAATCTGATTTTTCGCAAAGCCACCCTTTCAAACCTTGATGAAATATTTTCATTTGTCGATGCCTCCAGAATAAAAATGATTTCTGAAAATATTTTTCAGTGGGATGAAATCTATCCTACCAGAGAGGATTTTGAAGAAGACATAAAAAGGGGAGAGCTTACTTCTGTCATTCATGAGGAAAGCGGAAAAATTGCCGCAATCTATGTAATCAATTCTGAATATGATGATGCATATAACTATGCAAAATGGACCTGTCCCGAAAGCAATTTCCGGGTTCTTCACCGAATTGTAGTTAATCCAGAATTCCAGAATAAAGGGATTGGGACTTCAGTTATGCGCCACCTTATGGAAGATTTGAAATCACAGGGCGTTGAATCTCTTCGCCTGGACGTGTTCTCGGAAAATCCATATTCACAGCGTATGTACGCAAAACTGGGGTTCGTAAAAACCGGAGAAGCAAACTGGAGAAAAGGTTTGTTTTATCTTTTGGAAAAAGTTCTATAACCTGAAGAAATCTTACAGAACCCGCCAGGGATTTTCGCTTCCGTCACGCCAGGCTTTGATGCTCTTCAAGGAATTTCCTACCATATCACGGATTGCATTGTCAGTGTAGAAAGCCATGTGAGGTGTGACGATTACATTCGGCATTGAACGCAGAATCATAAGGGCATCGTTATCGAGCATGTCGCTCTTCAGGTCGTTGTAGTACATGCCGAATTCATTTTCCACAACATCAAGACCGCAGGCTGCCAGCTTTCCATTTTTCAAAGCTTCGATCAAAGCCTGTGAATCAATGAGTCCGCCTCGGGCTGTGTTGACGATTACGGAATTGTCCTTCATTTTTGAGATTGTTTCTTTGTTCAGAAGGTGGAAGTTTTCGTCTGTAAGGGGAGTGTGCAGAGTGATGATGTCGCTGTTTTTAAGAAGGGTTTCGAAATCCACATATTCAGCGTACTGTTTTACTTCATCATTCTGGAATTTGTCGTAAGCGTAGATCTTGCAGCCGAAGCCGGTAAGGTTTTTGATTACAGTTTTACCGATTCGGCCTGTCCCGATTACACCTACAGAAAAATCTTTCAGCTCACGTCCCTGAATGCCTTTCAATGAAAAATCATTTATTTCGGCGCGCTGCATGATGCGCTTCATTTTGCGAAGGCACATGAGCATAAGCATTACTGTATAATCAGCAACTCCTTCAGGTCCGTAGACTGCGTTTCCCACCTGGATCCCCAGCTCCTTACATTTTTTCAGGTCAATGTGGTCGTAGCCGATGGTTCTGGTGGAAATATAGCGCACACCGTTTCTGTAGAATTCTTCAACCATATCACCGGGAATTTTTGTGGTGATGATGCTCAAAGCATCGCAGCCTTTTGACAGATCTGTGTTCTTTCCAAATGCCGGAGTTTCCCGGCAGATTTCAAGTTCCAGTCCAAGTTCTTCAGAATATTTTTTGAACCATGGATCTTCGTCAAAGTCGCGGTAATTGTATACAAGAACTTTCATGTGTGCGCCCTTAAGCAGAAATCTGCTTTAAGAAATTATTCAACGATAGCGATGATGTCGTGCATTTTAAGAATCAGGTGATCTTCACCGTCAATCTTAAGCTGTGTTCCAGCGTATTTGTCGTACATGATTCTGTCGCCAGGTTTTACAGTCATTTTTACGTCTGAAGTTCCTTCGCCTACAGCGATAACTTTTGCAGTCATTGTTTTTTCCTGAGCTGCATCAGGGATAATAAGTCCGCTTGCTGTTTTTGTTTCTGCTTTGTCATTTTTTACCAGAACTCTGTCTGCTAATGGTGTGATTTTCATGAGTTTTCTCCTATATGATTCCGAAATCAGGCGAAAAAATGCGGGATTTCAGGCAATTTAAGTATGATTTTGTGTAAAATTTAATAAAAAAGCCTGAAAAAGGCAATAAAAAAAGACAAAATGGCACAAATCTTCCGTCCTCAGGTAAAAATGGGTCAAAATGATACACTTTTTTTACTGAGTGGTCTGAATTTCCGGGATTTGGAGGGGGAAGGCCTTCCCCCTGGTCTCAAACAGTGCCTTTTCGCAGGCTCAAAGACCCTTGTTTTCGACACACCCCCATCTCCTGGGGCCTGCCGCCCCAAACCCCGGCCATATTTTCCCTGTAAAAGAACTATTTTCGAAGAAATTTCAGTATTTTATAAATTGGCATAAAACTTGCTATAAATTCAGTGTAAATCTAATGAAAGGCAGGTATTGCAATGAGAGACGAAAATGTTTTAGGAATGTACCTTAATGAAATCAACAAGATTCCTCTTTTGTCTTACGAAGAAGAATGTGAACTTGCCAGAAAGGCACAGGCTGGAGATAAGGCTGCCCGTGACCGTCTGGTTAATTCTAACCTTCGTTTTGTTGTGAATGTTGCAAAGAAGTACCAGAATCATGGACTGGACCTGACAGACCTTATCAGTGAAGGCAATATTGGTCTTCTTTCTGCAATCGAAAAATATGATGTTTCAAAAGGATATCACTTCATTTCATACGCTGTATGGTGGATTCGCCAGAGCATCCTTAAGGCTATCTGCGAAAAGAGCCGTGCAATTCGTCTTCCTATGAATCGTGCAAATGAACTTGTTCAGATTGAACATGCACGCAAGGAAATCAAGGGAATGATGAGCGAAACAGAAGAAATCCAGGAAATCGGACTTATGCTTGATATGGATGCAGCTCATGTTCGTGAAATGCTGAACATTGCCCGCGATATGGTATCCCTGGATGCACCTGTTGCAGGTGCCGGCGGAAAAGAAGGTTCTCAGATGGGAGACTTCATCGAAGATAATCTTTATAAAGATCCTGAAACTCTGGCTGAAGAACAGAATATGAGGGAAGATGTTCACGCTGTGGTTGATTCCCTTAAACCTAACGAAGCCCAGGTTATCCGTATGCGTTACGGCCTTACAGGCATGAAACCTATGTCTCTTAAGGAAGTAGGGGAAGAATGCAATCTTACAAAAGAACGCATCCGTCAGATCGAAAAAACAGCAATCGGCCGTATGCAGCATTCAACACGCATCCGTCGTCTTGAAGACTATATGGTAGCTTAAGTTTTGCAAAATCAGTACTTGAACAAGAGTTTGCTTCTTCGGGGGCAAACTCTTTTTTTCTTTTAAAATCTTCTTTATAATATAGACCACTTTATTTAACGGAGTTTGCAGATGCTTTCAGATATCGAAATTGCACAGAAAAACAAAATGGCTGCTATTACAGAAGTAGCAAAAAAAATCGGGCTTTCAGAAAAAGATCTGGACCTTTATGGAAATTATAAGGCCAAGCTTACTATGCCAACACTGCGCAAGCTTCAGGAAAAAGCTGCAAATCCTTCAAAGCGTGGAAAGCTGATTCTTGTTACTGCCATTACACCAACTCCTGCAGGAGAAGGAAAGTCTACTGTTTCTATTGGTCTGGCAGACGGACTTCGTAAAATCGGGGAAAAATCAGTTGTTGCACTTCGTGAACCTTCACTGGGACCTTGTTTCGGTGTAAAAGGTGGTGCCTGTGGCGGCGGATACGCACAGATTGTTCCAATGGAAGACATCAACCTTCACTTTACAGGTGACCTTCACGCTATCTCAATTGCAAACAACCTGATTGCTGCAATCATCGACAATCACCTTCAGCAGGGAAACCCACTTCACATTGATCCACGTACCATTACATGGAAACGTTGTGTGGACCTGAATGACCGTGCACTTCGTAATATTGTAATTGGAATGGGTGGAAAGATGCAGGGTGTTCCTCGTGAAGATCATTTCACAATTGCTGTTGCATCAGAAATCATGGCAATCATCTGTCTTTCAAAATCAATTACTGAGCTTAAAGAAAGAATTTCACGCATCGTAATTGCACAGAATGACAATAAAGAAGATGTTACTTTCGGACAGTTGAACTGTACAGGCGCCGTAGCTGCTCTTCTTAAAGATGCAATCCGTCCAAATATGGTACAGACTCTGGAACATACACCGGCTTTTGTTCACGGTGGACCTTTCGCAAACATCGCTCACGGATGTAACTCTGTAAATGCTACACTGGCTGCTCTTGCTACCGGTGACTATGTTGTTACAGAAGCAGGTTTTGCCGCAGACCTTGGTGCTGAAAAATTCATGGACATTAAATGTCGTTCTGCTGGAATCGCACCTAACGCAGTCGTGATCGTTGCAACAATCCGTGCCCTTAAAATGCACGGTGGTGTTCCAAAGACAGAACTTTCAGAAGAAAATCTTTTTGCCCTTGAAAAAGGTTTCGAAAACCTGGCAACACATATCGAAAACGTAAAGAAGTTTGGAGTTCCAGCAATCGTTGCTGTAAACAAATTCATTACAGATACAGATAAAGAAGTTGCAAAACTTCAGGAACTTTGTGAAGCATACGGTGTAAAGGCAATTCTTTCTGAAGGATGGGAATTCGGAGGAAAGGGAACTAGAGAACTCGCAAAAACTGTTGTTAAGATCTGTGACGAAGAATCTAATTTCCATTTCATGTATGAAGACCACATGTCTTTCAAAGAAAAAATTGAAACTCTGGCAAAAGAAATTTACCGTGCAGGTTCTGTAGACTTTCAGGGAACAAGCCTTAAGAAACTTAAGGAATTCGAAGACAAAGGTTACGGCAATCTTCCAATCTGTATCGCAAAAACACAGAGTTCAATCAGCCATGATCCAAAAGCTATCGGTGCCCCTAAAGACTTCGTATTCCCTGTTCGCGATGTACAGCTTTACGCAGGTGCCGGCTTTGTTGTAATCCTGGCCGGCGACATCATGACTATGCCTGGACTTCCAAAAGTTCCTGCAGCAGAAAACATCGATGTAGATGATGATGGAATTATCAGCGGACTTTTCTAATCTGCTGTAAAAATAATTCTGACCCTGTAGCTCACTTGGATAGAGCGGCCGCCTCCTAAGCGGCAGGTAGTGCGTTCGAATCGCATCTGGGTCATTAAAAAAGAAAAGGCTGTCTGGATAGACAGCCTTTTCTTTTTTTCGAGATTTTGCTTTGCTCGCAAGAGGCTCGCATTTTTGCTGCGCAAAAAAACAGCAAAACTCGGAGACGAAAGTTTTCCAAATTCAAGGGGTGCCGATTTCTGGCACCCCAATTTTTTTGAGTTTATACTTCCTCGCAAGAGGCTCGCATTTTTGCTGCGCAAAAAAACAGCAAAACTCGGAGACAAAGTTTTCCAAATTCAAGGGGTGCCGATTTCTGGCACCCCAATTTTTTTGAGTTTATAACACTTCCGGTAATCTCCAGACGTCTTCGACGCCGGAAACGAGGATGCCACCCATGCCCAGGTTTAATGGAAGGGAAAGGTCTATGTCGTAGCGGTCACCGATGGAAAGGCATTCTTCCGGTTTTGCGCCAGTTTTTTCGGCAGCAAGGAGGAAGGGCTTTTCATGAGGCTTTGATACGTGGCAGGTATCAAGCCCGATGATTTCAGGGAAGAACTCTGAAACTCCTACGGCATCCAGAGTTTTTCGGGCAGGCAGTACCGGGTTGTTGGTTACACAGATAAGTCTGTATTTTTTCTGCAGCTCAGTTAAGGCCGAAATAAGTTTTTCATCCCGTGAAAGAAAATCGGCAGGTTCAAGAAGAGTTTTTCTCCATTCAATGCTTTCTTCTATTGGAATATCAAAATAAGTAAGCAGGTTTCCAAGACTGATTTTCTGTCCGTTGTGTTCAGAAGCCCATTTTTTACGGAAGTCGGCAACCAGGTTTCTGGCTTCTTCATGAGTCATGCCTCTTAGTTCTGCGAAGTGTCTTACCTGGCAGTCTACCTGTTCATGGGCGTAAGCCGGACTGGTGTAAAGGGTTGAGTCTATGTCGAAAATAAGGGTTCTTAGGTTTTCAGGTATTTTATAAATCTTCATCAGTTTTGTCCGTTGTTCACTGCTTTCCAGTCACCAAGAAGTTCGGCATCTGGAATGGAACTTACTTCCAGTTTTATTCCAAGCCGTCTTTCTTTTTCTGCCATCCATCTTTTGTTTTTTGCCTGTCCGCCTGCAACGAACATGTGGTCAGGGAATTCAATTCCGCATTTTTCTGCCACATCCTTCAGAATGGAAAGGGCATTTTCAGAAATTTTCAGGAGAGTCTCAAGAATTTCATGGCCTTCTGAATCTTTGTGGTCAAAGCAGAAATCAATCAGTTCAGGATAAGTCCAGGTTCTGTCAGTTTCTTTTTCAAGTTTGTTCTTGTAGTTGAACAGGAGTCTTCCGCTTTCGGGAATCATTACTGCTGCATTCCAGAGTCCTGGAGTTACGCTTGGAAGAAGACGGATACGGGAATCTTTGAAGGGGAGCGGAATGCACAGATTGAAACCTTCGCTGGAACCTGCGCAGTCACATAAAGCACCTGTAGCTGTACAACCGGTTCCAATCATGGCGGCAATAAAATCAGGTCCGCAGCCGTAAACAGGCAGTCCCTGAAGCAGATAAAGGTTTTCGGAATCTTCCTTTTCCAGATTTACTGTTCCGTAGTTTTCTCCGATTTTTCTGAAAGGAGGAAATTTTTCGGAATCCATATTGTTCAGTTCAAGAAGTTCTTTGCACCAGTATGCATTTTTATAACGGCTTTCCGGAAGGATGGTAACCTTTTCCCCTGTAAGAAAATAAATCAGGTATTCCGGCCCTGAAAAAATGGTTTTTGATTTTTCAAATTCACAAGGATAGGCTTTTCTTAAGGCTGCAATTTTTGGCAGGAACAGGGAATTGGTAGTGTTCTTTATTTCTGCCTGAAGATCATCTGTTTTTGCGTTCCAAAGTACAGTGGCGTTATCTTCTGTTACAACTGTTGGTCCATTCCCCGAAATGCTTACGGCTTCAACATCTTTTATGAAAGGTTTGATTTCTTCTATACAATTCTTTAACTGTTCAATCCAGTCTTTTGAAATATAGCGGGAATCGGGATTTTTGAAGGGGCTCTGTGCAAAGGCAGTCTGAAGTCCTTCTTTTGAAATGACCGCTGTTTTTAGAGAAGTTGTTCCTATATCCACGCAAAGAACAGTTTTTTTCATGAGGAAAATATAGCATATTTCGGGGAAATAAAAAATTGATATTTTTGAAATATGATATTGGAGTTTTTAGAGATACAGTATTAAAATTGCCCCTATGCAAGAAAAAAATCATTATTTAATGTAAGCTCTTCTATTAGGAGACATCTGGTTGTTTTAATTGGATTTGGGATGCTTGTAGTTTCCCTCAAATCTGGGACTGGTTTTCGGATTATGTTTTCAGGGGTTATAAGTAATCATTCTGGGCAAAAGCCTTGCTCTGAAGATATTATTTGAAAACATAAAAAAAGCGGTCAGTTGACCGCTTTTTTTTTATGCTCCTGCGTAATTGATCAGGGTTGTAACTGTTGCAGGAGCAAGAACTTCTTCGTATTTAAGATCAGGAAGTCCAACAACTCCGAAGAAATCTGTGACTGTTCCGCCACCCATTTCAATCAGTTTTTTTGTTGCCTGAAGGGTTCCGCCTGTTGCAATAAGGTCATCAATTACAAGAACTTTTGAACCGCGTTTTACATCGGCTTTGTGCACTTCGATTTCGGCTTCGCCGTATTCAAGGGCATATTTTGCGCTGAAAGTATCTCCAGGCAGTTTTCCTTTTTTACGGATAAGGATAAGTGGGACTCCCATTTTTTCTGCCAGTGAACTTGCAAAAATGAATCCGCGGGATTCTACTGCGGCAATGGCATCAATGTCTGTATCTTTGTAGATTGCGAACATGCGGTCCAATACAAACTTGAAAGCTTTTGGCTGAACAAGAATGCCTGTAATATCGTAGAAAAGGATTCCTGGTTTTGGGAAATCCGGTACACGGCGGATTGCGTCGTCAATGATTTTTACGTCTTCTGTCATTTTTCTGTTCCTTTTTTAGATTTGCGCTTCTTAAACTGTGAGGGCGCGCTGGGCGTACCACAGAACTTTGTTCCATTCTTCCTTTACGTCTTCAGTTTTCTTTCCAAGACGGGTCAGGTATTTTACCATTGTTCCAACATTAAAACCTGCCGGACCGGAAATGCCTTCTACGACCATTTCAATTACGTCGATGGCTTCAATTCCGGATTTGTTCAGATAACGTTTCGGATGGTTTGTAACATTGAAATCAGCTTTGTCTTCTACGCTGAAGGATTCAGAAGGATTCTGTGCTTCTGCACGGATGATCTGCATTGCTTCTTCAGGGATATATTTGGCATATTTTTCCACCAGAATGGCTTTTGCAGTCATTTTCAGAACTTTCTGAGCTGCCTGGGAAGGCATTTCTTCACAGTATCTGTCGATTGTTTTAAGTGATTCGTTTACATCTTTCATTTTTAATCTCGACTGATATTATACTACATTTTTCGTTTTATTTCATTTTTTTTGGGATAATTGAAAAGACCTGCCACTATATATAGAGTGTTTTCCGCAAATTTGATAATATATAGGCATCCCACAAACAAAAGGGGAACTGGTTTCAAAAGAGACAGGTTTCCCAGGAGTATTTATGCCTTACACAGATCCAACAAGTCTTGCGATTGTTGCGTGTCCTGGTGGCGAAGCTTTCGCCGATGAAGTCATAACGCACCTGAAACACATGTACAAACACCGCTTCACACTGAAGAACGATGTTTTGACAAAGCGTTATGAGCTGACTAAAGAAGAGCTTGTACAGAAAATCAATATGGAAAACGACATCCATACGTCTGATCTCTGTATAAGAGGTAGTACTGACAAATACAGACAGCCAAAAATCAAAGTTGATTCACGCTTTACGTATTTTGCCAACGGTGAGTTCAAAACTGAACTCCTGGAAACAATCCGCGGAAAAGATGTATATATTTTCCAGGATGTAGAAAATCACGAAGAGATTCTGATGAACGACGGAAAAAATAAATGTCGTTTTTCCGTAAACGATCACGTAATGTGTCTCCTCGTAACAATTGATGCTGTTCGCATGGCAGGCGCCGCAAGTATCTCTCTGGTACTTCCAGCTTACCCATACGCTCGTCAGCACAAAAGAAAGGGACGCGAAGGACTTACTGCTAGTCTTCTTGGACACATCTATGAAATGCAGACAGTTCAGCGCATTATCACACTTGATATTCACTCACGCGAAATTATCAATGCCTTCTCAACTCTCAACCTGGACAACCTTCATGCCAGCTACCAGATTATCCGCGAACTTTCAAAGATCGTAGATCTGACAGGTGAAACAGAAGATGTTGTAGTTGTATCACCTGATACTGGTGCTATTGACCGCAACAAGTTCTATGCTTCAGGTCTTAAGCTGCCTCTGGCAATGATTTACAAAGAACGTGATTATTCTATAGTTACACAGGATGCTCACTCTACAAACATCAAGAGTGTTAAGCTTCTTGGAGATGTAAAAGGAAAAGTTGCATTCCTGGCCGACGATATGCTCGGAACAGGTGGAACACTTTTGAAAGCCATGGAATTCCTGAAGAATCAGGGTGCTACAAAAGTTATCTGTGCAATTTCTCTCCCATTCTTTACAGGCAACGCCATCGAACAGTTTGACGAAGCCTACAAACAGGGACTCTTCTACCGCATCATCGGTACAAACGCTGTTTATCACGAAGAACTTCTGACAAAAGAATGGTACATCAGCACAAACGTTTCAGGTCTGTTTGCAAACGTAATTACACGTATCCACTACAACCAGTCTTTGAGCGATCTTCTTGACAACCGCACAATCATCGAAAAAGTGCTGAAGCCAAACAAGAAAGAAGAAAAGAAAGAAACAAACGAATAATCAGTTTACTTGAAGAACTGATAAAAAAAGGCCGGTTTCAGGATTTCCCGAAACCGGCCTTTTTGTTTATGAGGTGCGGCGGTTAGGCTTTTTGTAACTGCCGTATCTGATGTTCAGAATCTATTCCAGATTTGCTGCTTTGATGATTACTTCAGTAAGTTCTGGTTCGAACCATTTCTGTTCGTTACGGATGTAGTATCCGAATTTTTCTGTGTAACCGTTTCCGTCTTTTTCGTAAGCCTGGTTGTCCCAGAGAATACTTGGAATGCCGGCTTTAAGTCCCTGGCGGATGAAGGCGTTAAACCACTGTTTGCGGTCTTCAGGATTTTCCTTGTTTACAGCACCGTATTCACCAACGTAAACTGCAACTCCGTTCTTAACAAATTTTGCTTCCAGCTGTTTGAAGGTGTAAGAAAGATCACTTGCCATTTTTGGATTGTATTTTGTTGTTCCGTTTCCATCCATTGCGAAGTTGTATGGTGTGTACATGTGAACGGCTACACCAAGGTTGTTGGCTGGATCTTCAGGAAGAACGAATTCCGGAGAAAGAGGAGCGGCTACAGTACATGCATAACCAGGCATTGCGATAAGGCGTTTTGCGTTGTTTCCGCCTGATGCACGGATTGTATCAACGATTGCCTGATTGAATTTGTTGATCATAAGCTGTGCTGCTTTCTGGTCAGGATTTCCTGAAGAGTAGTTCCATTCTGATGGAGTTCCACACAGACGAGGTTCATTCAGAGTTTCGAATACCAGGTGTTCGTCGTAGCCGTTGTTGAAGGCCAGGGCGATCTGTCCCCATACGTTGATAAGGAAGCAGAGTGATTCTTCTTCGTTCAGTTCGTTAGGGTAGTAACCTCCGCGGTAAGACATTGGTACATTGCGGTTGAAGTTGTCGTGGTGAACGTTCAGGATAACGTACATATCATCTTCGATTGCCCAGTCAACGATTTCTTTTACACGGGCCATCCAGCGTGGGTCGATTGTGTAAGTCTGGTCAATGATGTGGTTGCGCCAGGTTGTAGGAATACGGATTGTTTTGAAACCTGTTCTTGCAAGACCGTCGATCATTGCCTTTGTTGTTTTTGGCTGTCTCCAGCTTGTTTCTGAGTTGATTCCGTTTCCGGTTGCATCCAGAGAGTTACCCAGGTTCCATCCTGTTTTCATATCAAGAGTGATTTCTGTTGCTTTCATTCCCTTCATTGGGACTTTGTTCTTGTCAACTACCGCTTCTTTTTTGTTGAAAACTCTGTCCGGGCGGTAAGTTTTTGAAGATTTGTTTTTCTTGCCTGAGGCACAGGAAAGCACTGAAAGAGACAGTACTGCTGCCAGTGCTAATGTAATAATCTTTTTCATGAAAAGCTCCTTCATGGGGAAAATCCCCTAGTATACATAACTTTAATCTACCATAAATATATTGTCTATGACTATCGTCTTGTTTTTTATAAGAAAAATAGGATAGAGTAATGGTATGAAATCGAAGTTTATTGCTGTTGTTTTTGTACTGGCTGCTGCTGCCCTGGGGGTATTTTTCTTTTTTTCAAAAAAGAATTCAGGGATTGAAGGTGAAAACACCAAACAGGCAAAAATAGTAAATCCAAAGTTTTCCGAAGAAGTAATGTCAGATTCAGGACGAACAGAAGCTTCTGTGGAACAGGAAACCTTTACTTCGTTCATTCCTCTTTCCGGTTCGGAAACCCTTATCAGCACTCTTATTTTCGATTTTGACAATGATACTTACGAAGACCAGGTAATCGTAGTCCGCAAGGCCGATTCTCCTTACCTCTGGCTGGTAATCGGGCTTTATGATTCTGAAACAAAGGATTACAACCGCATCACTGACATCAGAACAAATATTTCCAAAACAGGTACTTTCACATATTCAAATCTGGATGTAATCGGAAACCACACACAGGCCCTTATTTATCAGGGAGTAGAGGATTCCGGTGATTATGTAATGAATATTTTTATCTGCAAGGGAAATGGTCTGGAAGCTGAAATTGTGAATGTAGGATCCTTTGCATCTGACGGAACTGTATTCATTCAGCAGACAGAACGTGCAGACAGCTATGAGCTGGCTCTTTCCAACGGGGAAAGTTTCTCGGTTTGGGTTTACAGCTCAGACAATGCAGGAAAATCTCCTGAAGAACTGGCCGAAAAGAAATCTGCCACAAACCAGATTCAGACTGAATACCGCTGGAACAGTTTCAATCAGAAATATGAATTCAACCGCAGCACAACCGTAACTGCAAGCCGTCTGGCAGCCCGTGAGCTTTCCCGCATCCAGGACGGAACTGTAGAAACTTTCGCAGCCTTTATGGACGGGCTTTGGTACAAGACTTCGAATACAGACAATACGATCCGTTATCTGTGTTTCAGTTACCCAGACAAGGAAATCATCTTCCTGAACGGGGACACAGAAGAAGTTTACAACTGGGAAGATTCAAAACTCCGCCATAACGGTATCTATCTGACCACAACAAACTCCATTATTTCCAGCCTTCACCGCCGTTTTGACATTATGCTTGTGGGTGTAGATGAAATCCGCGTTACAGTCCGTGATGATGTTCACATGGTTATTGCGGAAGGTTCCCTTTGGGACGGAAACTACAAGAAAACTTCTTCAGGCTATAATTTTGCCCAGAGTGTTGCCGCAGTAAAAGAAACAGGCTTTGCACAGAAAATCACTTCGCGTAAATGGACTGCCCTGGACGGAACGGCCCTTTCTTTTGACGGAAACAGATATTCGGTTACTTCCGGACAGGATTCAGAAAAAGGTATTTATTCGATTTTCTCTGTAGGTGATGAGAACGTCATCCAGCTTCGTCCTTCTTCAGGATATTCTGAGCTGGGTTCTGAATACGTAATGACTTTCGGAACAAAGATCATTACAGAAACACAGAAGAAAAAGACTATCGAAAAGGTTGTTACAGATGAAGACACCCTTATTCTGGCCCCTGTAAAGGTTACTCCAAAGGAATGTTACCCTGTAGACGGCAGAAACTGGCAGTTTTCGGCAGTTATAAACCAGCCTGAATAAAAGATACTTTCTTTCCATATATTGAAAATTTAGTCTTTTCGCAATAAAATAGAATTCTATGACAGCTAACGAATTACGCTCAAAATATATTGAGTTTTTTAAATCAAAAGGCCATGCAGAAATCTCTGGCCAGTCTTTAATTCCTGAAAATGATCCTTCAGTTCTTTTTACAACAGCGGGTATGCACCCTCTGGTTCCTTATCTTCTTGGTGAAACACATCCAGCCGGAACTCGTCTTACTGACTATCAGAAATGTGTTCGTACCGGTGATATCGATGAAGTAGGGGACCCAAGCCACCTTACATGTTTCGAAATGCTCGGAAACTGGTCTCTCGGTGATTACTTCAAAAAAGATTCTATCGCATTCTCATATGAGTTCCTTACAAGTCCACAGTGGCTTGCCCTGGATCCTAAAAAAATCTCTGTAACAG